>JAPPHY010000004.1 GCA_028877205.1 Chloroflexota bacterium | reverse complement strand
GGCGCACCACGCCGAAGTCACGGCCGTCGTGGAGGGTGATGGTGGCGTCGAAGCGGCCCCGGCGGTGAAACTCCACGCGGGAACGCAGGCCGTCGTTGCCGGGCGACATGGTGGCGGCCAGGCGGTAGACGGCGGCCACGGCATCCATCCGGCGCAGGAGCAGGGTCAGCCACTCCCTGGACATGGGGTAGGCCCGCACGAAGTCCGAGGGCGTGTCGAAGTCCAGGAAGTTGGCGGTTTCACGGATACCGCTGGCGGTGATGAAGTATCTCTCGCTCGACGGCAGGTGGACGGTGCCGTGGGAGGACTTTCCCAAGATGCCGTCGTTGAGCAGGTCAGTCAGATAGCGGTGGACGGTGGCGTGGGGCTCACCAAGGATGAGCGCCAGCTCCGTCGATTCGACGAAGGGCATCCGGCTGAGGGCGTCGAGTAATTGTTGGTCGGATAAAGCCATAATTCGAGCATAACCAAAGGGAGGGATCTACGCTCTCGTGCGTAACGATAAGAATAATGTTACTATGTGGTCATGTCTAGGCTATCAACACTTCAATTGCAGATCCTCATTGAGCTTCAATCAGCACCGGCCAAGTCAGTGACAGAACTCGCCTCGCGAGTGGACAAGCTCCGCCCTTCCGTCAGCCGCTCCCTAGGATTGCTAGAGGAGCGTGCACTGGTGACCCACGATGAATGGGAGTGGCGGGTCACCCAACCCGGTCTTGCTGAAGTGGATCGGGCCAAAGAGAGATTGGCAGACATGCAAACACAGATTCAGCGCGCCTCCCGAGCACTGTCTCAGGTCGTTTCTATTCCTGTGATACCGCAAGATATTCTGCATACCGTTAGCTCCTTCTCGTCGATCATTGAGACCATAAGGCAGGATAGCAAGGGCATTGAACGTATGCTCTCGGCCCACAACGAGGCAATGCGCCGCGCTATTGAACCTCTCACCCGCGCGCAGATGCATAATGCTACCTTCATCAATACTGCGCTCGACAAAAGCCTTCTGCCGGACTTCTCGTCAATCTTGCAGACATACAACCTTAACTTGGCCAATGCGATTGATGACAGCCTCGCACTCAGGAAACTCCCCTTTCCTCGGATCGCGGAATTCCAATTGGCGGGACTGGACACCTTCAAGCCACTCACAATCCATTTCCCGGCAATCACGGAGGCAGTAGGCCTATTGAATCAAGAGCTTCCCTCTCGTATGGCAACCCTAGACAGGATTGCGCCTTCTGATCGTGAGAGGGCTACTGTGTTGGCACCGCCTCTAGCAACTGCTGCCTACAGCAGGTCAATGCGTCTCTGGCTTGACGAGGACTCAAGCGCTGGCCTTCCTGAGGCATACCCACTTGATGATCCGCACACTCAAATACATCTGGGTCTCGCAACACTCAGCCCCGACTTCGTCGAAAAGCATCAGGGAGCTTGGAACGCCTTAAGGAATGGAGGGCCTGATTCCCTTCGCCATGCAGCGGTGTCAATGCGCGAATTGATCCGCGTAGTCTTCAAACAGCTAGCTCCTGACCAAAAACTCGGTGATGAAGACTCCACTCGCCTCAAGGCGAGAGTTCGCCACTTCCTTGAAGGCAGCCGCAGTGGCGCTCAATTCGCAACACACATGGCCTTAGGGGTCGATGGGTGGTTCGACCAGATGAACGCACACACACACGGTGACAAGAAGGACAAGGCTGCGCTGCAAGCGTTAATGATCGCCGCAGATGGGGTCTTGCTCTACATCCTCGGACATGCACGAACATGGGAGCCTTAGGGCTTGTCCACAGGCAGTCGATTTCTGAGGGGCGCGTGAGGGCACCTACCGTTGAGGCACCTCTCGATTGTCGAACTTCTCTACTGGTCAGTAAACCAATGGAGATATATCTATGGCAACTGCCTCAATAATCCTCTCAACGCCCCTATCGCAGTCATGGCTATCATTGGCAAATACAGCGCAGGTGCGACCATGCTGAAGGCGTAGTCGCCGAAGAGCGATAGCCATAGTGCGGTGCTAATTCCATTCCCGAGAGCAAAATACACAACGCCAAAGAGAATCACGCCATGCAATCGCCTGCGCGGCATCAAGGCAGTGGAGAGTAGTATGGCGCTCTGCCAGACATTGACACTGACCGATTGACGTGCCTGCCAATCCTCTAGCAAGCACCGCTCATCTCCATCGTGAGTGCTCACACAGTCCTCTCATAACCGGTGGTGGTACAGAACATCGGGGAACGCGACATCACCGCCACAGCCCCTTCGTAGCTTACGCTGATCGTTGCTGGGGCAACGCACTCCTACTGTACCGACAGAACATTGACTTACCATTGCCTCACCTACTAGGAACGTAACTCGGCGTCGAGTTAGCAGTGTCGTGTCAAACACGCCCGCTTGCGGCTCGATATCGAGGCCATGTTTATCACCACGGCCCGGAGGGAGATGACATCAGCGCGACCGCGCGGAATTGACGATACGGGGCCACGCGTCACAGAATTGGCACAAGATGACTACCCTAATTCTCTCCCTAGTGTTCTTCATGCTTGCCGTGGCGGCCGTGGCAAGCGTGGTGGTGGCTTGGTCGTTCAACGCGCACCTGCGGGGCGAGATGAGCGCAGGGGCGTTTGGCGTGATTGCGGGGCTCTCGGTGCTGGTTGGCGGCGTGCTGATGTGGCTGACATATGAGAGTTACGTGCTTGTGCTGGGTAGCACCCCTTAGTGGTCTGAGACCCTTGATAGACCTGGTCCACAGCCAAGCCAAGACACCCGCCCTGGTGTCTCGGCACGGCTATCAGTTCTTCAGCAGCTTCCTCACAGCGGACTCCACGGCTCGTCCCTCGTCTGAAGTGCGCAGCCATGCCCGCAACTCCCGGCGGACGATGGCCACGGTCAGTTCCTTCCCTTCCCGCTGGTATTGCTCCCGGAGGTTCGCCAATCTCTCTTTCGCCTTTCGCGCCGCCGCTGCCCCAGCCTCAACGATGGCAGCATGCAGTTCTGAAGCAGGGGCGAACTCCGGGATGGGCAGCTTCCACAGATGCTTCTGGAGATGACGGGCACCGAACTGGCCCTTCGGCATTAGGCCGGATACCGCTTCATATAGTGCGTCACTGTTGATGATGGCCAACAGATAGTTGGCTTCATTGATGTCCTTACAGTCCACCCAGAAGAGGGTGTAATCGACCAATAGTCTATCCTCGGCAACCAAAGCCGCCGTCGGAGTGCCGGAGCTCGAATACACCACCCGCACCGGCCTTTCTCCCGCATCCTTCATCCATTCCAATTGCGACGATAGCTTTCCCATGTAGTCAAGCTGACCAAGCAGATTCAGCCGGTTGGCCGGAGCCTTGTTCTCCTCCCACAGACCGCTGACCGTCTGCCAACGCTCACGCATCCGTCGATCCAGCCCACCCAGCCGGATGCCACCGGGACCGCGATCATTAGCGGGAATGGCCGCCTCTCCCTGCTTCATTGGCAGCAGCGCCTTCAGGGGTTCCAGGGTGACATAGGGAGCGATGGTCTCGCCCAGGTGCACGTCGAAGAGGTGCTTGGCCTCGACCGTCTGAGCGGTGATGGCAGTCAGGTCCAGGTCCTTCCAGGGGGGCTTGTCGAGACCGCCCAGGCGGGGGTTGATGGTGACCGTTGGCGCTGCCTGCACGATGGCCGTATTCTCGGTTTCCTCAACATAGAACAGGCGGCGGGGAACGATGACCGCGCCCTGGCGGGAGAGGGGGGCGTAAGGTGATTCCCCGACGGCTCCGGTGTCGACGATGCCCACTGACTCCCGCCGTACATTGTCAGCTCCGGCCTTGCCGAGCCATCGCTCCACCCTACCGGCCAATGCCTTGCCGGAGGCGTCCTGGGAGAGCTTGCGGGCGAAGACCACCGAGGCGGGAATGGGGAAGAAGGTGTTGGGTTCCAGCCGTTCAAGATCCCAGGCACGCTTGAAGGTGAAGTCCACCTGAACGCTCCCCTGGTTGCGCGCCTTCCACTGACCGCTGCGCCACTTGGAGTACTGCCCGGCCTGCAGCGCACTGTGGGGCATCACGAAACCGATGACGCCGCCGTCCTTCAGGTACCGGTCAACGCTGCGAGCGAAGAAGAGTCCCGCCACGTCCTGGTGCGTGGCGTAGCGTCCCCCGGCCCAGATGCCGTAGGTGTTCCGGCTCAAGTTCTCCAACTCATCCCGCAGGATGTCGGCGGTCTGGTTGTAGTTGATCCAGGGCGGATTGCCGATCACCACGTCCACCCTGGAGCGGGACAGCACCACGGGACGCACCATGTTCCGGGCGTAGTAGGCCCAGATGTGATTTCGTCCCTTATCGTGGAGCCTCTGCATGGAGGCTATGGTGTTGCCCATGACTTGTCGCTCAGCGGGGTCGTTGATGCCGTTGTCGTCCAGGGCCAGCAAAGGGTCGTCTCCCTGCTCGATAGCGGTCGAGACATCTCCCATCAGCGCGTCGAAGCTCTCGGCCCGTTCCACCAGGGTAGTTGGGAAGACCAAGTCGGTGTTCTCCTGATCGAGCGTCTGAATGGTTATCTCATGCTCAGCGAACATATCGCCGGTTCGGTATCGCAACTGAAGGGCGTCTCCCAGGTAGACGGGGATGGACAGCGAGGCGTCAATCCCGGCTGCGCCCGCGGCGTTGATAGCCGGACGGGCCGCCAGGGTCCACGCGGCGCGGGCGAGGTGCACGGCAACCGGGTGGACGTCGATGCCGGTCACTGCTTCTCGCAGCCGGTTGAGGACTTCCATTGGCTCCCAGCCGGTCTTCCCGGCCGCCGCGATGAAGTGATTCACGGCCTCCGCCACGAAGGTGCCTGAGCCGCAGGCAGGGTCAAGAACACGTTGGTTCAACGGGTCGTCCACAAGCTCTTGCATCATCACGCGGGCAAGCCATGCCGGGGTGTAGTACTCCCCTAATTGCCGCCGCTCTTCCGGCGGTATTACCGTCTCATAGAGCGTGGCGGCAGTGTCGGCCGGAGCTTCGGTCCAGTCGAACCGTGCCACGCGTCGGGCCAAGGTTTGCAGCAGCGGCTCCCCGCCCACCTCGTTGGGCCAGGCGAAGAAGTCCGATTCCAGCACCCCATACAGTCCGGTGTCTTGGCGCAACTGCCTGCCCAAGAGCAGGTCGGCGGGATCGGTCTCGGCAAGACGTTGAATGTCGATGCCGAAGGACGCCTGCACCACCATGCCGATCACTGCGCTCAGGTAGGTGTGGCGGACGAACAGGTCGTCCATCTCCCCCGTGTCCTCGGCAAACCTGTCGCCCATGACGGTGCGCACTGCGTCATCGATACCCTCCGTGCTGTAGGCGACCTCACCCAGGGCGGTGCGCAGCAGGTCGTACCACAGCCGCCGCTTGACCCGGATGGTCTCCTTCCCGGCGTTTTCCTGGTAGTGGGCCTTCAGGACAGCGATGTCCCTCTGGTACGAGGGGCTGCCTTGGCCGAAATGCTTGGCGATCTCTTCTCTATTGGGCTTCAGACTCTCAGGGACGCCCAGGGCGTAGTCTCGCAGCCACTCATGGAGAGTGAACCAGCGGTCGGGGTCCTCCAGCGTGAAGGCATACGGGCGGGCCAAGCGGACCTCTTCGCCCGCGCCGGGCCAGCGCAGCAGCCAGTGTTTGCCGTCCGTGAGGACACCCATGCGCACTCTGCCCTGCTTGGCTGACTGTTCCAGGTAATCGTCCAGTTGCTCGACATACTGCGGGTTAGGCGCGCCGCCGGAGGCCAATCCAATGCGTCGCTTGAATTCGACGAAGGTGTCAAGCGCCGTCAGGTCCACGGCCCGGCGCGAACCCTCCGCTGGAGGGGCCTCCTCGACCACTTCATCATCCCGCACCAACCCGGTGATGGTGAGGAAGTTCCGCACCGCACTGGTGATGTTCGCCTCAAGCTCGCCATCCGCGTGTCGGCGCAGTATTTCTGCGGCGGCCTGAGCGCCGCGAGGGTCTTCCGCTGTGATGTGTGGAGGTCGTTCTGTTGTCATGTAACGCCCATACCCCCTTCGGGAGTTCACACCGCTGGCGATGCTTGCTCGACGGAGGAACCGGCGACGTCAGCCAGAGGGCCGTCGGAGTAGACCGCCCCAAACTTGGAGTCTCCCTGGCTCCCTGCATCAACAGATTCGGATGAAGCGGCGGCTACCATAGGAGCGACGCTGACGGAGGGCTTCAATCCCATGCAGGCCAACAGTCGGCCGATGTGGCCGATGGTGGGATTCGCGTCTCCCCTCTCCAGCTTTGCGATATACGCCTGGGACACCCTTGCTCGCTCCGCCAATGCCGATTGAGTCATCCCGGCGGCTTCCCGTGCGTCGGCAAGCGCTGCCGCGACCTCAAGCTTGGCGGTCTCCGAACCAAACTCCTGCCGGTACTCGATGTCCTCCAGCCACTCGGCGTGGCTGTCCTCGACCTCATGCCGTCTCATGATCTTCTCCTCATCCTCCAAGATGCTCGGCCCGTAGGCTCTCGGCTCTCGCCAGTTCCGCGCGCGGAGTCCGCCGCGATCTCTTCCGATAGCCGTTGAGAATGACGTACCGCTCGCCCTCTGGATGCCAGAAGTAGAATATCCGGTGCTGGCCGGGGCGTAGCTGCCATACGTCGTTCATCTTCTCTGCCCATCGCCTCGCAACGAGACGCTGGGAACCTTCCTGCCCGAGGCGTTCGACGAAGGCCCTGATTCTCGCCGCCTCCGTCTTCTGTCCCACGTGATAGACGCTCCGCACGTACTCCTCATAGGGAATCGCGCCGTTGGGCCGCCTATGGAAGACTACGGAGTACATTGTACGAATATAACCCTCACGGTTATGTATGTCAATCCACTGGGGATTGCCCCATCCTACATTCAAGGGTTGGCCAAATGGCGCCATCGAAGACTGACTCAGCCTCTTCGCGGCCCCAACCTGGGTGACAGTGTCCTGGGCCGACGGGCCAACGCCAGCTACCAGCTCGTCGTCCAGGGAACCAGCTACCCGGACGGTCTGCTCCCCCAGCAGACGACGGAACCATTGGGCCTCAACCCACAGGTGTGCAAGCGTCCAGCGTCCACTTCACTGAAGGCACCTTCGGGCGGTGAGGCCTGACCAAAGTAGTTATCTCCCCAGCAATCAACCGAACCGTCATTCCTAACTCCACAACTGTGCCAACCCCCCGAAGTGACCGATGTGTAGGAACCTTCGGGGGGTGAAGTTTGTCCTGAGTCATTGTCGTCGCCCCAGCAGGCGACCAATCCGTCGTCCCGCAAGCCGCAGGTATGAAAATACCCAGAACTCACCGAAACGAAAATACCTTCTGGTGGCGAAGCCGCGCCGTCGGCATCTCTGCCAAAGCAAGCGATTGACCCGTCCTCTTTCACTCCGCAAGTGTGATCGAGTCCGACGCTAACCGAGACGAACCCGCTCCCCCCATGTCCCCAGGCGTTCGGACCCCAACAGGCGATTAAGCCATTGTCCTTGACGCCACAGGTGTTGGCTTTGCCAGCACTGACCGACGAGAATGACCCCTTGGGTGGTGACGCCTGCCCAACGCTGTCATCACCCCAGCAAGCGATTGATCCGTCGGCTCTTACGCCACAGGCATGAACTCCAGGCGGCGGTGGAACCAGTGTCGGGCAAGGCTCGGCGGTGCATTTGAATGGCGGGTGTTCGTAACCACCTCCTGCACTCACAGATACAAATTCGCCGTGCGGTGGCGATGCATGATAGCCACCCCAGCAAGAGACAGTGCCATCGGCTCTAACACCGCAAGTGTGTTCAAACCCAGCGCTTATCGAGACGAATGTGGAGGCGACGGGGGTTGGTCGCGGAGTTGCTGTGGGAGGGGTCGGCGACTGGCCGGTCGTCGTTGTTGGTGAACTGGTGGAGGTAGTGGTCGGAGACACTGGAGTGTCTATGGCGAGCATGGGCGTCGGGTTGGGCGTTGGAGAATCGGTGCCGCACGCTGACAGGAAGGCGGACAAAAGGCACAGCGCTGCGATGATCGTGATGCGGCGACCGATTGCCTGCGACTCGACTTCGAAGACGACTCCACTCCTTGCACATCTGCTCACATACATGCGCTCTCCACGGTGCTGCACCTCCGGGCGGCAGCAAACCTCGGGCTCTCTGCCGCGCTGGCCCTTGCGCATCACACCGGTCTACAGTTCCAACTTGAAGCACACGCTGAAGGTTCTTGATTTTATCAAGTCTGGTGGGCCTATTTTGACGGTAGGCAGAACCGTTTTCGAGATGCGACTGGGAAGTCTGTAGGCTCGCAGTATAGGCCATAGCTGGTTGGTCTGTCTTCCCCTGTGGCACCGCCCCTTCTGGCCGTCCGGAGCTCCCGCAGAGTGGTAGAATTAGGAACGAGGGAACGCTCATTGAAGGGAGGAGGCATGAGAGACGCAGAGACTTCGGTACCCAGCCAGCGCGCCAAGCCCACGACACCGCCGAGCCGTCCTAAAGAAGAGACGGCGCGGTTGGGCGACCAGATATACGAGCGAGACATCCGGCGGCAGGTCGAGGAGGACCATGTTGGAGAGGTCGTCGCCATAGATGTGGAGAGCGGAAGCTGGGCTATTGGAGCGGACGAGATTGCCGCTACGGACCGGCTGCAATCCCAGCGGCCCGACGCCTATGACGTTTGGTGCCTGCGGGTCGGCTATAGGGCGCTCTACAGCTTTGGGGGCGGATCGCTGCGGAGGACTGAGTGATCCATGGAACGGTGAACACCGCCTACGAAGCCGTCGTCGGCCTTACAGTGCAAGGGCCGACGGGCCGGTCACGGGAGATCGAAGCCGTAATAGACACGGGATACAATGGCTTCCTGACCCTGCCCTCAGACCTGGTGAGGGAGTTGGGCTTGGCCTATCGGGACCGAAGCCGTGCAATTCTGGCCGACGGTAGCGAAGCTTTCTTCGATGTCTATGACGTCGCCGTGCTGTGGGACGACAGCCTGCGGAACACCAGGGCCAGCGCCGCCGATTCCACTCCACTGGTCGGCATGAGGCTGCTGGATGACCACGACCTGAATATCCGGGTCCAGAGAGGCGGACGCGTCGTCATCCAGGCTACGCCACAGTAACGACTGCCTCCGAGGGGTCTCGCCAAGTCGCCCTTGTCCGCCAGTCCCCACACGGTATGTTGCTGCGCTCCGCACACCCTTTCCGTCCCCAATCCAACTGGGACCCCAT
>JAPPHY010000008.1 GCA_028877205.1 Chloroflexota bacterium | reverse complement strand
GTGCGTCTCGCGTCAACCGAACCCATCACACAGACAACCCGCGCCCTGGATGCCGCGCGGGTCAACAACATCAACAACATCGAGGAGGTGAACATGCACGTCGAGTAACCGGTAGGCGAGGTCGAGGGCGTCGGAGTCGGCTTCGACAGCATTCATGCCCCGGCTCTCGCACGCAAGGCCCACATAGCGGTTGGCGAGCACAGGGCCGCGTCTCTTCCCAGGAGGAGTCGCGGCCCTTCCCTTTGCCAGCCAACACAAACCCACGGAGACAGTCCCGGACGCCGGGACGCCAATTCACAGCGGGACTGTCTCCGCCCCACGGGGGGTGGCGGCCGTCCCGCTTCTTCATTCACAGGAGGAAGCGACATGACGACGGCAACCACAACCACGACCACGACCAACCCGACGAAGACGACGGACACACGGACGAATGCGGCAGCGACCGCCGAGCGCGTGGGCAGGCCCGAGAGCGAGCTCAGGGCTGCTGCCAGGAAGAAGGGCCTCACCGTGAAGGAACTGGCGGCCCTGATGGGCGTCAGCGCCAGCTACCTCTCGCAGGTCGGCACGGGCAAGAAGCCCTGGACCCCGAACCTGCGGGAGAAGGCGATGGCGGTGCTGGGAGAGGTCCCAGAACAGGGCATCGTCTACCGCCAAACCGAGGCTGTGGAGAGCGAGAGCAATTTCACACGCGAGCGCGCCCGTGAGATTGGGCTGACCATGCAGGAGCTGTCCGACCGGTCGGGGGTGAGCTACAGCTACCTCACGCAGGTGGCCAGGGGGCGCCGGAGCATGGGCATAAAGGCGCAGGCCAGCATTGAGTCGGTGCTTGGGACATGGGCCAAGATCGCCCCCGCCAAGCTCGCCAACCGGCAGTGTGACGTGGTCCAAGGGACGCAGAGCAGCTACATCCGAGAGCGCGCCCGCGCCCTCGGAATGACGCTGAAGGAGCTGGCCGAGAAGGTCGGGGTGTCCCTAAGCTACATGTCCCAGGTGGCGCGAGGTCACCGGCACATGGGCGTGAAGCTCCAAGCCAAGGTGGAGGCCGTGCTTCAGGCCCGGGTCAGGGTCGAGTCCGCCCAGTGCTCCAGCATAGACCGGCAGGTCGTCTGGGAGCGCATGGACGAACTCGACGTCAGCCAGAACGAGGTGGCGCGGCGGGCCGGGATCAGCTCCGGCCACCTCTCCCAGATCATGAACGGCCAGCGCAGCCCATCGGCGGTGGTGCTCAGGAATCTCCATGGTGTGCTGTTCCAGCGGATGCAGGGAGAGGAGCGGGTGATGCCCGCCGAGGTGAAGGTCTTGGGTTGGAAGAAGGGGGTGCGCAGCGGCATGGTGGTGCACGGCGCTCGCGGAAGGGACGGCACGGCACGGGGAGGCGCTGTCCGGGTCGGCGGTCGCGTGCCCTGGGGCGCGGAGGTGGAGTACGCCTACCGCACGGGATACGACGGCAACGGCCGGGTGTCGGTTGAGCACGTGGTGACGCCGCCCATCTCCGCCATGCTGATGCAGCCGCAGGCGGGCGCTGCGTAGTGGAAGGCGGCTGGCAAAGAAGCTACGTCATAGAGGGAGGGACGCTGTTATTCACAGCGTGCTTCCCCCTAGTTGTTGGATGTATGTGGGCTATTTTTGTTGGCTTTTTGTAGGGGATATTGAAGCTATTTCTGTGTATGCCCTATAATTTGGGTGTTGCAACCCCCTTGGAAGGAGCAAATCATGGTAGTCAAGAAAAAGAGACTCACTCTGGACTTGGAGCCAACGTTTCAGCGCAGGCTGAAGGTGGTCGCCGCCCTGAAAGGGGTGACCATGCGGCAGTACTGCTACACCGCCATTGACCGGGAACTGGCGCTGGATGAGGCGCAGGGCATTGCCGGTCCTGTATCCGGCTGGTCGGACGCCGAGCGGTTCGAGGAGCTCCAGAAGAAGTACTTCGGGGACAGGGTGCTCCCCGGCAACGGAGCCGACTTCATTCGGGAAGCGCGGGAGGCTAGGGATGCCCGGATGGAGGAAGTAGGGTGAGCACCTTCGTGGTCGTAGACGCCAGTCTTGCCTTCAAATGGCTGGTGAGGGAGGAGCATACGGACAAGGCTCTGGCCATTCTTCGGGCTTGGCAGAACCAGGAGATCAGGCCTGCCGCCCCCCACCTGCTGCCATTTGAGGTGTCGAACGCACTCCACAAGAGGGTGAACCGGGGCGAGTTGAGCGTCGAGGGGGCTGTTGACCTTATCGGAAACCTGCTCACCTCGCAGGTTGAGTTGCATCAGCCGTGGAACCTCCACGCCAGGGCGTTGGAGATAGCGCGTCGATTTGAACAAGCTGCCGTCTACGACGCCCACTACCTAGCGCTTGCAGAGAGTCTCGGTTGCGACTTATGGACCGCCGATGAGAAGTTCCATCAGTCCGTCCGGGACAACAACGGGCGCGTACATTGGATTGGAGAGCTCGTTGTACCGGAATAGCCGAACGAGAGTTGCCATCCGTCTGCTTGGCCCTTCGATAAGCCGGAGTCCCAGCCGTCTTGAAGACATTGGTGAGGTTGCGACCTATGCCAGCCAGGTTAAGCATGGCTGATACGGATTACAACAAGGAAAGTCTCCGCCTTTCCCGTTGCCTCTCGCTGGACCTCGAAGTTGGCAAAGACAGCCGCATTCGCGCCTTTGCAGGAATCCGCGCAGACACTGGCCAAACTCTGGTCTTCCCAACGAACCGTGACAGCCTGGCTACGGCCTTGGCAAAGCTGGACCACTTCGCCAAGGGAGCGGACTTCTTGCTGGGCCATAATCTGATCGCCTTTGACCTGCCGCACCTGAAGGCAGCGAAGCCCGGCCTACGGCTCCTGCAACTTCCGGCCGTTGATACTCTCCAACTCAATCCCCTGGCCTTTCCCCGAAACCCGTACCACCATCTGGTTAAGCACTACCAGGATGGAGGCCTCAGACGCGGCCGTGTCAACGACCCAGCGCTTGATTCGGGACTTGCGCTCGATGTGTTCCACGACCAGCTAGAAACCTTACGCGACGCTCCCTCCGAGTTGTTGGCCGCGTGGCACTGTTTAACTACGACCCACGATGGCGCAGGCTTCGATAGGGTATTCACAGTTCTGCGACGTTCCCCTCGGCCAGCGGAAAGTGAGGCTATCGGTGCCATCCGCGCCTGCCTACACGACAACGCCTGCGAGACACATACAGGCGAGATCGTTGCAGATGCGATTCGCTACGGCTGGGGGCTGGCCTATGCGCTA
Source organism: Chloroflexota bacterium (assembly GCA_028877205.1). GTDB lineage: Bacteria > Chloroflexota > Dehalococcoidia > Lucifugimonadales > UBA2985 > JAPPHY01. The sequence goes on along the minus strand of JAPPHY010000008.1, from coordinate 7,645 downwards.
GCATGGATCTCAGTGTCCGGGAGCAACTCGGTGATGCCTCCCTGGGTGCGCCACCAGTTCCCCGAGGCGGGTCGACTGGTCAAGCGATTGCGCGACACCGCTTGTGCCGACTCCGATTGCAGTTGGTGTCGCGTGCGCCATGATGCCCGGAAAGAACTAACTCGGTGGTTCGGCTTCCCCGACTTTCGCCCCAATCCATCGGACGAGAATGGACAGCCTATGCAGAGGTCCATTGTCGAGGCGGTCATGGCCCGGGAGCATGTGTTGGGCATCCTGCCAACCGGCGCTGGCAAGTCGCTCTGCTACCAGGCACCGGCGCTCTCCCGCTACGACAAGACCGGTGCGCTGACGGTGGTGATCTCTCCATTGGTCGCACTCATGGCTGACCAAGTGGCGGGACTTGAGGCCAAGGGAATCGGCTCCTGCGTCACCATCAATGGGCTACTCTCCATGCCCGAGCGAGCCGATGCGCTGGACCGGGTACGATTAGGGGATGCCGGCATCGTCCTCGCAGCTCCTGAACAGCTTCGCATCGTCTCTTTTCGCCGCGCCCTGGCCCAACGGGAGATCGGCGGCTGGGTGCTGGACGAAGCGCACTGTCTCTCGAAATGGGGACACGACTTCCGGCCCGACTACAGGTACGTTGCACGCTTCATACGCGAGAAGGCGGGGGATGAACCGATTCCTCCAGTCTTGTGCCTGACAGCGACTGCTAAGCCCGATGTGAAGGCTGACATTGTCGAGTACTTCCAAGAAGAACTGGGCATCGAGCTCAATGTCTTTGACGGTGGCGCTCAACGCACCAACCTGGAGTTCGTCGTGGTGCAGACGAGCAGCGGGGAGAAGTTCGCTGATGTCCATCAGATACTGGAAGCTGATCTGCCAGTGGATGGATCTGGCGGGGCCATCGTCTATTGCGCCACGCGACGACACTCCGAGGAGTTGGCCGCGTTCCTACAGGCCAAGGGAGTCAAGGCGGACCATTTCCATGCAGGGCTACCTCCGGAGACCAAGAAGAACGTCCAGGAGAGCTTCATCCGTGGCGATCTGCGGGCCATCGTCGCCACCAACGCCTTCGGCATGGGGATCGACAAGCCTGACGTTCGCCTGGTCATTCACGCCGATATACCCGGCTCCCTGGAGAACTACCTGCAAGAGGCAGGCCGCGCCGGAAGAGACCAACAAAGAGCGCGCTGCGTCTTGCTCTACACCCAAGACGACGTTGAGCGCCAGTTCGGGATGTCGGCCCGCTCCCGGCTCACGCGGCGGGAGATTCATGGTGTCTTGCGAGCTTTGCGGAACCTGGACCGTAAGAAGCGCTTGGAGGGCCAAGTTGAGGCCACCGCCGGAGAGATTCTCGGCGAAGATGAGGAGAAGGCTTTTGAGCGCGACTCCAACACTGACGACACCAGGGTACGGACCGCGGTTGCCTGGCTGGAGGATGCCGTTTTGCTCACCCGGGAGGAGAACAGGGTGCAGGTGTTCCCATCCTCTCTGCGAGTTGGCTCGGTAGGGGAAGCACGGGCCAAACTCGAAGAGTCCGACATAACGAGCGGCTACCGCCGTCAACTGCTGACTATCGCGCAGACGTTGGTCGAAGCCGATGCGGACGATGGAATCTCCACCGACGAGCTGATGGCGGCAACGGGTTTGAACTCCGATGGTGTCCGGGGCGCGCTTTACGACCTGGAGAGATTGGGGATCGCCAGCAACGACACGGTGTTGACGGCCTTTGTTCACACAGGCGTGGAGCGCGCCTCAGTAAGACGCTTCGAGCAGGCAGATGCACTGGAAAACGACCTTGTCGCTCTTTTGCGGGAGACAGCTCCAGATATGAGCATCGGAGATACGTCCATGCTCCATCTCCGCCTCGCCACCCAACGGCTCAAGGACGAGGGCAACCCACACGCTCTACCGGAACGCCTGTGGCGCATCGTGAGGAGCATCGCCGCCGACGGGCGTGGTGAGGGCGGCAGCGGAGGAAGCCTCGGAGTACGCCGATGGGACGCCGAGACTGTGCAGGTGACGCTACAACGCGAATGGGGAGCGTTGGAGAGGACTGCCAAGCTTCGTCGGGCAGCGGCACGGCACCTGCTGGATCACCTACTCGCCACCCTGCCGCAAGGAAGCCGGGGCACCGACCTGCTGGCGGAAACGACCCTCGGCAAGCTGCTAGCGGCGGTCCAGTCCGACATCATCCTGAGAAGCGAAGTCAAGGACCCCGCCAAGCTGATGGACCGTGCCTTGCTGTGGTTGAATGATCAGGAGGTCATTCGGCTGAACAAAGGCCTGGCGGTGTTCCGCCCAGCCATGACCATCCAACTGAAGCCGGAAACACGCGGCTTCGCCCAGGCCGATTTCGCATCCCTCAAGCTCCATTACGACGAGCAGGTGTTGCAGATTCACGTGATGGCGGAGTATGCGCAGCAAGGTCTTGCTTCGATGGCTGACGCCCTACGCCTGGCAATGGATTACTTTGCCCTTCACGAAGAGGACTTCCTGCACCGCTGGCTGCCGAATCGAGGGACGGAGACCTCACGGCAGACTACGCCGGACTCCTGGCGGTCTATCGTCGAGAGCCTGAACAATCCCGTGCAACGCCGCATCGTGGCCGACGACCGGGAGCAGACCAATGTTCTGGTGCTTGCCGGTCCCGGCTCCGGCAAGACGCGGGTGCTGGTGCACCGCATTGCCTACCTAGTGCGCGTGAGGCGAGAGGACCCTCGCGGCATCATAGCACTCGCTTACAACCGGCACGCCGCAGTGGAGATTCGCCGTCGTCTTGCGGAACTCATTGGCGATGACGCCCGTGGAGTGATGGTGTTCACCTGCCACGCCCTTGCCATGCGGTTGGTTGGTGCCAGTTTTTCGGGACGTGCGAACCGTCTGAGCGAGGGAGACTTCCAGGAAGTGTTGCGGCAGGCCACAGCCCTCCTGCGCGGCGAAGGACTGCCGCCCGACGAAGCGGACGAACATCGCTCACGGCTGCTGTCGGGCTTCCGCTGGATTCTGGTCGACGAATACCAGGACATAGGCTTGGAACAGTATGAGCTGATTTTCGCCCTGGCAGGTAGAACCCTCGCCGAGGACGACGACAAGCTGAGCCTTTTCGCGGTGGGAGACGATGATCAGAATATCTACGCCTTCAATGGCGCGTCGGTGGAGTTCATCCGACGCTTTGAGGCCGATTACGGCGCGAAGCCCGTCTTCTTGACCGACAACTATCGTTCCACGAGGCATATCATCGCAACCGCCAACTCAGTGGTCCAACCGGCCCGGCAACGGATGAAGGCGGGGCATCCCATCGCCATCGACAGAGGCCGAGACAAGGAACCATCGGGCGGTGCCTGGGTCGAACTAGACCCCGTGGGCCGTGGTAGAGTCCAGATACTGTCGGCTGGCGACGATCCCATCTCTCAGGCGCAAGTGGTCGTCGCAGAGCTTCAGCGGCTGGCTGGGCTCACTTCCAATTGGGACTGGTCTTCCTGTGCGGTGGTGGCGCGGGACTGGACCTACCTGAACCCAGTGCGCAGCCTCTGCGAGCTTCAAGGCATCCCGGTCGAGATGGCGAATGAGGACTTCTCGGGCTTCTGGCATCTGAGAGAGACCAAGGCGCTCCGGGACTGGCTACATGAGCAAGATCCCAAATTGGTGCGGAGCGGGGACATGGCCGACTGGCTGGCTGGTCGGCCAAAGAACCAGTGGGTTGCACTGCTTGAAGACGCCGTAACCGAGTACGGGCTGGAGACTGGTGGCACCGAAACGTCGCTGGATTTCTTCGTCGAATGGCTTGCTGAGTGGGGACGGGAGTTCCGTCGGCGCCAAGGGGGGCTGCTGCTGACTACTGCCCACCGCGCCAAGGGCCTGGAGTTCGATCACGTGGTCGTGCTGGACGGCGCCTGGGACCGGATCGGGCGTGGAGAGGACCGGGACTCCTCCCGGCGGCTGTACTACGTGGCCATGACCCGGGCACGTCAGACCCTTACCCTCATGCGCTTGCCTGGGCGACATCCCTTCCACGGTGCCTTGCAGAGTAGCCCTTCGGTGCTACGCCGCCCGATGCCAGTAGGACTTCCTACGCCAGCCACGGAACTCAATCGCAGCTATCGACGGCTCAGCCTTGGAGACGTCTTTCTGAGCTTTGCCGGATACAGACCCTCTGGCCACCCGGTGCATCGGGCCATTTCCTCTCTCTCCACAGGAGACCTTCTCAGTGTACGGAATGGGTCGAAACGTTGGGAGCTTTTGGACAGCCAAGGAACTGTCGTAGGACAACTCGCTAATGGTTTCAAGTCCCCTGTAGGCATGCGCTGCGCGTTCGCCTCAGTCTTGGCCGTCGCCACTTGGGACCGTGAGCGCTCGGACACCATATACCGCGAGGGGCTTCTAAGCAGCACTTGGGAGGTGGTGGTGCCCGAGTTGGTGTTTGAACCAGAGCTGTCGTCGAGGGTGCGTACAGAGACTTGAAATTTGAAGCGGATATTTGGAGCCACTGATGGATTGGTCTCTGGGAAAGAAGGCAGATCCCTGCTCGCTGTCAGTACCGGATAGAAGGCGACCAAGATGGCCCTGACGTCAACAGCTGTCCATAGCGAACAGCTACGCAGTCTGCTCAAGAAGCACTTCGGGTTCGACCCTTTCCTGCCCATGCAGGAGGAGATCGTCGCCCACGTGCTGTCTGGGCGGGATGGGCTGGTGCTCATGCCCACGGGCGGCGGCAAGTCACTCTGCTACCAGCTTACCGCGCTCGCCCTTGACGGTGTGACCATCGTGGTCTCTCCTCTGATCGCGCTCATGAAAGACCAGGTGGACGGTCTGAAGGCAAATGGCGTTCCGGCGGAGTTTCTGAACAGTACGCTGACTCACACGGAGGCTGGTCGCGTGCGGTCGTTGGCAATCGGAGGAGCACTGAAGGTGCTCTACATTGCGCCCGAACGGCTGGCGACTCCTGGGTTCTCCGAGTTCATGCGTGCGTTGAATGTCGGCCTGTTGGCGATTGACGAGGCCCACTGCATATCGGAGTGGGGCCACGACTTCCGCCCCGACTATCGCAACCTTAAAGCCCTCCGCAACGGCAGGGACGGAGTCCCGATGCTCGCGCTCACCGCGACTGCCACGCCCAGGGTTCGCGACGACATAATCCGCCAACTTGAACTAAGGGAGCAGCGCACCTTCCTGGCCAGCTTCAACCGCCCGAACCTCGTCTATCGTGTGGAGCCCAAGAACAGGTCACTCGACCGCCTCCTAAGTCTGCTGCGGAACCACAGCGGCGAGTCGGCAATCGTCTACTGTTTCTCCAGGAAGGAGACCGAGCGGGTCGCTGGCGACCTGCGAGCGAACGGGATCAACGCCCTGCCGTACCATGCCGGTCTCGGCGACGCTGTGCGTGGGGAGACGCAAGAGCGGTTCATCAGGGACAACGTGCAGGTCATCGCCGCTACCATCGCGTTTGGTATGGGCATCGACAAACCGGACGTGCGCCTCATCGTCCATAACACGTTCCCGAAAACCATTGAGGGCTACTATCAGGAGACGGGGCGGGCGGGACGCGACGGTCTGCCAAGCGAGTGCGTTCTGTTCTACTCCTACGGCGACAAGCGCAACCACGACTACTTCATAAACAGGATCGAGGACGCGTCCGAGCGCCGGAAGGCGGAACTGAAGCTCCGGCAGGTGATCGACTTCTGCCAGAGCGCGGTCTGCCGACGCCGCTCGATACTCCCGTACTTCGGTGAGCAATGGAGCGAAGAGAACTGCGGGGCGTGCGACGTCTGCTTGGCAAGCGATGACCAAGCAGACGTTACAGAAATAGCCCAAAAGATACTGTCCGCGGTCATCCGCACGGGGCAGCGCTTCGGTGCGGGGTACGTCATAGACGTTCTGCGAGGGTCGCGGTCCAGCAAGGTCATCGAGCGCGGCCATGATCAACTGTCTGTCCATGGCATCACTCGCGACCACTCGGCAGGAGACCTCAGGCATGTTATAGCTCAGTTGGCTGCGCGAGGACTGCTGGCTCTCGGCCCCAGCGACTACCCAACCTACCGGGTTACGGCGGCTGGGAAGGAATTTCTGCACAGCCGGGAGTCTCTGTTCCTGGCGCGGCCTAGTACGGCGCAGTCAACCCGCACGGACAACTCACGGGAGGATCTCGAATACGACTCGTACCTATTCCAGAAGCTGAGGGAGTTGCGCAAGCGTATCGCGGACGAAAAGGGAGTGCCGGCCTACATCGTCTTTGGAGATAGACCGCTCCAGCAAATGGCCCGTTACTATCCCCAGCGTCGCGACACTTTCTTGCACATCTCCGGCGTAGGAGAAGCCAAACTGGAACAGTACGGCGAGGACTTTCTACAGGTCATCCGTGAATATGCGAAGCAGCACGAACTCCATGAACTCCCAATTCCGCAGACAGCTAGCCGGCCCATGACGGCGCAGTCAACCCGCACAGACAACTCACGGGAGGACCTTGAATACGATTCGCACCTTTTCCAGAAGCTGCGGGAGTTGCGCAAGCGTATCGCGGACGAAAAGGGAGTGCCGCCCTACATCGTCTTTGGAGATAGACCGCTCCAGCAAATGGCCCGTTACTATCCCCAGCGTCGCGACACTTTCTTGCACATCTCCGGCGTAGGAGAAGCCAAACTGGAACAGTACGGCGAGGACTTTCTACAGGTCATCCGTGAATATGCGAAGCAGCACGAACTCCATGAACTCCCAATTCCGCAGACAGCTAAGCTGGAGCGCAGAAGTGCGCGAGCCCCTTCGCAGACCCATATCCAGACGAAGAACCTGCTCAGGCAAGGATTGTCGATCGAGGAGGTCGCCAAGCAGCGGGGTATCGCCAAGACCACCGTCATCGGCCACGTGCAACGGCTGGTAGAATCCGACGAGGGGTTCGACATCTCTGAGTGGCTACCACCGCTGGAGCGCCGCCTGAGCATTGAGGCAGCCTTCCGTGAGACCGGCTCGATGCTACTGGGACCTGTACGCGAGCGACTCGGCGACGATTATTCGTACGAAGAGATACGCCTCGTCCGACTCAGCCTAACGCGGCAGCAGAATTCCGCTCACACGGAGCCGGGCGGATCGCCACCACCGGGTGCTGAAACCGATGGGCAAGCGGGGTACACACTTGCTCGTACCCACGTGGATCAGTTTCTCTCGGCAGTCATGGGTGTGACTGTAACTGGTGCTTCACCTGACCCATCGTCAAACGACAAGGTACTCAGCGAGATTGAGAAGGTACTCGTGACGCTTCAAGGGCGTGAGGCTCATGTTCTTAGACTTCGGTTCGGACTGGCCGATGGCCGGGGGCACACCCTTCAGGAAATAGGCGAGAGACTGGGGGTCTCGAGAGAACGGGTCCGTCAGATTGAGCACAAGGCACTAAGAAAACTTCGACATCCCACCCGGAGGAAGCTATTAGAAGCGCTCGCAGACAACAATCCCGGACTTAGAGATGCCCCAGGGTCTCTGTCCAGAGACGTTCCTGCCCCGATACCTGGGCACGGCTCGTCCCATGTGCAGCAAGTGCGGGAGCCTCATCCACGCGCCTAACTCTTGCTAGCTAGTGCCTCCGGCGACTCCGAGCTTTACCGCCCATGTGTATCGGACTTTTTTGTCTTGATTGGATAACCGATATCCT
>JAPPHY010000018.1 GCA_028877205.1 Chloroflexota bacterium | reverse complement strand
GCCCCCTATGCCGCGAGGTCACCTTGCGAAACTCAAGTGTGAGGTCGCTCCGGCCCGGAAGCCTGTCCACTCCGAAGTCCAGGGTGGTCTCGTACTCCCTTGTCGAGCTGCGTAACAAGCAATTGGGTGGACCGGGGTTGACGGCCTCAATCGTTACAGGATATTCCGGCAGTGGCACCGGACTCTGCGGAGGGACTGCGGTTGGAGGGGGAGGAGGATTGTTGAATGGGTTGTAGTACACGTGCACCCTGCTGCGATTGGCGTCGCCCACGTACAGGTTGTCGTTGTCGTCGAAGGCTGCAGTGTAGTACATCGCACCAAAGTCGTATAGGTGGGCTGTCGGAAGCTCATCGTGTCCAAGGGGATCGTCGTAGACTCCCACGAACCTGGGGCCCACGTATCCATTATATCCTACGACCATCCTGTTGGTGCTGTCGAAGGCGGGCTCCCACGTAGATGCCGAGAAGATTGACCTATGAGTGTGCCGGGAAGATCCAATAACTTCCCGATCTGACCAGCGCCAAGCCCCCAGATTACTGAGGCCTTCGGCCGACCTGATGAAGACTTTCGTTGCCTGCTGTCCAAAAATCGTCTCTGAGTTAGCGACGGGCGTTGAATCAGCCGCGAATATTAGCAGGCGTCGATTGCCATCCACCTCCAGCGAGTGATCGGAAACATAGAGATTTCCTAGCCGATCAATGGACAGCGCCCCCGGAAAACACAGCAGATCAACGTTCTCCCCGCTCTCAATTGCAGATCTGTCCGCTGCCTGGAACTTCCCCATATTGCACTGATTGCCACTGGGGTCAGTTTGCCCCAGAACCACGTCCACCACCGGGTCGGTCAGAGGATCGCGAATCCTCAAGACGCGGTGATTGTCCGTATCGCTGAGCCAAAGGTGGTCCCCTCCTTCCACGGGCGCAATGCCGAAAACTCGTCCTCCCAGAGCGATCCGCTCCGTAGTCCCCAGCACTTGGAAGGAGGCCGACTTCTTCCAAATGGTGTGGATGGGAACTGAGTTTTCGGTCAAGGGGAGTTGGTAGACATCAAGGTAATGTCTGCCCTCGAATCCCAGCACCCACAACCTGCCGGCCGCGTCTGCCTTGATCCTGCCACAGCAGTAAGTCCACTCTCCGGATTCGAACTCGTCGCCAACAACGCCATCGGCGGGGCGTCCGTCGTACAGGGTATCAAGTCCATTCCAGAACGAGAGGCGGCCTATGTTCGACACCACAAGTTGGTCCTGCCAGATAGCGAGGCCTCTGGCAGAGAGCAGGCCGGCCCTGTCCTTGAAGTTGGCTCCACCCGGCGGGTAGAAGAGGCGTCTGTCAGCCGGGCCGACTGCTTTCATGCCGGCGTCAGATGTGAGTGCCGGAAACCGAAATACATCCTCGACATTGGTGTAAACGGGCACCAGCACATTGCCACTCCCATCGATTCCAATGCCGCCTATTACCGAGCACATGTGCGGAGCACCTGGCAGCTCAGATAGCGCTCTACCGCACCTGCCGTCGGGCCTATAGGAGTCCCTGCCAAGAACCTGAATCACAGAGGAACCCGCTTGGTCCCATAGTCCGATGATGTGGTTGCCTGTATCCACAACCCACATTCCTTTGCCTCTGGGGTCAATCTCGAGCGAGGTCGGGCGCCAAAAGCCAGAGCCGAACTCCCTGTCGGCTTGCATGCCGGACTGGAACGGAGGCTTGAAGACCAGAACCCTATCATTGATCGTGTCGGCAACGTACACCCAATCATCATCGCTAACCCTCACAGCCGACGGCCCGCTCAACCTGTGAAGCTCGACTCCAGCCTCCCTACTGCGGAGGTTGCGTTGTCCCAGGACGAGATCGGCGGTCCGGGCAATCTCTCCGCTTCCTAGATTCACCGGGAATCGCAGGACGCGGTTGTTTCCACCATCCGCCACCCACATGTTGCCGTGCCTATCGATGTCCACCCCGTTGCCGTACCAGTTGGTGATAGACTGATTCGAGGGTGAATGAAAGCAGAGCGTCTCGGCTGTGGGCTGCGTGAGGTCGCCCCGGTTGCACGCCATGCCTGAGAAGTCCGCCTGTCCCCAGACTCGATCAGCAACCGCGTCCTGCTCCGTGGGACTTTCGTACTTCAGTATCCTGTGATTCACTGAGTCGGGCACATAGAGGTTTCTATGACCGTCGACATCCATAGTCACGAAATTGTGAGTTTCGCCCGGACTGAGAGCGATGTCTCGTATACCACATAGCGTTTCGGCGCTTGCCACAGCCCGCACTGGGAAGCGCTGGACACCGTTGTCTCCATTGCACGCTGCGTAGTCGTAGCCCGACGGCTGACCAATGACGATATCTGCAGAGCAAGGGCCGGTACTCCCATAGCAATTAGCGAGGTCGATGCCCAGTATGCGGCTGTTGGCTGAGTCCCAGACGTACGCTATCCCGGGGATTTGGCTCCGATCCACGACTACACCGCCTGGGTTGAACACCTTGAACGGAACCACGCTGTTATCGCCCATTTGGGAGAAGTCCGGCTTGCCCAAGACCACGTCCGCCCACAGGTCTCCTGCAACACCCCTGACAGGCGATGAGGGAGGAAACGGCCCTGGTGTGGGAGAGGGTAATTGTACTTGGGGCTGCGGCCCTTGAGCTTCCACCACCGGACCCACGCCACCGCCCCAAAAGTGCGCCCAGATCAGGACTGCGGCCAGAAACGCGCAGATTAGTGTAGCGAAAGACTTAACTCGGAAGTTGGTTGCTGTGATCCTCATGGGGCTATCAGATCCGCGCCTAGTACTTGTGCCCGTCGCCCTGTTTGGTCAGCGCACACGTTGAGTGCGTCAACTATTGTATCAGCCATGACGCTATTTCTCAAAGTGACTGAACCCCTGTTTAGGCTACAGAGCTTGAGACCTTTCATCATGACGCTGTTGCATCTCCTCAGCGGTCCAATGCCTGCCCAATCTCTCCTACAGGCGCAGAACCCGGTTCGCACGTTGACCCTCAGGATTACCAAGCCCGCATCCTCGAAACATCCATCCACTGGCGGGATCTACATCATTGTTTCGTCCCCTCAGTCGCATCGGGCATTCTGTAACGCAAACGTAACTGGCGCGTAACTCCGTTGGAACGCGCCAGGCTCAATATGCCTTCAGATTCTCGCGTTTGGAGGTACAGATGGATACGGGAAGCACTGCGTGGATTCTTGTGGCATCGGCCCTGGTGATGCTGATGACGCCGGGGTTGGCCTTCTTCTACGGCGGCCTTGTGCGCGCCAAGAACGTCGTCAGCACAATCATGTACAGCTTCATCTCCGTGGCGGTGGTCAGCATCGTCTGGGTGCTCTGGGGCTACAGCCTGGCCTTCGGCGACGGCAACGAGTTCATCGGCGACCTGTCGCTCGTCGGCCTCTCGGGCATCGACATCAACGACGGAGAGACGATTCCCGACCTGCTCTTCGTAGTGTTCCAGATGATGTTCGCCGTCATCACCCCCGCGCTGATTACAGGCGCATTCGTGGAGCGGTTCAAGTTCACCACCTACCTCATCTTCCTGGTGCTCTGGGTGACGCTGGTCTACGCGCCGATCTGCCACTGGGTGTGGGCCGGCAACGGCTGGATCTTCGATATGGGCGCTCTCGACTTTGCGGGCGGTACCGTGGTCCACATCAACGCGGGCATCGCAGCGGTTGCAGCCGCAATGCTGGTGGGCCGCAGGCGCAACCCCGGCCTTGAGCCTCACAACGCACCCTACGTGGTGCTGGGCGCTGCGCTCCTGTGGTTTGGCTGGTTCGGATTCAACGCAGGCTCCGGCCTGGGAGCCGACGGCCTCGCGGCCAACGCCTTCCTGGTCACCAACACTGCAGCCGCAACAGCCGCGCTGACGTGGGGCCTGCTGTCGCAGTTCCAGACCGGGCGCATGGGCGCCGTAGGCGTGGCAACCGGCGCAGTGGCCGGCCTCGTCGCCATCACTCCCGCAGCCGGATTCGTGGGAGTTATGGGAGCTCTTGGCATAGGCTTTGGCGCAGGCCTCATCTGCTACTTCGCAGTGGTGCTGCGCAACAAGACCATGCTTGACGACGCTCTCGACGTGTTCGCGGTTCATGGCGTAGGCGGAATCTGGGGCGCGATTGCAACCGGCATCTTTGCGATCGCTGCGGTGGGCGGAACCAACGGACTGCTGAACGGCAACGCCGAGCAGCTGGGCGTACAGGTGATTGCAGTCGTGGCCACGCTGGTCTACAGCCTGGTGGTATCGCTGGTAATTCTGAAGGTGCTCGACGTCATCCCCGGCCTGGGTCTCCGCATCTCCGAGCGTGACGAGGACGAGGGCCTGGACATTGTTGCCCACGGCGAGCGGGCGTACGTGAGGGACGGCGCAGACTAGCTGGAAACACATGATTACGGTCGCGAACACAGGCGGTCAAATCCAAGGAGGAACTAATGCTGAAGGTTGAAGCCATAATCAGACCGGAGCGGATAGGCCAGGTGACCCCGGCTCTGGACGCGGCTGGCTGCACCGGCTACCACTACACCAACATAACCGGCCAGGGCAGACAGGGCGGCGTCGAGGTGTTCACCGGGCGTGGAGGCCAGATGGTCACAAGGTCGGCGGTGCCCAAGACCATGATCACCACCGTCATCCCCGACGAGCTGCTGGAGGCCGTCATCGAGGCCATCGTCAACAACGCCAGGAGCCCCGGCGAGGGAGCCATAGGTGACGGCAAGATTTTCGTGTCCACGGTCAGCGACGTAGTGCGCGTCAGGACAGGAGAGAGAGGCGAAATCGCGATCTAGCCGGTCGGTATCGATTCGCCACCGGAGACAACGTCGAACCCATGTATCGGTCCCTTCACTCCCGGCCGGGTGAAGGGGCCGATATCGTTCTGCGAGAGACCGACCGACGGGTACTCAACGCTCCGAACTGTACGCCTTGCCGGCCGCGCGAGGAGGCGCCCGCCTACCCCCTTCCCTGCCTCTTGCCTCGCAACTCGAAGCAGAGGCGCAGGAACAGCAGCGCCTCACCTGCCGACGCCTTGGACTTGCCGTACCGCCTGTCCACAAACGTGATCGGCGTCTCCCTCACCCGCGCTCCGCCGCTCTTGGCGATGATCTCCAGCAGCAGCTTGAAGCCCTTGGGGCTGAGCGTGGGCAGCAGCCGCTCCATGTGGTCACGGCGAAACGCGCCGAAGCCGGAGGTCAAGTCACGGACGTGCAGCCCCACAATCAGCCGTCCCATCGCTGAAGCGCCCCGGCTCACCACTCTTCGCCACAGAGGCCAGTTGACGACTCCGCCTCCCGGAATGTACCTCGAACCCACCACAATGTCCGCGTCGGCGAGCTGTGCCAGCAGGCCGGGCAGGTCCTCCGGTCTGTGCGACAGGTCAGCGTCCATCATCACCCAGTAGGCGCCGACGGCCTGCGCGAACCCATCCGAGACCGCGCTGCCCAGACCCAGCTTGCCAGGCCGCCGGATCAGCCGCACACGCGGGTCCTCCTCACCCAGGCGGAGGACCACGTCGTAGGTACCGTCCGGGCTGTTGTCGTCCACAAATATGATCTCGTAGTCCCACGCCGGCTCCAGTGCTTCTCTGAGGCCGCGGCACAGGGCCTCTACGTTGTCCCGTTCGTTATACGTGGGCACCACGATCGATACGTCCCGGACGCCGCTTGTCATGCGCCCTGCCCTCCATTCCGAACGAAGCAGCTTGAGAGCCGGCAACGGTTGCGAGCCACCCAGCCGTAGATTAGCTCGCCCAGGCGTGTCATGCCGGGCAGCCACAGCGCCGGTGCAACGGCAGTGAGAGGCGGCAGCGAGAGCGCCAACCTACGGAACGCGTAGTACCCCCGGACTGGCCGGCCGTTGCCGGTTTCCAGCCAGACCGCGCTCTCAAGGTCCGACCACGCAAGACCGAGCGGCGGCCGCTCCAGCGACTGGAAGGCCGTCCACTCAACGCGGCGAAGCACGTCCAGCCGGGACAGCCATCGCCTGGTGGCTTCACACATGGCGCACTCTCCGTCGTAGTAGACAACCCAGCGCGGCGTCCGGCTAATCATCGCGGCCCTCTCCATCAAGCCTGCGCCACCGGGCCAGCGGCCAGCACACCAGCCACGCCCGCGCCTCTATCGCACGACGCGGCACCGGACCGAACTTCCGGCTGTCCGTGCTGAATTCCATGGCGTCGCCCAGGAGAAACCACTCGTCCTCACCAAGTGACCACGAGCCGCACGCCTCCGAGAGGGCGGACTCACGCGCCGCTACACCATTCACCACCAGCACTCCATCGTCGAGCTCGACCCGGTCGCCCGGCACGGCCGCCACTCGCTTCACCACAGTCTCGCCGCCACCGGCGAGGCCGCGAGCGAGCACCACGTCGCCTCTACGCGGCGCATGTCTCCGGTAGGCGAACCGGTCGCAGAGCACGTACTCGCCCGGCGCGAGCGTCGGATACATGCTCATGCCCACGACTTCCACTCTGCGAGACGTGACAAGAGCCGCCGCCCTCTGCAGGATTCCCAGCGCCAGCAGCAAGCCGACCTCACTCCGCTCCTACCGGCCCTCAAACTCAAAGAACGCATGCACTTCGACCCTAACCTCCAGTTGGCCCGCGCTCACCGGCGTGGGGCCTCCTTCCATGGCAAAGGCGGCATCGAAACTCCCCCTGGAAGAGTAGTAGGGTTCCGGGCTGCTATAGAAGGCCTCCGATAGGTTGACCAGGCTGCCCCTGGACTCGCCGGCGTGCAAGGCAAGCTGCTCTGCCTTCTCGATCGCGTCCATTACGGCGTTCTCCCTGGCCTGCCGTCTCGCCTCAGAGGTGTCCTCCGCTGTGAACCGCAGGCCATCCACGCGTGTTGCGTCGCCCCCGGCCTGCACCGCCTCGTCGATGATGTCTCCTGCAGCGTTCAGGTCACGCACCTTCACCACCACGTTGTTGTTCACACGATACCCAATCAAGACCCGATCACTGAAGCGGGCGCCCTCCCGCATTATCTCCTGGTAGGTGTACTCAGGCGAGATGTTGAGAAAACCGGTCTGGATGTCACGTTCCTCAATGCCCCGTGCCCGCAGCACGTCCATGATGGCAGCCATTGCGATGGCCGCCTCGCCCCTTGCCGCGGCTACACTGTCCGCCAGGGTTTCCACGCCCAAGCTCAGTAGTGCCACGTCCGGCGTGACCGAAACACTCCCGCTGCCGGTGACCTGGATGCCCTGCGACCCTCCTCCCAGCTGCGCGAGCGCATCCGAGTCGGAATCGTCGTCGCCCGTGTCACAAGCGACTGCCAGCACCAGCAACACCGCGAGAGGCAGTCCCAGCAGCAATCGTCTCGCGAGTTTCATTCTTGTACCTCCAGAGGGGCGTGGTCGCCGCCATGTGCCATTCTACACCCTGCGCGCCGTTTTGCGGAGAGGCTCAGACCTCTTGGCAGCGCGCCCCAATTGCTTTAGACTATAGCGGCGAATCACCACACTTGTCAGGAGGTACAACCATGTCTGTGTTCAGGCGAGCCGTGAGCGCAATGGTGAGAGCGTTGCCGGCAGAGAAGGCCTACGCCCACTGCGACATCCCCTGCGGAATCTACGACCCCATCGCCGCCAAGATTGCGGCCCAGACCGTCCAGAAGATGGTGCTACGGATGCAGGCGCTGCAGCCCGGTGACGACGAGGCGGCCTATGCCAACACCATGGTCCGCTACGTGAAGGTCAAAGACGAGCACGCCGAGCTGTGCAAGCACGAGCTTCGCATCCTCTGGGCCGACTATGGCTGGCCCAACCTGCCGGAGGGATTCGACCTGCACGGCTCCTTCAACGCTGCGCTCAAGCTTGCCGGTCGCTGCCGCCAGACGGTGGACATGGCCGCCTGCGAAGAGCTTGTGGCCGCGGTGGACAACATTGCCACAGCCTTCTGGGCCACCAAGGGCGTCGAGTACAACGACGCCGTCGCAGCCGCGCGCTACGGCACGTAGCCACTTTCGACACTCGGGCCGCCGTCCTACCCACGCAGGTGGATGGCGGCCCTGAACAGTCCCCGCGCGCTCCAATCATCATGTGTGGTAACATATGGACATGAGACTCGGTGCGTTCGATCTTGAGGGCACCCTACCGGAGCTTAGGGCGCCTCACGCCTTGGCTACGCTCCGCCCCTGGGTTGACGTGGGCAGTGTGGGCCGCCTCACCTTCCGCAGCCTGGAGCGCCACTTCCAGGCCAGAGATCTCGCCAAGCTCGCGAGGCCGGGAGTCTTCTTCGACTTCACGCGGTACCGCCCAACGATCCACACCGTCGACGGCCAGAGACAGGTCACCGTGCCCACCGTAAACGTCCGCTACGCGCGCGGTGACGGGGAGCACGACTTCGTCTTCCTCCACCTTCTGGAGCCGCACCTGAACGGCGAGGCGTTCGTTCACTCTATTGTCAACCTGCTCAAGCGGCTCGACGTCAGGCGGTACTGCCTGGTGGGCTCGATGTATGACCTTGTGCCGCACACGAAGCCCATCATGGTCACCGGCGCAGCCTCCGGCGAGGATACGCTGAGCCGCGTCAGGAGCCTCGGCGTGCACTCGAGCAGCTACGAGGGGCCAACCAGCATCGCCTCCCTCGTGTCGCAGGAGGTCCTGAAGATCGGCGTGGAGACGATGGGACTCATCGCGCACCTGCCCCAGTACGCGCAGATGGACGTTGACCACTGCGGGCGGCTGCGAATCCTGGAACTGCTCTGCGACCTGTACGACCTGGATATGGACCTTGACCGGGTGAAGCTACGGGCCGGGCAGCAACAGGAGGAGCTCAAGTCAGCCATGGAGCGCAACCCTGAGGTCCGCAGCCTGGTGCAGCAGTTGGAGCGCCAGTACGACGACCGCGTCAGCCAGCTGCGCCAGGGCCACACGGAAGAGATCTCAGAGCTGTCACCGGAGGTGCAGGACTTCCTCGAGCAGCTTGGCGACCAGTTCAGCCAGAACTAGCGCGCTCCCAGGCTCCCTCCCGCCATTCGCCCGCCAACTCTCAACGCATACTGTTTTCCTTTGACCCGGCGAACCGAATGCCCGATCAAATCGTGAGTTGACCTATGCCTGAAGCCCCAGACCTCGAAGTCATCAAGGACGTGCTCAACCGCCGCGTCCGCGGCCAGGCCATCACCGGCGCCCGCGTCCTCAAGCCGCTGGAGCTTCGCGTCCTCGCTTCCGACGACTTCGTGAGCGACGTGGCGGGTCGGTCCGTCCTGGACTTCACGCGCAGGGGCAAGTTCCTCATGGCCGACCTGTCCGGGGACCGAACGCTGGTGATCAACCCCATGCTCACCGGCGCGGTGCAGCTCTGCCCTCCGTCGACCCGCATCGCCAAGCGCACCTCCTTCCTGCTCGACCTCGCTGACGGCAACCAGCTGCGCTACCTGGACGATACGCAGATGGGGATGGCCTACTACCTCCACACCTCGCGACTTGAGGAGGCGCCGCGTCTGGCCGAGCAGGGCCCGGACGTGCTGGACGAGTACCCGGCTCTGCCGGAGTTCCGAGAGCGCCTGCGCCGCTTCCAGGGCGAGATCAAGGGGGTACTCACGCGAGGCCGCTTCCTCGCAGGCATCGGCAACGCCTACGCAGACGAGACGCTGTTCGCCGCGGGCATCTTCCCGTTCAAGAAGCGGTCAGCGCTGTCGGACAGCGAGACAGCGCGACTGCACGAGGCAATCCCCGCCGTTCTGAATCACGCCATCGCCACGCTGCGGAAGCGCATGGGGGATGAGACGCACGTGAAAGTCCGGGACTTCCTGGCCGTTCACGGAAAGAGCGGCGGCCCTTGCCCGCGATGCGGCGGCCCCATCACCAACATCGGCGCCAACCGCCGCCTTACCAACTTCTGCCGCCGATGCCAGCCTGGCCTGCTACTGCGCAACTGAAGCGCGGACGCCCTAGCCGATCAGACCCCGCATGTTCCGAGGCACCCTGCCGGACGACACCTGCTTCATCACCTTCTGCATCTGCCGGAACTGGTTGAGCAGCTGGTTTACCTGCTGTGGTGATGTGCCGCTCCCCTTCGCGATGCGCCGGCGGCGGCTGCCATTGAGTATCTCAGGATTGCGCCGCTCCCTGGGCGTCATAGAGTAGACGATTGCCTCCATGGTCTTCATGTGCTTTCCGTCTAGCTCCTCCGGCGACATCCGCTTTGAGAAGGACGAGAAGCCGGGGATCATCTCCAGCACCTGGCTGATTGGCCCCATGCGGTTCACCTGCTGGAGCTGCTCCAGGAAGTCGTCGAGGTTGAAGGTCGCCCGCCTCAGCTTTCGCTCCAGCTCTTTGGCGCGCTCAACGTCGATGGACTCCTGCGCCCTTTCGACCAGCGTGAGCACGTCGCCCATGCCAAGTATGCGCGATGCCATCCTGTCCGGGTGGAAGGCCTCCAGCGCGCCGGCCCTCTCGCCCGTGCCGATGAACTTGATGGGCAGTCCCGTGACCTGCGTTATGGACAGCGCCGCTCCTCCCCTTGCGTCGCCGTCCAGTTTGGTCATGATCAGCCCGGTCAGCTCGATGCGGGCGTGAAACGACTGCGCGGAGTTCACGGCGTCCTGCCCAGTCATGGCGTCCACCACCATCAGCGTTTCGCTGGGCGAGACGGCCGACTTGATCTGCTCCATTTCCTCCATCATCTCGTCGTCGATGTGGAGGCGGCCACCGGTGTCGAGAATCACCCAAGTGGCGCCCGTCTCAGACGCCTTCTGCAAGCCGCTGCGGCACGCCTCAAGTGCGGTGGCTCCTGTCACGCTGTGCACCGCAACGTCGAGCTGACGGCCAAGCGTCTCCAGCTGTTCCACCGCGGCGGGCCGTCGCATGTCGCCCGCCACCAGCAGCACCCTGTGACCCCCACGCTTGAGGTGGAGGGCCAGCTTGGCCGCGGTCGTCGTCTTGCCCGATCCCTGAAGGCCGACCAGCATCAGCACGGCCGGCGGCCGGTCGGAGCCGGTCAGGCGTGAGGACTCACCCCCCAGTATCCCGACAAGCTCCTCGTTGACTATCTTGACTATCTGCTGGCCCGGACTCAGGTGCTCCAGCACCTCGCTGCTGACGGCACGCTCCCTAACCTTCTGCACGAAGTCGCGCGCCACGCGAAAGTTTACGTCAGCCTCGAGCATGGCAAGGCGAACCTCTCGCAGCCCTTCCTCCACGTCTCGCTCGGTCAGGCGGCCCTTGCCGGTCAGCCTGCCAAAGACGGCGTTCAGCTTTTCGGACAGGGCGTCAAACATCGCGCTTCTCCCTCCGTGCCGGTGCTGCCGACTGCGTCCCGTCCGGCGTCTGGCCATCGTGGTGGTCGTAGGTTGAGCGTCTCAGCATGTTCTTGAGGTAATCAAGCGGCGGAACCGGCGACGGGTCCTCACCGTTGAGCAGCGCCAGGTAGTAGCTGGTGAAGTCGCCGAACATCACGGAGCTGAGAATCTGCGCCAGGGGGCTCTGTCCCACGCCGTCCACGGTGCGGCACTCCACGCCCGCCCTGGCGAGCAGGTCGTGGATCACCTGGTACCGCAGCTTGATTCTCGGGTGAAGGCTGAGCGTGTTCAGCAACACTCCGCACACGTTTCGTCCCATCGGACGCGGCCACCAGAGGCCGGCTATCGCGTTGTGCCCTGCCTCCGGAAGCAGTTCCACGAACGCCCAGGCCTTGGCGTTCTCGTTGAGCTGGGTCTTCCAGCGCCGGGCGACCCCGCAGAGCATACCACCGCCGTAGACGACGATCATCTTGCCGTGCAGCGTCAGGGCCAGCTCCTTGGCGGGATTGTCTTGCGTGGGCGTCTCCGGCTTCAGGCTGTGGCCCAGCGATACCAGCACTTCCGCGGCCTCCGTCACCGCCTCGTCGCTGTTAGGGCTCAGGCCCAGGTTCTGAAGCATCGCCAGCGGAACGAGGAAGCTGTAGCCCAGGGCAGTCCTGGGCTCGCCCTGGTAGTCCACGCGGAACACGGGCACGCCCGCTCGCTCGGCCAGCTGGAGCAGGCGGCCGCCCGTTGTGACAGCCACCACCTTTGCGCCCCTCTCGAGCGCGTCCTCGAACGCTGCGACGGTCTCCTCCGTGTTACCGCTGTAGCTGGATGCGATGACAAGGGAGTCGGGGCCGAGGTACGGGGGCAGGTGATAGTCCCGGCAAACCGTCACCAGGGGCGATCCCTCCTTGGAAATGAGGTCTGCCATGAGCTCGCCACCAATGGCCGAGCCGCCCACTCCGGCAACTATGACGTTCCGCGCCTCGCGATACTCCGGCGGCAGGCTGAACTGGAGGCCCATCTCCCAGGCGTGAAGGCACTGTAACGGAAGGCCTCCGATACGGTCCCTAAGACGAGAGGGATCCAGCCTCTCGTGAAGTCTCAGGTCGTCCAGCGCGGCGCTGACGTCGCCTCCCATCAGAGGCCCACCAGCCCACGTGCCTCAGCCAGCAGCGATTCCACGCGCTCCTGGCTGGGCGCTTCAGCGTAAATGCGCACGAGCGGCTCCGTGCCGGACAGCCGGACCGTCACCCACGACCCGTCCTCAAGCACGAATCGACGTCCGTCGGTTGTGTCGCTGGACGCCACCTTCACGCCCGCCACGGAATCAGGATTAGTGTTTCCTATGGCGCCCGCCACCACCTCGCGCTGCCCTGGCAATAACGGTATGTCGCTGCGGTCGTAGAAGTGCGGCCCGACCAGATCGTACAGATGGTCCAGCAGCTTGGATGGCCTCCTGCCTGTCCTCACCATCATGTCCAGGATGAACAACGCGCTCAGGATGCCGTCACGCTCGGGAATGTGCCCGCGGAAGCCATAGCCGCCGCTCTCCTCGCCTCCGATGAGCGCGCCCTCACGCTCCATCAACGGGCCAACGTACTTGAACCCGACCGGCGTTTCGTGCACGGGCACCTCGAATATTTCACCGAGGCGATAGAGCATGCGGCTGGTGGTGGCAGACTTGACGACCGGCCCGCGGTCTCCCCTGGTTTCGAGCATGTAGAGGGCCAGCAGAGCGAACACCTGCAGCGGATTGATGACGCGACCCTTCTCGTCCACCAAGCCAAACCTGTCGGCGTCGCCGTCCAGGGCCAGGCCGGCGTCCGCGCCCGTCTTCGTGACCCTCTCGCAGAGCCGCGTGAGGTTGTCCGCCACAGGCTCCGGCTGCCGCAATCCGGGGAACAGAGGGTTGCGCTCCGCGTGCATCTCCTGCAAGGTGGTAGAGCCACCGCCGAGGATGGACGGAAGGTAGCCCGCGCCTGCGCCGAACATGGGGTCAACCACCAGCTTGAGACCTGCGCTGCGCAGCCTCGCCAGGTCGACCAGGCTTCCGACATGCCCCGCGTAGGCCATCGAGGGGTCAATGTCCACCCCTGTACCGCTCGACCGCGCCTGTGCCCACGGGATGGCGTCCGCGCTTCCCTCACGCGAAGCGTCCTCTATCAGCGCCTCGATGGCGTCGGTTATCTCAGGCGAGGCGCTGCCTGCGTACTCCTTGAACTTGAAGCCGTTCCACTGCGGCGGATTGTGGCTGGCCGTGATGATGACGGCGCCGCCGGCGCGCCGGTCGATGACGTTGTAGGTGACCACCGGAGTAGGAGCGGCGCGATCGCTGAGGAATGTCTTCACGCCGCTGCCGGCCGCCGTCTCCGCGACCGCCAGCGCAAAGTCCTCCGAGGCGAAGCGCGTGTCGTAGCCAACTACGAGGCCCTGCTCGGCAAGACCTTGCTGCTGCAGGTACCTTACGACGCCCTGCGTGCAGAGCCTAACGTTCTCGAACGTGAAGTCCTCGGCGATGATGGCTCGCCAACCGTCGGTACCGAACTTGATGGCCATACGTGAGCTGCTCCGCCGAACGTCTCCCCTAGCGGAAGGAGACGGCCTCCGGCTGAATGGAGACACCGGGCCAAAGCACCATCCCGCGCTCCATGCGATTGCCGCTGCCGATCCTGGCGCCGTCGCCGACGATGCACCCTGCGCCCACCGTCGCGCCTGCACCCACGCTAACGCTGTCGCCAACGATGCACGCGTCAAGCTCTGCGCCTCGTCCCACGTCGACCTCCCTCCACAGGATGGCGTCGCGTACCACCGCCCCTTCACCCACGCGGCATCCGGCGCCCATGACCACAGGCCCATACACCTCCGCGTCCGGCCCTATGGCGCATCCCTTGCCAAGCAGCACTGGGCCGCTGAGCTTAGCCGATGCGTGTACGCCACTCGCGTCGTGACCGGCAACCGGGCCGGCAGAGGGCAGCATGTCCCGGTGAACCCGGGCGTAGCTGGCAGGCGTTCCCAGATCCGCCCAGTAGGCGGACGAGCGATAGCCGTAGACGGGCGCGCCCATCTCCAGCAGCTTTGGGAAAAGGCCCCGCTCGAACATGTAGTGCTCACCGCCGGGCGCGTGTGCCAGCGCATCCGGCTCTATGAGGTAGGTTCCGGCGTTGATCCAGTTGCTGGGGGCCTCACCGGGCGGCGGCTTCTCGACGAACCGCGACACGCGGCCGCTCTCGTCCATGTCCACCACGCCGAACGCCGACGGGTCTTCCACCTGCGTCAGCGCGATGGTGACCATCGCGCCGGACTCGCGATGAAACCTGATCATCGCTCCCAGGTCCAGGTCGGTGAAGATGTCCCCGTTCAGCACAAGGAACGGGCCGTCCAGCTCGGACTCAACGTTTTTGACGGCGCCCGCGGTGCCCAGCGGCTGCTCTTCGAGCGTGTAGCTGAGGCGGAGCCCCAGCCCTTCGCCGTGCCCGAAGTGCGAGCGAATGACGTCCGGCAGGTACCACATGGTCAGGATGGCGTGATCCACGCCATGCCCGCTCAGGTGGCTTAGCATGTGCTCCAGGAAGGGGCGGTTGAGGATGGGCACCATCGGCTTGGGGACGTTGCACGTCAGCGGACGCAGACGCGTCCCCTCACCTCCGGCCAGGATTACCGCCTTCATTCAGAGGTCCTCGCCTTCAGGCCGTGGCTTCACCCCGACCCATAATCGTGCGGAGTCCGGCCTCCGCCCGCAGCAGGTCCGCCTTGTCGGTGCGCTCCCAGGGCAGCTGCAGGTCTTCCCGCCCGAAGTGACCGTAGCTTGCCGTGTTCTTGTAGATCGGGCGGCGCAGGTCAAGGTTCCGGATGATGGCTGCAGGGCGAAAGTCGAAGTGCTTGTCGACCAGCAGCTGGATGGTGGCGTCGTCGACGTGGCCGGTGCCGAATGTCTCGACGGACACGGACAGAGGTTTGGCGACGCCGATGGCGTACGAGATCTGGATCTCGGCGCGGTCTGCCAGGCCAGCCGCCACGATGTTCTTGGCCGCGTAGCGGGCGTAGTAAGCGCCTGACCGGTCGACCTTCGTGGGGTCCTTGCCGGAGAATGCGCCTCCGCCGTGGCGGGCCACTCCGCCGTAGGTGTCCACCAGAATCTTGCGCCCGGTGAGCCCAGTGTCCGCCACCGGCCCGCCCACCACGAACCTGCCCGTGGGGTTCACGAATATCTTGGTATTGGCGTCGCGGAGACCGGCGGGCACCACCTCGTTGATGACCATCTCGGTGATGTCGCGCTTGATGACGTCCTGTGACACCTCCGGGTTGTGCTGTGCGCTGATCACCACCGTGTCTATGCGCTTGGGCACGCCGTAGGAGTACTCCACCGTCACCTGCGACTTTCCGTCCGGCCGCAGGTAGGGAATCATCCCCTCCTTGCGCACCACGGCGAGACGCTGCACCAGCCTGTGCGAAAGGGCCACGGTAAGAGGCATCAGCTCGGGCGTCTCGTTGCACGCGAATCCAACCATCATGCCCTGGTCGCCGGCACCCGTCTCGTCCGGGTCCTCGTCGTAAATCTCGCCTCGCTCCTTGGCCTCCTGGGAGGCGTCCACGCCCAGCGCGATGTCCTTGGACTGCTCCTGTAGCGATAGAACGACACCGCAGCTCTTGTAGTCGAAGCCGTGGTCCGGGTTGTTGTAGCCGACGCCGCTGATGGTGTCACGGATGATGCGCGATACGTCGACGTATGTGTCGGTGGTGATTTCGCCCATGACCGCCACAAGCCCGTTGGTCACGCAGGTCTCGCATGCGACTCGCGCCTGGGGGTCCCTGGCGATGATGGCGTCAAGGATGGCGTCCGATATCTGGTCGCACAGCTTGTCAGGATGACCCTCGGTCACCGACTCGGACGTGTACAGGTATGATGGTGAATCCGTGAACGTAAATGCCACTGGTCCTCTCCTAGTGGTGGTTTGCGGCGGAGAAGCCGCAGTATCAGGTACCTTCCTCCCAGCTCTCCAGGTAGCGCAGCTGCTCATCGGTGAGCGAGTCTATGCTCACGCCCAGCGAGTTGAGCTTCAGTGCAGCTATTGTCCGGTCGATGTCCACCGGCACGGGATGCACGTCCCGTGTCGGCCTCTCCTGCAAGCCCGCCAGGTACTCGACGCACAGCGCCTGATTGGCGAAGCTCATGTCCATCACGCTGGATGGATGCCCCTCCGCGGCGGCCAGGTTGATGAGCCTGCCCTCACCGAGGAGGTAGAGCCTGCGCCCGTCCTTCAGCCGGTACTCCTCCACCGACGAGCGCATGTGCCGCTTACCCTCGGACATGGCCTCCAGCGCGGGGATGTCGATCTCAACGTTGAAGTGGCCGCTGTTGGCGAGGATCGCGCCGTCCTTCATGCGGGCCAGCGCCTCCTCGTCGATGACCTTCACGTCACCCGTTGCAGTGATGAACACGTCTCCGTCGGACGCCGCCTCCAGCACGGGCGCCACGCGGTAGCCGTCCATCACCGCCTCCAGCGCGCGTACGGGGTCGACTTCCGTGACGATGACATGGCCGCCGAGACCGCGCACCCGCATTGCGATGCCGCGGCCGCACCAGCCGTACCCGCAGACGACTACCTGCTTGCCGGCCCACAACACGTTGGTGGCGCGCGTCACGCCATCGACCGTGCTCTGGCCCGTGCCGTACCGGTTGTCGAAGAGGTGCTTGGTGTCCGCCTCGTTGACGGCGACGATGGGGTACTCCAGCATGCCCTCGCGGGCCTGGCTGCGCAGGCGGATGACGCCTGTGGTAGTCTCCTCAGTCCCACCGAGCACACCACCGATAAGCTCGCGGCGCTCCTTGTGCAGGACGGTCACCAAGTCCGCGCCGTCGTCCATCGTGTAGTGCGGCCCGTGGTCGAGCGCGGAGTGGATGTGGCGGTAGTAGGTCTCATGGTCTTCGCCGTGGATGGCGAACGTGGGGATGCCGTACTCGGAGACGAGCGCCGCCGCCACGTCGTCCTGTGTGCTGAGCGGATTGCTGGCGCAAAGGGCCACGCTGGCGCCGCCGTCGCGGAGTGCAAGCGCGAGGTTTGCCGTCTCAGTCGTCACGTGCAGGCAGGCGGAGAGTCTCAGCCCTTCGAGGGGCCTCTCGCGGGCGAACCGCTCCCGGACCAGGCGTAGCACCTGCATCTCCCGGGCGGCCCACTCGATGCGAAGGATGCCCTGGCTCGCGAGGCCGATGTCCTTTACGTCGCCTTTCGTCTGCGCAACCATAGGCTACCTGCCCTCCCAAGACTGGGCGGACGGGCAGGCGTTCAGCGAATGCGAAGTCATGTAGTGCAGTCCTCCCGTGGTAGAGGGCACGACCATCATGTGCCCTCGAACTGAATCATGGTTTGAGACTACGATGGCCTCATTTGGGCCGTAGGTATGATAGCGGATTTCGCAAGGCGTGTCCATTGGGAAGATAGGCTCGAGTTGGCGACGAGTGATGCGGAAGTTTGGACCTTACGGAGGTGAAACACGGGCACGGTGGCTGTTGAGCCCCGCCTATGATACACTGCGTCCAATCTTCAAAGCGGAAGCGTCTGATGGATGCAGTCACCCAGGCAATCTATCAAGAGATACTTCGTGTAGCCAGAAGCCGGGACATTACCTTCTACTCAGACATCGCTCCTCTGGCCGGCCTAGACATGAGCTTGCCCCATCACCGAGAGCGAATAGGCTCAATGCTTGGAGAGATAAGTCGGTTCGAGCATCAGGCTGGGAGGCCAATGCTATCCGCTGTGGTGATTCTAGTGGAAGAGAATAGGCCTGGCCAAGGGTTCTTTCGACTAGCAGAAGAACTTGGTTTGTACACAGGCGGCGACGAAGTTCGATTCTGGATCCAGGAGCTAAATCGCGTTTATGATCATTGGTCGTAGCAGCTCTATAGCCATGCAAGGAGCGAAGCTATTCCTAGCTCCTGTTTCCCCGAAAGACTGAAACAATGAGGCAGGCTTCCCTTCTCCTCCGGTTGAAGGACTGCTCTTGGAGATTGGCTAGACAGCTGCTTGAATTAGTAGACATACAGTACGAGACGCTAGAGAAGGTAGAAGGCTTACACGTGGGCCTGCTGTACAGTTTGTGTACAGAAGAGGGCCTAAGTGAAAAACGATAGACTGCCATTGCTATTCGATTAGCTTGGAGGTACAACCCTTTTGAACGACGGAGACTCTGTACGAGGAAGGCACCCGCCGGCTTGTACCTGTGTTGACTGCACTTCCCGACGGTTGCTCAACGACCTACCCACAAAGCGACGTTTCGGTCTAGGGAAGATAATCGGCTTCACCTTAGTAATCACCTTAGCAGCTCTTACAATCTTGCCTTGGGTCGGCATAAAGAGCTTCATAGACATTCGGGCCAGTGTGGAGGGCTTGTTTGCGGGTGGGACTCCAGCCCTAAGCCACGTAGACTCCATCGAGCTGTACCCGGAAGAAGCCGCTGACATGACTCGCTCCCTGATTGTAGCGAATCCGAAATGTACAGGAGTCCTGACGCCCGCCGTATCATGCACGGACGAGATAACCTTCGCATTCCCGACAGACGCAGACACAATTACCGAGGGAATGCTCCTGTACGACCATCGGACTCACGACATAATCTATTTGCTGGAACTAGTGAATCCCAGTCGAGCTAGCTACAAGACTATCCGAAACTCTGACACGTACCTACTTACCGAAGAACCTGACTCCTATTCTTCTCTCGATGACGTAGATGGTGAAAGGCGTGTGGCTATAGCTATCGAAAAGAACGTCCATCCAGAGAACAAGGAGAGCCTGAACATTCTACGCACTCTCCGAGACGACTACGAGAGGCTCTATGGCAGTTACGTTGCCGAGAGCGACGCACTGGACAGCGACATAGACGAGTTGCTTAAGGACATTGAGCGCCACTGTCGCACGGCGCATCGCAACATTATGACAGGGCAATTCTTGGGTTGTCTTGAATACAATCCAGCAAGGGCCGACGAGCTAAATGCAAGGGAAGCTGACCTACTGGACAGAAAGGCGGAGCTAGAAGATAAGTCCCGTGAGGCATCCCGTGCACGAGTCGACTTCCGCGACTACGCAAACAACATATGGCAGTCATCACCCGTATACAGAGAACTCCCAGGGACGCCAAGCAGAGCAGAAAGTACCGATATTACAGATACGGAAACCACTCCTAGTGATCCTAACACGACTTCCCTCCCTTTGGTTGCATCTACACCTCTTCCCTCGGCCACGCCTGTGGTTGTAGAGACTCAGCCCCAGCCAACTGAAGGCAGACCCCCCGAACTGCCAACTGCCGCGGGTACATCATCAGAAGCGGACAGGGAGGCCTTGGTTGCCCTGTTCAATGCCACGGGCGGACAAGACTGGTCCGACAACACTGGTTGGTTGAGCAATAAGCCAATCAGCGAGTGGGCCGGAGTCACCACTGACGCCAATGGTGGAGTCACAAGACTGAGCCTGACCAAGAATGAACTGAGCGGGGAGATACCTCCGGAAGTGGGCAACCTAGTCAATCTGAAGGAGCTCAGGCTAGGCGAGAATCCGATAGTCGGGGAAATCCCACCTGAGTTGGGCAATTTGCACAACCTGCAAACCCTGAGCCTTCATTGGAACCAGTTGAGTGGGGAGATTCCGCCAGAATTGGGCCTTCTCTCAAACCTGCAGCACTTGAGCCTTGACGGAAATCCAATAGGCGGCCAGATTCCTCCAGATTTGGGCAATCTACTCAACTTGAGACTCCTGAACCTCAATCAAACCCAGTTGAGCGGTCGCATACCGCCAGCGTTGGGCAATCTACTCAACCTGCAATCTCTGAGCCTACGCTCGAACCAGTTGAGTGGAGAGATTCCGAGAGAGCTGGGGCTTCTTTCCAACTTGCAAGCCCTGAGTCTTGACGGGAACCAGTTCAGTGGGGAGATTCCGCCAGCGTTGGGCAATCTAGCTAGCCTGCAAGTCCTGATTTTAGGCAAGAACCAGTTAAGCGGGGAGATCCCGCCAGAGCTGGGCAACTTACCCAACCTACGCCACCTAAGCCTTGACGACAACCAGTTTAGCGGAGCCATTCCGCCAGCGCTTGGCAATCTACCCAACCTGCAACTCGTGGGCCTTGCTAAGAACCAGTTGAGTGGGGAGATTCCGCCAGAATTGGGCAATCTAGCTAGCCTGCAGTACCTGAATCTCAGCGGGAATCATTTGAGCGGAGGCATACCGCCGGAGTTGGGCAATCTACCCAACCTGCAATCCCTGTATGTTGTCCGAAACCAGTTGAGTGGGGAGATTCCGCCGGAGCTTGGCAACTTAGCCAACCTACAGTACATGTCTCTCAGTGGGAATCAGTTGAGCGGAGACATACCGCCGGAGTTGGGCAATCTACCCAACCTGCAACGCTTGAGCCTCGACGGCAACCAGTTGAACGGGTGCGTACCTAGCTCTTTGCAGGGGCAGTTGGATCAGAGCTCCAATCTGGGCGGCATACCGTTCTGCTGAGACTCCACGGTACCCAAAGGTGTGCCTCGCAGATACACTGAACGAACTGTAAGAATAGTTCAGGATATGGCTCCCCATGCGCTGGGAAGCCGCGCGACAGTCCACTCCGACGCCACCGAGTGCATGGCACCAAGGTGAGTTCTGCGGCCAGCTTCAGTCCGCTCCCCTACACCAGCTCGCTCAGCCGCGCCTCCGGCCGCGCGCCCAGGTGGCCGATCACTTCCGCCGCCGCCAGCGAGCCGATGCGTCCGCAAGCCGCCAGGTCGTGGCCGTGGGTGAGCCCGTACAGGAACCCCGCGGCGTACAGGTCGCCCGCGCCGGTGGTGTCCACTACGCGCTCGACAGGCGCGGCGTCCACCACGTGCGTCTCGTCGCCAGACGCCACTATCGATCCCTTCTCGCTGCGGGTGACCACCGTCAGCGCGCAGTCGCCCCTCGCTCGTTCCACCGCATCCCACACGTCGGCCGTACCGTACAGCGACGTGATCTCATCCTGGTTGGCGAACAGCACGTCCACGTATTGCAGGATGAAGTCCAGGAACTCGTCGCGGTGCCGGTCCACGCAGAACGCGTCGGATAAGGTCAGCGCCACCCTGTTGCCCGCATCGTGGGCCAACCGTGCCGCCAGGGCCAGGGCCTCCGGCGCGCGCGGCGCGTCCCACAGGTAGCCCTCCAGGTATGTCACGGCGTGGCCGTACACCGCCTCCGCGTCCACGTCCTCCGGCCCAAGCTCCGTGGATGCGCCCAGGTACGTTGCCATCGTGCGCTGGCCGTCCGGCGTGACGACTACAAGGCACCGCGCCGTGGGCGCGCCTTCAGACGCGGGCGGCGTCTCATAGCCTATGCCGAGCGAGCGCATGTCGCGTGTGAAGACCGCCCCGAGCCGGTCGTCGTGAACCCTGCCGATGTACGAGCCGGTGCCGCCCAGCGAGGCGATACCTGCCATCGTGTTCGCCGCGGAGCCACCGGACACCTCCACCGTCTGTCCCATACCCTCCAGGATGGCTGCGCCCTGCTCCGCGTCGATCAGGGTCATGGCGCCGCGAGCCAGGCCGTGCGCGACCAGGAAGGCATCGTCGGCGTGGGCCAGCACATCCACCATCGCGTTGCCGATGCCGAGCACGTCTTTCATCGGGCTGCTCATGGCTCTCTCCGCGCCGCTCCGGTCACCGGCCAACGGGCTCGCTGGGGAGGCTTGACCGGCCTATCCGACCTCGTAGGGCAGCCCCTTCTCGATCCAGGTGGCGGTGCCTTCCTCGATGTTGTACAGGCGGCTGGAGTCGATCTCCATCGCCGCGGCCATCTCACAGGCCAGGCCGCTGCGAACGCCCGCCGCACAGATGAACAGCAGGTCTCCCTCCGCCGGAAGCTCGTCGATGCGGGCGGCCACGTCGTCGACCGGTATATGCGTGGCGCCTTGCACGCGGCCGGTCACCCACTCGTCGGGCCGGCGCACGTCGATCACCACGGCGTTACCGCCGTCAACCATAGCCTTGGCTTCCTCTACGCTTATGCGGAAGTAGGGTTCCCCAGGATCTTGTCTTGCCATTTCTCAATACCTCCGGAAGTGCAGACTCACATCATATACTTGTCGATGAGGAGGGACAGCCTCTCTCTGACATCGGACGGGATGACGCTCCTGTCCGTTACGATAGCGTTTTCGAGAGCAGAGCCGCACCCGCAGCCCTGCTCTGCCAGGTCGGCCGTGATGACGTCTGCGAGGAT
The DNA here is from genome assembly GCA_028877205.1 of Chloroflexota bacterium. GTDB lineage: Bacteria > Chloroflexota > Dehalococcoidia > Lucifugimonadales > UBA2985 > JAPPHY01. The sequence goes on along the minus strand of JAPPHY010000018.1, from coordinate 52,436 downwards.
GGCCCTGGAGACGGCGGTGTTCTTCATCAGGTTCGCCACCACCATCTCGACCGTCACCGGCTCCTCGCTCTCGTGCCAGCAGTCGTAGTCGGTTGAGCAGGCGAGGACAGCGTAGCACAACTCGGCTTCCCTTGCGAGCCTGGCCTCCGGCAGCGTGGTCATGCCGATGATGTTCGCGCCCCACGAGCGGTACACGTGCGACTCCGCCTTCGTCGAGAACTGCGGCCCCTCGATGACGACAAGCGCGCCACCGTCGTGGACCGTCGCGCCTGCGCGGCCGCCGCTGACCCGCAGAGCGTCTCGCAGCTCGGGGCAGAACGGCTCGGCCATGCCTACATGGGCCGCCACTCCATCGCCGAAGAAAGTGCGCGGCCTGCCCAGCGTCCGATCGATGAGCTGGTCTGGCACTACCATGTCCAGCGGGCGAATCTCCTCCCGCAGGCTGCCTACCGCGCTCACGGATATGACCCTCTGAACCCCCAGCGACTTCAGCGCGTAGATGTTGGCTCTCGCCGGGATCTCCGACGGCAGCACGCGATGACCCCTGCCGTGCCTGGGCAGGAATGCTACGCCTACTCCGTTGAGGGTGCCGGTCACGATGACGTCGCTGGGCGCTCCGAACGGTGTCTCGACGGCTACCTCCTCCGCGCTCTCAAGCCCGTCCATGCGGTAGAGCCCCGTACCGCCGATGATGCCGATGGTCGCCTCAGCCACGGCCCGCCACCTCCGCAAGCGACTGCTCGAAGGGACGCCGTGCGACGCCGCCGTCCGTGATGATGGCCGCGATCAGTCTTCCGGGCGTCACGTCGAAGGCTGGGTTCCACGCCGAGGTGCCCTCCGGCGCGATGGGCGACGAGCCCGCGTGAGTCACCTCGGCCTCCGGCCTCTCCTCGATGGTGATGTCGTCTCCTGACGCCGCGCCAAGGTCGACCGTGGAGACGGGCGCGGCGACGTAGAACGGTACGCAGAAGTGGTCCGCGAGCACTGCCAGCGACAGCGTACCTATCTTGTTGGCGGTGTCGCCGTTGGCCGCGATGCGGTCTGCGCCGGTTATGACGCACTGCACGCGGCCGCCCGCCATGAGCGACGCGGCAGCAGAGTCGACCACGAGCGTGGCGGGTACGCCAAGTCGGGCCAGCTCCCACGTGGTGAGCCGCGCACCCTGCAGCCACGGACGCGTCTCCGTGGTGAAAACATGGCACAGCCTGCCGTCCTCCCACGCCCGGCGTATCACGCCGAGCGCCGTACCGTATCCGCCGGTGGCCAGCGCGCCCGTGTTGCAGTGCGTGAGGACCGAGGAGCCGGGCGAAATCAGGGCCGCGCCGAATGCACTCAGCCGGATGTCTGACTCAAGAGTCTCACGGTGAAGCTCTGCGGCCTCTGCGAGCAAACGGGCGGCGAGGTCTGCATCGTGCGGCGACTGCTTCGCCACGCGCATCATCCGCTCAACAGCCCAACGCAGGTTGACGGCCGTGGGCCGCGATGCGGCGAGCTCGTCTGCGGCGGAGCGGAGGGCGGCTATCGTCCCGTCCTGAGCGGCGGCCAGAGCCATGCCGTAGGCCGCGGTCACACCGATAGCCGGCGCGCCTCGCACCCGCATCTCGCGTATGGCGCGCGCCGTCTCCTCCGCAGTCGAGAGGTGTACGTACGACACCTCGTGCGGCAGGCGGCTCTGGTCGAGCAGGCAGAGTCGCCCGTGCTGCCACTCGATGGGCGTCAAGTCACGGCTGAGGGACACGGTCTCGGTCTGCACTGGATTGGTCAAAGCGGCCTCATTATACTAGAAGCCTGGGCCGTCACAAAGCGGGCGAGGCTCGCCCGGCCCAGGCCGAGCAAAGACTTGAGGAACTTCTTTCACATCCTGACGGGCGCGGCAGCCGTCGTGTGGGCACCAATAAAGGGCCTGTTCGTCGTGCGGCTGCTCGTGCGCACCGTACAGGAGATGTCGGATGATGACGCCACGCACATGGCGGCCGGGGTGGCATACTACGCCGCGTTCTCTCTGTTCCCGTTCATCATCGCGATAATCGCGATCATCAACCTGCTGCCGGCGTCGGAGGACGGGCAGGCGCAGTTTACCGAGTTCATCGCAAGTTACCTGCCAGGCTCGGAGAGGCTAATCGCCGGCGACATCCGCGTGAGCGGCACGCTGGGAATCGTCTCGATACTCGGACTGCTGTGGGCCGGCAGCGCGATGTTCGGAGCGGTGGCTCGGGTCGTCAACAGGGCGTGGGACGTGCCGAGGGACGCGCCTCTGATAGTCAGAAAGCCGCGCGAGATGAGCATGGCGCTGCTGGTGGGAGCGATGTTCCTGGTGTCGCTGACTGCGGCGGCGTTCGTCCGTATCGCAGGCGACTATGCGCGTGCTGACCTGCCCGCCCCCGACTTCCTGGTAAGCGAGGCGTCGAGGGTGTTTCTACTGGGCACTTCCTTCAGCCTTACGCTAGCCACGTTCCTGCTGATATACAAGGTAATGCCGAACACCCGGACGTGGTGGCGATACGTGTGGCCGGGCGCGGTGCTGGCCGCCGTTCTGTTCGAGGCGGCGAAGGCTGCGTTCCTGGCGTACGTGGAACGCTTTGCGAACCTCCAGGACGTATACGGGTCGATGGCGGACGCCCTGGTGCTGCTCCTGTGGCTCTACGTGAGCAGCCTGATACTGATCCTGGGCGCGGAGCTCAGCTCCGAGTACGGCCGCCTGCGCGAGGGTCGAGACCGCGGCCGCGCCATGGGCGCGCTGGGGCGTGGTGGGAGGTAGGCTAAGCCTCCCGCAACCAGGCGTCCAGCGCCGACGGCCACTCCCCAAGCGTCTGCACGTGCACGTGAGGCGACGCGATCCGCTCCTGGCCGTCCGCGTCGCCGAGCAGCGCCGTCCACATTCCCGCCCGGTTGCCGCCCTCTATGTCGTTCGCGATGTGGTCGCCCAGGTGCAGCGCCCTCCCCGGCGACGTCCCAAGCTCATCCAGAGTCATGTGGAACATCTCGGACGACGGCTTGCACAGCCGCACCTCGTCCGAGAAGGTGAGCGCGTGGAAGAAATCGAGCAGGTCGTGCTGCGCCAGGAACCGGCGGAACACCGTGCCCGGCGTCATTCCCGTGTTCGAGATCATGCCCAGCCGGTAGCCGCGCCTCGACATCTCCTGCAGCACGTCGTGCGACGCGGGGTCCACCTGCGGCGGATAGTCGAAGAACGCCTCCGCGTACCAGTAGGTGATATGCTCGACGGTCTCGCGGGCCAGCCGGCTCGACAAGCCATCGTCGATCAGGTCGATGAACATGCGCACCTGCTCGTCGAAAGAGACGTCGCGCTCGTCTTTGTGGATTGCGCGGCACGCCCGGAAGCAGCCGCGGTACGCCTCGCGCAATTCGTCGATCGAGAATTCGAGGCCCTCGTTCGCGAGAGCGTCTTTCGCCTCGTCCAGGCGGCGCTGCGTCCTTGCGCGTCCGCGCTCACGGTCGTCGATGATGAGCGTCTGCCACAGATCGAAGGTGATGGTGTCCAGCGCAGGCACGGTGGGCTACACCCTCTCCAGCAGCCTGCCGGCCATCACGTCCACCAGGCCCATGTCCGTCAGCTTCAGCTCAGGTATCACGGGCAGCGCAAGGAAGGACAGGACCGAGAACGGCGAGTTGACGGAGCACCCCAGCTCCCTCGCCAGGCGCTCCAGCTCCTCCAGCTTCGCGGCCACCATCTCCAGCGGCTCGGGCGATAGCAGCCCGGCGATCGGCAGCGGCAGCGACGCAAGCACCTCGCCGCCGGCCACCACACACAGCCCTCCCTGGTTCCGCTCGACCTCCTTGACCGCCGCGTAGATGTCGGAGTCGTCAACGCCCACGACGACGATGTTGTGCGAGTCGTGAGCGACGGACGTGGCCAGCGCGCCGCGCCTCAGCCCGAATCCGCCTACCAGCCCCACGCCGATGTTGCCAGTGGCCTTGTGCCGTTCGACCACAACCAGCTTCAGCAGGTCGCGATCTGGGTCGGCCACGATGCTGCCGTTGCTGCGGCTCGGCCGCTCGTCCCGGCGGCGCGTTACGATCTGGCCGGGAACGATCTCGATGACCGGGAACGTCTCGGAGGTGCCGGCCGCCAGCGAGAGGCTTTCGACGTCGAACTCTCGAACGTTCACCGTACGCTTGATCCACTCGTTGGACGGGAGCGACGAACGAAACATGGCCTGCCCGTCTCGCGCAACGAGCTCTCCCCGGTAGTACGCCTCTGCAATGTCCAGGGTGTCCAGGTCGCGCAGCACGAGCATGTTGGCGTAGTATCCCGGCGCTATGCCGCCCAGGCCCTCCAGCCGGAAGTACTCGGCAACGTTAAGCGTGGCCATCTGGATTGCGCGTACGGGGTCGAGACCCAGCCGGATCGCCTTGCGAACCACCGCGTCCACGTCGCCTTCGCGGAGCACGTCCAACGCGCTGCGGTCATCCACGACCAGCATGCACCGGTGATAGTTTCCATCGTTGACCAGCGGCAGCAGTTCCTCCAGGTTCTTCTCGCTGGAGCCCTCGCGGATCATCAGGCGCATGCCGCGGCGCAGCTTCTCCAGACCCTCATCGTACTCTGTGGACTCGTGGTCGGAGCCGATGATGGGCGACAGGTAGGCGTTGAGCGCCTTGCCGCGCACGTGCGGCGCGTGGCCGTCGCGGGGACGCCCGTGGGCGGCTCGCACCTTGTCCAGCACGTGCTCGTCGCCGCCGATCACGCCGGGGAAGTTCATCAGCTCTCCAAGGCCGAGAACGCCCTTCCATCGCAGCGCCCTTCGAATGTCCTCCGGTCCCAGCGTTGCGCCGGAAGTCTCCATGTCGGTCGCGGGCACGCATGAAGGCGCCATGAAGAACAGGTCCATGGGAATGCGGCGCCCGCACTCCATTATGTACCTCATGCCCTCCAAGCCTGCCACGTTGGTGACCTCGTGGAGGTCGGTGACGGCGGCCAGCGTGCCACGAGGCACCACGGCTCGCGCGAACTGGTCGACGTGCAGATACGTGCTCTCCAGGTGGAAGTGACCGTCGATGAGCCCGGGCGCGAGGTACCTGCCGGCAACGTCCACAGTCTCACGCGCCTCCGTGTAGTCGCCGATGCCGGCCACGCGGCCCTCGGCGACGGCCACGTTGCCCTCTTCGATCTCGCCCGTGAAGGTGTTGACGATGCGCGCGTTGACGAACACCACGTCCGCCTCGGCGTCTCCCCTCGCAACTCGTATGAGGCGACTAAGGTCCATCGGGGCCTCCTGAGATTTCGTAGATGTCCGGCAGGGAGCGAAACCGGCCGTCGTGGTCCAGGCCGTAGCCCACGAGAAAGCGGTCGGGCACGCTGAAGCCCACGTAGTCCGTGGCGACGGGCACGACCCTGCGCGAGGGCTTGTCCAGCAAGGTGCAGATCCTCACGGAATCGGCGCCCCTGCGACGCAGGTACTTCGCCGCGTACGCGGTGGTGCGGCCCGTGTCCACGATGTCCTCGACGATGAGCGCATGCCGTCCGCGCACCCTGTCGGAGACGCCCATGCGGAGCTTCACCACTCCCGAGGAGGAGGTGCCGCTGCCGTAGCTGGAGACGCGCATGAACTCAAGCTCCACCTCACGTCCCAACTCCCGCACGAGGTCGGCCATGAACACGAAGGAGCCGGTCAGAATGCCCACCATGACGGGCAGCTCTTCGGGATAGTCCGCCTCGATCTGCCTTGCAAGCCGCTTGACCGCGCTGGCTATGCGGCGCCTGGAAACGTGCAGTTCCAGTCTCTCGCCCACGCTCATGTTGACTCCCCGCGAATATATCAAGGCACCAAAGGGCTGTCAAATTGAGGGAGCCGGAGACGGCAGCTTCCCAAGGCGCACTCGTAGCCTGCCCCGCCCGTGATGCGGGGGTGAGCTAGTCGAACCACTATAGTGGGCCAGGCCGCGCTCCCTCGTTCCTAGCCTCCGCGTCTAGTGCCGGCAAATATGCGCCGCTCCCAGGGACACGTGAGCGCGATGACATCGAATCCCGCCTCCTGGAGTGCGCTGACCCACGTCGATTCCGGGAAGATGCCCAGCACGTGCCTGTCGTGCTCAACGCTGACCGTGCCATCAGGGTGGCGGAGCAGGTATGCGAAGTCCGCCAGGTAGGTCGAGTCGCTTGGGTCTGGGTCGGTGCACCACATGAGGTAGCGCAGGCCGCTGCCGTCCGGCCCATCGTGGCCGCCGTGCTCCGTGTATGGCGGGGTGAACAGCTCTCGCACGTGGTCCGGCTGCACAAGGACTGCCCCACCCGGCCGGCAGTGGTGGGCGGCGGTCGCCGCCATGGCTCGTATGTCGTCCTCAGTGGTCAGATAGCCAACCGCGTCGTGCACAAACACAGCGTCGAACTTTGGCCCGTCGACCCTCAGGGAGCGCATGTCACCCTGAATGTGCCTAAGCTCCGGGTTGATTCCACGGCTGACCTCGAGCATCTCGGCCGAGAGGTCCGAAAGGGTCATTTCGAACCGGCGCTTCATGTGAAGGGCGTTGTTTCCACCACCGGAACCCAGCTCCAGCACGGTGTGCACGGGGCCGGACGCGGCCTCCAGGATGCGCTCGATGCTGTACTCCGCCTCTTCCCGGTATTCATGCGGCGCCGTGAGCAGGTGGAACCAGCCTGCCAGGTCTGAGTACAGCCGCGGGCCTCCGGTCATCGCACCCTCAGACGTCAATGCCGACTCCTCCTAGCTCACCGAGAACGTTGACCCCTGGAGGGTTTTGGTCACCTCTATGCGTACCGGGAACCTGTCCTTCAGCTCCTCGATGTGCGTGATGACCAGGATTCGCTGAAAGTCGTCCTGGATGGCCTGTATCGCCTCAACCAGTCTCTCCAGACCCGCTGCGTCCTGGCTGCCGAACCCCTCGTCGATGAACAGGGTGGGCAGCGGCGCACCCGACCGGTGCGCCAGCAGCCGTGACAGCGCAATTCGCAGAGCAAAGTCGATGCGAAACGCCTCGCCGCCGCTGTAGGTCTCATAGCTGCGAGTGCCCAGCTCGTCCGAAATCCTGATGTCCAGCGTCTCCCGCGGGTCACCGCCGCCGCGCCTCTCCCTCTGCGTCTCCAGCTTCAGGCTCATGCGGTGTTCGGTCACGCGGCCGAGAACGTCGTTGGCGTAGTTCTCCAGCTCCGGTATCGCCTGCTCTATGAGCAGCGCCTGCAGACCGCTCCTGCCGAACGCCGCGGCAAGCTGGTCGTATGCACCTTGCCGGTTCGCAGCCTCGTTTCGAGCGGTGCGAAGCGTCCCGCGTTCCTCCTCCAGCTCTCGGCATCGCCTCAGCCACGCCTGTTCCTCCGTCCGATGCGTGCGCAGCTCATCCCTGCGGCTGACGGCCTCGGACAGGCCGGAGCGCGCCGCCTCGTAGTCTTCGGCTGCCGCGGGCAGCCCTTCGCTTGCCTCCCTCAGCGCAGGCATGGCGTCCAGCAGCTCCTTCAGCCGCGACCGCGCGTCCTCCAGGAGCGCCGCCTCGTATTCGTGCGTCTCGGCTAGCCGGTCGAGCGTGCCCGCAGCGGCGCCGGCTTCCGCCAGATCGCGTGTCAGCCCATCGCGGCGAACCTGCGCATCGGCCAGCTCTTCTCGGCGCTCCCTGGCCATCGTGTCAAGCTCCCGCTCCAGCCTCTCCCGCTCCGACTCCGACTCGCGGATCGCGGCCTCGTTCTGCTCTTGCCTCGCGCGAGCGTCGGCCAGAGCGCCCACCTCGTTTCTGAGGCGCGGCATCGCAGCCTGAGTCTCCACCAGCCCCAGGCGGTTCGTCTCCAGCGCGGCGTCTTCCACGACGCGGGCGGTGGCCAGCCGGTCGGCTTCATCGGCGGCGCTCCTGGCATCCGCTGCGTCACGCGTCAGGCTATCCAGTCTCTCCTGCGCGCTGCGGAGCTCTGCGCGACGACTGCTCTCCAACGACTCCAGGTCTCTCTCAATAGTATCTCGCTTGACCTCCGCGGCGTGCGCCTCGGCCTCGTTCCCTCGGAACTTCTCGGCGAGGGATTTACCATGCGACTCGTAGTTCGCGGCCAGGTGGAGGCAGCTGGCTTCCGACAGGGGGCTGTCGCAGAGGGGGCATGTGGCACCCCCGCCTTCGGACGCCGCGGAGGCCTCCAGCATATCCTTCTTGGCCCTGAGGTCTTCCATCTCACGCCTCAGCGAGCCGTTTTCCTCCCTCAGGTAGTGTACCCGTGCCTGAAGCTCCTGCGACTGCTCCCTGAGAACGCCCATCTCGGCCGATGGCGCTGAAAGCTCCTCCACTCGATTCCTCACCGCGACGGCTTCGGACTCCAGGCTCGCCAGATTATCCGCCCTGGCGCGCAGGGCCTCCAGGCGACGGACCTGGTCGTCAGCCAGTTTCTCTTGCCTGCCGATCTCGGCCTTGATGCGGCTCTCCTCGCGCTCGTGAAGCTCAAGCTCACGCTGCTTAGCCTCCAGCGCAAGGATCCCTTCCATCAGCGTTACGCCTGCCTCCCGCATCTGCTGGACGGCGTGCTGAAGGCCCCGGATTCGCTCTGCGTGCTCATCCATTGCCGGCGACGGCTGCGACAGCTGCTCCACGAGCGCGCTCGCCTCCGACTCCTGGGCCTGCAGCGCTGGCAGCCTTGCGGCCCTGCCCTGCGCCTCCTCCAGCTGCCGCCTCGCGTCTTCCACTCGCTGCCCGCGGGTTGTGGTCTCGTTTTCCGCCCGGTCTGCCTCAGCCTCCAGCCTATCGAGGTCTGCGCGCGCGTCCTGGAGCTCGCGGAGGCGATCCCGCAGCGACTCCGCCAGAGCTTCGCGCTCGGTCTGCTCCCGACCTACGGCCTCCAGCTGCGCCTCGATTTCGGTAAGGCGCAGTTCGTGCTCGACCTTCTGAGAGACCTCTCGATCGATCTGCTCAATCCGGGCGTCCAGTCGCAGCGATTCGTTCTCCTGCTCCCTCGACTCGCGCCGCGCCCGACCGGATAGCTGGTCGTACCACGACAGATCGAGCACCTTGCCCAACACTTCCTTGCGCTCTTTCGGCGTGCTCGTGGTGAACATGTTGGCTCGGCCCTGCAGGATGAACGCGCTGTTCACGAAGGTGTCGTAGGTCATGCGCAGCAGCGACTCGATGCGCCGCCCCGTTTCCCGCATCGTACTCCCGGAGATGGGCTGTACCGCGTCGCCATTCAGAAGATGCAGTTCCAGGATCGTCGCTCCCTGGCGTCCGCGGGAGGCGCGGGCGTATCGCCTGGACACCCTGTACAGGTCACCGCCCGCCAGGAAGTCAAGCTCCACTCGCATCTCGCTCTCGCCCTGGTAGATGAGGTCTTCCTGCACGCCGACGCGAGACCTGCCCCAGAGCGCCCACGTTATGGCATCCAGGAGCGCGGACTTGCCGTGGCCGTTGTCGCCGCAGAGGCAGGCCACGTGCACCCCCTCCAGGTCCAGCGTGGGCGCGCCGTCTCGATACGACAGGAAGTTCTTTACCGAAAGGCGAACGGGTATCATGCGGTTACAGGCTCCTCCGCCGGGTCGGCCCAAGCGGCCCTGGCAGAATTATGCGCACAGGCCCACCGTCAATTGCAATAGCCCGACGCGCCGCCTTTGACGAACGTTGGTACAGACCCTAAACTCCGTATACGGCCTTTCCCGCGCCGCCGGACCAGCACGTGGGAGGAGCCGCCATGCCACACGGAGGAGACGCAGCCGATGCAGCCGCCCGGCGCCCTGGCCGCGGACGATGCGGCCCTGTTCACCGACCTGTACGAGCTGACAATGGCCCAGGGCTACTTCCGCCAGGGGATGTCATCCGAGGCCTCGTTCAGTCTGTTCGTGAGGCCCTCGCGTGTGAGGCGTTCGTATCTTGTCTCCGCCGGCCTCGATGACGTGCTGCGCTACCTCCACGACTTCCGGTTCACCCCTTCCGCAATCGACTACCTGCGCTCAACGGGTACATTCGCAACCGACTTCCTGGACTTCCTCGCCGCGCTGCGGTTCACCGGCCGCGTGCGAGCCATTCCCGAGGGACGGCTCTACTTTCACCACGAGCCGGTCCTAGAGGTCACCGCCCCCATAATAGAGGCCCAGATCATCGAGACGCTGGTCATCAACCAAGTCAACCTCCAGAGCCTCATCGCCACCAAGGCCGCGCGATGCACGTGGGCTGCCTGTGGCAGGACGCTGGTCGACTTCTCGCTGCGACGCGCGCACGGCACGGACGCAGGCATGAAGGCCGCCCGCAGCAGCCACATCGCAGGGTTCGCCTCCACCAGCAACGTGCTCGCCGGACGCGCCTACGGCCTCCCCATCGCCGGTACCATGGCCCACTCCTACGTCACCAGCTTCGAGCGCGAGATCGACGCCTTCCGCGCCTATGCCGAGAGCTTCCCCGACGACACCGTCTTGCTCATCGACACGTACGACACCATCGCGGCCGCGCACAAGGCGGTTACCGTAGGCCGCGAGATGGAGGCGCAAGGCCACCGTCTGCGTGCCGTTCGACTGGACAGCGGCGACCTGCTGCAACTCAGCCGCGAGGTTCGGCGTATCCTGGACGACGCGGGGCTGCACTACGTGCGCATCCTTGCAAGCGGTGGCCTGGACGAGTTCTCCGTCGACTCGCTGGTTAGGGAGGGCGCGGCCATCGACGCTTTCGGCGTAGGCACTCGAATGGCCGTCTCCGGCGACGCTCCGTGGCTGGATGCGGCCTACAAGCTGGTGCGTTACGCAGGCCGCCCAGTCCGGAAGCTGAGCGAGGGCAAGGAGTCCCTGCCGGGAGAGAAGCAGGTGTTCCGCCTGCGCGGGGCTGATGGACGCCTCCGGGGCGACGTACTTGCACTTGCTGACGAGGCGCCGCCCACGCCGGACGCAGAGCCGCTGCTGCATACCGTCATGGAGCGGGGCGAGCCAACGTCGGAAACGCCGCCGCTCTCGGTGCTACGAGAGCGGTTCCGCGAAGAGTTCGAGGCCCTGGACGAACGCTACAAGCGCCTGCGGCGGCCCGCCCGCTACCCCGTGCGGCTGGGCCGTGGGCTGCAACGCCTCAGGCAGGAGCTGTCGTCGCAGCCGGAGAGCGAACGCTAGGGGCGGCGGGAGCGCAATCACTGCTATTCGCTTGCATGCGCATGTGAGAGCTATAGCACTCCCGCAGACGTGAGAGCAGCATTCCGGATGGCTCGTCCCACATCAGGTGCAGGGCCGGCTCTAAACCCGCCGAGGCATCCAAGAACGCCCCCGTCACTGCGGCGAAAGCCGCAGACCAGCAGCGGTGCGTGGGGGCAGGATTCCTACGTCCGCAGGAATGACGTATGGGAGGGGTATACGGACCCGTCCGTACGGTTCGTCCGGCTCACCCTCGTATCGGGTACGGGACACGCAATGAGCGGGCGGTGAGTCGACTCGCGTAGAGGGCGCGCGCCCATCCACAGGCGCGCGGAGAGGCCCGCCGACTCCAAAATCGACGGGCCTCTCTTTCCCCAAGGGTTGCTGTCTGAGAGCCATTGACCCCGGCTTGCCCGATCTACCCGACCGGATGGGCGCTGGTCACTGCTGATTGTCCGTGCCCTCCCAGTGCGGGGTCAGATGCCCCGTTGGCTGCCTCACCGGCCCTTTCATCTTCCCAGCTAGACTCTTCTATCCACCACCACCCAGGCCGGCGAGGCCATCAGAAGGGAAGTGCCATCTATGGTTCAGTACGTACTTGGGAACCATTACTACCTCCTTCCGCTTCCAGCCTCAATATCATTATACCCCTGCCCTTGTGGGGTGCGCAAGTTTCGCCGGCTTACAAACATTACGATTCCACAACTTCAGCCTTGAAGCTGTTGCCTGCGAACCGCGGGAACCACAACTTTCACACTCTGCCTCATCCGCACGTCTCGCGCCCTTGCCAGGTCCAGCACCGCCTCGAGCCACCATCGCGACTTTCCGACGGACGCGCGCGGCGGCGGCTCCGTACCGATGTGCATGTCGAAGCTGAACTGCTGAACGGAGCCCGAACCGAGCGCGGCGTTCTCCAGAAACAGCGCGGAGCTGTGTACGTAGGACTCCTTTGCGTCACGGTCCACCTTCTTGGGTACCTTGGGTGCCCTGTACACGCCGAACTGGCCCCACGGTGATCCGTAGTCCGTGGGTGGGCCGCTGGGGACGCTGACCGTGTAGCTCTCCGCGAACTCCTCCTCGCACACCAGGTCCAGCCTGGCCTCCCTGACCTCCACGTCACGCCGGGCGCTGAGCTTCACCTTGACGCCAATGCTATCGCCAAGTCCGTACGACCGCTCATCGAAAACCACCTCCACGTCAACGGGACGGAACAAGGAAACGGCCATTGCGGCGGGCCCTCCTCTCCCCGACTATTTGGCATTATAGCCGGAAACGGGCTGTCCATCATCCCACCACTCCCCTTTTGCTCGCGCCACAGGAGTGCTATACTTGCAGCCGTCGCAGAATTCAACACACTACTCTGCGTGGAGCGAAGATGACCTCAGAGATAAACTGGCTGGAGGGGGGGACCATAACGTCTCCGAAGGGATTTACGGCCGGCGCCACCTACTCCGGCATTCGTACATACACTGAGGACAAACTGGATCTGGGCATTGTCTGCTCGGAGTCGGTATGCACCGTGGCCGGCACCTTCACTAAGAACGCCGTGAAGTCCCCTTCGGTCGTGCTGGACCAGCAGAGGGTCGCGACGGGCCGCGCGCAGGCCGTGGTCATCAACAGCGGCATCGCCAACGCATGCGTCGGCGAGCAGGGCATGACTGACGCCATCGAGATGGCCGCGCTCGCGGCGGCCAAGCTCGGACTGGAGGCTGAGCTGGTGCTGGCGTGCAGCACCGGCCTCATCGGAGTCGAGCTGCCCATGGGCCTGATCCGCAGTGGCACGGACAAGATCGAGATGCACGAAGACGGCGGCCACGAGCTGGCGCGCGCCATCTGCACCACGGACCTCGTCTCCAAGGAGGCGGCCGTCAGCTTCGAGGTTGATGGCGTCACGTACACTCTGGGAGGCATCGCCAAGGGCTCTGGCATGATTCACCCCAACATGGCAACCATGCTTGCATTCCTCGCGACGGACGCGCCGGTGGATGGCGCATACCTGCAGACAAGCCTCTCCCGCTCCGTGGACTGCTCCTTCAACATGATCAGTGTGGACGGCGACTCCAGCACCAATGACACCGTCCTGCTCCTGGCCAACGGCGCAGCAGGCGGCAGTGCGATCGACGCTTCATCGCCGGGCGCGGACGCCTTCCAGGCGGCGCTTGACGCGGTTTGCGCGGACCTGGCAAAGGCCATTGCACGCGACGGCGAGGGCGCCTCCAAGCTCATAGAGGTGGTGGTGGAGAACGCGATGAACGAGAGCGATGCGCGGGTTGCGGCTCTCTCCGTGGCATCCTCTATGCTGGTCAAGTCAGCCATACACGGCGCCGACCCCAACTGGGGACGCATAATCGTTGCGCTGGGTTACAGCGGCGCGCAGGTCAAGGAAGAGCTCGTCGCCCTGTACATCAATGACGTCTGCATCATGGAGGGGGGACGCCCTATCCCCTATTTCAAGGACGCCGTGGTTCTCTCCATGAGCGGAACGGACGTGAGCCTGCGCCTGAACCTTGGCCTTGGCGACGCTTCCGCCACCGCGTGGGGGTGCGACCTCAGCGAAGAGTACGTCACGTTCAACAGCGCCTACACCACCTAGCGCCGGGGCCACTCGCGCCGCCCGGAGACCCCGTATGGATATGACAAACGCTCCCAGCGACTCGTCGGCCCATCCTGCTCTGGTGGTGAAAATCGGGGGCAGCGTCCTAGGCAGCCAGGACACGTCGCTGGAAGACTTGGTCGAGCTACAGCGCAGGGGCCAAATTCCCGTCGTGGTTCACGGCGGAGGCCCGGTCATCTCCCGCTGGATGGAACGGCAGAACCTGACGCCGAACTTCGTACGCGGCCTCCGCGTCACCGACGCTCCCAGCATGGAGATCGTGGCGGCCACGCTGGGCGGCCTGGTCAACAAGGAGCTTGTGTCCACCATTCACCGCCTCGGCGGCAGGGCCCTGGGGATCAGCGGCGTGGACGGAAGCATGTTGGAGGCCGAAGTGCTCGACCCTGAGCTGGGATTGGTCGGACGCATCACCCGCGTTGACCCTGCGCCCATCCTCAGCGTGCTGGCAGCCGGTTACATCCCCATGATTGCGCCCGTGGCCATCCACGCCATCGACGGTTCCGAGTGGAGCGCGGCACTCCTCAACATCAATGGCGATACGGCAGCCGGCGAAATTGCACGCGCCCTGCAGGCCGAGTCGCTGGTGTTCCTCACGGACGTGGAGGGAGTGATGGACTCCGAGGGCCGCGTCCTTGAGCGGCTCACCTCCGCAGAAGTCCAGGAGCTGATGCAGAACGGCGCGGTTTCCGGAGGCATGGTGCCCAAGGTGGAGGCTTGCCTGCGCTCGCTAGACGGGGTCGGAACAGCCCGGATAGTCGACGGCAGAAGGAGCAGAGCGCTCCTGGATCTCGTGGAGGGCGCGGCGTCGGGCACCAGGATCGACAAGGGAGATGTTTAGCTTCCGGGGCGATCAGGACTGGTCGCCGTTCCAGGATGGAGAGAGCGGAAGGGTCACCATGCCCTTCGACGTCACGCCGCTGCTGAGGTGGGGCGCGGTGGCATTCGGCCTGGTGGTCCTGCTGGTCCTGCTCAACGTCCTGCGGCAGATCTACACGAACTGGCTCTGGTTCGACGCTCTCAACTATCGCAGCGTGTTCACCACCATCCTCTTCACCAGGGTGTGGCTCTTCATCGTAGGCGCGGCGGTATTCGCTGCGATAGTCACGCCAAACGCGATCATGGCATACCGCAGCTCCGTGGGCGAACCCGCCCCGCTCCTTGCTGCCGACCTGTACGCCCTCCTCAAGCGACTTCTGGTATGGGGCATCTGGCTAAGCGTGTTCCTCATGTCCGTGCTCTTCGGCTCCATACTCGGCGGGCAGTGGGAGACCGTGCTAAGGTTCCTCAACAGCACTCCCTTCAGCGTACAGGACCCGGTGTTCAACCGCGACGTGTCGTTCTACGTGTTCGACCTGCCGATGCTCACCCTAGTACAGGGCTGGCTGTTCGGGGCCGTGATCACCACCATGCTCGTGGCCGGATCGATCTTCCTCATCAACGTCAGCCTGCGGGACGTCAGTCTGGGCCAGGCCATCACGCCGCGGTCCGTCAGCCACGCGACCGTCCTTCTGGGTATTCTCCTTCTGGTGATCACGTGGAGCTACTGGCTGGACAGGTACGAGCTGCTCTTCTCCGCTGAGGGCGCCATATTCGGCGCAGCCTTCACCGACCTGAACGCCCGCCTGCCGGCGCTCTACATCCTGATAGGAGTGGGCGCCGTCATTGGGGTCCTGCTGTTGGCAAACGCCTACTTCCGGTCGCCGCGCATCATCGTCGGCGGCGTTGGTCTGTGGATCGCGGTTGCCATCGTGGTGGGCGCCCTGTATCCCGCGCTGGTGCAGCGATTCCAGGTTGCGCCCAATGAGCTGGACAGGGAGCGCGAGTACATCCCGCGCAACATCGACTTCACCAGGCAGGGGTTTGCCCTCGACCGCATAGTGGAGGAGGACTACCAGCTGGCCACCATAGACACCGGAGCGTCCGCGGGGGAGCTCGCCCCCATCAACGCGGAGACGGTGGCCGCAAACCCGGGCACCATAGAGAACGTGCGCCTGTGGGACCGGAGGCCTCTGCGAAGTATATACAATCAGATACAGTTCTTCCGAGCCTACTATCGCTTTGTCGGGGTGGACATAGACCGCTATGAGGTGAACGGCGAAGTCCGGCAGATTGTGCTGGGCGCCCGCGAGCTGTTCCCGGAGGACCTGCCACCGGAGTCGCAGTCGTGGGTTAACCGACGGCTCCAGTATACCCACGGGTTCGGCGTGGCCATGAGCCCCACGACCGAGTTCACCGACGACGGCAAGCCGGAGTTCTTCATCAAGGATATCCCGCCCAAGGCCGGCCGCGAGTCCCTGGAGGGCTTCGTGCCGCACGTGGACGTGCCCCAGATCTACTACGGCGAGAACAGCGCTAACTACGTCATAGTCAACTCGAAGGAGACGGAGTTCGACTTCCCCGCCATCGACACCGAGGCCGCCGTGGACACGGACTACGTCTATGACGGCGGCGGCGGCGTCCACCTCAGCTCCCTGCTGAGGCGCTTCGCGTACGCGTGGGAGTTCGCCGACATCAACATCCTCATAAGCGGCGCAATTGCGCCGGAGAGCAAGATTCAGTACCGGCGCCTCATCCAGGACAGGGTCAAGCAGGTCGCGCCGTTCCTGCGCCTGGACTCAGACCCCTACATGGTGGTGGCCGACGGCAAGCTGTGGTGGTTCCAGGACGCCTACACCGTCACCGACCACTACCCCTACTCCGACCCCTTCCGGGACGGATTCAACTACATGCGCAATAGCGTCAAGGCGGTCATCGACGCGTACACCGGTGAAGTCCAGTTCTACATCTTCGACGACGAGGACCCCATCATCCAGTCCTACTCCGGGGCGTTCCCCAACCTGTTCAAGTCCCGCAACGAGCTGCCGTCGTCGCTTCAGTCGCACGTGCGCTACCCGCGAGACTTCTTCTCCGTGCAGGCTGAGAAGTACCTCCTCTACCACATGCGGGACACCACCGACTTCTATCGCAAGGAAGACCCCTGGAGCATTCCCCAGGAGCTCTTCTTCGAGACCGTCCAGCCCATACAGCCCTACCACGTGATCATGAAGCTGCCCGGCGAGG
This sequence comes from Chloroflexota bacterium, assembly GCA_028877205.1. GTDB lineage: Bacteria > Chloroflexota > Dehalococcoidia > Lucifugimonadales > UBA2985 > JAPPHY01. Next base: position 35,714 of record JAPPHY010000018.1, on the reverse strand, counting down.
AAAAGGAGGAGTTCGTATTGATGCTCCCCTTCACGCCGCTCAACAAGCCCAACCAGGTTGCCTGGCTCGCCGCCCGCATGGACAACGACCGCGGCCAGTACGGCAGCCTGAAAGCGTTCTTCTTCCCGAAGGGCCTGCAGGTGGACGGGCCGGAGCAGGTTGAGGCCAGGATAGACCAGGACTTCACCATCAAGCAGCAGTTCACCCTGCTGTGCCAGCGGGGCGCCAGGTGCATCCGGGGCAATCTGCTGGTCACGCCAATCGAGCACGATGGTAATCGCTTCCTGATGTACGTTGAACCGCTCTACATCCAGGCGGAGAACATCGCATTCCCGGAGCTGAAGCAGGTTATACTAGCCGATGCGAAGAGCGTGGTCATGGCCGACGACCTGAACAGCGCGCTGGAAGCGCTGCTTGCAGGCGGCGAGCCGGACCCGGTCTCGCCGGACGACCCTACGGCTGAGCCAACCGAGGACATGAACGCGGATGAGATTCGACAGGCCATCGAACAGCTAAGGCAGAGCCTGGACCGGCTTGAACAGGCCCTAGAGCAAATGCTGGGCCCCACTGAGGAAGGAGGACAATGAGCACCTGGACAGATTTGGAGAGCAGATACTACATGCAGGTTGCCCGGCGGCAGCCGCTGGTGCTGGTGAGAGGCAGCGGTTCCCGCGTCTGGGACGAGAACGACAAGGAGTACCTGGACTTCACCGCTGGGTGGGCCGTGAACACGCTGGGCCACTGCCATCCCGCGCTGGTGGAAGCAGTGACCGAGCAGGCCCGCACGCTGATCCAGACCTCCAACCAGTTCTTCACCGTGCCACAGGTCAAGCTGGCGCAGCTGCTGGTGGAGAACAGCTGCCTTGACCGCGTGTTCTTCAGCAACAGCGGCGCAGAGGCCAACGAAGGAGCGGTCAAGCTGGCCCGCAAGTACGGCAAGCTGAACCGCAACGGGGCGTATCAGGTCATCACCGCCCTGAACTCCTTCCACGGCCGCACCCTCACGATGGCCGCGGCCACAGGACAGCCCCACTACCAGGAGCAGTGGCAGCCCTTGTCGCCCGGCTTCGTGAACGTGCCGTACGACGCCATCGACGCCATCCGCGAGGCAACCACCGACGAGACGTGCGCCGTCATGGTCGAGCCGATTCAGGGCGAGGGGGGTGTCATCGTGCCTTCGCCGGACTACCTGGCGCAGGTGCGGGAGTGGTGCGACCGGCACAACCTGGTCATGATCCTCGACGAGGTGCAGACGGGCATCGGCCGCCTGGGCACGCTCTTCGGGTACGAGCAGTTCGGGGTAGAGCCGGACGCCATCACGCTGGCCAAGGGACTCGGCGGCGGCGTGCCCATCGGGGCATTCCTGGCCAAGGAGAAGTTCTGCGTCCTGGCCCCGGGCGACCACGGCTCCACCTACGGCGGCAACGTGCTTACGACCGCCGGTGCGTTCGGCGTGGTTGACCACGTCATCAAGAACAACGTGCCGGCCCACGCCGCCGACATGGGCCGCAGGCTGATGGACGGCCTGAACGGGCTGATGTCGCGCCACGCCGCTATCGACCAGGTGCGGGGCATGGGCCTGCTGGTTGCAGTCCAGTTCACCGGAGACATCTCCGGGCAGGTGGTGTCCATGAGCAACGACGAGGGTCTGCTGCTCAACCCCGTTCGCCCCAACGCCATCCGCATCATGCCGCCGCTCACCCTCAGCGCAGAGGAGGTCGACGAGGGCGTCGCCAAGCTGGACAGGGCGATAACCAGGGCGACCGCCGACTAGACTGTGGCGAGCGGCCGCTCGAGATTTCGACACACAGCGCACAAGGAGACTGAACATGGCGACCAAAGTGGTCCTGGCGTACAGCGGAGGCCTCGACACCTCCGTGGCCATCCCGTGGCTGAAGGAGAACTACGACGCTGAGGTTATCACCCTCACCGCCGACATGGGCGGCGGCTCCGGCCGCTCCGACGTGCGCGAGCGGGCCATCGCCGCGGGAGCGTCCAAGGCCTTTGTCGTGGACGGCAGGCAGGACTTCGTGCGCCACTTCGTCTTTCCGGCGCTGCAGGCCGGAGCCATCTACCAGGGCCAGTACTCGCTTGCGACCGCGCTCGGGCGCCCGCTCATCGCACGCTACCTGCTGGACGTCGCCCACCAGGAAGGCGCAGGCGTTGTCGCCCACGGCTGCACTGGCAAGGGCAACGACCAGGTGCGCTTCGACCTGAGCATCGCCGGAATGGACCCGTCGCTCAGGATCATCGCGCCTGCAAGGGAGTGGGGCATGAGCCGGGAGGAGGAGATCGAGTACGGCCGCAGCCGGAACACTCCCCTCGACCTGGGGCCGCGCAGCCCGTACTCGGTGGACGAGAACCTGTGGGGCCGCAGCATAGAGGCCGGCGACCTGGAAGACCCCTGGATGGAGCCTCCCGAAGAGGCCTATGCTTGGACGGTCTCGGCGGAGAACGCTCCGGACACGCCCCTGTACGTGGAGGTGACCTTCAGCGAGGGGATCCCCGTGGCGCTGGACGGCGAGGAAATGAACGGCGTCGACCTGATAGGCCACCTGAGCCGACTGGCAGGCGAGCACGGCGTCGGCCGGGTCGACCACGTGGAGGACCGGCTCGTCGGCATCAAGTCGCGAGAGGTGTACGAGGCGCCGGCCGCCACTGCCCTGCACGCAGCGCACAGGGCGCTGGAGGCCGTCACGCTCAGCAAGGACCAGCTCAGGCTGAAGGAGCGAATCGCGCAGGAGTACGCCGAGCACGTCTACAACGGCCTGTGGTTCACCGCCCTCCACCAGGACCTGGAGGCCTTCGTCGCCAGCACGCAGCGCTACGTGACCGGCTCAATCAGGCTCAAGCTGTTCAAGGGCCGCTGCGTCGTGGTCGGACGCAGTTCGCCGTACTCGCTCTACCTGCACGATCTGGCCACCTACGACACGGGAGACCGGTTCGACCATCGCGCGTCGGAAGGTTTCATACACATCTTCGGGCTTGCCGGCCGCACGCAAGCGAGGGTGCAGTCGCTGGAGCTGCCTGAGCTTGGCGGGGGCAGCTAGGACGCCAGACCGACGGCCTTCGAACGTTCGCCCCAACTTGAAGAGCAATGGAAAGCAGAGACTCTGTACCTCCCTACATCGCCTCCGTGAGCTACGACCGCCGCCTCTACCGGCAGGATGTGGCGGCCTCGAATGCCCACGCGCGGATGCTGGCCACCCAGGGCATCATCTCGGACGAGGACGCGAGCCTGATCTGCTCCGGCCTCCAGAGCATCCTGCAGGAGATTGAGGACGGCGCGTTCCCCTGGAGGGAGGAGCTGGAGGACCTCCACATGAACATCGAGGCACGCCTCTTCGAGAAGATCGGTGAAGCCGCCGGGCGGCTTCACACCGCCCGCTCCCGCAACGACCAGGTGGCGACGGACATCCGCCTCTACTGCAAGGAGGTCATCCAGGATACCGTCGCAGGGCTGAAGGCGCTTCAGGAGGCGCTCGTTTCCGTTGCGCGCGCTCACTCGGGCGTCATCATGCCCGGGTACACCCACCTGCAGCGGGCCCAGCCGGTCCTCTTTGCACACCACCTCCTGACCTACTTCCACATGCTCCAGCGCGACCGCGAGCGGTTCGCCGAGTGCCTGCGCAGGACCGACGTGCTGCCGCTGGGAAGCGGCGCGTTAGCCGGCGTCCCCTACCCCGTCGACCGTGAGATGGTGGCGAAGGAGCTTGGCTTCAGCCGAGTCAGCGAGAACAGCATTGACGCCGTCTCCGACCGCGACTTCCTCGTGGAGTATCACGCCAACGCCGCCTTGTGTATGGCGCACCTCTCCCGCCTGGCGGAGGAGCTTGTGGTCTGGTCATCGCAGGAGTTTGGTTTCGTGCGTCTGGGTGACGACTACACGTCCGGCAGCAGCATCATGCCGCAGAAGCGCAACCCGGACGTCGCAGAGCTGGCCCGCGGCAAGACGGGCCGCGTCTACGGCTACCTCGTCGGCGCGCTCACCATGCTCAAGGGACTGCCCCTGGCGTACAACCGCGACCTGCAGGAGGACAAGCAGGGCTTCTTCGATACCGTGGACACGCTTCTCAGCACACTGCCGGTGTTCACCGGCATGGTAGCGACGATGGAGGTTCGCTCCGAGCGGATGCGCGAGGCTGCGGGAGACGCCTCGATGCTGGCCACCGACCTGGCCGACTACCTGGTGAGGAAGGGCGAGCCGTTCCGCGCCGCCCACGGCATCGTGGCGGACCTGGTTCGCCACGCGGAGTCGCAGGGCGTCAGCCTGTCCGAGCTGCAGCTGAGCGACTACCACCGCTTCTCGCCCCGCTTCGACGAGGACGTCTACGAGGTCAGCGCGGAGAGCTCCGTTGCCGGCCGTGACGTGCCTGGCGGCACAGCGCCGCGCCGAGTCGCGGAGGCGCTGCGCGAAGCGGACCACCTGCTGGAGGCTGAACTGTGAACGGGGGCGCGTCGAAAACCATAGCCAATCCGGGGAGCCTGGAAAACGCCGTGCGTATTGTTATTGAGAACAATACCGGTCTGGGCTATCCTTCTGTGGGATTCAGGCGTGCAACGCTGGACGGCTCTCACTCGGAACTGCTCACCGTGTGCCAGGAACTGATTGCCAGCCACCGAGCCGTATCGGCTATGGAGGACTCCGTGAAGGCGTACCGCGGCTTCCTGACCCTGGAGGACTACGTGATGAGATGGGGCCATACCTGGGGCTTCTCACCGGAGACCGTGGAGACCGCCGGGGCGTCGGTGGAGGCGTTCGACCGGCAGTCTGGCTTCCGGCGGTGGGTCGCAGAAGGCGAGGCGCGCGATGGCTGACATCAAACTCGCGCCTTCCATCCTGTCGGCGGACTTCGCTCGGCTGGGCGAGCACGTGGCAGAAGTGACGGACGCCGGCGCGGACATGATCCACGTCGACATCATGGACGGCCACTTCGTGCCGGCCCTCACCTGGGGCCCTCGCACCGTCGAGGCGATCCGGCGGTGGACGCATTTGCCCCTGGATGTCCACATGATGGTTGAGAATCCGGAGCGCCACGTCGACTCATTCGTTGATGCGGGCGCGGACATCGTCACCGTGCACTTCGAGGCCTGCGTCCAGCTCCACTGGACCGTCGACCGCATCCGGTCGCGTGGCGCCCGCGCAGGCGTGGCCATCAGCCCTGGCACGTCGGTTGCGGCCATCGACGAGGCGCTGCCGTGGCTGGACCAGGTGCTCGTGATGTCGGTGAACCCCGGGCTGCCCGGCCAGAAGTTCATCACGTCCAGTCCGCAGAAGATAGCGCGAGTGCGCGAGCTCCTGCGCCAGCGAGGTTCGGAGGCCGTCGTGGAGGTTGACGGCGGCGTAAACGCCGATACGGCGCCGCTGGTCGCGCAGGCCGGCGCGAAGGTGGTGGTGGCGGGCTCAGCCGTCTTCGATTACCCGGACGGCATCGAAGCCGCGGTGCGGCTGCTCAAGGAGCGGCTGGGCGCCGGCACATGAGCGTGGGCGATGATGCCCCGTTCGTGCTGAGCTTGTCGAAGCATGGACGCCCCGCGTATGGAATGCTGTGTTCGAATGTCGCACGGCGGGGACGCAGGAGTTGCCTAAGACGCGAATCGCCATGAACATCGCCGTACTCATCGCGATGGGTGTGCTGCTGCTCTCGGCGGCGGCGTGCCGGGAGGAGCCCACGGCAACGCCGACTGCGCAGCCCACGGCCACGCCGGTCCCGACCGCCACTTCCGCGCCAGCGCCAACGTCCACAATGAGCCCGGACGACACGGTCTCCAGCACTGACCCGCAGCCTTCGCCGGAGCCTACCCGCGCCGTGCCGGACGACAAGATCAAGTCGCTGGCGCCCATCGAAAGCGTTGAGATACGCGTGGCGGAGTCGGATCCTCCGCAGTACTTCGTGGACGTGGTTTCCGGCCTGCAAAACGCCTGCGTGGAGTTCTACGGATACGAGGAACATCGGGCCGACAGCTACGTCACCATCACGGTCTACAACCTGGAGCCTGCGCCGAGCCAGCAGATTATGTGCGCGGAGATTTATGCGATCCACGAGTTCGTCGTGTCGCTTGGCAGCGACTTCCAGTCCGGCGAAACGTACACTTTGCACGTCAACTCGACGACCACAACGTTCGACGCCCAGTGACTCAGCGCGCAACCCTACTCTTCCCTTTCACTCCCAGGCCACATGGCCTCCCACTCCCACGCAAGGTGCGGGTAGCGTCCTGCCATCAGGTCCAAGTGCTCTGACGATAGCAGCGGCGCGGGCGGCAATGCCGCCTCGTCGGGCGCGACTCTCCTCAGTGGGCTATCCTGTGAGAAGCCCAGCAGCTCAACGTCTTTCTCCACTCCTCTCGCCTGCGCCATCACCCGAAAATCGCCCATGCCGTCGCGCTTCGCAAGCTCCAGCATACCCATGCGGTTGGCGTCCCTCTCCCTCTGCGAGAGCTCCATGCCTGCCAGCGATTCCACCAAGCCGCTCAATCCAAGGTTCAGCAGAAACTCGCGCTGCGAGGTGAACCCCGCAACCGCCAGCCCGCGCTCCTCGCTGGCGCGCGCTAGCGACGTAAAGTCCACGTGCGCGGTCATGTCCTGCCGCCCCACGCGACGATACGGATCGCCCTGCAGGGTGTGTTCGTAGTAGCAGCGGAGCGTGCCGCCCGATCGCTCGGGCGCGTACAGGTCTTGCGCCGAGTGGCCGTAGTCGACGGTCAGAACGAAGCCGCGGGCCAGCGCCTGCGACACCTCTTCCATCCAGTCGTCCAGGGCAAGGTTGACCTCGCCGCGGAAGCCGTCCGGCAGATTGAGGCCCAGGCTGCTTAACCTGTGCTCGATCCGCGGCGTCGACGGCGCGTCCAGCGTCTCCACAAGACAGCCGTCCTCCCGCGTGACGTACACCTCCAGCACGCGCCCGTCGCGTATCGCAAATCGGTGCACGGGGAAGGCGTCCGGCAGCTCGTTGGAGAGCACGCAGCCCTCCACTCTTCGGACCGGCAGGCCGAAGCCCCTGACAGCTTGCACACGACTATCAGCGGGTCGCGCAATCGAGCAGTCCACCGCCGCGTATTCCAGCGCCCGCGCGAACTCAGGCGACAGCCGCGATGCGTAGTCCACAAACGACTCAGCCAGCCGGCAGCCGCCCGCGCCCACCTCGACGACGTGGAATGGCGAAGGCGACCCCATGAGCTCCCAGAGCTGCCGGACCTGCACGGCCAGCAGCGCGCTGAACGCAGGATGCGCTGAGGGAGCCGTGAAGTAGTCGCCCGTCCTGTGGCGATCCGCGGACACGTAGTAGCCGCCGGGGCCGTAGAGCGCCAGCTCCATGAAGCGGGCGAATGTGATGCGCCCGTGCTCGGCGATGAGCCGCTCGATGGTGGCAAGCGGCTCCACGCCGCTGTCCTGTCGTCCGGCCATAGCGGCGGGAATGGCCCGCGGCTGAGTGACTAACTCCTCTGGTCGAGGGGCGTGTACTCCAGGTCCATCGGGCCTTCGTAGAGGAGCAGAGGGCGCAGGAGTATGTTGTTGGAGTGCTGCTCCATCACCTGGACCGTCCAGCCGGGAATGCGGCCCATGGCGAAGATGCAGATGAAGATGTCCTTGGGAATCTCCAGCAGGTGGTACATGGCGCCCGCCCAGAAGTCCACGTTGGGGCAGATCCCCCTGGCCCTGTACGGCTCCATGACCTCCGCAACCTTGCTGAGGATGCTGAACCACTTGGGCTGGCCTCGCTCCATTCCCAGGGCCTCGCACTCCGCCTTCAGGTGCCTGGCGCGCGGGTCCTCCACCTTGTACACCCTGTGGCCGAAGCCCATGACGCGGCCTCCGCTCTCCAGTATGCCGCGGGTGTACTCCTCCGCCCTGTCCTCCTCGCCGATGTCCAGGGCCATCTTCATGACCTCCTCGGCGGCGCCGCCGTGGGCCGGCCCCTTGAGCGTGCCGATGCCCGACACGACCGCGGAGTGCAGGTCGGAGATGGTGCTGGCGGCCACGCGGGCGGCGAATGCGGACGCGTTGATGCCGTGCTCGGCGTGCAGCACGAAGTCCTTCTCCATCAGCCGCGCCTCGGCCGCGGTGGGCTCCTTGTCGAAGAGCATGTAGAGGAAGTTGGCGGCCTGCTTCAGGTTGGGGTTCGGGGCGACCGGCTCCTTGCCCTGGACGATGCGGGCGTGAGCAGTGACGATTGTGGGGGCCTGTGCGGTGAGCCGGATGCCCTTGCGAAGGGTGGCTTCGGGGGAGTTGTCGGCGGTGTCCGGGTCGAAGGATGCAGTGGCGGAAACGGCGGTGCGGAGGACGTCCATCGGGTGGGCGTCCTTGGTGAGCCGGATGATCTCCAGCACCTCGGCGGGAATGGCGCGGTTGGCGCGAAGCTCCGCGTCGAAGGCGTCGAGCTCGGCCTGGTTGGGGAGCTTGCTGTAGAGCAGCAGGTAGACCGTCTCCTCGAACGTGGCCATCTCTGCCAGGTCGTGAATGGAGTACCCGCGGTATAGCAGCTTGCCTTCGGTTCCGTCGATGAAGCTGGACTGTGTCTTGTCTATGTAGACGCCCTGCAGTCCCCTTTTGAGCTCGATTTCGGTTGCCATTGCGCCCCCCTTGCAAGATCGATATTGTTCAATGTATCGCCGCGCCGCCTCCCATGCCTGCACGCCTCGTTGCGCACGTGGCAGTCACTGCAAGTATAAACCCTGCGAGATATTATTCAATAGCGAATTTGCCTATTGGAGCGATATACGCCGCCTATCATCCTAGGCGTGGCGCGAGGGGGCCGTAGAGCATTGACTGAGACAAATACGACTAGTTCAGGATTCGCTTCCAAGGACGCACCGGATTCGATAGAACGTCCTTGACCCACGGGAGTTCCCGATGACTATAAATGAAGCGGTCGGAAGCAAGAATCATGCGACGGTTGATCTCCTTGACTTGTGCAGAGGTTGCCTTGGTGTGGTCGACTAACGCCACTCTCGACTTACGTCTATCTGCAACTAGCGCAGCACGCGAAGAGAGGGGGAATGCCAACTGGGATTCCGGGGCTTGCAGCCCGTCCTTCCGAGGAAGAAAGGCAGGATTATCTCCAGTCAAAAATGTATCCGAGCCGTGTGCTATTAGCACAGTCCAATTCATAGCAAGCAAGACATCTATAACTTCTTGATTGGTCCACTGATACCTAGCGACTTCGCTTGTCATGGAGAGCGGGTTTGTGGTTTGCTCCTCTTCCAAGTAGTCAAGTGCTCTGAGAACTACATGAGGAGTTGTTCCTAGTTTGAGTGACAACTCCTCAGAACTCTCTCTAAGCTCTGCCAATGCACTCGTAGCACCTCTCAAGAATTCTCGCCTTGTGGACGGCACCCGCTTGATCATGGACTCCACGTACAGAGCAACTTGACTTCTTTCGTCGGAATCTATTGGCTGGCCAGCTCGAAGTTTGGCAAGTGCAGGGCCAGCGGGAAACTCAACCTTATCGCTCAACCACTTCTCATCTTCATCTCTATAGAAGCCAGTCCATACTCCGGCGTTCGAGATGTTTGTGAAAATCCATTTCCCCGATTGCTTGTCGAATAAGTGCAACTTCTGCGGATTACTCGGATCCGCAAAGTGTCGGAGGTAGTCTTTGGGATTGTAATGGTTGCGTTTTGCCTTCGACGTAGACAACTATGCCCTACTTCCAATTTGCTTAGTCACACAGTGGTCCAGATATGGAGAATTTCAATGTCGCCACCTAGGTTAGATGGATTCTCGCTCGCATCGCCACGCCGCGTCCGTGAAGGGCTGCACCTCGTGCAACCGCCGCTGGATCTCGCCGGCGGAAGCCGCCTCAAAAGAGAGCTCAAGCGCTTCCTTAAGGTTGGCACGAGCCTCGGACACGCTTTCGCCCTGGCTTGCGATGTCCAGTTCAGGACAAAGTGCCACGTAAGAATCGCCCTCGCGCTCGATAATCGCCGTCATTTGTCTATTCATCTGTGACCTCCTAGTTGTCCCTATGGCACCTCTGGATGCCCTACGCCGTGGGCTGTGGCTGGTATGGCTTGACCCTAATCCGGTCTTCACCTTTGCGCGCTTCCGCAAGGTCGTAGGAAGTCTGCCGGCGCAACCAGAAGTCCGCGTTGGACCATCCGGCCTTCTCCAGGCGAATGGCCATGTCGGGCGAGATCGCCGCGTGGCCGTTCAATACCCGCGAAAGGGTGTGACGGGCAACACCCAGAACCTCCGCCGCCTCGGTAACACTCAGGCCAAGCGGCTCCAGGCAGTTCTCCCTGATGCTGCGACCGGGATGAGGTGGATTCTTCATAGCCATAGTCACTTCCCTTCTCATCAGTGGTAATCGATCAAATCCACTTCGTACACGTCGCCGGCTTCAAACCTGAAGGTGATTCGCCAGTTGCCCGAAATCGCAATGCTCCACAGTCCTCTCCGGTCACCCCTGAGGGGATGCAATCTGTACCCCGGCAGATCGATGTCGCTCGGCTTGCTAGCGGCGTCCAGGTCCGCCAAAGCGAGAGCGATCCGTTCCAATAGGTCGGCGGCTATCCTGCTCGGGTCGTCTCGCTCAAATAGCCGCCTCAACCCTCGATGGCGAAACGACCTTATCATGGGATGATTATACCGCGTACCGGTACAGCTATCAACAGCGCCAATGCTACTCCCCAACTCAGGTCATCCGCGCCTCCTCCCAGCATTACGTTTCGTGAAAGCAATCACGATTGCGCTCGCCATGATGCGTAGTTGACATCACGCAGTCGTGAATGATATAGTAGACCGCAATCTAAGGGGTCTCTCTGACGCGAATGACCTCCATTCGGCTCTGAGGCAGTCCTATTGCAGAAGATCGGCAACGAATCCCGGTGGGCGGAGGCAGGTGGAGGTGCGAGTCACTCGCTCTCCCTCTCGATGGTGTTCCCTTTGACTTCGGCGAGCGGGCCGCGTCCCTTTTCTGTGCCACCTGATCTCGACTCTCAGCCAGCATCCTAGCGACACAGGAGACAGCATATGCGCAATAACGACTTTGTGGTCCGGTTCGCCGGTGAAGGTGGAGGTGGTCTCGTTACCTCGGCCGAGCTTCTGGCCCAGGTGACCGCCCAGGTGGGCTACCATGTCAAGACCTTCGTGACGTTTCCTTCGCAGATCATGGGCGGGCCCACGTTCGCCCAGGCACGAATCTCCACCTCCCCCGTCCTGAGCTACGGCGATGAGCTGCACGTGCTGGTAGCCTTCGACCGTGAGGCCTACGACACCCACTACGACCAGGTGCGGGAAGGCGGAGTCATCATCTACAACTCCGAGGACTTCCAGCTGGAGGACGACGGCAAGAGCTTCGGCATGCGCATCGATGAGCTTGCCAAGTCAACCGGCAACCCCAGGGCAGCCAACATGGTCATCCTTGGCGCAATCGCCCACCTGGTGAACATGCCGGAGCACTACCTGCCGGAGTTCGTCACCAAGCGATTCACACGAGGACGCCCCGGCGACGAGGAGATCATCCGGGGCAACATCATGGCCCTGGGCCTGGGCGCAGAGGAGGCCAAGAAGAGCGGCTTCAGCCTTGGCGCTCTTGAAGACCCTGCTCCTCCCGAGGGCAACCAGATCATGATCAAGGGCAACGACGCCCTTGCACTCGGAGCCATCACGGCGGGTCTGGACTTCTTCGTGGGCTACCCCATTTCGCCCGCGACCACCATCTTGGTGTACATGGAGCGCAACCTGACCGGACCCGGCAAGTTCGTATACCAGGCCAGCTCCGAGATCGAGTCCATCAACGCCATCGTCGGCGCCGGTTACGCCGGCAAGAAGGCCATGACCTCCACCGCCGGGCCGGGCGCAAGCCTCATGAGCGAGGGCATCGGCATGGCGTGGATGGCGGAGATACCCTGCGTGGTCGTCAACGTACAGCGCGGCGGCCCCGCAACCGGCCTCCCCACAAAGGTCGAGCAGTCTGACCTGCTCTCCTCCATTCACCCCGCGCACGGAGACGTGAGCGTCCCCGTTATGGCAGTGGGCAGCGTCGAGGAATGCTTCTGGGCAGGCGCCCACGCCCTCAACTGGGCGGAGCGCTACCAGGGGCCGGTCATCCTGCTCAGCGACCACGCTCTGTCCGAGCAGGCGCAGAACATCCCCACGCCGGACATCAGCAAGGTGGTGGACGAGCGCAGGTTGACCTACTCGGGCACCAACGGCTACGAGCGCTACGCAGGCTCGCAGGTGTCCGCAATGCCCATTCCGGGCGGCCCAGGCCCATACGTGGCCAACGCAAGCGAGCACGACGGCATGGGCGATACAACCCACCTGCCGCAGCGCCACATCGAGATGACCGAGCGCCGGTTCGGCAAGCTCAAGCTCCTGGAAGAGGACATCTACGAGCGGGAGAACACGGACGAGGCCATCGCGCTGATGACGTGGGGCGGCTCCAAGGGCTCCACGCGAGAGGCATACGACCAGATGATGGCCGAGGGACAGACCATCGGCTGGTACTACACCATGTTCCTCAACCCGCTGCCTCCCGCGCTGCTGGAGGAGCTCAAGCAGAAGGAGCTGGTGCTGGTACCGGAGCTGAACTACCTGGGTCAGTTCTCCAGCCTGCTGAGGGCCAAGGGCGTGAAGGCCGAGTCCATCACGCAGTACACCGGTACGCCTTTCAAGGTACGCGAACTCAAGGCGAGAATCATCGACAGGATGCAAGCCCACAAGAAGGATCTGGTGCAAGTATGAGCAAGAAGAATCCCGAGTACGATTTCAAGTGGTGCCCCGGCTGCGGCGACTTCGGCGTCAAGCGAGCGATTGAGCTTGGCGTGGAGAGGCGCAACATAGAGATGGAGCAGCCTATGGAGCAAACCGTGGTTGTGGCCGGCATCGGCTGCTCCGGCAACCTGGTGCATCTCCTGGACGGCACCCAGCCGTTCGGCATCCACGGCCTGCACGGCAGGTCGCTGCCCGTTGCCTTCGGCGTCAAGATGGCAAACCCGGAGCTGAATGTGCTCATTGTGTCCGGCGACGGTGACTTCCTGAGCATCGGCGGCGAGCACATCGCGCCACAGGCGCAGCGAAACCTGAACGTGACGGCCGTCATCATGGACAATGGCGTCTATGGCCTGACCAAGGGCCAGAGCTCCCCCACCACGGAGCTTGGCGTGATCACGCCCACAACGCCCTTCGGCAAGCTGGAGAACGCTCTCAACCCGCTCCAGCTCTATCTCACCGTGGGAGCCAGCTTCGTGGCCTCCGGGTTCTCCAGCAAGACGCGCGAGCTGGCGAACCTGATAAACGAGGGTATGAAGCATCCCGGTTTCTCCGTCGTCCACGTGCAGTCGCCCTGCACCACCTACAACGACAACTTCGACCAGCTGAAGGGCAACGTCAAGAAGGGCGTCGATCCGATCACGTGGGACATTCCCGAAGACCACGACTCGGCGGACAAGCTGGCCGCCTTCCAGCTGATCGAGCAGGGAGGCATACCTCTGGGCGTGCTGTACCAGGACCCGGAGTCGGAGCCCTTGGACGCACGCGCTGAGGGCATGAGGCAGCGCGCCAACCCCCGCGGCGTGGAGCAGCAGCTGGGCGCGTTCCGAATCTAGCCACCTCAGCAACTGCGAGCAAACGGCGAGCGCCCCTCATTGGTTGAGGGGCGCTCTTCGCGTTCAATCACTGGTAGCAGTCAGTTATGGCGTCAATAGGCTCGCGGCGAGGCTACGGCCTACCTCGCGGAGCGCGCGTACTCCTCCAGACGCCTGCGGAGCAGCACCCTGCCTCGGTGGAGCTTCGCCTTCATGGACGGAACGCTGATGTCGAGCACCGCGGAGGCCTCCGCGTTGGACAGCCCCTGCACGTCTCGCAGGACCACCGCGGCCCGCAGATCCGACGGCAGCTCGGCCAGCGCTCTCACCAACTCGTCGCGAAGCTCCGAGTTGAGCGCCAGCTCCTCCGGCGTACCGGACGGGTCCGGAGCCCAGTCCAAGACGTCGGTGTCGCCGTAGCCGGGGTCTACTGTCGAGGCGCGCGCCCGCTTCTCCTTCCGCAGGCGCATCAGGCACGCGTTGACCGCTATGCGGTACAGCCATGTTCCAATCGACGACCCGCCCCTGAACGAGTCCCAGTGGCGAAACGCGGAGAGGAAGGTCTCCTGCGTCACGTCCTCTGCGTCTTGGGCGTTGCTCATCATGCGATACGCCACGCCGTATACGAGGTCCGTGTGCTCATCCACTATGGACCGGAAGTCATCCGGGCTCATTGCGAACCCGGCCGCGCAGTTTCAAGGTCAAACCTCGCATCTCCTTGCCAGTTTCCGCATCGAATTATAGTGGAATCCACAACCGCCGGATACGCTTGACCTTGCCATTACGCGCCGCTATATTATGCCTGTGTTCCCCCCACTTCCACTTTGGAGCCGGTGAGCGGCATGATTGAGTGGTTAAGGAGCCTTCTTCCCTTCGCCAGCAGCGAGATGTCCTGTGTCAAACTGAGGCAGCTGGCTTCAGACTACCTGGACGGTGAGATGGACGCTCGCACGCTGTGGCGGTTCCGCTTTCACCTTGAACGCTGCGGCGGATGCGGCGCCTTCGTCTCCAGCCTCAGAGCCACGATCCAAACGCTCAACAACCTCCCCCCGCCTGCCCCCGTCCCCGTCGATCTCAAGGAGAGAATCTCAGCCCGCCTGCCTGGTAGCGACAGCAGCAACTCCTCAAACAGCTAGAGCGGGAAATAGTTTCGCTGGTCGGGCAGGTCTCCTAGGTCAGTTGCTCGCCTCAAGCGCCTGGTACTTCGATGGGCACTTGACCAGAATAGACTGCGTGTCGAACATTCCGTCGGAGCTGTACGTACCTTCCAGCACGATCTCCGAGTGCTCGTTGAAGAACAGGTCGGGCACCAACCCGTCGTACACCGCGTCCACGGTTTGCCCGCCATCCTCGGCGTCGGCAAGCGAGAAGTGGACCAGCGTTCCACTGTCGTCTCGCACGAACGACGACTGAACCAGCTTGCCGCTCACCCTCAGGTTCCGGTCGTAGACCGATTCACCCCGGTCGTTCAGCTCCCCCACCGTCAGGTAGAACGCGCTGGCCCCCTGGAATGCGATGAACGCCAGATACACCAGCGCCAGCACGAACACGCCTGCGGCCACGAGGAGCTTTCCGCGGTGCGCGAGCACGGACCGCTCCTCAGGCTGCACGGGAGGCACGTAGGACTGTGCTTGACTCATAGCTGATTCGTTGCCTTCTTATCCGAATTCCGGTTGGCGATTGTGCTTTCCTTCACTCTCGCATGATAACCCACCGGCACGCACAATTCAATCGGGGGCATCGCCAGTTTTGCGATAACCTTCTCTCCTGTAGCAACTGCGGCACTTTTCCATGTACTACCGCGGATGGAGAGGCTTCCTCCAGCGCGTCAGCGCCACAGGTCAGGTGAAGAGTGGTCGTCCTGTCCTGTGCTAGAATAGTGCGCAGCGCAAGAAGGGAAGGAATTATGCAGCCAATAGCAGAAATCGCTCGTCGGATGGGACTGAACGACTCATGGGTGTTCCCGTATGGCCGGTACAAGGCCAAGATTAGCCTGGACGCTATTCGCGACGGAGACCGCCCAGGCAAACTCGTCCTGGTCACCGGCATGACGCCCACTCCGGCCGGCGAGGGCAAGACCACGGTGACCATCGGCCTCACCCAGGCTCTCGGACGGCTGGGCCACCGGGCCATGGCCACGCTGCGAGAGCCTTCTCTCGGTCCCATATTCGGAATCAAGGGCGGCGGCACCGGCGGAGGCGCTGCTCGCGTGGTACCGGAGGACGAGATCAACGTCCACTTCACGGGCGACGCTCACGCCGTTGCCTCGGCGCACAATCTCCTGGCGGCTCTCGCGGACAACGCTGCCCAACGCGGCCGGATTGCCGGTTTCAGTCCGGCCAACATCACCTGGCGCCGGGTGGTCGACATGGAGGACCGCGCGCTGCGCTCCATTGTCACGGGCCTCGGCGGGACGGTCAACGCGCCGGTACGCGAGTCAGGCTTCGACATTGTGGCCGCGTCGGAGATCATGGCGATTCTCGCGCTGGCCACCGGCCCCGACGACCTCAGACGCCGGTTGTCCGCTACTGTGGTGGGCTTCACTTCCGAGGGGCAACCCGTGACGGCCGACGACCTGCAGGCCGTTGGATCCATGATGGCCCTCCTCAGGGATGCGATTCGCCCCAACCTCGTCCAGACACAGGAAGGCCAGCCGGTGCTGGTACATGCCGGCCCATTCGGAAACATCGCGCACGGATGCAACTCCGTGATCGCCGACCGGCTCGCCCTTTCCCACAGCGACTACGTGGTGACTGAGGCCGGTTTCGGGGCGGACCTGGGCTTCGAAAAGTTCATGCACATCAAGGCGCGATTCAACGATCTGGCCCCAAGCGCCGTGGTCCTGGTCGCGACGGTGCGGGCAGTCAAACACCACGGCGGCGTGCGTGCCCGAGACCTGAACAGCCCCAACACGGGAGCCGTCTCGGACGGGATGTCCAACGTTGAACACCTGGTGGGTGTGGTCAGGTCGTTCGGCCTTCCAGTGGTCGTCGCCATCAACAACTTCCCTACCGATACCGCCGACGAGGTGTCCATCGTCAAGGAGAAAGCCGAGGCCGCTGGGGCCACGGCCGTCGTCGAGTGCAGCGTATTCCGCGACGGAGGCGAGGGTGGAATCGATCTGGCCAACGCTGTTCTGAGTGCATGTGCAAGGGCTCCTCACGACGTGAGCTATCTCTATCCTGTGGATGCGCGCATCGAGGACAAGGTACTTGCGCTGGCCCGCGGGGTGTACGGCGCAATGGACGTGGAGTGGAGCGCCGACGCTCGCCGTCGCCTGCGCACCTACGAGGAGCTGGGGTGGGGCGACCTTCCCGTGTGCATGGCGAAGACGAACCTCTCGATCTCTCACAACCCGCGGCTGATGGGGAGGCCTTCGGGCTACACGTTCCGCGTCACCGACGTGAGGGCGTCTGTGGGCGCCGGCTTCATCTACCCCGTTTCGGGCGCGATATCGACAATGCCGGGTCTGCCGGGCACGCCGAGGACGCTGGATCTGAACGAGGACGGTCGCATAGTCGGCGTCTAGCAAGACTCCGAGTCTACTCACCTTCGCCATTCCGGGCTATACTAGTGACGTGCCGCGGGCTGCGAGGCTGCGATAGACCGCTCCGAGAATGGCGCGCGAATGTCGTTGGGGCCCGTGGCGCATGTGGCAAGCGTGGGGCTGTAGCTCAGTTGGGAGAGCGCCTCCTTTGCACGGAGGAAGTCAGGGGTTCGAGTCCCCTCAGCTCCACCAAACTTGATAAAATCAAGAACTTTCACCCTAAGGCTCCTGCTGAGCCTGTAGCTGGATGGGGCCCTGCACCACCAGCTGCGTTGCTACGAGCCAGTGGAAAGGGCCTTCAACCCTAACTGGCCTCCTCTTCAGGGTCAGCAATGCCGAGGTCGACGCTTTTGTTAGTGAACCTTCGTCGGCCCAGCCGCGTCAGGCACTTAGTTGGGTCAGGCGCAGTCGGGATCGAATGGTAGACCCGCGTCGGATGTCTAGTCAGCATTCCCGAGGAAGGCGACGACGGCCCCCGGGAACCAGAGAGTTTCCAGTCCCCTAGGCTTGCGGAAGCCAACCCCAACCGTTCCGGGTCAACCATTCTCTGATGGAGGGGACTTGCCATACTCTATGTTGAATTTGGGTAGGTGTCCGTGATTAGGACAGAAGCAGTGGGAGAATGCCCATAGTATAGTGTCTGTCTGCGATATCATTAGCCCCAGCACTTCAAACGCATTGTATTGCTCCAGCAGCTGGAGACGAGGCTGTTCTTTGAATCTTGCAAATATCGCGTGCTCCCCGTCCCCCGCAGGGTAAACAAACCAATCTCTATACTCCTCCGATTGCTTATCAAGGCTGGCGAGGTGGACCTCTAGCGATGTGAGGTCCAGCATTCGCAAAAGATGCCTGTGCTTGGCTGGATTCGTTATGTCTCTCACAAGGCTCAGTGTCAGGTTTCCGTTGTAAGGTTGCAACTGTTCGATTAGATCTACCTGTTCAGTCGTTAGGTATCGTAACCCCGCCTTCGCATTGTTCTCGAAGTCTTGCCTACTATCCGCGATGACAAACGCCGGTGCTCGCTCGTTCAGGCTGGGGGCGTTCAATTTAGAAAGTTGGAAGACTGAGTAGTCTAGGGCAGCCCGCAGATTCTCAGCTATCTGAGCGACCAGCACGGCGGGTCTACCCCTCACGTAGCTATCGTTAGGGTGCCGAAGCTGGACTGTGAACGCCTCTCCCTCTGGACCGAGGTTTCTCACCATACCCTTTACATATTCGTAGTGGAACCTGTTGATTTCCAACCCTAGAGACTCGAAATCCGCATTGGCCTGATTCAGCCGATGTAGGGCGTCTTCCAACTCGGGGGGCCAACCGCAAACATGGTAGGGAGCATTATCTTGAGTGTCTTCCACGTCCGTCATGTGCTACTCACACCTTCCAGCCACTGCCGATAGTCCATTGCTGAAGCAGTACCCACTCGTTGTAGCATGCCTAGCAACTCAAAGACGAAAGTGACCAGGGACAAATCCGCCTGACCACTTGTAAGCGACGGAATGCTGCCATGAGGATCTGTTGTGAAAGCTCCATGTTGAAGTACACACCCGATATCCAAGCGCTGCTCTTCGCTAAGTGATCTCAGGGAGTTTGCGAGCGGGTCTCCGAACAGCGGATTCCAATCGCTGAGAGTGGTGAGGATGCCACCCAGGATTCGCGATGGCTCTTTCGGGGGATACTCTCCTCCCGCGTGGACTATTGGCACGCTCGTGCGCCTCAGGTGTCGAGCCGATGCAATCTTTTCTCCCGCGTACTTGACTTGGCGTCTACTCAGCTCTTGTTTGACTTCAAATACACCGTAGACACTTTCAGCCGGGACATAGAGCACGCCACCGGTTTCGAAGAGAACCGGAGAGTACTGACGGTCGAAGATTATGAGATCAAGCTGTTGACTCTCCCTCCCGTCGACGTCAATCATGAATCCGCCTTCCACGGCGTACCTGCCTGGCAGATATGCCCTGAGCAACTCGCGCCAGTTCTCCTCTGTTGCACTGCCCATCTCTCCGGCGTGAGATACCTGACGACTGCTTAGCAAGCAGGCTACCATCTCGGCCTGCTTGGCCCTAAACAACTGCTGCAATCGGCGTTCTCCGTCCATATGCGCTACCAGATTATCTGTCCCCAGTTGGACTGTCGTAGCGACCAAGCGGCCCGTGTCGCTATGGCGGCCTTTTCGTTGGAGTTCAAGTCATCCGAGATAGTGTTCCCCTCGTTCGCTGGGTCAACTATGGCAGCGGCCTGAATCTGGCTGGATAGCCAATCGAGAACCTTCCAGAAGTTAGCTGCAAGCCCACTTCGCTCCCCACGGAGTGCTCGGATGACGGCCAATTCCAGGTAGATTGAGGGAAGCTCCAGGCCGTGCAGCCTCCGCCATATCTTCACGGCACGAATCTCGTCTATCCGACCCGAGTCTCGGACTATCTGTATGTGATTGTGTACGTTGGTCTTGGTCCAAGTCCCCGTCCTGTTACGGTATAAGCTGTGGTCCTGCCCACTACCCGCGTGTCGGCGGGCCGGAACCACATCCACACTCAAGCCCCTAACCGTCAGGCCAATGGACACGTTTTGTCGCTTAGGACGGAAACCCCGGTTGGCTAGCACCGTGTAGAGGTTGTTATATAGGTCGCGCAGAGGGCCACCCATCGAAGGTTTGAGGGATACGAACAAGTCCACATCCGTTCCTCCACGTACGGTCGTCCCCTTCGCGAAGGAGCCAGAATACTCAACCCCTTGCAGGTGCGAACCTGCCCATGCGCTAACACACGGATAGACGTCTTGGGCCGCGAGTTCAACTTGGCGCTTGTGGTCAGTTGGGATCGCGTACTTTCCCAGCACGTTCCGTACATAGTCGTCTGGGGTCATCATTGCTGTGATTTGCCAAGAGCGGTATTCATGTGTACGCCATCCCGTTACCTATCCTTTGTTTGCTGGAGGGCGCTGCATCTTTGACTTCTGATTTACCTAGGATTATACTTCAAACATGGCAAATATAACAGATAGAGAGTCCATCCCACCAACCCTTCAAGCCATCCGCGCGAGGCTGGACCTGACGCAGGAACAGCTTGCCGAGAGGCTTGGCGTGTCGTTCGCGACCGTAAATCGCTGGGAGGGCGGCGTCACCATGCCACAGAAGGCGGCGCGTACGGCTATCGCCGCGCTTGCTGCCGAGGCGGGCATCGACGCCGCTGAGCTAGCCGCTGATGAGGCAGAGTCCGCAGCCCAAGTGACCCGCCGCCGGTCCCGCCGCCGGAACGACGCCGTTCCCACCACCAAGCCCATGGAGCAGATGCTGTGGGACGCCGCCTGCTCGATCAGAGGCGAAAAGGACGCCGCCAAGTTCAAGGACTACCTGCTACCGCTTCTATTCCTCAAGCGCCTCTCCGACGTGTTCGACGACGAGATCGAGCGTCTAGCTCAGGAGTTCGGAGATCGAGCAGTTGCGCAGGAGATCGCTGAGAACGATCATGACTTGCTGCGCTTCTACCTGCCGCCCGAGGCTCGGTGGAGCGTGGTCAATAGTCGAGAGGCTTACGACTGGCCGCTCGATGCCCAAGGCCGCAGCACCCGCCCACGCGACATCGGCGAACACCTGACCTGGGCCGTGCGCGCCGTCGTGCGCTACAATCCCACGCTCTCCGGCGTCATTGACCTCGTGGACTTTGGCTCCGAGCGTAACGGAGAGCGCGACCTCAACCCGGCCCGGCTCTCCGCCGTCGTCGAGACCTTCTCCGACCCCCGCTACCGCTTGGGCCTTGCCGATGTGCATCCCGACTTCCTGGGCCGCGCCTACGAGTACCTTCTCCGTAAATTCGCGGAAGGAGCCGGTCAGAGCGCAGGAGAGCAATTCACTCCCACCGAGGTCGGATTCCTCATTGCGCACCTCATGCGGCCGAGGCCCGGCGAGACGTGCCACGACTACGCATGCGGCTCGGCCGGACTGCTCATCAAGCTCCAGCTCGTCGCCCGTGAGACTGACCCCACCAGCCGCATTCCTCTCAAGCTCTCTGGCCAGGAGCTGCAGGCCGACAGCTATGGCATAGCCCACATGAACGCCATCATCCATGACATGGAGGTCCAGATAGAGCGCGGCGACACCATGATAAACCCCAAGTTCAAGGATGCGGCGGGACGCATTGCCAGCCATGACATCGTGGTCGCCAATCCTATGTGGAACCAGGACTTCAACCAGGACACCTTCGAAAACGACCCCTTCGACCGCTTCCGCACCACCGGAGGGGTCACCACCGGAAAGGGCGACTGGGCTTGGCTCCAACATACACTGTCCTGCCTGAACGAACGTGGGCGAGCTGCGGTGGTGCTGGACACGGGCGCGGTGACTCGCGGCTCCGGTAGCAAGAACGAAGACCGGGAGCGCAACATCCGAAGGTGGTTTGTGGAGCGCGACCTGATCGAGGGCGTGATCTTGCTACCGGACAACCTCTTCTACAACACCAACGCCGCCGGCATCATCGTCGTGCTGTCCAAGCGCAAGCCGGAGGCCCGCAAGGACAAGATCGTGCTCGTCAACGCCAGTCAGCGCGTGGGCAAGGGCCGCCCGAAGAATTACATCCCGGAGGAGGACATCCCCTCAATCGCTGCGATGTTCCTCAAGGGCGAGCCGGTGGAGGGCGAGGTCGCCGTCATCACCCGCGAGCAGGCGGCGGAGACGGACTACAACCTCAGCCCCAGCCGGTGGGTTGGGCAGGCAAGTGGCATCGATGAAGCCGACCTACAGGACATTATGGAGCGGTTCGATGCTATCGCTGCGGAGGAGGCTGCGGTCTCAGCTGACCTTCAGCGCGTACTCCTAAGGCTGAAGGAGTTGGCGTGATGAATGGCTCGACCGTCCGCCTCGTAGACCTATGCGAGCTCATCGCGGAGCCGGTCAGACCCGGTACGAGGCCAGGCGCCCTGTATCTAGGCCTTGAGCACCTTGCCTCTGGACGGCTCTCTCGCATCGGCGGTGGACAAGCCTCTGATATGAGGAGCACCACGTCGGCATTCCAGCCAGGCGATGTCCTTTATGGCAAGTTACGCCCGTACTTGGACAAAGCCATCTTAGCTGAAGGTGCGGGTGTCTGCACAACGGAACTGCTGGTGCTCCGGGCACAAGAGTGCGTGGACTCGCGGTTCCTGGCCGCGATCCTGCACTCACCTCGCTTTGTCGAACACGCCGTCGCAGGGACCACCGGCGTCCAGCACCCTCGGACGTCGTGGGCACACGTTAGGGAGTTCGAGGTGCCAGCTCTATCGTTTGGGGAACAGCGCCAAGTCGCTGACGTGCTTTGGCTGGTACACGAGGTAATTCGCCGCTCCGAGACGCTGGTTGAAGAGGGCCAAGGTCTCAAGCGCGCCGCGATGCGGACGCTGTTCACACGCGGATTGTGCGGCGAGCCACAGAAGGAGACAGAGATAGGGCCAGTGCCGGGGAGCTGGGAGGTTGCGTCAATTGACGATGTGGCTGTGACCACTCAGTACGGTCTATCAATGCGCGGTCAGCCGTCCGGCGCCTATCCGATTCTACGAATGAACTGTCAGGAAGACGGAAAGGTGCACTACCGAGACATTCAGTTCGTGGAACTGGACTCGGAGAGCTATGAGAGGTTCCAGGTAAAACCTGGCGACCTGCTTTTCAATCGGACAAACAGCATTGAGCTGGTCGGACGCATGGCAATCGTTGAAGATGATAGACCCGCTGTCTTTGCATCTTATCTGGTACGTCTCGTGGTTGACAATAACCGATGCATCCCAGAGTTTCTCAACTACTTCATGAACTGGCCGAGAACGCAGGAGGAGATCAAGAAGCTCGCGAGCCGCGCTGTAGGACAGGCTAACATCAATGCGACCAAGCTCCGGACGGTCCTGTTTCCGCTACCAACCAAAGACGAGCAACAGGAGATCGTCGCCAACCTCGACGCCATCGACCGCCAGATAGACTTGCACCGGAGAAAGCGCACCGTGCTAGAGGAACTGTTCAAGGCCCTGCTCCACAAGCTGATGACTGGGGAAGTGCGAGCGGAGGAGTTGGGGTGAACGAGGAACTCAAAACCCAAACCAAAGGGCAAGGTGGTCTCGTATGCAACTGAGGAAAGTCCGTATCCAGAACTTTCAGAGCGTAATGGACTCAAACGAATTCGATGTCGGAGATGTGACCTGTCTCGTTGGAAAGAACGAGGCAGGTAAGACTGCCATACTGAAGGCATTGTATCGTCTCAATCCCCTCAATCCCCAAGATTCCGATTACGACGCCACACATAACTATCCGAGGAGAGATTTTGCATTGTACGAAGCTGAAGTGGCGAATGACTCGCGTAAACCGGCGAATGTTGTCACTGCCACATTTGTACTCGGTGAGGATGACGTTAGGGAAATTGCGACACTGCTCGGCAAGGATAGTCTGCCAGATCATGACCTGACACTCACCCTTAGCAGAGGCTACAGCAATGTACTTCTAATCGGACAGATGGACCTGCAATTGGAACCAGCACTGCGCCACCTAGCTTCTTCTTGCGACCTTTCTGAGTCTCTGGCTACAAGACTGCGACAGCTTTCTACAGCACAAGCCATGCTCGATCTCCTGCAGGAAAGCGAAGAGAGTACCTCCGAAACGGAGGAATTGGTAGGAGACCTCACCACGATACACGAGAAAGGTCTTTCTCTCTTCGTGTATCGAAGCGTTCTGAAGGAGCGTGTCCCGAAGTTCTTGTACTTTGATGAATACTACCAAATGAAGGGCCAAGACAACCTCGATTCGCTGCTTGAACGTACACAGAGTGGCGCTCTCGAGGACTCTGACCATCCCTTACTTGGTTTGATAGGACTAGCTGGCCTCAGACTTGAGATGGTTGTGGACGCTGATAACACTGAGACCCTCATTGCTCGCTTAGAGGCAGCAGGCAATCGACTTACGCAGAGCGTTCTCAAGTACTGGTCTCAAAACAGTCACCTGCGCATGCGGTTCGATATCCGGGAGGCACGCCCTCAAGATGGTCCAGGCATGGATCAGGGCACAAACATCTGGGGTCGTGTAGAGGATACGAGACATATGGTTAGCACCGCACTCGGAACGAGATCAAAGGGCTTCGTTTGGTTTTTCTCGTTTCTAGCTTGGTACGACAAGCTCCGGAGAGATGGGGAAAACCTCATCCTATTGCTAGACGAGCCTGGATTGTCACTGCATGGAAGGGCCCAAGCTGATCTCCTCGCGTACTTCGAGCAAGAGCTTAGGCCGAACCACCAGCTCCTGTACACGACTCATTCTCCGTTCATGGTCGACCCGGGGCACTTTGATCGTGTGCGAATAGTTCAGGACTTGAGTATCGAAGTTGGCTCGCACAACCTATCTGAGGAGCAGCAGGGCACAAAGGTCTCAACCGATGTGCTTGAGGCTACACCTGACAGCCTCTTCCCCCTGCAGGGTGCTCTTGGTTACGAGATTCATCAATCACTCTTCATCGGTCCAAACTGTTTGATCGTTGAAGGGGTTTCCGATTTGCTATACATACAAACCCTTTCTGGTGTTCTTCAGAAGCGAGGCCAACGCGGTCTGAGTCCCGATTGGATCGTCACCCCCGTCGGCGGAGCAGACAAGGTTCCAACATTCGTTGCATTGATTGGGGCACAGCATAACCTGAACGTCGCCGTTCTCATCGACTTTCAAAAGAAGGGACAGCAGAGTATAGAGAACCTCTACAAGAGTAAGTTACTGAAGAAGCAACAAGTCATGACGTTCGCAGACTTTACCGGAGCAAGTGAGTCCGACATTGAGGACATGTTCGAGCCAGAGTTCTATCTGAAACTAGTCAACGGCGAATTGAACACCTCTCTGAAGTTGAGCCAACTTTCTTCAACACATCCCAGAATCCTTCAACGGTTAGAAGACCGTTTCGAGAAGCGCCCTCTCCCCAAAGGCGCCCAGTTCAATCACTATCGCCCTGCTCGGTACTTGAGCGAGAGCATTGGCACACTTGAGGAGGAACTTTCTGACGAGACCTTAGACCGATTCCAGCGAGCATTTGACGCGCTGAATCAACTCCTTTGATCTGGAACGCTATGACTCTTGAACACCCTACAGCCCTAGCCGCATCCGGCGAGGCTGAGACGCTGGAGTTCGAGCCCATGACATTCTTGAACCGGCGTCGTGGCCAGGTGCTGCTCAAGTTGATGGCGGAAGAAGCGCGCTAGGGCGTTGGAACTTGGCACGGTGAGATGAGGAAGGTGTTAGTGCAATGATTGTTCCCGAGGATCGGATGAACTTTACGTCACGATTGCATTTCCTTACCGACGTGACCGCTCTGGAATTGCTGTGCAGCCCCGAAGCAGTTACACGCTTGAAGAGCGCGGTCGAGGAGCTTAGTGCGAGAGACGAACGGAATCTCCTTCGTGGCTACCGCCTAGCCGTCGCTACCCCTTTGTACGGCCTCCTTCAGTTTGTCGTTAACTTCCCGGAATTGCTGGGTCTAGAGAGCGACGACAGACTAGTAGATTGGTTGCACTATCGCAGCCCCGAACGTGGCGAGTCGCTGTTGCACGCCGTTTCCGATCCAACATCAGGGCTGGGGCGTCTTTGCTACGCCTTTGATGCCCTTCAGAGTGCTTTGCGTAGAGCTGAGGGAAGTTCAGACGACACTGTCGCGGCTATAGAGAAATGTCGGGCAGCCGTGCAGGCGTTCAGTGGTGTCCTCTCAGGAACAAGGATTGTCTCTCTAGACACTGGTGAAGATCTGCCTAGTCAAGAGTCCCTACTCCGTTTGGCTGTAGCCGAGCGTGTACTAGACTACGTCGAATACGACCGTAGCATCGTGCCACTGGCTCAAAAGATGGTATGGCGCGGCAAGGAGGAGTTTCGTTCTATTGACTCCCGGTTCGTATTGGATGCAGAGACACACTTGGCTAACGTTTCGCTTTTTCCAGTTGCAACCGGCGTTCCAGAGAAGTGGTTAGATGGTTTCTGGATTGGCCTTGATCTAGTGGTCCGTCTAAACGGCATTGAGTTGCCTTCTCATTCCAATTCGGCAACTTCTATCAGGCAAGACTGGGTCGACGAACTCCATGCTGTCGTTAATCCGACGCACCGAGGAGGCGAATTCCCGAGCATGAAGTACGGCTTGACCGAGCTTTCGCAGTCGAACGTCAAAGCACTGTTGGAGTTTTCTGAGGCGGATATGGATGCTGTATCCTCCAAGCATAGGTTGGCGGCACTACTCGGTTCGGACAAAGTTCGTCTGATAGCGGACGCCAGCTCGACGGCTGAGTTAGAGTTGGACTTCATGCTACGCGGAGCGGTCACCGTACATGGCGATTCTAAGGTCCACCTTCTTATCTTGACCCATTCCGTGGCTTCTGATGACCGTGAATGGGTCTCCATAGCTTTCAGACTTCCGATCTATGGGTTCTTTACTAATGCATCCAAGTGGTACCTCTTTTACAAGATGTACCACACTGGGTACGTTTTTGATACTGATGTTGCCCGTGCAATAACGGCCGTGGAACGGTTGCTCTCGGAATTCAAAGGCAATTTGAAAGTGGAAGAAATCGGTGGCCTAGACTTTGAAGACATCTTGCCTTTCTGTGAGTTGCCAGCCTTTCGAGCAATGCGAGAACTGAGCCTTGAGGCAGTAGAGACAAACGCTGACTTGCGGTCCGGGAATTCCGAACTCTTGGCTGGATTCTGGCTAGTGGGCCAAGGCTACAGTCACGTTAGGGTTTCGTTTCGACACGCCTCTCTGGGCAAGTTCGAATACGATGCAATTGGGGTGAAGAACGGGGAGTGCCTAGTTCTGGAAGTCAAGGGCGCCGAGACCATTGATCACGAACTCCAAGAGCAGGTTCGCAGGTTTGCCGAAAAAGTAGACCGTCTTCGTGGCCAGTTGCCAGATTTGACGAAAGCGTTGGGACTTGAATCCGATATCAGAAGCATTTCTGGGTTATTTGTCTTCTTGGGTGATTTGGGTAACTTCAAGCCAGCTGTTACCTCAATTCCCTTGTGGGGCTATGACGATTTTGCGGGAGCATTGAAAGCAGCGGATTTGCCGGACAGAATCGTAAGGCTATTGGATAGTTCCTATATCATTAGGCAGGTGCAGCTCAATGATTTTCTACACGATCCGTTTGCTGTCGGGCTAGAGGATGATGGTTCATCAGATGGGCAAGCTTGATCGGAAAATGCGTCAATGAGGCACGGGTTTTGACGTTCTAAGGATAGGAACTGACAGAGCTTCGTCGTGACACTCCAAGAAATACAATTACTGACCGCCTCCGGCGAATCCGAGACTCTGGAGTTCAAGGAGACGACCGGCACGCGCCGCGAGGCTTCCATGACAGTGTGCGCTTTCCTGAACCAACGCGGCGGGAGAGTGCTGTTCGGTGTGCGGCCAGATGGGACAGTGGTGGGGCAGCAGGTCAGCGAGCGCACCATTGAGGAAATGGGCACCGAGCTTCGGCAGATCGATCCTCCAGCCTTTCCCGCGGTGGAACGAGTCCCCGTAGGCGCCGGGCGTGAACTCGTTGTAGTCAGCACTGGTCAGGGAGCATCAAGGCCGTATAGCTACCGTGGCAAAGCCTACCGCCGCGTAGGGAACACCACGCTGGCCATGTCAGCGGACGAGTACAACCGGATGCTCTTCGAGCGGATGCACAGCGAGCAACGTTGGGAGAACCAGCCCGCCTCCGGGTGGTCGGTCGATGACCTCGACAGGACGGAGATTCTCCGAACCGTAAGAATGGCGGTTCGGAGAGGCCGCCTAGAGGCACCTCCTAATTCAGGTGATCTTGCTGATGTGGTTCGAGGACTCGGTCTTCTTCACGAGGGAGTGTTGCTTCGGGCAGCGGCCGTGCTGTTCGGAAAGACTGAGCGGCTGGAGTTCGAGATGCCGCAGTGCCTGCTGCGCGTCGCCCGATTTCGTGGGACAGATCGAACGGAGTTCCTAATCAATCGCCAATTCAATGGCAACGCCTTCAGGCTCCTCTGGAACGCTACTGAGTTCCTAGGAGACGAGCCTCTATACCCTAACCTGGCCATACGAGAGGCCCTTGCGAACGCACTGTGTCACCGCGACTACTCCATTGGCAGCGGCTCGGTCGGCATAGCGGTCTACGACGACCGCTTGGAGATTACCTCCTCCGGTCCCCTGCACTTCGGCCTTACACCGGAGAAGCTGTTCGCTCCGCACGAGTCGCGGCCCTGGAACCCCCTAATCGCCCGCACCTTCTACCGTAGTGGGGTCATCGAGGAGTGGGGCAGCGGAACGTTGAGGATGGCAGACATGGCGCGCAAGGCGGGGCTCCCAGCCCCGGAGATCGAGGATGACGGTGGGACCGTCACAGTGCGATTCCGACATAGCCAGTTCGTCCGGCACCGCATCACCAGAGACGTAAGCGAACCTGAAGGAAGGCGCGAGATGATACTCGCCCTTCTGGACGGCGCGGACGAGGGATTGACGCGTCGCGAGATTCACGCCGGCTTAGGTTCCGGCGTCAGCGAACGTCAAGTACGAACGACGCTGGAGGAGTTACGAGACAGCGGCCTAGTCATGTCCATGGCTCGCGGACCATTGACTCGATGGCAACGTGTGGAGGGTGCGAGATAGGTGCGCGATGGTGCGAGATAGGTGCGCGATACAGGCGTCATCAAGCAGGATTCAAGGTGCGAGATGGATGCGCGATAGGGATCTATAGGGACGCGATGGGGAACCACATCGACCGACACTCCAGAGCATCAAGCGCTAGTTATGACTGAACTCAACGTAACCGAAGCAGGAGCCGTGCAATTCCCGATGGTCCGCCACGCGGCGGAGGTTGGCTGGACTCCGTTGTCGCCATCGAACGCTCTCGCCATGCGAGAGAGCGAGGCCGGGTTGCTGTTTCACAGCGAGGTCGAAGGGGCGCTCCGGCGATTCAATCCCTGGATGACGGACAGCGCCATCCGCTCAGTGGTCGAGAACCTTCTGGCGCTCCCCCCGACTATCGAGGGCAACCGCCAGATGCTGGCCTGGCTGCGGGGCGAGCGGCAGTGGTACGACGAGGCCGAGGAGCGGCACCGGCAGGTCAGGCTGGTCGACTACGATGACACGTCGGCCAACGTCCTGCAAGTAACCTGGGAGTGGCGGCTCAAGCCTCCCGCCAGGAAAGGCAACCGTGCCGACGTGATGTTCGTGGTCAACGGCGTACCCGTCGCCATCGTCGAGCACAAGAATCCCACGGACGCCGACGCCATCGAGCGGGGCATCACGCAGCTACGTCGCTACGAGATCGAGACACCCGAGCTAACGAGCGCGGCGCAGCTATTCAACGTAACCCACCTGCTCGACTACTGGTACGGCGTCACCTGGAACCTGTCCCGCCGTTACATGGCGCGGTGGAAGGAGGCTCAAGAAGAGAGCTACCGCTTCGCCGTCCAGTCCTTCTTCGAGCCAATGGAATTCCTGCGCACGCTGCGGGACTGGATTCTCTTCTACGTCGAGGACGGCGAGACGCGCAAAACCGTGCTGCGGCAGCACCAACGCCGAGCCGTGGACCGCATCGTCGAGCGTTGCGCCGAGCCGGTGAAGCGCCGGGGCCTCCTCTGGCACACCCAGGGAGCGGGCAAGACCTTTACGCTGCTCACAGCCGCCCGCCAGATCCTGGAGGCCAAGGAGGAGTTCCGCAACCCGACGGTGGTCGTCGTGGTGGACCGCACGGAGTTGGAGGGCCAGCTTGCTGGCTGGGTCGAGCGGCTACTGGGCGAGATGCAGCAGCAGGACATCGCCGTCTGGCGCGCCGGCTCAAAGGAAGCGCTGCGAGAGCTGCTCGCTACCGATAGGAGAGGGCTGATCATCTCGATGATTCACAAGTTTGATGGAATCGAGAAGGACGCCAACTCTAGAGACAACATCTACGTGTTCATCGACGAGGCCCACCGCTCCGTGGCCAGAGAGCTTGGCACGTACCTCATGGCCGCGCTGCCCAACTCGACAATTGTCGGCTTCACTGGCACACCTATCGCACGAACGGCACATGGAGAGGGCACCTTCAAGATATTCGGGGCCGACGATGATCAGGGCTACCTGGACAAGTACTCAATTTCCGAGTCCATTGAGGACGAAACGACGCTACCCATCCGGCACATGATGGCACCCAGCGAGATGACGGTGCCCGCGGCCCAACTCGACCGGGAGTTCTTCGCCTTGGCTGAGTTGGAAGGCGTCACCGACGTCGACGAACTCAACCGCGTCCTGGACCGGGCCGTGGGGTTGCGCACCTTTCTCACCGCCGACGATCGGATCGAGAAGGTGGCCGCATTCGTAGCACAGCACTTTCAAGAGAACGTGCTACCGCTGGGCTACAAGGCGTTCCTGGTGGGCGTCAACAGAGAAGCCTGCGCCAAGTACAAGCGAGCATTAGACAGGCTACTTCCGTCAGAGTGGATCGAGCCGGTGTACTCGGAGAATGCCAACGACGTTGTGGAAAGGCCCCTCGTCGCCGAGCTTCAGATTTCGGAGGAGCGGGAGAAGGACGTTCGCTTGATGTTCAAGAAGGCGAGCGAGGACCCGAAGCTGCTCATCGTTACCGACAAGCTGCTGACCGGCTTCGACGCACCACTACTGTACTGCATGTACATGGATAAGCCGATGCGCGACCACGTGCTGCTCCAAGCCATCGCGCGAGTGAACCGACCATACGTGGACGGAGAAGGCCATAGCAAGCCCATCGGACTGGTCGTAGACTTCGTTGGCGTGCTGCGTGAACTGAGAAAAGCGCTGCAGTTCGACTCTTCCGACGTCAGCGGCGTGATCGAGGATCTTGACCTGCTGATGCACGACTTCCAGGACAAGATTGCCGAGGCAAAGGCGACCTACCTCGACAGCAAGGACGGCAGCCGAGTGGCCGAGGCGCGAGCAGCCTATGCCACCGCTGGAGAAAGCGTAGACCAACGCTTGGAGCAGATTGTGTACACGCGCTTTCTCGACCCCGATGTCCGCAAGGGGTTCTTCTCTGCCTATAAAGAGATAGAAGCGCTTTGGGAAATACTTTCGCCATCTGCTGAGCTGCGCGACCACATCGATACCTTCAGGCGCCTCACCCAACTCTACGCTGTAGTCCGCAACGCCTACGCCGACCGTCCTGACTTCGTTGCAGATCTGGCTCACAAGACCAGGAGGCTCGTGGAAGAGTCGGCGACGATACATGGTCTGAGCAACCTCACCAAGTCCGTAACCTTCGACCTGCGCACTCTCGCTGCTCTGCGGAAGGAGTCCGGGCCCGACGAGGCCAAGGTGTTCAACCTGGTGCGCGGCCTTCAAGCGGAGGTGGAGGGCGAGCCGGGGCTGGAGTCCGTGCTGCGGCCTCTCAAGGAACGCGCAGAGTCCGTACTCAAGGACCTTGAAGCGCGCACGACAACCGGACTCGCGGCATTGGATATGTTGGAGACTCTGGCCAAGGAGAAGGAGACCGCTGTCGCCGCTGCAAGGGACAGCACACTCCCTCCAAGAGCTTTCGGGGTGTACTGGACGCTGAAAGACGACGTTGCCCTCCAAGCCGCCGGTGTGAACGCAATGGAACTCGCAGAAGAGGCCCAGGCGCTTGCGGAGCGCTTCCCCAACGCCGCCGTGAACACTGACGAGCAACGTCGGCTCAGGACTTCGCTGTACAACCCGTTGTTGAGGGTGGAGGGCCGTGAGCGGGGCCGGATCGTGGACCAGACCATAGCGATACTGCTGAGCGGGGACGCCGATGCCGAGGCGTGACGACAGGTCGGAAGGACTACGGGAACAAGTAGAATATTGGGCGGAGCGCCTCCACGTCCCTGCGCCGCGCCTGCGAATTCGGGATATGACCCGCAAATGGGGATCATGCTCGACTGCCGGCACAATCACCCTCTCAACCGACTTAGGCAATCAGGATGTCGGATTCCAGGACTTCGTGATCGCGCACGAGTTGCTACACCTACGCGTGCCGAACCATGGCAAGCTCTTCAAGGCGCTTATGACAGCGCACGTCCCCAACTGGAGAGAGCACGACATAGCGAAGTAGATCACCGCTCCAATGACCTCCCTTTAGACTCCTCGAAGCACTCAGGGACTTCGCCTTCAACGTTTCTCTCACTCGCCGCTCTAGTGCATAGTCCTACTTTGACGTTGGGCCGTGCCTAGAGCACAACCCCTCGCGCCCACACCACAAAACTGCTTCGAATACAACGTCTTGCAAGGCCTTACTTGCGAGCAATTTCCCGTTCACAATGAGAAGTTGGACCATTGTGCAACGGAGCAGCCGATTGACCATTGCAGAGCCAGAGACGAGAACACCAAGCAAGAGGGCGCCGCTTGACCCCGACCTTGAGGACGCCATTCGTGAATACCTGAGTACCTACGTCTTGTGGCGTGGCATCGGGAAGGCGACGGAGACCTTCGGCGTATCCCGCCACACCCTCTGGAGGTTCCTGAGACGGGGCCACGCTGGCCGCGCCCTGCCCCGGGCCGTCATGGACACCGTGGGCGACAGCGTGGAGGTTCTGGATGCGGCAACCTGGGCCGTCACCGCCGTCGAGCGTGTGCTCGCCAGCAGGCCGGTCGCCAAACCCGCCCCGTCACACCGCCCTCTACGCCCGGCACTAGAGGATACGCTGCTCCTGCTGTGCGCCACCCCCCTGGCCACCGTGGACGAACTGTCTCGCTTCGGCAGAGTCTCGGCCTCCACCCTCCGAGACCGGCTGAACAAGCTGGGGAAGAAGGGCATGGCGTACTCGGTGTCCCACAGCCTGACCGTCCTGGGGCCTCACCCCCATCTGCGGTACTTCCCCACGGAGAAGGGCATAGACGCCGCAGCGATTGTCGAACATGGAACGGAGACCTTCCTGCGGGAGTACCCGGTGTCCAGACAGTGGTTCAAGCTGCTAGCCGACCGGCTGGACGCCGTTGCGATGCTCTACAGAGCCGCCGCTATGGTCGCCGACGCCGACTCCCAGGGAAAGCCGGTGAGGGTGGACCACTACCGCCAGGGTCCCTACGACATGCTGATCACCCTGTCCGGGGGACGATCGGTGGGCCTGCTGCGCCAGGGGCCTACGCTGCCCTCGGCCAACCTGCGCTACCGCCTGAGGACCCTGGAGAACCTGTCGTACGATGAACGCCCCATGGTGACGCTGGTGCTGGCCAACTCCGACCAGGCCAACCGACGAGCCGTCCGTACCCTTGGCGACCCCACGCACCACCGCAAGACCTTCGTGGCCACCGAGGGGAAGCTGCTGGCCGGAGACCACAGGGGCGTAGTCTGGCAGCAGTGCGGGGCGGGCACGGAGATGGACCTCCCGGTGAATGTGGACTCCAGCTTGTCCCTGAACGCCATCATGGCCTGGACCGACCGCTTGGCGGAGCGCCGAAACGAGCTGCACCAGAGGCACAGTCCGGGCTCGGAGAGAGAGCCGACACCCGACCCGGAGACCCTCTACACCACCCGTCTTCGTGCCTCTATGCCTCAGCCGTCGGGGCTGCTCAGGTCATCCTTGGCCGTCCGGCTCACCGGCGCCGAGAAGGACGCCCTGGACCTGCTTGCCGCATGGCCCCTGTGCACCACCGACCAGTTGGCCGGGCTGATGGGCGGCGTCACCCGCCGCCGGGTCAACCAGGTCCTCAGCTCCCTGGCCGGCCACTCACTGGTGCGTTCAGAAGGGCAGCGCCACGTCCTCACCGATGAGGGGCTGAGATGCTTGGCCCAGCGTGACCGGGCCGCCATCGGGCCGGTGGTGGGACGCTGGAGCGCTAGGAAGCGACGTCGCCGCAACACCAGAGCGCTGGTCTACGCCGGCACAGCCCTTCGATCCATCGCCTCCCAGATGGAGCATCACGACGCCATCACCGGCTTTGCCGCCATGCTGAGCGCCGAGGCTGCCCGTTCCAGCAACCACGACTACGAGGTGTTCGACCTGATGCCCACGTCCCGCTCCTCCGTCGGCTATCGCTGGGACTGGACCAACTACGTTGTGCATCCCGACGCCTCCTTCCAGCTGGCGTACCGAGGCAGCTTCCGCTCCTACCTGCTGGAGTTCGAGCGACGGGCCACCACTCCCAGGCGGGTGCGCACCCGCCTGGGGAACTACCGCCGTTACTTCAGAAGCGGCTGGCCCAACCGGGACCACGGCGGGCTGCCTCCCCTGGTGCTGTTCGTGCTCCCAGGCCCTGACGCCGAAGAGAGCTTCCTGCGGGCTGCCGGGGGCTCCAACCGCCCAATCCTGTTCACGTCCAACCTCCGGACCCTGGGTGAGCGTGGGGTACTGGGTGACTCATGGCAACTGCCGCCTCCTCACCCTGCCGGACGGAGACCCCTGGTGCCACTGGCCTCAGTTGCAAAATGACGATTCTCCGTTTCCGGTACTTCCTGTAGGGGGCGTGTAAACAAAGCTAGGTCATCGCTTACCAACGCTGTCAGCTCCAAAAAGCCGAAATCGGTGGCAACTTGTTGCAGAGACCACGACCCGGCCGATAGAGAGCGGGGCAACTGAGCGGGTGTGGAGATCGTTGAAGCCGGGTCCGTGACGTATTTGACGTGTCAGGGTTGACGCAAGTTGACGTGATGATGAAAACGAGTAAGGAGGAGGAGTATGAGACAGATGACGAAGGCAGAGGCCTGCCGGGAGCTGGCGGTGTCCCTGTCCACCCTGGACCGCCGGATCGCATCGGGGGAGATCGAGGCCAGACGGGAGCGACACGGAAGGCGGCACCGGATATACGTGATGCTGGACGACGACCCGCTGAAGAACGGCGTAAACGCTAAATCACAAGGTACATTGCTGGACGTGGCCCGGGAGCGGATTCGGGGGTTGGAGGAGCAGGTGGCACTGCTTCAATCCCAGCTTGCATCGGAGAAGGAGCGGAACGCCGGATTGGAGAAAGCATATCGGAAGGAGCGCGCCGGGCGCGACAGGATGAGGCGAGCGGCTTTCGTCCTTGGCTTGGTCGCCGCCGGGCTGTTCGGGCTGCTGGCCGCCAGCGTCCTGGTCGGGTAGCGAAGAATTTGTCTGCGGTGACAGAGGCTCGTTGACAACATGGCATGAGATGAGCGATGATAGGTAGTAAGACAGATTATGACTAACAAGCCCATAATCAGGAACACCAAGACGATCACCTTCTCCCTGCCCCCTGAGATGGCAGAGCAGGTTCAGGACGTGATGCGCGACGAGGGCCGCACCATGAGCGAACTCATCCGCGAGGCCCTTCGCAACTACATGGAGGAGCGGGAGTGGCTCAGGACCATTCGGTACGAGAAGCTCCGCGCACGCCATGCTGAGCAGGAAGATTCGCAGGGGGAATGAAGGAGGACAACATGAAGAAGCACCTACAGCCGCTCACGCCGGCTGCGCTCTACGCCAGGGTGTCCAGCGACCGGCAGGACGTGGACCTGTCCGTGTCCGCCCAGCTACGGGCTCTCAAGGAGTACGCGAAGGCCAACGGCTACTCCGTGGCACGCGAGTACGTGGACGAGGCCGAGAGCGGCCGCGTCGCCGACCGGCCCCAGTTCCGGGAGATGATCGAGGAGGGCAGCAAGCCCAAGGCTCCTTTTGACGTGATTTTGGTCTGGAAGTTTTCGAGGTTCACCCGCAAGCGGGAGCACGCCGTGGCCTTCAAGGCCCAGCTGCGGCGCAAGGGCATCCGCGTGGTGTCCATCACCGAGC
>JAPPHY010000021.1:35212-82482 GCA_028877205.1 Chloroflexota bacterium | reverse complement strand
AGGCGCCAGGTTGTGGCCCTGGAGATCGAGGGTTCAAATCCCTCCGCTCACCCCAAACCCGAAACACAAGCGAGGAACAATTGCCGCCAATGGAGTCAGCTTCGACGCCCTGGAACCGGACGAGCAACCCGCACCTCGGGGGCGTCGAGGTCATCACAGAGGGCGACACCAGCGGATACGGCATGGCGCTCCGCTTCTACCTGCCGGGCGGACGGGAGGTGGGCGCCGTTTCGCTGCCCCATCAGATGCCGAACAGGACCGGCCCCACGTGGGCCTACCTGGTCGAAGCCCACGGCTGGACGCTCATCGACGCGGGGCCGCTGGGCGCGATGCCCGCTCTGGAGAAGGGCCTCCAGGCTCTCGGCAGGCGACCCACCGACCTGGAGCGCGTCGTCATCACCCACGGCCACCAGGACCACGACGGGAATGCTTATGACCTGGTCAGGACGAGCGGCGCCGAGCTATGGGCCCACGAGCTCTACTTCCACTTCCTGCCCTACGAGTACGCGCGCATGGGACTGGACAGGTCCTCTCCCCTGCACCGCGCGATCTTCGAGGTAGCGCGCCGCGAGGAGGCCCAGTTCAGGACCCGCCACAGCTCACCCGGCGACTGGCGTTGGCGCGACCACTACCGCGGCTACATCATGGGACATCGCGCCATCCTCGAGGAGCGGCTGCCCATCCATCCCATACGAGACGGAGAGGAGCTGGACGGCATTCGGTTCCTCTACACGCCCGGACACGCGGTCGACGAGATATGCGTGACGCTGGACGGCGTAGTCTTCAGCGGCGACCACATCCTGCCCCAGATAACGCCGCATCCCACCATCAAGCGAACGCACCCCGAGCCCATCCAGAACTCGCTTCCGCCTGAGCACAGTGACGCCGGCAAGCATTACGGCCTGGAGAGCTACATCCGCTCGCTCGGAAGGACCCTACAGTTGGAGCGGAGCGCCACGGTGCTGCCCGCCCACAGGCTCTACAACCACGGCCGGTTCAACGTGCGAAACCTGCGGCGCGCCCAGGAGATTGTGCGCCACCACGTCCGACGCCTTGACAGGCTGATGGAGTCACTGGACGAGGGCGCGGACACCCCGGAGAAGCTGGCCTCCGAGATGTTCCCACCCAGGAAGCTCACGGGCGGCGGTTTCTTCTCCGCCGTGTCGGAGGTCGTCAGCCATCTGGAGCTGCTTGCCGACTCGGGCGACGTGTTCGTCTACCAGGACGGAAGGATAGCGAGAAACGGGTCCAACGCTTACCGCGCCGACATCGAGGCGATGACATCGTGATTTCGCCCGCGGCGGCTTCTCTGCGGCAAGGGTGCGGAAGGAGAATGTGATGGTAGACTCCCCCAACGGCCACCCTAAGCGGGTGATGATCGTGGTGGCCCACCCCGATGACGCGGACTTCATGGCCGCAGGAACCCTGGCCATGTGGGCGCGCCAGGGCTGCGAGGTTTCCTACGTGCTCTGCACCAGCGGGGACAAGGGATCGTCCGACCCGGAGGTCATACCCGCTGAGCTCGCCGCCACACGAGAGCGGGAGCAGCGAGCGGCCGCGGCAGTCGTGGGAGCCCGGGACGTGGCGTTCCTGCGCTACCCGGACGGGGCTCTCCAGAACACCCTGGAGCTGCGCCGCGACCTGGTGCGCGAGATACGACGCTTCCGGCCGGACGTCCTCCTGTGCCAGGACCCAACCAACCGCTTCAGCGACGGTTACGTCAACCACCCCGATCACCGCGCGGCCGGCGACGCCGCGCTGGACGCAGTCTACCCGTCGGCCCGAGACTACCACGCCTACCCGGACCTCATCGAGGAGGGCCTGATGCCCCACAAGACCCTGGAGGTCTACCTGGGCGGCTCAGCCTCCAACTCCACAGTATGGGTGGACATCTCGGACACGATCGATGTAAAGGTGGCCGCGCTGCGGGAGCACGCATCGCAGGTTGGCACGGACCCGGCGAGGCTGGCGACCCTGGAGTCGCGGATCAAGGAGCGGGCCGCCGAGCTGGGCGCGCCGCACGCGCTCGCCTACGCCGAGGGCTTCCGGTACATACACCTGCGCTGAGCAGTCCGCGCTCCGCCTGGCGAACCCGTACTCTAGCGTGCCCTACCGCGGGCGCAGCTTCAGTCCTATCAGGAGCAGTGCACCGGAGCAGTTCAGCACCGCGAGCACTACGAAAGCGAACTGGTACGACTGCGTCGTATCGTACATGAAGGCAGCGAACAGCGGCGCAAGCACCACGGTTACGCTGCTGATGGGATCCATGAAGCCTGCCAGCCTGGAGAAGTTCTCCCGGCCAAACACCTCGGCGCGCAGCACGGTCATCAGCGTGCCGCGCATACCGAAAGAAAGTCCGAACACGATAGCGAAAATGACCACCTGTACGAATGTGGTCGAGAACGTGAGGATCAGTACGGCGATGCTCTGAAGTATGAAGGCGGATGCCGCCACCCTGCGCAGTCCCATCTTGTCACCGAGGAAACCGCCTATCAGCCGGCCGGGCGCGGCCATGATCAGCGTAAAGGAGACCAGACCCGCCGCCGTGATCTCGCTGATGCCTATGTCGACTATTGCCGGTATCTGGTGGACCCGCAGCGCGCCCCACGCCGTAATTCCGGCCGTGTGGGCCAGCGCCAGAAACCAGAAGTTGCCGCCTCGCAGGGCCTGAGCGACTGTCACGGTCTCCTCGACCGGTACATCAGACACTGTTCGGGCATCGCCGGCGTCGGAGGTGGCGACGTATGAAGCGCCGCCTTCGCCGGGCCGGTCGCCATCGGGCAGGTAGCCGTGCTCCTCCGGGCTGTTCCTCATCATGGCGGCCAGAGGCACGCCAACGATCACCGTGAGGATACCAACGATGAAGCACGCGCTGCGCCATCCATAGTCCTGAATTGACCACGCCCAGACGGGGACGAGTATCGCACCGATGCTCCCTCCCAGCTGGTAGATCGCGATGACTCTGCCGCGCCAGCGGAAGAACCAGTTGATCAGCACCGTGATTATTGGCAGGAAGCCGGCTACGCTCTGCCCGAGCGTGATCATCAGGAAGGCGCCGTAGAACTGGTAGAGGCTTGTGGACATGCTCAGGAGCAGGAAACCTGCCCCAAAGAACAGCCACCCCACCATCATGTAGCGGCGGGGGCCTATCCAGTGGATCAGATAGCCTTCGATGGGACCCGTTACGCCGCCTTCGAGCCTGCTGAGTGAGAAGGCGAAGGTGATGGCGGTGCGAGTCGTGTTGAGGTCGCGCTCCAACGGCAACACGAGGGCCTGCGCGCCCACGTTGTACACAGCCGATTGAATGGCGCTGGCAGTGGTCGCCGCCGCGACGATCCACCAACCGTAGAAGACGCGGAGGCGCGACCGGGGTCTGTCTGCTTCTGTAGTGCCCTGTATTCCGGTCTGGATGCTTTTACTTGGAGGGTCCGAGTCCAAAGGTCTCTGTACTCTCCTGATACAGTCCCCTGGAAGATGTCAGGGGAGCGTCGTAATGGCGTTTCCGCAGCTGCGGAGTGGCCGGATAGTGGACACCATACCACATTCGGGCTGGGCTGTCACGCCCGCGGGGACCGCGCCCTGGCCCGCTCAAATGGTTCGACTAGCTCACCACGAGCGGGCCAAGGGGAAACTCTACACTACGCCGCTCTCGGCCAGCACCGCGAGCTCGGCCTTCGACAGCCCGAGCTCGCCGCACAGCACATCCTCGTTGTGCTCGCCCACCATCGGCGCACGATGGGAGATTCGCCACGGCGAGTCCTTCCAGATACCGGCAGGCCCGGGATGGCGGAACGTCTTCCCTATCTCCGGATAGGAGACCTCCTCCCAGAAGTCCCTGTCCTCCAGGTGCGGGTCTTCCAACACCTCGTCCGGCGCGCGCACCGCGCCCATGTTGAAGCCGCGGCGCTGTCCGCCGTGGTATGCCTCGTCGCGAGTGATGCTACCGAAGAATGCGATCAGCATGTCGTTGAGGTGGTCCTTGTTCTCGTTTATGACCGCCGCGTCGCTGTACTTCTCGTCCAGGAGGTCGCCCGCCATGCCGTGCTCGTCCATCCACTTCGCCAGCACCTGGAGCTGCTGCGGGCTGATCCGGTTGAGGATGCCGGCGTTGATGTACTTGCCGTCGCTGCAGCGGTGCTGCGCC
Source organism: Chloroflexota bacterium (assembly GCA_028877205.1). Classification (GTDB taxonomy): domain Bacteria; phylum Chloroflexota; class Dehalococcoidia; order Lucifugimonadales; family UBA2985; genus JAPPHY01. Next base: position 78,338 of record JAPPHY010000021.1, on the reverse strand, counting down.
TTGGGCGACCAGTTGATGCCCCCGCCCCTGCCCGTGGTGCGATTCGCAACGCGGCCGGTGTATACGTAGAAGTTGATGTGACCCTCAGTGGTGAGCGCGCAGGCGTCGTGCACCGATGAATCGATGTACTGGCCCACGCCGGTCGACGCTCGGTGGTTCAGGGCCGCCATGAGCGCGATGGTCGCGAAGTGGCTGCCCATGTGCCACGCCTGCCCGCCGCCCGGCGCAATCGGGGGCGCGCCCGGCACGTCGTCGTCATCGTAGCCGCACTTGGCCATCTGGCCGCCGGCCGCCAGGTGGTTCAGGTCGCTGCACTCGTAGTCCTTCCACGGCCCCGTCTGCCCGAAGTCCGTGAGTGAGCACATCACCAGGCCGGGGTTGTCCTGCTTCAGGTCTTCGTACCCGAGGCCGAGCGACCGCAGGTAGCCGGGCTTGTAGCTCTCCAGGACCACGTCCGCGTCCGCGGCCATGCGCCGGAACAGCGCGCGCCCGTCCTCCGTCTCAATGTCCAGCGTGATGCCGCGCTTGGATGTGTTGTAGTGCCAGAAGTAGAGGCTCCGTTCCCTGTTGGGCACGTCCTCGTAGAATGGGCCCACAGTGCGCGTTGACTGACCGCCCGGCGGCTCGATCTTGACTACGTCCGCGCCCAGGTCCGCCATCAGCTTGCCGCACCACTGGCCCTTCTCGTTGGCCAGCTCCAGGATGCGCAGACCCTCGAAGGGCCCGCCGGTGCCCGCCTCGCGCTCCGCCTGGGTCGGCGCGGGCTTCGAGTCGGCCCCGTTGGCCATCCCGCACCACTGCACCGGCGAGGCGTCCTCGATCATCTCGCGCAGGTACGGGTAGTCGTCCATGCTCAGGTCGCGTGGCCAGAAGGTTCCGTCCTGGAAACCGTTGACCAGCTCCTCATGGTTTATGCCAAGCAGTCCTTCGTAGATCTCGCGGTTGTGCTGGCCGATCATCGGCCCGGGCCTGTGGTTGTACGCCGGCGTCTCCGACAGGTGGAACGGGGCATTCTGGAGCGACCACTTGCCAAGCACCGGGTGCTCGATCTCGCGGTACATCCGGCGGTGCCTCATCTGCAGGTCGTTGTCCACGCGGTCTTTGGCATCCTGCACCGGCATCGAGTGGATGCCTGCCATCTGGCATCGGTGCATGATCTCGTACTTGCCGAGCGAGTTCGCCCACGCCTGTATGCCCTCGTCCATCTCCTCCTGGTGCGTGAGCCGTCCCTCGAGCGTGGCGAACTTGGAGTCGGTGGCCCATGCCGGTGAGTCCATTACGCCCACCAGGCGGCGCCACTCGTCGTCCGAGAAGCAGGCGATGGTGACCCAGTCGTTGTAGCCCCACGGCCGGGTGCGATAGGCATTGTGGGGCGCAACGGTGGGCCCGCGGTAGTTGTTCACCAGCGGCGTGCCGGGCCAGTGGGCCCTGTTGCCCGCCGGGTAGCCCTCGCGCATGGTGGAGCGGCCGTTGGCCTGAATGTCCAGGAAGGCCGCGCCGTTTAGCTGCACGCCCGTTATCCACTGCGATTTGTCGACGTGCTGGCCGCGTCCGGTCATCTGGCGATGATAGATCGCGCTGAGGGTGGTAATGACGCCGTACATGCCTCCGGTGTCGTCCATGTACGACCAGCCCCATCCCGCCGGCTGCTCACCCGGCAGGCCGGAGAGGTAGGTCATGCCAGAAAGCGCCTGCGCTATCGGCCCCATCGTTTGATAGTCGCGGTCGCGACCCGTATGTCCGAAGCCGGACATGGAGATGTAGATGATGTCCTCACGCAGTTTCTTCATCTCCTCATAGCTCAGGCCCCACCGCTCGAGCACGCCGTACGCGAAGTTTTCGATGACGACGTCCGAGACGGCAACAAGCCGCCTCACCAGGTCCTGGCCGCGAGGGGTGCGCGTGTTGAGCGTGACGCTCAGCTTGTTCGCGTTGGTGTCGCTGAAGTGGCCGTCGGTGTTGAGGTTGGTGGGCAGGCCCGCGGGAGTCGAGCCTCCACCGCCTGCGCCGCGGGTGCTCGGGTTCTGGGGCCACTCCACCTTGACGACCTCCGCGCCCAGTGCTCCGAGCCATCGGGTGCACCACGGGCCGGCGCGCACCCACGTGAAGTCAAGGACTCGTATGCCGTCAAGGGGTCTGGGACCGGTCAGGGCTAACGCTTCGGGCTGAATCATTGCTTTCCTCCCCTGGATGAATGACTGCGAAGCTGCGTACCAGGAGCGCCCCGTGGTACTCACGGCGAGCCGGTCACACCGGCCCGAGAGTGGAATCGCTCCACGTTGCCTGCACTCAGCCAGAGAGAGTGACGCACAAGCCCTTGTCGTGGCTGAACGGATACAGAACACTCCTGGCTCAGGGCGGGCCGGATATGCGAAAGTATACATCAGCCACTGTCCGCCTTCAACCCTTGCGCTTGCGGGGCTCTGCCATCGCCCTTGGTGCGTTTTTCGCCATCTGATTCTCAGTGCTTGTCGCAATGCGTAGACCAGCTTGTGCCAGTGCAAGTGCTCAGAGCAAGTCGCAAGAAAGGGCAAAAGGGGGCTGAACGCGGAACGGGCGCCCCCGCCTTGCTGTGGAGACGCCCGTTCGCTTCGGGTTTCCGGCGGAATGCCGGCCACCCAGAGGCAGCGTTGCCCGGAGCTACCCTCTGCGCATGAAGCCGAAGCCCCGGCCGCCCTGCGGCTTGCTGTCCTTCAAGCCGGTCGCAATGAGCGTCAGCTTCACGCTGTCCTCCAACTCGTCGTCGATGGACATGCCGAAGAAGACCGCCGCGTTCTTGCGGACTGTGCTGGAGATCAGCTCGCCCGCGGCGTTCACCCCGCCAAGGCTGAGGTTTGACCCACCCTTGACGGAGAAGAGCACGCCGTGAGCTCCCTTGATGGACATATTGAGCAGCGGGTTGGCCATGGCCTGGCGTGCCGCATCCACGACGCCCAGCTTCCCGTTGCCTCTGCCTATGGCCATCAGGGCCGACCCGGGGATCCCCATGACGGTGCGCACGTCCGCGAAGTCCACATTGATCTCGCCGGGAACGTTTATCAGCTCGGACACGCTGAGGATGCCCTGCGTCACCACCTCGTCTGCGGTCCTGAAGGCGTCCATCATCTCCGCGTCGTGGCTCACGTACTTCAGGAGCCGGTCGTTGTGGATGACGATGAGGTTGTCCAGGAAGGGCCTGAGCCTCTCCACGCCGGCCATCGCCTGGCCAATCCTGCGGTTCCCCTCAAAGCTGAAGGGCGTGGTCACAACCCCGACCACCAGCGCGCCCATGTCCTTGGCCACCGACGCTACGTATGGAGCGGCACCGGTGCCCGTTCCGCCTCCCATGCCGGTGGTGACAAACACCAGCTCCGCGTTCTTGATGGAGTCCCTTATCTCCTTCTCCGACTCCTCCGCAGCGCGCTCGCCGACCCTGGAGTCGCCGCCGGCGCCCCAGCCGTGGGTCAGCTTGGGCCCTATCTGGACCAGGTCTGCCCCATTGACGGTGGACTCCAGCGACTTGATGTCCGTATTGACCATCACGAACCGGACGCCGGGAATCCTGTTCTGCAACATCCGCCGCACGCAGTTGCATCCGCCACCGCCTATGCCCACGACCTTAATGCGCGCGGGCGCCCTTTCCCATGAATGGGGTGAGGCCTCATAGGTCTGGCCTACTATAGAGCGAGTTTCGATTGCTTCTACCATTGTGTTCCTCCATGTCATATCGCGCTCAGTCCATTGGGACAGAGCCAATCAAGGCCGACCGGCGACCTGCGGCCGCACAGCCGGACATACTTCTCCGCCTTGATCAAACCCTCCTTTCCACCGCGCAGGCCGACAAAAGTCACCCGAGCGAGGGAACCGGAAACCATCAGCTCAGTGGTATCGTGTATCCAACCCAAAAGCTCCGTGATTCATCCTTGTGGTACATGCCGCTTCGGTGATACGATTGCGGACATCTTGCGGTTCGATTTGAATGGTGGTATGCTAGGACACGCTTTGAAGCAAGTCAATGGTATCTTACGTACCATATCCAGACACACCGGAGAAGCAACCTGCACCAACAACGCGGTTCGCCGCATAACCCTTACAACCACAGGATACGATTCTTATGGTTCAGACAAACGAATCGTTATTCCGGCCCTACGCCCCACCCGCCAATGTGCTCGCCTGCCTGCACAGGCTGAGACGCATGAACATGCCCTCAGTCATCACCCGCGACCTGCTCAAGTCAATCGGAATTTCGGAGAACATCGTCCCCAGGGTCTTCGCAACCCTGCGATTCCTGGACCTCATTACGGACAGCTCCGAGCCTACAGACGTGCTCCGCGGCCTGGCAGGCAGCACGGAAGACGAGTACCGTCAGCTGCTCGAGAAAACCATACGCAGGGCGTACGCTGAGGAGTTCGAGAGAATAGACCCCAGCGTGGACACCCAGGAGCGCGTGATGAACGCCTTTCAGAGGTACACTCCCCGGTCGCAGCACAACCGCCAGGTCATGCTCTTTCTGGGGCTATGCCGTGAGGCGTGGATACCCACGCTGGACGTTCCGAGGCGCCGCGGCATGATCGGCAGGCCTTCGGCCGCGAGCTCCGCGGGCCGTTCGGCTCAGCCTCGCGGGTCACAGGCGATTCGGATTCCCTCCGGGACGCCAGGCATGCTGCTGCCGCCTGCGGACTCGCAGCTGCTCGAAGGCCCGATGCTTGGCATCACCCTGCTGGACGCGTCCCACATGCCGGAGGAAGACTTCTGGGAGATCTGGAACTCCCTGGGCATCCTCTTCCTCAGGCGGGCTCAGCGCGCATACCCCTCACCGATACAGAACGACGAATCATCACCGGCGAAGGACTCGGACGGCGCGTAGCAGGTAACCTGCGCCCTGCCCTACACCACCCCCGCTTCCGCAAGCACGACCAGGTCCTCCCTGCTGAGCCCTAGCTCACCGCACAGGACCTCCTCGTTGTGCTCCCCGACGAGGGGTGCTCGGCGGGAGATGACCCAAGGCGACTTGGGATATATGGACGACCCGCCCGGATAGGTGAAGCTCTCCCCTAGCTCCGGGTGCTCCACTTCGACGAACATGTCCCTGTCGTGCCAGTGCGGGTCCTCCACGGTGTCCTCAGGTGAACGCACGGCGCCTAGCAGGAAGCCTCGCTCCTGGCCCTCGTGGTAGGCCACCTCTGCCGGCACGCTGCCGAAGAATCGCTCGACCAGCTCCATGATGTGCGGCTGGTACTCCTGAACGGCGCCCGGCTCCTGGTACTTGGGGTCGTCCAGGTCGTGCTCCACGTCGTGCATGTCCATCCAGTCGGCCCAGACCTTCAGCCTGTCGGCTGTCAGGCGCAATGCGCCGAAGTTGATGTATCGGCCATCGCTGCAGAGGAATTGCGAGCGCGGGCTCGGCCCGACCGAGTGGTGGCGGCCGGTGTTGCGTCGCACCACCTGCTTCGTGAACAGGTAGATGGGGATCGCGCCCTCCGTGGTGAGCGCGCATGAGCTGTGAACCGAGGCGTCGATGTACTGGCCCTCGCCGGTCACGTCGCGCATGCACACCGCGGCCATGATCGCGATGTAGGCGTAGTGGCTGCCCATGTGCCATGCATTGCCTCCGCCCGGCGCGATCGGCGGCGGGTCGGGGACGTCCTCCTCGTTATAACCGGACGACGCCATCTGCCCGCCCGCGGCCATGTGAACCAGGTCGGTGCCGCGATACTGGCTCCACGGCCCCGTCTGCCCGAAGGGCGTCAGCGAGCACATGACCAGACCCGGGTTCAACCTCCTCAGGTCCTGGTACCCCAGGCCCAGTGAAGGCAGGTAACCCGGCGCGTAGGTCTCCAGCAGCACGTCCGCGGTCGCCGCCAGGTCGCGAAGTATGCGGCGCCCTTCCTCCGATTCGAGGTTCAGCGTCAAGCCCCGCTTGGAGGTGTTGTAGTGCCAGAAGTGAAGGCTGCGGTCGGGGTGAGGCGCGTCCTGGTAGAACGGGCCTATCCGCCGCTCCCCGGCTCCGCCGGGCGGCTCCACCTTGACCACGTCGGCGCCCAGGTCACCCATCAGCTTGCCGCACCACTCTCCTATCACGTCGGAAAGCTCCAGGACGCGCAGGTTCCCAAGGGGGCCGGACGAGTATCTCGTGTTCTCCATGGCTTCCCTCCTCTATGCGGTGGCGGCCTCCTTGGCCTCAAGTGCGTCGATCAGATACGGCTCCAGCGGTATGCTCTTGGGCCAGAACGTGCCGTTCTCGTAGCCCTCCCGAATCTCCTGCGGCGTGAGGCCGAGCATGTCCACCAGCACCTCCATGTTGTTCTCGCCGCACAGAGGCCCGGACTTCTCGACGCTCGTGGGCGACTCGGAGAAGAAGAAGGGCGTGTTCTGGGTCAGGTGCTCGCCTATCACAGGGTGGTGGACCGTAGTGTACATGCCCTGCTCCCGCAGCTGCGGATCATGCTCCACGCGGTCCTCGTTGCTCTGCACCGGCGCCGCTGGGACACCGGACGACTGGCACACGGCGGCCAGCTCGTACTTCTCCAGCGTGAGCGTCCACTGCTCTATGTTGCCGTCCAGCTCGTCCTGGTTCCGGATGCGGTCCGTGACGGTGGCGAACCGGTCCTCGTTCGCCCACGCCGGCGACCCCATGACCTCGACCAGCGCGCGCCACTCGGCTTCGGTGAGGCAGGTGATGACGCACCAGTCGTTGTAGCCGCCGCCCTTCGTGCGATAGGAGTTGTGCGGTGCGGCGGACGGGCCCCTGTACGAGTTGAGCATTGGGCCTCCCGGCCACACGGCGCGGTTGCCCGGCGGGAAGTACTCCCGTCGTGAGTTGCGCCCGTTGACGGTCTTGTCCAGAATCGAAGGCCCGGTGAGTGTTATGCCGGCGGCCACCTGGGACATGTCCACCCACTGCCCTTCCCCGGTGGCGTTGCGATGGTGCAGCGCAGTCAGCACGCACATGACGGCGTACATCCCGCCGGTGTTGTCCATGTACGACCAGCCCCAGCCCGCCGGCGGCGCGTCCGGCAGCCCGGACGTAAAGGTGAGACCGCTCAGCGCCTGTACGATTGGCCCCATTGTGTTGTAGTGCTTGTTGCGTCCCGTCTGACCCAGTCCGGCCATGCTCACGTATACGATGTCCGGCTTGATGCGGGTCATTTCGTCGTAGCCGAGACCCCAGCTGTCCAGCACGCCGGTGCTGAAGTTCTCGATGACGACGTCCGACATGCCGACCAGCCGCTTCAGCAGTCCCAGACCCTTCTCGGTGCGGGCGCTGATGGTAACGCTACGCTTCATGGGATTGGTGTCGCTGTAGTCGCCACCGCTGTTGATGCCCGGCGTGATTCCCGCCGGCGTCGTGCGCTCGTTGCCCGACACGAGCCGTCCGGTGAACATGCCCAGCGCAGGCTCAGGCCACTCAACCTTGACTATGTCGGCGCCCAGGATCGCGAGCCACCGCGTGGCCCACGGCCCGGAGCGCACCCACGTAAAGTCCAGAATTCGTATGCCCTCCAACGGTCTTCGATCTGCCATTGCTTATGCCTCCATTGTTCTACTAGGCATTCCCGCGTGTAGAAGCGGGAGTGGCCACCTGTAGCCGTAAGGCCACTGTTGACAGCCACTCCCACCGCCGACTAGGACTGGGATAGGACGGTCCTTCCCATTCTCTCTACTCCAGCAGCCACATTCGTTCCGGGAGACGCTGCTGCGAGGGGGTCCCGAGGTTGTAGAAGCGGACTCCCTTCAACTCCCGCCGAACGGGCCAGGCAACATTCATGGATCCCAGGGTAGCGCTGGTCAGCCGCTCATTCACCATGTACAGCTCAATTTCCCGGAGAAGCTCTGAACGCCTGGCGTCATCCAATGTGGAGTCCGCTTCCTCCAGGATAGCGTCTACTCTGGCTATCTCTTCCTCCGGCGGCACCCCTACGCCCTTGTAGCCCTGAATGTAACAGTCCGGCTTGCCGGTTCTTTCGGAGTGCAGCCCGTTGAGCGCGTCGCCGGGGTCAGCCGTCAACGTGTTCTCCATCACTGTAGAGGCTTCGGTCCTTATGGTGTAGAGACATTCGGTGCTGATGTTGCCGTACGTATCGACGTACTTCACGTCGAACTCCCACCCCAGGTGCTTTTTGAACTGGTCTATTCCCCAGAGACTGGGTTCCCTGCGGCTCAGCAGCTGTATGACGTACTGGTCACTTCTGGGGCGATTCCCATCTCCGAAGACCTCATCCAGCAGCCGGTTGGCCTCCGCTATGTCGGCATCCTTGGTGGCAGGATTGAACCCGGGGAAGGTCAGGAACTCTTCCGGCGGGATGCTCCAACCCACGTCCGGGTGGAAGAAGTAGGCTATAGTCGCCATCTTGACGTCACCTACCGTCATGAACTTGTCCCAGTTCTGCCGGTCCAGGAAGAGGTTTACCGCCCACCGCACTTTCCAGTCGTCGAAGGGTGGCCTCAAGGGGTTCAGCATGAAGACCTGGATGTGGTTGTACCTAACGATGTGCAGCTCGATGATGTCCTTGTAGGTGGACTGGATCTGGGCCACCTGAGCCTTGGTCACTCCGCTACTCCCGTGACCCGCGTGGTGGGTCTTTCCGGTCACCAGGGCTGCAAACTTGGTGTTGTAGTCCTGGATGAAGTAGTTCTCCCAACCGTCCGCAAAGGGAGCGCCCTCTCTGAAGTAGGTGGGGTTCCTCTTCGACTTGATCACGGTCTGAGAGTCGCCGAATGTGGGTATGAAGGGGCCCGTCCCGTGGTTCATCAAGTACCCCTCAGGGTTGGCTGTGGACTGGACCCCGGGATACTCGGCGTCCATCCACTCCCGGTACTCTTTGTTCCACACTTGCATACCCGCAGCCAGCCACCCAATGGTGGCGTTCCTGTAGTATGCGAACTTCAGGACCACGGTGTGCCCATCAGGCCCATCCGGGCAGGTCGCCTCGTCAAAGTGCGCCCAGTACGTCCTGTACCTGTTGACGAAGGAGGCGCGCTCCTCCGCAGGCGGGCTAGTGAGCCACTCCATGCTCGTCTTCACGTCCTCGCAGGTCAGCTCCGTGCCATAGCTCTCGGCCGGCGCTCCGTTGTCCTGGCCCCAACCCTCGGAGTGGAACATCACACCCTTGCGTAGCTGGAAGGTGTAGGTCAACCCGTCCGCGGACGCCTCGAAGCTCTCGCACAGGTCACAGATAGGCACATCCCTGATGGAGCCCCAGGGGTCCATCATCAGCAGGCTGTTCTGGGCCTGGAAGCCCCCGAAACCGCTCGCAAAGGCGCCCCACCCCATGTAACCGCCCAGCCAACGTGAGACCGGACGCGGGCCGGACATCTTGATCGTCCCGCCGTACTGAGGCTCACCCCACTCGGGCTTGTAGCCCCGATGATTCTTCAGGAAGGCGACCCAATCCGCTTCATCTATTACCACCTCCGGCACCGCCGTCGCCGTCGGCTCTATCATCGTAGCCGCCGTTGCGGTTGGCTGCCCGGGCTCAGTCGTCGCCTCCGTCACGGAGGTTGTGGGCGTCGGTGCGGGAGACGTGGCCGTGGGTACGCTGGTCGCCGTCGGCGGCGGGCTTGTCGCCGTTGGTTCCTCCCCTCCGCAGGCAATCGCCACAACCAGGGTAGTGGCAGCCAGTAAAACCCCCCACCGGGACTTTGCTCTACTCACGTTCCGCAACATCATGCCACACCTCCAACGTAGATGCGCAAATCCTAGCAGAGCACAATTCGAAAGTCAATGCAAATGGGCGCTTTGAATTGTGAAAGTCGTCACAGCACAGCCCTCCAACATCCCCTTCCCCAACGGATACGGCAGCCGCAGCCTATCCCCGGCTACGAAAGCCGTTCCAGGATCACCACGGGGATCACCCGCGACGTCCTGGTCTGGTACAGATCGTATTCGGGCCAGATTTCGGCCATGGTGGCCCACACCTCCGGCTTCTCGTCAGGGCCGGCCGTGCGCGCACGGGCAGTGAACTTGTCCGCCGCCACCTGCACTCCGACCTCCGGGTTCTCGCTCAGGTTCATGTACCAGTCCGGATGCTTGGGTGCTCCGCCCTTGGACGCAACGATGACGTAGCTGTCTCCGAATCTGCCATATATGAGGGGCGTGGTGTAGGACCTGCCGCTCTTGCGCCCTGTGGTTGTCAGCAGCAGCGTCGGAACGCCGTTCCAGATGTGGCCGTCCTCGCCGTTCGACTCCAGGTAGCGGCGGATGTGGTCATCAACCCAGCCTCGCGGTCGATTCTCAGACGTCGTCATCGGTTTACTCCGCCTTTGGCGCCATGCCTCAGGACATGGCCACCAGTATCTCGTCCGTGGTCATCACGCCCTGCCGCACGTATATCTTCTCGGTCAGCACCCTGTGCACCTCCGGGTCGCGGTCGGCGCAGGCGTCCGTGATCACGACCACGCGATAGCCCAGGTCTGCCGCCCACCGACTGGCCGACAGCACGCAGCCGCTGGTCGCAACACCCATGAGCGCCAGGGTATCGACTCCCATCTCCCGCAGCGAAACGTCCAGACCTGTGGTGGAGAACGGCCCGGCCTTCGTCTTGGAGACTACGGGCTCTCCCGCAGCAGGCTGGACCCCGGCGCAAATCTCGACACCGGGCGAATGCTCCGCGAACCTGCCTCCCCGGTGCATCACGTGGATAACGGGCACCCCCCTGCTCCGCGCTCCACCCAACACGCGAGCGGCGTTGGCGACCACGGCCGCCGGATCCTCCGCCACGTTGTTCACGATGTCGTTCTGGAAGTCCATGATGAGAATGGCGGTCTTCGCCAGGTCAATGGGCTGCTGCTCAGTGGTCAATCTGTACCTCCCGATTCAAGTCGAACTCCGCCTCGGAGCTATACCGCGCCTCCCTCGGCCAGGACAGCAAGGTCGGCCCTCGTGAGGCCCAGCTCGCCGCACAGCACCTCCTCGTTGTGCTCGCCCACGAGCGGCGCTCGCCGGTAGATGCGCCACGGCGAGTCGTTCCAGACTCCCGCCGGACCCGGGTAGGTGAAGCTCTTGCCCAGCTCGGGGTGCTCCACGCTCACCCAGAAGCCGCGGTCGTGCAGGTGGCCGTCGTCCACCAGGTCGTTCGGCGTGCGGATGGCACCCCAGTTGATGCCTCGCTCCTGCGCGCCGTGGTAGGCCTCCTCCTGCGTCAAGCCCAGCACGAACCGCTCCAGCACCTCGAAGATGTGGTCGGTGTTCTCGCCGATCACCGCGGCGTCTCCGTACTTCTCGTCCAGCAGGTCCTCGGCCGCGCCGTAGCCGTCCATCCACTCCGCCAGCGTGCGAAGCTCACGCGGCGCTATGCCGAAGCCGATCATGAGGTTGACCAGCTTGCCGTCCTTGCACCTGAACTGCGTCTTGGGCCTTATGGTGGGGAACGCATGCCGCCCCGTCTGCCTGAGCACCACCTCTCCCCGATAGATGTAGATCGGCACGGCCGGCTCCGTGGTGAGCGCGCAAGCCTCGTGGATGGATGCGTCTATGTACTGACCCCTGCCGGTCGTTGAGCGAAACACCAAGGCCGACATGATCGCGATGTAGGCGTAGTGGCTGCCCATGTGCCAAGCCTGCCCGCCACCGCCGGCGATGGGCGGCGCATTCGGCACCACGCTGTCCTCGTAGCCGCAGCAGCCCATCTGGCCCCCGGCCGCCAGCTGCACCATCTCGCTGGTGGCGTAGTCCCGCCACGGCCCTGTCTGGCCGAAGGGCGTCAACGAGCACATGACGAGTCGCGGGTTCTCGGCCCGCAGGTCGTCATAGCCCAGGCCAAGCGAGGGCAGGTACCCCGGAGGCATGGTCTCAAGCACCACGTCCGCGGTCGCAGCCAGGCGGCGGAATATGGCGCGTCCGTCCTCCGTCTCGAGGTTCAGGGTGACGCCGCGCTTGGACGTGTTGTAGTGCCAGAAGTACACACTCCGCTCGCGGTTCGGCACATCATCCATGTACGGCCCGACCTGGCGGGTGACCTCACCGCCGGGCGGCTCGATCTTCACGACGTCCGCGCCCAGGTCGGCCATCAGCTTGCCGCACCACTGGCCCTTCTCGTCGGCCAGCTCCAGCACGCGCAAGCCGTGCAGCGGCCCGGCGCCGTCGGGCGTGTCCTCACGACGGTCGGCGTCGTGGACGGGAGCAACCTTGCGATCGCCCTGATGCTCCAACTGGCCCGCGGCCATCATCTCGTCCATGTACGGGAAGCGGTTCATGGAGGTTGGCCACAGGATGCCATCCTCGTAGCCGGTCACCAGCTCATCGTGGCTCCTGCCCAGGATTCCCTCCAGGATCTCCTGGTTGTGCTCACCCATGAGCGGGCTGGGTATGCGGTTCCCCGGCGGGCTCTCCGACATCTTGAACGGCGCGTTCTGCAGCTTGTACGATCCCAGCACGGGGTGCTCCAGCGGTATGTACATCCCGCGGTGATCAAGCTGCGGGTCGTTGTCCACCCTGTCCTGGTTGCTCTGCACCGGCATGGCGCGAACGCCCGCGGCCTGGCACTTCTCCATCAGCTCGTACTTCTCCAGCGTCCGCGTCCACGACTCGACTCCGGCGTCCAGCTCCTCCTGGTTAGTCAGCCTCCCCAAGGCCGAGTCGAAGCGCGGGTCGACTGCCCATGCGGGCCGCCCCATCACCTCGACCAGCCGCCTCCACTCATCGTCTGAGAGGCAGACGATGGCGCACCAGTCGTTGTAACCGCCTGGCGCCGTCCGGTAGGCGTTGTGCGGCGCCACGGTGGGGCCGCGATAGTTGTGCACCAGCGGCGTGCCCGGCCAGTGCGTGCGATTGCCCGGCGGGAACCCCTCGCGTATCGACGACCTGCCGTTCACCGACATGTCCAGGTACACGGGCCCGTTGAGCGTGCAGCCGACGATCATCTGCGACAGGTCGACGTGCTGCCCCTTGCCGGTCACGTTGCGCCGGTACAGGGCGGTCAGCGTGGAGAGCGCAATGTACATCCCGCCCGTGTCGTCCAGGTAGGACCAGCCCCAGCCTGCGGGCGGCTCTCCCGGCAGGCCGGAGAGGTACGTCATGCCGGAGAACGCCTGCGCCGAAGGGCCGTTGGTCTGATAGTGGTGGTAGCGGCCCGTGTGGCCGAACCCGGCCTGCGACACGTACACGATGTCAGGCTTGAGCTTGCAGAGCTCCTCGTAGCCAAGCCCCCAGCTGTCCAGGACACGAGAGCTGAAGTTCTCTAGCACCACGTCTGACTCGGAGATCAGCTGCTTGACGATGTCCAGGCCTTGCGGAGAACGGATGTTGACCGTTAGGCTCAGCTTGTTGCAGTTGGTGTCGTTGAAGTTGCCGTTGGTGTTGAGGTTGACCTCCATGCCCTGGGGGGTCGTGAAGGCGCCTCCTCTGCCCCGCTCGTTGAGCGGCCACTCCACCTTGATGACCTCCGCGCCCAGCGTGCCCAGCCATCTCGCGCCCCACGGCCCTGCGCGGACCCACGTGAAGTCAACGACACGCACGCCGTTCAGCGCGCCGGCCGTCTCCGTTGCCCTTGCCACCGTCTGCACCATTGCTCACCTCCATCCCGCAGCCGCTTTGATGGGTCAACTGAACGGCCGCAATTCGCGCGTTGAGAGGCTACCGGTAGTCAGCCAGGTCGATGATGGTGGCCCGGCACTCGCCGGGCGAGAGTTCGAGGAGCGCAACGTTCCCCAGCTTCATCAGGTTCCTGGGCAGCGTTGGGCTTCCCGGATTCACGAAGAGGACGCCCTGGTGCTCCTCGACCAGCGCGTAGAGAGTGCGCCCGAAGACCACGACATCCGCCGGCGCGCCGAAGAACTCCTCGACCATACGCGGCAATGCGTCGTCGGCGAACGTGTGCGACCCCAGCGTACCCGGCAGGATGTCGTCGCTGAAGCCGTCCAGTTCCAGGTTGTTCACCATGCCAATGGTGTGGCCCTCGACGGGCAGCACCAGGAGCTCGGAAACTCGCGCATCGCTAAAACTCTCGAGCGCCAAGGGGGTGGGCCGCTCCGCCTGCCCGCCGTGTATACGGCCGACGGCCATCACGGGCGCGATTTGCTCCAGCCAGTCGAGCACACTGGGAACGTGAATGCCGCCGGCGTGGAGGATCAGTTCTACGCCCTCGAAGGCACTCGCGACCTCCGGCGGGACCTCTTTGGCTCCCCCTGGGACCCGGGTGTCCGAGATAAGGCCTATCCTCATCGGTGCTCCGATCCCGCGGTGACGGTTGGGGTTGAGCCCGATTCTACTCCATATCTTGCGGTTAGTCGAGTAAGTGTACTCGTTCGGGATACATCAGACTCCGAGGCCTCCGCATGGAGCTTTGGAAGAGCTCAAGCGTGACAAGGCCGTGCGCCAACTTCTAATGCCTCGCGGAATGGAGGGCTTCAGAGAGGTAGGCAAGAAACGCCTCCGCAAATTCTAGTTTATCTGGCCGGGAGCAGTGTGGGAGGCACAAATCATGCAGGGGCAGCTTTGCCTTGTAAAGTGCCTTACTCCTACTGCAAGTCCTCCAACCCTGTCAGCCCTTTGAAAGATCAGTTCAAAGAGCCTTGCCTCCGAGTTCTCAAGGTATCGCCGAATCGCATAGGCACACAGGTCCGCCATCTGGACCATGCCCGTCAATTGACTGTCCACGAACATCGGGGTTTCTATGACGTGGTTTATTTGTGTCCACAGCGTGCCGCCCCGCAGAAAAGTCTTCATCAGTTCAGTATGTCTCTCGGCCACTGTCGGATTGTTGTCATGGATGAGAAGCCCGTAGTCAGACTGACGGTTTCTCAGGAAATGCTCAAAACGCGTGACAACCTGTTCGAATGCCTGCTCGTGAACCGTCCTTCCGGCCAAAACGGGGTCAAAGTGGAGCTTGTCTATGCATTCTGCGAAGAGCCGGATGTCACCCCATCCCGATATGCGCTCCGCAATGTCCGTTACAGCTTGACGCCGTTCTTCCCACGTTAGGTGGACGTAGGCTTCAGTCTTTTGGTAGTTCTTTCGAGTTTGCTTGTATTGCTGACGATTGGTTTTCTGCAATCGCAGCAGTTCTGCATTTCGTCTCCTTAGGACTTCCGTACGTCGCCTCTCGGCAGGCATGGATGAGAACCCGGGAATCGACTGCTGCTCAATGTACTTCCTCATCATCCAGGCGACGTGGATTTCAGCATTCTCCAGGCCATATCGAGCTTTAATGCTCTCCAACTGCTCATGGGCCTGTTTCCAGTGTCGGTCAGGGATGGAAAGCCCAGCCAGGACGTAGTGGGATGTATTCCCAGGAACGCTTGAAGTGCCTGATTCATCAATACAGCAAAGGTACATGGGAAATCCTCACAAAAGAAAAGCGACTAGGCTCCGGGCATCTGCCCCGATCAGAGACGCTTGGCGACTCCTCCTAGACGCTATCCTTATATTACACTACCGATTGATGCTGTCAAGCATCAGAGCATGCTCAGCTCGCCGCCAGCGGCGCCACGCTGAATACCACGGAGAACGGCTTGCAGTAGATGATCACGCTGTTTGCGGCTGAGACGTCCACGTCCGCGGGTATCGGGTAGTTCTGGTTGCCGCGGTTGCCCTTCAGCGGCCCCAAGTCCACGTAGCCATCGCTCTTGACGTCGCCGGAGTCAGCCGGGTCCGGGTGGGTCGCGAGCAGGACGTGCAGCGCCGGGCCGTTCGTCACGTTCAGGTCCTCAAGCCTCAGCAGGTGGTTGCCTCCCGGCGTCGCGAAGATGGTGGCATCGCCGCTCCCACGGTGGAAGCTGTCGGCGTCCCGGAACTGCCCCTGCTTCACGGCGCTCACTCCACCCTGGGGGTCGGCCATCGCCATCATGACCGGCTCCATCATGCCTGCGACCTTCTGCATCTGCTCCGGCTCCGGAGACTCGCCGCTCATGGCAGCCGCGAGGGCTCCGCTCAGAGCGGCGACTTCATCGACCTTCATAGCCGTGATGGACTCACCGGCTGCCATCATCGCGCCCGCGTCGATGTCCGATGACCCCGGCATGGACTCCGCAAGCGTTGCGTCGTCAACCATCGCCATGCCCGCCATGACCATCTCGACGTCCTCGCGCTCCATTCCCTCCGGCACCACGGCCGTGTACGCGAACGGGAACTCCTCCTCCACCGTCACATTAGTGAACAGCGGCGACGCCATCCACCACCCCACCGCCAGCCCGACGACGACCGCCGGCACGCCAATCACGGCAGACGCAACCGGATACCTCTGCAGGACCACGTACCAGCGCAGCTTGTAGGCTACGTACACGAACACCGCGCCGGCCAGAATGGACAGCGCGCCAATGACGAACCGGTACTCGTACAGATTGCCCAGTGCTTCTTCGATTTCACCCACGATTCCCATCTCTCTCCTCCCCATCGGCGGCCCTACCGCTTCGCTGTGGCCGCGGTGACCGGACCACCAGATTTTGCCTTGATTCAATTTTACTACAGGGGCGCATAGTTCGCGCCCCGTTTCGCACTCAACGACTACCGCCACAGCATTGCCTGCGAAGGCGGGCATTCAGCGCCCGGCCCAGGGCGTGGCTGGGCGGCTTCCACTCAATCCGTTCACCCTTCGACAAGCTCAGGGCGAACGGAGGATTGGCGAGTGCGCCTGTGCTTCGACAAGCTCAGCACGAACGGACGCGCAACCTCACTATCTCGCCTCGCGAGTTACGCAGAGCGCCGTCTTGTGCTATGGTACTCCCCGCAGGCCGCGCTCCCTTGCCCCGCGCCGCCCGCGCTATGGAACGACCACCACACACCTACCGCACTAGGGAGGCGCGATATCAGTCAGCTCGGCTCGGTGGCAACACGCAAAGGACTCTTCTATGGCTGGTGGATAGTCATAGCTTGTTGGACCATCACCCTCTACGGCTCCGGCATCTTCTTCTACGGCTTCAGCGTCTTCTTCCAACCCATCGTGACCGAGTTCGGCTGGTCTCGCGCCGTCACATCCGGCGCGTTCGCTCTCTCGCAAGCGGAGGGCTTCATCGAAGGCCCAATCATCGGCCCGCTCGTGGACAAGTACGGACCGCGGAAGCTCATGCTGATAGGCATCATCATGGTGTCCATCGGCTTCGTGGCGCTCAGCCTCATAGACGGGCTGCTCGCCTTCTACGTGGTGTACGTGCTGCTGCTGGCCGTCGGGTTCAACACCGGATTCTTCATCGCCGCGCAGGCTGCCGTGGGCAACTGGTTCATTCGGCGCCGCTCGTTTGCCCTGGGGCTCCTGACCACCGCGTTCGGCTTCGGCGGCGCAGTGATGGTGCCGATCATCGCCTGGCTTGTGTCGGAGTATGGTTGGAGGAGCGCGGCCTTCTCTCTTGGCATCGGCATGGCGATAATCGGCCTCCCGATGGCGGTGCTTGTCCGCCACAAGCCGGAGCAGTACGGCTACCTGCCGGACGGCCGCGTCGAGCCTCCAGCCCCTGTCCGCGCCGCCGGCGACCGCGCGAACGCGCCGTCGGTATCAGTCGTCGACGAGGTTGACTTCACCATCTGGGAGGCGCTCAGGACCTCCGCGTTCTGGATCCTGTCCCTGGCCTTCGGCTTCCGGACGCTGGCCATCTCGGCGACTGTAATCCACCAGATACCGCTCCTGACCGACCGCGGCTTTTCCGAGGTCGCCGCCGCGGGCGTGCTGGCCCTCATGAGCGGCATGAGCGTCCCAGGCAGGCTCCTCTTCGGCTACCTGGGCGACTTCTTCGACAAGCGGGTGCTGGTCTGCGTCGCCTATCTCATGCAGGGCGTGGGGCTTGTCGTGCTGTTGAACGCCACGCGACTGGAGCACCTGTACCTGTTCACGGTCGTGTTCGGCCTGGGTTGGGGCGCGCCGACCGTGCTTGTGGCGCTGCGCGGCGACTACTTCGGCAGGCGCTACTTCGCCACAATTGCAGGCGTCCAGCAGTCGGTCGTTGCGATTGGCACCATAATCGGCCCCGTGTACGCGGGGTGGATCTTCGACACTACCCGCAGCTACGATGCGGCGTTCCTGACCTTCATTGCGGCCATTGTCGTAGGAGCGATTCTCGTACTCTTCGCACGGCAGCCCAAGCCGCCTTCCCGCATCGCCGCTTGACCTGTCGACTGCGCGGGCATATTATGCGGTTGTCACGCGCCGAATTACCTTCCCCGACTTCCAGGCGGAAGGCCGGATTGGGGGCCAGTCCCCCGCCTGATACCCAAAGGGCAACGCAGGAGGTGTGACTTGGACTTGGAAAGACCCGTTCCCGTACCTGACGAGGTCAGCGCGCCCTTTTGGGACGCCTGCAACGAAGGCCGCCTCATCGTCCAGAGCTGCGACCCGTGCGAATGGCTGCAGTATCCGCCCGCCAAGACTTGCACGGAGTGCGACTCGGCAGACAATCTGAGCTGGCGCGAGGTGAGCGGCCGGGGCACAATCAACGGCTATATCGTGATACACGACTCGCGCCTACGGGTGTGGGTGCCGGTCCAGCCGTACAACGTGGCCGTAGTTGAGCTGGAGGAGGACCCCACCATCAACTTCTTCTCCAACCTGCCCGGCACGGCCCCGGACGAAGTTCCCGTGGGTTCAAAAGTCGAGGTGGAGTTCATAAGCGTCAGCGATACCCAGAAGATCCCCGAGTGGCGGGTAGTGGAAGGCTGAGTCGCAGCCCGGTCAGGGCCGCGACATTGTAAGGAGGGACGCACGATGGTAACAGTTCAAACTCCGCCCGCTTCGATGTACCGCTCGCGAGAGGGGCTAGGCGTGTGGGAGCACAAGGGCAAGGTGGCCGCCGTAGGCATCGGCCACTCCCCCACTGCCAGGCGCTGGGACGGGCTCGTGGAGTCCAGCATAGGCACGTGGACAGTCATGGCGCTCCGCAACGCCATGGAGGACGCCGGCATCACGCCCGACCAGGTCGACGGCATGGTCGTGGTGCCCGCGGCCACCACCGGCGATCGCTGGTATCCTACGCATCCCGTGCCGGAGGACTTCGCAAACACTTTCGAGCTCACCGACAACCTGAACGACGGCCTCAGCTCCATGAGCGTGGATTGGATCCTCAAGAACATGCCGGAGCTGACCAACGTGCAGTTCGCGATGCACGCACCGACCTGCATGTCCGACGCGGTCGTGGTGGCGGCGCAGGCCGTAGGCGACGGCCTCACCAACACGTGCCTTGTCCTGAAGGCATGGAACAACCTCGCAGGCCGCTACGGCCACGAGGCCGGCAACAACGCCCTAGACATCGCTCCCGGAGCATCGCAGTGGACCAACCCGTGGGGCTTCGGCGCCGCGGCCAGCACGTTCGCATACCTCTTCGACCAGTACTGCCGCAAGTACGGCAAGAACCACGACATGATGGCCCCGTTCGTTGTCAACGAAAAGCGCAACGGCCTCCTCTTCCCGGAGGGGTTCTGGGCACAGCACCGACCGGAGCCTCTGTCGATCGAAGACTACCTGTCAGCACGCTGGGTCGCCAAGCCCGCGAACCTCTTCGATTGCGACCTGCCCATCCAGGTGGTCTGCGCGTACGTGTTCACCACCGCCGAACGGGCGAAGGACATGAAGCAGAAGCCCGCCTACATCCTCAACCACGCATCCGACAGGACGCGCGTGAAGAGCAGCATCCAGACGCTCGACGAGTGCGAGGCCGCCACTGACAGCGTGGGGCGCAAGCTCTACGAGGGCGCCGGCATCAGCGCCAGCGACCTCTCCTTCGAGAACATGTACGACGGCTACACGCTGTTCCACCAGTTCCACATCGAGGGGCTGCGGTTTGCCGGAATCCAGCGCGGCGAGGCCCTGGACCTGTACGCCACGGACATCAGCATCGAGGGGCCCAACCCGGTATCGCCTAGCGGCGGCAACGCCGGCAGCGGTCGGACTCGCACGTGGATGCACACGGACAGCATCCAGCAGGTGCAGGGGCGAGCGGGCGCGAGGCAGATTCGGCGGCCCGCGGAGATCGGCGTGTCCGGCGGCCCGACCACCACGGGCGGCAACTTCACCGTGTGGAGCTCCACACCGGGGTAAGAGGCGAATACCAGATTGAAGTATGTTGCGGCTCGTTCTAAGCTAGTCGAACGATCCGAGAGACAAGACCACTAGAGAACCTGACCCCGCTCATCCTGAGCCAGTCGAAGGACATGAGCGGGGTCAGCATTCCCCCATAACCATCCACCCTGTAGCGGCGTCACAAGGCTGTACCTAATTGCCTTACCTCATTCCGTGCTAGGCATGACCTACACCCTAGAGCGCGGCGATGACAGGCCCCGACTCCGATTGGCCCAAGTTGGTCCTAATCTCAACTGCGGCAGCAGTGGCCTGCTGGGCCAGGAACTGCCCGATCTGCGTAACGCTTACGTGTTTGGTGGCCTTGTTGACCAGTACACCGGCAACGAGACCTGCCAGAAGTGGAGTGCCCACCGGCCCGCTGGCTGCTCCGATAAGCGATATCGCGGCCAGCGTTGCTCCTGTGCCCATGGCCCCTCTGAACTGACCGTCTACTAGTTCAGCGTAATCTCCCGTTTGTTGAGCCTTGTGAAAGGCTTTGGCAAGGGAAACAACGGTTACAACCATTAGCAGTGGGTTGGCACTGATCACCGCGCTCAGTCCCATGCTTCCGACGAACCGCGAAAACTGCTCAGTGTCGGCGCGATTCCAGTTGAGGGCCAGGGCCACAACGCCAATAGCTCCTCCGAGCAACTCACCAGCGTCATACGAATTCAGGTCGTAGAACCAGTCCTTGGGGATGTTGAAAGTGTCATTGAGTGAGCTGGCCACGTTGTCATACGTGGCCTTGTCCCAATTCGCGAAGGGAAGCCCCTTGGACGTGGTACCGTCCCGAAACATTCCTTGGATGAATCCCCAGGCTTCCTGCGCTATGTTATCATCCTGCGATGCGTCCGAAACGGCGTTCCAGGCACCTCCAATAGTGTGCCCTCCATCAAAGAGGCGGTGATTACCACCGCCAATGTGCTCGGTGATGTATCTGGCATCCATTGCCTTGTCATAGATGGTTGAGCCGCCTTCCACCATATTCTGTAAGACATTGTTGAGGTCTTGTGCCAGGTGGCTGGCAAGAACCCCCTGCGTAGTCTCCAGCAGCGCGCCCGCAACTGAGGACGTAGCATCCGATACCCGCTTCGAG
This sequence comes from Chloroflexota bacterium, assembly GCA_028877205.1. Classification (GTDB taxonomy): domain Bacteria; phylum Chloroflexota; class Dehalococcoidia; order Lucifugimonadales; family UBA2985; genus JAPPHY01. The sequence continues at coordinate 57,284 of JAPPHY010000021.1, read as the reverse complement.
CTTGAGCGTACCAGCCGGGCAACTTCAACTGACTTGTCGGCCGCAATCCTGGAGCCGTCCTGAGCCACTCTCGCGACCGCGGGCGCCGAGTCTGAGACCTTCTGCTTGGTGTCTGAAGCTGCCTTGGCAGCGGCGGAAAGGGATTTGTCAGCCGCTTTCTTGCCTGCATCCCTGACTCGATCTGCGCCTGAACTTATCTTATCTCTCATGTCACAATCCAAATGAGGCTTCTGTAATTCAATCACAATGCTCCGGCTGATACAATAGAGGACACCCTCTTGGAGCAGTGGGAGTAGCACACGTTGACAGACGGTTCTGGGTTACCACCCACCCGCTTGGATTCCGCCGCCGATTCCCTCTGGCGCTTCGCCAGCGTACGTGGCATGGACCGGCGGCGGTTCCTGCTCCTGATGATGGCCGGCGGCTCCGCAGCCGTTCTCGCCGCATGCCTCGGAACCGAGTCACCCACGGCGACGCCTCCACACACCGCGACGCCAACGACACCCGCGGAGGGCGCGGCCGGCCCCTACTTCAAGGACACTGCGCCCTTCATCGAGCGCGACGGCAAGGGGCTGGAGACCCGCTTGGAGAACCTCCAGGGCCTCATCACGCCCAATCGCTATTTCTTCGTCCGCAACAACTCGACCAGCATCGGGCTGGAAGCTGAGGACTGGCGGCTCTCCGTGGAGGGAGACGCCGTGTCCGAGCCGCTGGAGCTGACCTACGACGACGTCCGCAGCCTGCCCAGCCGCACCCTGATCTCCTACCTGGAGTGTGCCGGCAACCACCGCGCCATGTTCAACCTCCTGAACGGCCGCGAGACCTCCGGCACGCAGTGGACGAGGGGCGCAATCTCAAACGGCGAGTGGCTGGGAGTGACACTGCGAGACGTCCTGACCCTCGCCGGCATCGGTGACGACGCAAAGAGCGTGCTGCTCGTGGGGTTGGACACCGAGTCGCCGGAGGAGGGCTTTCGGTATGTCCTGCCGGCGGAGAAGGCGCTGCACTCGGATACGCTGCTGGCCTACGCCCTCAACGGCGAGACGCTGCCGAAGGACCACGGCTTCCCGCTGAGGGCGGTGGTCCCCGGCTGGGTTGGCAGCTCCCACATCAAGTGGCTGGGCCGGATCGTCGTCTCCAGCGAACAGCTGTGGACGCGCAACAACACGACGTCCTACACACTCATCGGCGACGCCTACGCGCCAGAAGGCGAGTCTATGGGTAAGCCGGTCACGGAGCAGGTCATCAAGAGCGCGCTGGCCCTGCCCTGGCCCGCGGAGCTTGCGGCCGGGCCCCGCCGCATCCACGGCTACGCGCACTCGCCCGCGGGGCCGATCTCGCGAGTGGAGTGGAGCGCCGACTCAGGGCTGACGTGGAGCGCCGCGGAGCTGTCGGGCGGCCAGCCGGACTACTCGTGGGCGCGGTTCGAGTTCGAATGGGATGCGGCGCCCGGTGAGTTCACCATCACGACCCGGGCCACGGATTCCGCCGGAAACTCGCAGCCCGATCACGTTCCATTTAACGAGAAGGGCTACCTGTTCAACCAACCTCTGCCCCACCCTGTGCGGGTGGTCTAGGCGGGAGCTAGTCCGATCCGCTCGTGCTGAGCCTGTCGAAGTACGAGCGCGAACCTGACGCGCCTGGTCGCGGTCTACTCAGCCTCCAGCCACAGCCTGCGGCCGGTGACGGCCGCGACTATGGGCACCAATACGTCCACCGCCGCCCAGATGACCCAGGCCGCATCGTTGTTGTCCAGGCTTTCCGGCCCGTTAGCCAACAGCGAGAACCAGTTGTGCAGAAACAGGATCGCTATGCCCACCGTGAGGTAGTAGGCGGCGTTGACATCCAGGTATCGGCGGGTGACGGCAGCGGTCGGGTCGCCGTTGCACTCGCTTCGCTTGCGAGCGAAGTTGTAAGGCAGCGCAATGGCAAGCGCAATGAACATCAGGACGTCCAGCACGTACCAGACGTCCAGCACGTCGATGGAATCGGCGAGGAAGGAGTTGACTACGAAGAACCCCGCCACCGCGATTGCCACGCCTATCAGATAGACGGCGCCCAGCTTCTTCAGTCCTGCCATGGGCTGTTCCTCCTGGTCTCAGCGCTTGGATTGGCTAGTTGAGTAGCGCCAAGGCCAGCGGCGCCATGGCTTTCTACGTCACCACTGCACGAACATGGGCATGACCACGTGCACGTAGTCCTCGCCGCCGAGCGGCTTCACCACTCCAGGGCTGGAGGGCGTAGTCGTCTCCAGCGCAATGCTCTCCCCGTCCAGGTTGCCGAGCACCTCGGTCAGATACCGGCTGCTGAACGCGATCTTCGCCTCTGCCCCTTCGACGTTGGCGTCAATCTCGCCGGTGTTGTCTCCAGTCTCCTCCGCGCTGGAGGTGACGACCATCTTACCTCTCATCCCGTCGGAGCCGGGCACCATCTGCAGGCGGATGATGCCCCCGCCATCGCGGGCGAATATCGAGGCCGCCCGCGCGGCGCGCGTGAATTCGTTCAGGTTCATCACTGCAGTGGTGTTGGCGCTCTGCGGTATCAGCTGTGCGTAGTTGGGGAAGGTGCCCTGCACCAGCTGCGACACGACTTCGATATTCTTGATGTGAACCAGCAGCTGGCTCCTGGAAGGCGTAATGACGATCTCAACCGGCTCGTCCTGGTCGGCCAGCAGGCGCTGCATCTCCAGCAGCGTTCGCGCCGGCACGATCGCCTCCGTGTCCTCCGGCGCCGGCTCCAGCAGCGATCCCTTGAACACTGCCAGCCTGAATCCGTCCGCGCCCGCAAGCGTGAACTGCTGCCCCGCGATCTCGACCTTCACGCCCGTTAGCACGGGCCGCGCCTCCTCCGTCGCGGCCGCAAACGCCACCCTCCCGATGGCCGTCCGCAGCACGTGCGGCTCCACACGGGCGGTCATGCCCTCCTCCACCGTCGGAATCGGCGGGAACTCCTCCGCAGCCGTGCCATTGATGTTGGCCTGGAACCGGCCGCACTTGAAGCGTACGCCAAGCGGCCTGCCGGTCGTTTCCATCTCCACGCGGTCAGCAGGAAGCGAGTTCACAAAGTCGGTCAGCAGCCTTGCGGGGATCGTCACCGAGCCTTCCTCTTGCACCTCGCCGCCAACCCACGTGGTTACCGCCAATTCCAGGTTGGTTGCCGAGAGCTTCAGCCTGCCCTGGTCCGTCTCGATGAGCACGTTCTGGGTGATGGGCAGAGTGGTGCGGGTCGCTACCGCCCGCCCTACGAGGGCCAGACCCCGGCTGAGGTTTTCCTGAAGACACGTGAACCGCATTGGCACTTCCTTGGGAGAGTATTGCACCGTAGTATAGGGCGGCCCCGAATCACCGTCAACAGAAACGTGCCCTACTCCAGCAGGCTCTCGATGTCCGACAACACGCGCTCCGCGTCCCATTCCGCCGTGTCGTACAGAGCCCGAACCGTGCCTGCGCGGTCGGCCAGCAACATGCGCGTCGAGTGCAGCACATTGTACTCGTGAATGTGGACCGTGCCGTCGGCGTGAACGTGCTGAATGGACTCGTCGACGCGATTGTAACCCAGCTTGAGGCCGTCCGTTATGACCGCTCGAACGTCCTCCGGGCTGCCGGTCAGGAAGCGCCACGACTCGTGGTCGGCGCCGTAACCCTCCGCGTATCTGCGCAGAGCCTCCGGCGTGTCCTGCTCCGGGTCCACCGAGATCGACAGCAGCACGACGCGGCTCCCCAGCAGACCGTCGGCTCCAAGCCGCGACTGCACCTCCGCCATGCGCGGCGTGAGCACGGGACAGAGGAGCGTGCAGTTCGTGAACACGAAGTTCGCCAGCATAACTTTGCCATCCAGCGACGAGCTGGGGAAGTCGCGGCCCAGCTGATCCGTCAGCGTGAAGGCAGGCACCTCGAAGTACTCCGGCAACTCGGCTGCCTCCTCCGAACTGCAGGAAGCCGCGAGCAGGCCGGTCGCCAGAACTGCGAGAGTTACCAATGTCTGCCGGAGCCGCATCATCGCCCTCAGGGGGCTTCTCTCAGGAGGCAAGGGCGCGGTCCAGGACGAGGCCCAGGAACAGGGCAGCCAGGTAGAGGTTGGAGTAGCGGAACAGCCTGATGGCCCACACCCTCTCCAGGGTGCGGTACAGAATAGCTGCGAACAGCACGAACAAAATACCCAGCAGGACGGCTGTGGCCATGTACACCATGCCGAACAGGCCAAGCGCAGCGGGCACAGCCGTCAGCACCAGCAGAAGCACCGAGTAGAGAAGAATGTGACGCCCGGTCCCCTTGTCGCCAAGGACAACAGGAAGCATCGGGACGCTGACTCTCCGGTAGTCTTCCTTGACTACCAGCATCAGGGCGTAAGCGTGAGGCGGCGTCCAGAAGAAGACGATGAGGAACAGAAAGACTGCGGACAGGTCTACCCCGCCCGTCACGGCTGCCCAGCCGATCAGCGGCGGGAATGCGCCGGCGGCGCCTCCCACCACGACGTTCTGGTGAGTGCGCCGCTTCAGGTAAACGCTGTAGACCAGCACGTAGTACAGCCACGCCGCAGCCGACAAGAGAGCGACCAGGGGGCTGACCAGAAGAAGCACCGGAATCGAGAGCAGGCTGATCGCAATACTAAACGCCAGTCCGCTCCTGGGAGAGACCTGACCCATTGGTAGAGGTCGACGGCGAGTCCGCTCCATGGCCACGTCCAGCTCGCGATCCAGGTAGCAGTTCATGGCTCCGGCGCCACCGGCACACAGGAAACCTCCGGCCAGCAGCGCCGACGCCAACCCCCATGATACTGTCCCGCCGCCGGCCGCCAGCATCCCAGCGGCCGTGCTGATGAGAAGCAGCAGGGCTATCCTGGGCTTGGTCAGCCTGAAGTACACCACTGCCTTGGAAGACAAGCGCGCGTGTAGACCCGGGACGGGACTAGCCTGCTGCGACTGGCTGCTCACGGGGACACTCCGATGTGTGTTCTACCTCCGTCGCCGGATGTTGCTTCCGATCTTCGTTCCTCCCCTGCCCAGTCCCATAATCTGCCCAGGAATAGCATGGCCGTCGCAAAGAAAAGGATGGCAGCTACCAGATGCGCCGCTCTCACGTCCGGCGGCAGGCGAAACCACACGTTGCTCATGCCAAGCACAATCTGGAGCAGCAGGAGCGCCGACATGAAGCTCACCGCCGCTCGCGTCCCGCCATGCGGCACAGCCGCGGACCGCAGAAGTGCCGCAACCATCAGAACGACCACCAGGAGTGCCAGGAGGCGATGCGTCATGTGTATCCACTGCGGCCACGTCATGTCCCACGGCATCACGTTGCATAGAGGAATCACGGTGCACGCCAGAGGTGCACCTACGCTCCTCGTGACGTAGGCGCCGGACAGAATTAGAACAAAGGAGGCGGCCCCCAGGGCCACCATTGGGCCGCGGAGACCATCTAGTTGATGGCTTGTCGAGACTCCCTGGTACAGCCATTGCGGCCGTATCTCCCATGCCGCGATGAGCGACAGCACTCCCACCAGGCCGGTAGCGACGCCCGTGTGGAACAGCGCCCATCCCGGCTCGATCTCGGACAGGACGGTGAACGCGCCCAGAGCAGCCTGAATCAGCAACAGCGTACCGGCCAGCGACGCCGCCAGGAACATCCTGCTGCGCAGTCCATAGCGCATGAAGATGGCTGCCACCATCAGGAACGTGAACACGCCGGATACGGCCGCGGAGAGACGGTGAATATACTCCAGCCACGCCGCCAGCTCCCAGGGTGGGATGACACTCCCGTAGCACAGGGGCCAGTCCGGGCAGCCGAGGCCTGAGCCGGTGACTCGCACCACTCCTCCCAGCGCAACGGCCAGAAGCGCGCTGAACAGGGCCGACCCAGCCATGACGCTCGACAGTCGACCTGTCGGTCGCTGTGTAGCGCCTGGGCCTGCCCTGCGCCCAATCTGTTCGGTGGGTACGTCCACGTAATTCTCCAACTAGCGCGCAGGCTGAAACTCCGGTAGGCCCTCCGCCTCCTCCCTGTGGAACCAGCGCAGGAACACAATGCAGATCGCGGGGACGAAGACGATCAGCCACGACACTTTCATGATGATGCCACCGAGCTGCTGGTCTGCCAGGGGCGACAGGTCAATCACCCTCGGCGCCGCCTCGTAGAAGGGATAGAGAGTATGGTTCGAGAAGGTGATGACGGCAAAGAGCGGCGTTTGCGATATGGACATCAGCACTAGGTACAGCAGCTGCCCCGGATAAGACAACGGCGGAAGCGAGGGCAGAGGGCTGAGGATGGGCCACCACGCAATGACCGCGGTCGAAAGAAACAGCAGATGCTCAAGTATGTGGAAGACATGAGTGTTCAGCGCCCCGTCGTAGAAGATGGGAAAGTGCCACACTGCGAACACGCCTGTGAACAGGAGGAACGCCAGCGGCGGGAACGTGAGCAGCCTACCAAGCCTCAACGCCGTACCTGAGCGCACCAGCGGCTCGATCAGCCAGCCCGGTGTGCCGAACAGCAGCATCGGAGGCACCACGAGCGTAATGAGCATGTGCTGGGCCATGTGTGCGCTGAACAGGTAGCTGTCGCTCAGCTCGTGGATGGGGCCGGCCAGGGCAAACAGCATGATCAGAACGCCGGTGAGGAAGGACGCCACCTGCCAGCCACTCGGGCCTTGTGAGGCCGGTCCCGTGATGCGGCTGCGCAGAGGCCCCGTGAACAGGAGATACAACCCGGCCAGCAGAAACAGCCCGGAGTAGAGGTCAGGGTGCCAGTGCCAGACCCACCATTGAACGTCCACGCGGGCGACGGAGTCCTGCGTGAGAATGGCGGGAAGTGCTGTGCTCCACAACTCGAATGACTCCGGCGAGCTAACGGCTCGTGCGTCCTGCTGCGAAAGGGTCCTTGTGCCGGAGCGTCATGAAACCGGTTCGTCGCCTCTCCCGGACCGGCGCGGCGCCGACTGGAGCCGCTGGGCGGGTGGGCAGGTCGGCGACTACAACAGCGCCTGGAACAGCACCAGCAACGCTATGATGACTCCGGAGGCCAGCGTAAGCCCGCCCACGAAGAACATCGAGAACAACCTCTCGTCGAACTTCAGGTGCATGTAGAACATGACCACCAGGGCGAACTTCATCACGGAGAGGACCGAGAACACGGTCAGCTTTATGCTGTCCATCGATTCAGGAGCGAAGAATATCGCCCACTCGATGAAGGTGACGATCGCCAGGATCGCGGCCACCTTCAGGTAGGTCATCGGCGTTGGGTGAGCGGGGTGTCGCCCGTGTTCCATCGTCTCCTCCACTTGTCCTTTGCCTACGCGACCGTCACGCCTATCAGGTAGACCACCGTGAATATTACGATCCAAACGATGTCCACGAAGTGCCAGTAGAGCGCGGCCAGGTCCACGTTCAGACCGCCGTCCCGGATGAGGTCCTCCCCGCGTCGACGGAAGGAGTAGCCGAACAGCGACAGCAGCCAGATTACGCCGACCGTCACGTGCGCCCCGTGGAAGCCCGTCAGCGTGAAGAAGGTGCTGCCGAACAGGTTGGTGCGCGGCGTCAGCCCGTAGTTGGCCTCGTAGTGGGTGGCGCCGTCCATGCACGCCGTGTCCGGGTACTGCGCCGGCCTGTCAAGCGCGGGCGGGCACTCGAACTCCTGGTGGTGGTGTGCGAACTCAGTGAACTCGAAGAACTGGAAGCCCAGGAACGTGGAACCGAGAATGGCCGTGCACAGAATCCAGACCCTGAAACGCTTGACGTCGCCCTTGCTGATGGCGGAGTAGGACAGCACCATCATAAGGCTGCTCATCAGCAGCACGAAGGTGCTGACCGTCGTGGTGTTTATGTCCAGGACGTCTGCCGGCCCGGGGCCGCTGATGCTCTGCCCGTAGTAGACCAGGTATGTGGCGATCAGCGAGCCGAAGAACATGCACTCCGAGCCCAGGAAGGCCCAGATCAGCATCTTCCGGTGGTCGATGCCGGTGGTGGTGGCGTGTTCGGCGTGCGGTGCCGCCTCAGTGTGTTCCAACTTGCACTCTCTCTGTGGCTAGTGTCAGTGTTCGTCCGGTGCTGTTGCCGGCTCCATTGACCAGGCGTATGTCCCGAACATGGTTATGGCGGCGCCCAGAATGGCGACAGGGAAGCTGTATACCAGCCCGTAACCGGCGATGCCGAGTCCCAGGGACGTGATCAACGGCAGTATGGACGGGCTTGGCATGTGAATGCCGTGTCCCTCGTCATGGTCATATGCCCCTCCGGCCGGCGCATGCACACCGTGTCCGCTGCCGTGCTTCTGCTCCCAGAACGCGTCGCGGCCGTGCACCGTGGGAATGACCGCGAAGTTGTACTCCGGTGGAGGCGAGGGTATCGACCACTCCAGCGTGCGCCCGTCCCAGGGGTCGTCGCCGGATATCTCGCCCTTGCGCAGGCTCCGGAAGAAGTTGTGGACGAATATCAGCGTCGCAAAGCCCAGGATGAATGCGCCGATGGTCGACACCATGTTCCAGAAGTCCCAGCCCATGCCTTCGGGGTACGTGTAGTTCCTTCGAACCATGCCATCCAGTCCAAGGAAGTGCATGGGGTAGAATGCGAGGTTCATGCCCAACATGGTGAGCCAGAAGTGCCACTTCCCCACCCTCTCGCTGAGCAGGCGTCCGGTGGCCTTGGGGAACCAGTAGTAGATGCCCGCGAACACGGCCATGATGCTGCCGCCGAACAGGACGTAGTGAATGTGCGCCACGATGAAGTAGGTGTCCTGCTGCTGTGCGTCGGAGGGAGATATGGCGTGCATGACGCCGCTCAGACCGCCGACTATGAACAGGAATATGAAACCGATCGCGAAGAGCGGCGCCGTCTTCAGGTCTACCGAGCCGCCCCAAAGGGTGCCTATCCAGTTGAATATCTTGATGCCCGTGGGCACGGCGATGAACATCGTCGTGATGGCGAACACGGAGTTGGCGATGGGCCCGAGACCCACCGTGAACATGTGGTGGCTCCACACAGCCCAGCCCATGAAGCCGATGGTGATTCCCGAAAGCACCACCACGGGATAGCCGTAGAGCGGCTTCCGCGAGAACGTCGGCAGCACCTCCGAGATGATGCCCATTGCGGGCAGAATCAGGATGTACACCTCAGGATGCCCGAAGACCCAGAACAGGTGCTGCCACAGAATCACGTCCGCGCCTGCGTCAACGTTGAAGAAGTTCATACCGAACGTGCGGTCCATGTACAGCTCGATCAGGCCGACGGTGATGACCGGCATCGCCGTCACGAGCAGGAATGAGGTAACCAGCGTCATCCAGATGAACACGGGCAGGCGCATGAGGGTCATGCCCGGCGCCCGCATGTTGATGATGGTGATGATGAAGTTGAGGGCCGCGGCCACCGAGGAAACTCCCAGCACGCCCAGGCCGACCACGTAGAAGTCCATGCCCTTGCTGGGGTTGAAGCTCTCCGCAGTCAGCGGCGCATACGCAAACCAACCCGTGTTGGGGGAGCTACCGACTATCCAGCCGGTCTGCAGAATGAACGCGCCGAGCAGGAAGACCCAGTAGCTGAAAGCATTGAGGCGCGGGAACGCCACGTCTCGGGCGCCTATCATCAGCGGCACCACCAGGTTGAAGAAGGCGGCGCTCAGGGGCATGATGGCAAGGAATATCATGGTGAGCGCGTGCATGGTGAAGAGCTGGCTGAACACCTCCGCGCTTACGATACCGTGCTCCGCCCTGGCCAGTTGGAGCCGCATGATGAGCGCCTCCAGGCCGCCCACCAGGAAGAAGACGAAGGCGGTGACGCCGTAGAGCGCCCCGATCTTCTTGTGGTCCACCGTCGAGATCCAGGCCCAGATGCCGGTGGGCCTCGTTGGTCTGCTGAACACCCCTGCTATGGTAGCCATGTGTCCCCTCCGCTGCTCTCCGCCCTGTCGGCGCTTCCGACAAGCGGGGTGAGATGCGAGAGACTCTGCCTGAGTCCGTGTCCCGTTACAGCTCTCATTCTACTTCAGACTCAAGATGTATGCAGTAAGGTTATTGAGGTCATCTTCGTTTAGGGCGAACTGTGGATTCGTGTAGGCCAGTCCGTCCCTGTTCATGATGTTTCCGGGCTTGAACTCGGACGGGTCCTTGATCCACGCCCTCACGTTCTCCTCGGTATTGTCCAGTACGCCTGCGGCGATTGCGGTCCGGCTGGCCACGTGGGTCAGGTTCGGGCCGATGACGCCCGCCGCGGCCGGCACACCCTCGATCTTGTGGCAGGCGATGCAGGCCTTGGTAATGAAGAGCTGCGCGCCCGTGGTCTCCGCCTCGGTCGCCGGCTGTGGAGCGTCGGCCAGCTGCGCCTGTGTCCAGGCCTCGTACTCCTCCGGCGATTGAGCGATGACCCGGAACTTCATCCACGCGTGGGATTCGCCGCAGAACTCGGCGCACTGCCCCAGGTACTCGCCCGGCTCGTCCGCCTGGAACCACATGCTGGTGGTCTTGCCGGGCACGACGTCGATCTTGCCGGCCAGCTTGGGAATCCAGAAGCTGTGGATTACGTCCTCTGCCGTCAAGTCGACCACAACCGCCTTGCCGACCGGGACACGAATCTCATTGGCGGTGACGACGCCGGAGTCCGGGTACACCACGGACCACCACCACTGGTGACCCGTGACCTCGATTCGCATCTGGTCGGAGCCCGCCGGCGGTTCCGTGATGTAGAACTGCGCGGCCACCGTGGGCACAGCGACGGCTGCGAGCAAGAGTGCAGGAATGACCGTCCAGGTGATCTCCAGCTTGGTGTTTCCGTGCACCTGCTCAGGGATGCCCTGGCCGGGCTTCCTCCGGTAGCGGATGACCGTGTAGACCAACCATCCGCACACAAGCACGAAGATGATGGTTACGGCCCACAATAGCAAATTGAACAGATCAAGCTGCCGTTGCGCAACCGGCCCGCTGGCCACAAGAATAGACTGGGGATTATCCGGATTGCACCCGCCCGCAAGAAGAAGGCCGAGTATCGCAATGGCGGGAGATTTGAAGAGACTGCGCTTCATCATTGCCGGGGTCTGTTATTCGATCCTGCCGAGCATTGATTATTCCGATCCAGCAGCCTCGGACGGCACGATTCTCCGCTCCCCGACGCTGTGGATTGTTCCAAGCGTCACAACTCTACCACGCAGCCTGAAATCTGGCAAGTGGTTTTTGAGACGAAATGCAGAGCATTCGTGGTGGCCTGCGCACGCCGGCAGGCAGGAGTATGTGGTTTCGCCCCCGTCGCGAGGCAGCCGAACCTGTGCTAGAATCACCTTCGTTGCCGTTCCAATCATGCGCCCCGTATGGAGCGCGGGCGGCGAGCGTCATCACAACTGCGAAAGAGGACACAAGTGCAGGAGCCGTCAGTCAGTGACTCGCCCAGGACGCTCATCAGCCTTCTGACCGGCGACCCGTCGGAGTACACCCGCGGCTGCGCAGCGCTGGCGCTTGGCCAGGCCCGCGTGAAGCGTGCGCAGAAGCAGTTGCTCACAGCACTCTCGGACGAGTCCGCGTGGGTGCGAGGCTGGTCGGCCTTTGCGCTCGGACGCATCCAGGAGCCGAATGCGCTCCCCAACCTCTGCCGCGCCCTCGGCGACGAGGACGTGTGGGTGCGACAGCAGGCCGCCGACGCCATAGTCAGGTTCGAGAGCCGGCTCGCCGACGCCGCTCTGCTCCAGTCGCTCAAGCAACGCGACCCCACGGCGAGATCCTGGACGCTTCACGCCATCGCCGGACGCGGCCACCCCGACACGGCCATGGACGTCGTGCCCATTCTGGAGGACGAGAGCCGCCCCGTGCGGCTGAGCGCGATCCGCACGCTATATCGCCTGGGACAGGCCGCGGCCGCCGCGCCGGTCCGCATGTTCCTCCGCGACAACAATGAGAACATCCGCGGCGCGGCCGCATACGCACTCGGCGCGCTGGGCGACGTCGAGAGCGTGTCCGCTCTCTCGCTGGCCCTCACCGACTCCAAGGCGTGGGTGCGCCGAAACGCAGCGTGGTCGCTTCTGGCCATGGGAGAGGCGCTAAACCTCGTTGCGTCCATGACAGGGGACGAAGACCAGGGAGTGAGGCTCTTTGCGGAGAACGCTCGCAGGAGGCTGCACGGCGCCGTCCGCACAGGCGCTGCGCAGGAGCAGGCGCCGGAAGCCCTCGCATAGAAACAGGGCTCCTGGAATACCTCTCTCCCGCCCTGTCCACCCCAGCCGTAAGAGGTCTCCAACACAGCCCGCCATGCGTTGACTGTGGTTCCCGTGGTGATAGAATGAGGCATTGAGGATTTTCGCAACCCACAAGCACTTCTGGAAGACGACCCGAAATGACCCAGTTGGACCAGGCTGCACGAGACATACCCAAGGCCTACGACCCGGGCGCAGTCGAGCGGCGCCTCTACGGCTCCTGGTTGGAAGGCGGCTACTTCACGCCCACCATCGATCCCGACAAGGAGCCGTTCGTTATCATCATGCCTCCGCCGAACGTGACGGGGGAGCTTCACCTCGGCCACGCACTCCAGGCTACGCTCGCAGACATCATGGTCAGGTGGCACCGCATGAGGGGCGAGCCCACTCTCTGGCTGCCAGGCGCCGACCACGCCGGCATAGCCACGCAGGTGATGGTGGAGCGCAGCCTGGCGCAGGAGGCCTCGGAACGTCCCGAGGATGAGACCAGCCTCACGCGTCAGCAGCTTGGCCGGGAGCGATTCCTTGAGAGGGTGTGGGACTGGGTCCGCCGTTACGGCCACACAATCGACGAGCAGCACAAGCGCCTGGGCGCATCGTGCGACTGGACGCGTCGCCGCTTCACGCTGGACGAAGGCCCCAGCCTGGCCGTGCGCACCACGTTCGCCAACCTCTACGAGAAGGGCCTCATCTATCGCGGTGAGCGCATCATCAACTGGTGCCCAAGGTGCTCAACGGCTCTATCGGACCTGGAGGTTGACCACGAGGAGGAGCAGTCGTTCCTCTACCACATACGCTATCCTCTGGAGGACGGCGACGGCTTCCTGACGGTGGCAACCACCCGTCCGGAGACCCTCCTCGGCGACACGGGCGTGGCCGTCAACCCGGACGACGACCGCTACCGCCACCTCGTAGGCCGCCGCGTCCTGCTGCCCGTGCTCAACAGGCCGCTGCCCATCGTGGGCGACGACGCCGTCGACCCGGAGTTTGGCACGGGCGCACTCAAGATCACGCCCGGCCACGATCCCGTCGACTTCGAGGTGGGCCAGCGTCACGGATTGCCCATCGTCACAGCCATCAACCTGGACGGCTCCATGAGCCGCGAGGCCGGCCCGTACGAGGGTATGGACCGCGTCCACTGCCGGGAGGTCATACTCCGTGACCTTGACTCTGCCGGCCTGCTCGACCGCCAAGACCCGTACACCCACTCCGTGGGCCACTGCGGCAGGTGCGGCGTGGTCGTGGAGCCGCTGGCCAGCAGGCAGTGGTTCGTCAGCATGGAGGACCTTGCGAGGCCGGCAATGGAGGTGGTCAGGGACGGCCGCATCAGGATCGTACCGGACCGCTACTCCAGGGTCTACCTCAACTGGATGGAGAACATACGCGACTGGTGCATCAGCCGCCAGCTGTGGTGGGGCCACCGCATACCGGCCTGGTACTGCCTGGACTGCTCCCAAGACGCGATACAGATGGTATTCCCGCCGGAGGACGACCTGCAGGACGGCAGCTACCGCACGCTCCGCGAGCAGGGCCTCGCCTGGAGCGAGCTGGAGGCCAGGGCGCTGCACGTCTTCACCGACCTGACGGCCCAGCCCATCGTCTCGCTGGAGCCGCCCGAAAGCTGCCCCTCGTGCGGCGGCTCGGCGCTGTACCAGGACCCGGACGTGCTCGACACATGGTTCTCGTCGGCGCTCTGGCCTCACTCAACCCTGGGTTGGCCCACCGACACCGACGACATGCGCTACTTCTACCCAACCACCGTCATGGAGACGGGCTATGACATCCTGTTCTTCTGGGTCGCGCGCATGGTGATGATGGGCCTAGAGAACGCGGGCGAGGTCCCCTTCAAGTGGGTCTACCTGTCCGGCCTCATACGGGACGAACACGGCGCCAAGATGAGCAAGACCAGGGGCAACGTCACCGACCCGCTGGAGGCGATCGAGGCCTACGGCACCGACGCCCTTCGCTTCACACTCACCACGGGCAACGCGCCCGGCAACGACCTGCGCATCAGCGACGGGAAGCTGGCCGCCAGCCGCAACTTCGTGAACAAGGTGTGGAACGCGGCCCGGTACGTGCTGACAAACCTGAGCGAAACGCAAAGTGCGCCGGAGTGGCGCAACCCTGCGCTCCTGCACCGCCACGACCGCTGGATAGTGGGCCGCCTCAACCAGGTGGCCGGTCAGGTCGACCGCTTCATGGAGGACTTCCTGTTCGGAGAGGCGCAGCGGGAGGTCCACGACTTCTTCTGGAACGAGTTCTGCGACTGGTACATCGAGATGGCCAAGCTGAGGCTAAGGTCCGGCTCCGATCCGTCTCCCCTGCCCGTCCTGGTTCACGTGCTAGAGAAGTCCATGCGCCTGATGCACCCGTTCCTGCCTTTCGTGACTGAGGAGATCTGGCAGAGCCTAAAGGAAAGCCTGCCCCAAACGGATGGCATGGCAGAGTCCATCGTGATTGCCGACTACCCCATAGCTGACCCGTCGACGGCGGACGCTCAGGCGGAGCGTGAGATGGAGATTCTGATGGGCGTGGTGAGAGCTATCCGAAACGTCAGGGCCGAGTTCAAGATACCGCCGAACCGCGCGCTCACCTGCCTGGTGGAGCACTCTGAGTCCGGCGCGGCCCTCCGGGACGAGGCTTCGGTCATCGAGAGCCTGGCGCGGACGGAGCCTCTGGAGTTTCCGGAGGAGGGCGACCCAAGACCCGCAGCTTCCACCACCGTGTCCGCCGTGCTGCCAGGTGCGACGGTCCTGATACCGCTGGAGAGCCTGGTGGACACGTCGGCAGAGCGCACGCGGCTGGAGGGCGAGCTGAAGGAGTGCCTGGACAACATGCAGAGGCTCTCGCAGAGACTGGGCAACGCCGACTTCACGACCAAGGCGCCGGCGGACGTGGTGGAGCGAGAGCGGGAGCGGCTGGAGCGCCTCGGCGAGCGCCGCGATCGCGTGCAGGAACTGCTCGCCCAGCTGGGATAGCGGCGGCGGCCAGGACCAATCTACTCGCATGACCGCCATCAGCCCCATTGAATCTGAGCGCCTGATAATTCGCGAGTTCCAAGAGAACGATTGGCGCGCCCTCCATCTATATGGATCAGACCCGGAGGTCATGTCAGGCCTACTTCTGCTTCCAAACACCGAGGAGCGCTCTCGGGAAGTAGTAGACGAGTTCATTTCCTACCAGCTTGAGGAGCCTCGTACAAGGTATGAACTTGCAATGACGTTGGCCTCAACCGGAGAGCTCATCGGTGGTTCAGGGATCAGGATGGTGTCGCCAGGAAACAAAGAGGCTTCTATGGGCTACGTACTGCGAAGGGAATCGTGGGGTAACGGGTACGCAACAGAAGGCGCTAGAGTAGTGCTTCGCATTGGATTCGAGATGTTGAATGCCCACAGAGTGTTTGCAACCGTAGACACGGAAAATGCCGGTAGCATTGGGGTGTTGGAAAAGCTCGGAATGACGAGAGAGGGAACGCTCCGGCAAAGTTTCTGGTCGCCATTTCACCAGAGCTGGCGGGACGTTCATTACTACGCCATCCTGGAAGAGGAGTGGCGCTCGGCCTCCAACTAGCCCCCGAGAGGCGACTCAAGTTCAGATAGTACGGGAAATTAGCTAGGGCATTCCTGGGAGACTACCCTAGCGAGTTTACGCCCTGTCCCGCTCGCGCTTCCTATGCAGAAACAGCAGGCCCTTCCGGGTGTCGCTCGCCACCCGCTCGCCCTCGCCCGTGATCAGCCTGTGCTTGAACAGCCAGTACGTGAACTCCTTGGCTTCGGACGCCGTCACCGTGGTCGAGTCCTCGTACCCGCGCTCACCGCGAAACCTGCGGTGCAGCTCCTCCCTGCCCTCGCCGTACACCCGACGGAATGCCCTCTCCGCCGCCTCCCGCCTTGCCCGCGCGCCGCGAATCGGCAGGCGCTTCTGCTCTTCCTCCTCCGCGCTGCGCATGACCGCCTGCTCCACCACAACGCCATACCAGTAGTTCAGATATGCGCTGTACTTGTCCGGCCCCAGCAGGCTTCTCAGCTCATCCTCGCTGAACGAGCGCGGGAACTCGCTTGATGAGAGCAACGCCGACTTCTCCGCCTCCGGCACCAGCCCGTCCACCTCGGCCAGCAGCCGCTCCGCCAGCACGAGCCAGTCGAACGCCTCCCCGTCCAGCAGGTAACGATTGTGCCTGTCGTCGTGGACCTCTTCCGCTATCGTCCACATGGACATGGACTCCAGGAGCGCGGGCACCCAGTCCCTCCCCTGTTCGAGAGCGCTCCTGAGGTGCTGAATCGCCTCCGGGTTGCTGAGTCCTTCCCGCTCCGGCGTGTTCCCGTTCATGTCGACCACCACTCAGCCCTCGCCCCGCAAGAACGCCAGGAATCCGGCCGCCGGCCTCGTGTTCACGATGTCCTCCGCCCGGCACCAGCCGCGGCGCGCCACAGCCACGCCGAAGCGCATGTTGGCCATGTGCTCTACGGCGTGCGAGTCCGAGCTTATGACCAGCGGAGCGCCAAGCTCTCGCGCGCGGAACACGTGCGTGTCCTTCAGGTCCAGCCGCTCCGGCGATGCGTTGATCTCCAACGCAGTCCCCGTTTCCGCCGCTGCCCGCAGGACGGCCTCCACGTCTACGTCGATAGGCTCACGCTCGCCAAGCAGTCTGGTGGTGAGATGGCCGATGACGTTCACGTGGGGATTGTGCATCGCCCGAATGATGCGCGCCGTCATGGTCTCGCTGTCCTGCCCCATCGCCGAGTGTACGGACGCCACCACTACTTCCAGCATCTCCAGAATCTCGTCGGGATAGTCCAGCGAGCCGTCCGCGCGTATGTCGACCTCCGATCCGGTCAGGACGCGAAAGTCCGGGAGCTGCGCGTCCAGCGCTCGCACGTTTGCCACGTGGCGGGCCAGCCGCTCCTCGTTCAGGCCGTTGGCGATGCCGCGGCCCACCGAGTGGTCGGTGATGGCCACGTACTCATACCCGCGGCTGCGAGCCGCCTCCACCATGACCCGCAGCGTGTCACGTCCGTCGCTCTCGTTGGTGTGGCAGTGAAGGTCGCCGCGCACGTCACCGAGCTCAACGAGCTTGGGCAGTGCGCCGCGGGCCGCCGCCTCCACCTCCCACAGCCCCTCTCGAAGCTCCGGCGGTATGTACTGGAGACCGAGGCGTGCGTAGAAGTCCGCCTCGTCCGTGAACTTCTCCACATAGCCCGTACTAATGTCGGTCATGCCGTACTCATTCAGGGAAAGGCCCATCCGGTTCGCCAGCTCCCTGAGTCGTATGTTGTGCTGCTGGCTGCCGGAGAAGTACTGGATCAGAGCGCCGTAGCTGTCCGCCTCCACCATCCGCACGTCCACCTGCAGGCCGCCGTGCAGCACCACGCTGCCCTTGGTGGGACCGTGCGCCAGCACCTCATCGACCAACGGCAGCTCCACGAAGGCGTCGATGACGGCTGCGGGGTCATCCGCGGTACCCATGATGTCCACGTCGCCAATGGTCTCGCGCCACCGGCGCAGGCTGCCTGCTGCGTCGATTCGATGCAGGCCCGAGCACGCCTCGCGCAGCGCCGCGATGACCTGGTCGGCGGCGCTCATGGCGCGTCCGATGGGAATGCGGCGGTCCTTGGTGCGCTCCGACCGGATGTGGCGCAGGATGTTCTCCGCCGTCTTCTCGCCGAGGCGCGGCATGGCCGACATGCGCCCCTCCACGATCGCCTGCTCAAGCTCCTCCACGCTGGAGACACCCATCTCCGTGGTGATGCGCAGCGCCGTCTTGGGCCCGATGCCGGGAACGTCCATGAGGGCGAGGATGCCGTCCGGGAACTCCGACCTCAGCTCCTCCATGTACTCCAGGCGCCCCGTGTTCACGAGCTCCGTGATCTTGGCGGAGATGGCCTCTCCGATTCCGGGAATCTGCCTGAGGTCGCTCTCCTCCCTCACAAGCAGGGACAGCTCCGTGGGCAGGTGCTCGATGGTTCGGGCGGCGCGCTGGTAGGCACGGATAGTGAAGGTTGACTCCGCCTTCAGCGAGAGCAGTCCCGCGATCTTCTCAAAGACCCCGGCTATCTCGTTGTTATTCATACCTGCCGTGCCCTCCGACGTCCTGTCCGCCTTCGCCGGGTCCGCCGCACTCGCGACGCTCCAGCCCCGCGTCCACCTACGCAGCCACGCCGTGGCACCGCTTGTACTTCTTGCCGCTACCGCAGGGGCACTGGCTGTTGCGTCCCACCTTGGCGCCGCCGGGCGCGGCCTGCGGAAGCCGGGTCTGTGGCCGCGGAGCTGCCACTCTTCGTGGCCCAGTTTGGGCGGCAAGTCCAATCCGATAGATGGCGTGGACTATGTCGCGTTGAATGTTGCTAAGGAAGTCGTCGAACTGCTCACGACCCCTCAGCTTGAACATCACCAGCGGATTACGCTGCCCGAAGGCCTCAAGGCCGATGCCCTGCCTCAGGTTCTCCATCACCGTCATGTGCCGCATCCACCGGAAGTCGATGACGTCCAGCATGACCTGCCGCTCCAGGGCGCGAATAGTGTCCGCGCCGTGCTCGCTTTCCATCCGGTCGTACGAGGCGTCCGCGAATTCCAGCAGCGTCTCCCGCACCTCTTCCTGGTGCATCGATGCCGTCTCTTCAGGCGACAGTTCCACACCCTGCGGGAAGATTGTGCTCAGCTCGGCGAAGAGGGCGTCGAGCTCCCAGTCCTCGCTCTCGTCCCCCTGCATGTTACTGTCAACCAGGGAAGACAGCTGACCGTGCACCATCTCCTGTATGTTGGCCTTCAGGTCCGCACCCTGAAGAATCTTGTCTCGCTCCTGGTAGATCATCTTTCGGTGCTCGTTGGTAACTTCGTCATACTCCACAAGGTTCTTGCGTATCTCGAAGTTATATCCCTCTACCTTGCTCTGCGAGGCTTCCAGCGCCTTGCTCACAACGCGGTTCTCGATGGGCACGTCATCGCCCATGCCGGCCCACTCCATGATTCCCTTGACGCGGTCACCCCCGAACCGTCGTACGATCTCGTCCTCCAGAGAAACGTAGAAGCGGGAGCTTCCGGGGTCTCCCTGACGGCCGGAGCGGCCCCTTAGCTGGTCATCGATTCGGCGAGACTCGTGACGCTCCGTTCCCATGATGTGCAGTCCTCCGAGCTCTACGACCCGGTCGTGGTCGGCTTGCCACTCCTCCTGGGTCATCGACAAGCTGGCGGGGTTGCCGCCCAGGATGATGTCCGTACCGCGGCCCGCCATGTTGGTTGCGACCGTCACCGCGCCGGGTCTCCCAGCCTGCGCCACGATCGCGGCCTCCCTCTCGTGCTGCTTGGCGTTGAGCACCTGGCAGGTGACGCCACGGCGCTTGAGCATCTCATTCAGCATCTCCGACTTCTCGATGGAGACTGTGCCCACCAGCACGGGGCGTCCCTGCTTTGACAGCTCCACCAGGTCGGTTGCGATAGCGTCGAACTTGGCCTTCTCCGTTGCGTATATGAAGTCCGGGAAGTCCTCCCGAACCATGGGCCTGTGCGTGGGGATGACCACCACATCAAGCCCATATATCTTTGACAGCTCCTCCGCCTCCGTGGAGGCGGTGCCTGTCATTCCGGCCAGCTTCCCATACAAGCGAAAGAAGTTCTGGAGCGTAATGGAGGCGTAGGTGATGCTCTCGCGCTGCACCCTAACGCCCTCCTTGGCCTCTATCGCCTGGTGCAGCCCGTCCGACAAGCGGCGGCCCGGCATGAGGCGGCCTGTGAAGTCGTCGACTATGACAACCTCGCCGTCCCTGACGACGTACTCCCTGTCCCTGCTGTAGAGCGCCTTCGCCCGTAACGCGTTCTCGGCATGGACTATGTAGATCGAGTTTTCGGAGTCATAGAGGTTTCTAACGTTAAGCCACTGCTCAAGCTTGCCAATTCCGGAATCCGTGATACTAACCGACCTGCGCTTGGCATCGATCGTGTAGTCCTCATCCTCTCTGAGCCTGGGGACGAGCTTGGCGAAGTTCGCGTAGAGCTGCGTGGACTCCCTGTCCGGGGCACTGATGATGAGCGGCGTCCGCGCCTCGTCGATCAGTATGTTGTCCACCTCGTCCACGATGGCGTAGTGGAGCGCTCCCTGCGCCCGCTGCTCCATGCTCCTGACCATGTTGCCCCGCAGGTAGTCGAACCCGAACTCGTTGTTGGTGCCGTAGGTTATGTCAGCCGCGTAGGCTTCCCGCCTGGTAACCGGCCTCATCCTCTCCGGGGAGGTGTCCCCGCCCGCGTAGTCGGGATCGTACAGGTAGGACGCATCGTGCTGCAGGCATCCCACGCTGAGGCCGAGCAGGTGGTAGATGGGCCCCATCCACTGCGGGTCCCTGCGTGCCAGGTAGTCGTTCACAGTCACCACGTGCACGCCCTGCCCCGCCAGCGCGTTCAGGTATACCGGCAGCGTTGCCACGAGGGTCTTGCCCTCGCCCGTCCTCATCTCGGCGATCTTGCCCTGGTGGAGCGCGGCGCCGCCCATGATCTGCACGTCGAAATGGCGCTGACCGATGGTGCGCCTGGCAGCCTCCCTCACGGTGGCGAACGCCTCGGGCAGCAGGTCATCCAGGTCATCGCCCTGCCTGAGCGCGTCCCTGAACTCCTGCGTCTTCGCCCTCAGGCCGTCGTCCGAGAGACGCTCCCACTCCGGCTCAAGGGCGTTGACCTCGTCCGCCAGGCGGCGGAGGGGCTTGAGGGCCTTCTCATCGGAGTCGCCCAGGAAGCCGAATACCTTGCCGAACATCTGCCTGGGTCCTCCCTACTCGAACATTGCTCCCACGGAGAGCCCCTCGTGGATCCTGCGAATGGCCTCGCCAAGCAGAGGCGCGACCGAGAGCACGGTGATCTTCCCGTCGCGCTTCTCAGTCGATAGCGGCAGCGTATCGGTCATCACCAGCTCCTTTATGGAGCTCTGCTCCACGCGGCTTGCGCCGGGGCCGGAGAGCACGCCGTGGGTGCAACAGGAGTAGACGTCTCCCACGCCGGCCTCCTTCAGGGCGTCCACGGCGTTCATCAGCGAGCCTGCCGTGTCAATCTCGTCGTCGAAGGTGATGGCGGTCTTGCCCGCCACGTCGCCGATGATGTTGAGGCTCTCACTGCTGTCGGCATTGCCCATCCTGCGCTTTTCGATGATGGCCAGTGGCGCCCCGAGCTTGGCCGCCATGTCCCTCGCGCGCTTGCTGATGCCTATGTCGACGGCCACCACCACTACGTTATCCAGCGCCTTGTCCGCAAAGTAGCGCGAGAGAAGGGGCAGGCCGGTGAGCTCGTCCACCGGAATGTTGAAAAAGCCCTGGATCTGGCCGGCGTGAAGGTCGACTGTGAGGACGCGGTCGGCTCCGGCCACGCTCAGCAGGTCCGCCACCAGCCGCGCCGTGATGGGCACGCGTGGCTGGTCCTTCTTGTCGGTGCGGCCGTAGGCGTAATAGGGGATCACCGCCGTGATGCGGCCTGCGGAGGCGCGCTTGGCGGCGTCCAGCATTATCAGCAGCTCCATGATGTTGTCGTTGACGGGATAGGCGAACGGCTGGATGAGGAAGACGTCCCGCTGGCGCACGTTCTCGCTAATCTGTACGAAGGTGTTGTCGTTGCTGAACTTGAAGACGTTGGACTCTCCGACCGAGATGTTCAGGTAGCTGCAGACGTCGCGGGCCAGCTGCTCGTGGGCCGTGCCAGCAAAGACCTTCAGATCATCATTTCGGAGCTGCATCGTCTATTCTCACCCCACGTATTGCTGAAGTGGCCCCGCACGGGACGAAGTCCCCCCTCCAACCTCACCCGTAGAATTATATCATAGCATCACTGCCCGCGCCCCCAAGCCGACGACGCGAAAGCGGCGCCGCCCCGGATGGACGGCGCCGCCGCGCCGGTTGTGAAAAATAACACCCCGCTACACCACCCCCCGTTACGCCAGC
>JAPPHY010000021.1:0-35202 GCA_028877205.1 Chloroflexota bacterium | reverse complement strand
CCCCCCCCCCCCCCCGCCCCCCCCCCCCCCCCCCCCCCCCCCCCCCCCGCCCCCGCCCCCCGGGGACGGCGCCGCCTCGCCGGTTGTCAAACTGAACAGCGCGCTACACCACGCCGCTTTCCGCCAGCACGGAGAGCTCCGCCCTGCTGAGGCCCAGCTCTCCGCACAGCACCTCCTCGTTGTGCTCCCCGATGAGAGGAGCACGACGCGAGATGCGCCACGGCGAGCCGTTGAATATGCCCGCCGGGCCGGGATGACGCAGGGTTGCGCCGACCTCCGGGTAGGTCACCTCGGTCCAGAAGCCGCGGTCCCAAAGGTGCGGGTCCTCCAGCACCTCGTCCGGGGAGCGCACGGCGCCGCAGTTGATGCCCATCTTCTGCATGCGGTGATAAGCCTCGTCCCGCGATACGCTGCCAAGGAAGCGGGCCACGACTTCTGCGATGTAGGGCCGGTTCTCGTTGAACACCGCAGGGTCCTTGTACTTCTCGTCCATCAGGTCTTCGGCAAGGCCAAGCTCATCCATCCACTCCGCGAGGGCGGGCAGCCTGGCCGCCGTTACCCTGTTGCCGACGCCGCCGTTGAGGTACTTCCCATCGCCGCACAGCATCTGAGTGGGGTCGGTCCGGGTGGCGGAGGCGTGGCGTCCCGTCTGGCGCTGCACGACCTGATTCTTGTAGATCCAGTTGCTGACGTGGCCCTCGGTCGTGAGAGCGCACGCCTCGTGGACGGAGGCGTCGACGTACTGGCCGCGGCCCGTCCTGGAGCGGTAGATGAGCGCCGCCACCGTGCCGATGAACGCAAAGTGGCTGCCCATGTGCCACGCCTGGCCGCCGCCGCCGGCAATCGGTGGAGCGTCCGGCACGTCGATCTCCTCGTAGCCACAGCCGGCCATCTGCCCTCCCGCCGCGAGGTGCAGCAGGTCGCTGCCCGCGTAGTCCTTCCACGGGCCCGTCTGGCCAAACGAGGTCAGCGAGCACATGATGAGGCCCGGATTGCTCTCCTTCAGGTCGTCGTAGCCCAAGCCCAGCGAGGGCAGGTACCCGGGGCTGTAGGACTCCAGAATCAGGTCCGCACTCCCGGCCATCTTGCGGAAGAGCCGACGGCCGTCCTCCGTCTCTATATCCAGCGTGATACCGCGCTTGGAGGTGTTGTAGTGCCAGAAGTAGAGACTCTTCTCGCGGTTCGGCACGTCCTGGTAGAACGGCCCCACCGTGCGGGTGCACTCACCTCCGGGGGGCTCGATCTTGATGACGTCGGCTCCCAGGTCGGCTATGAGCTTGCCGAGCCACTGCCCCTTCTCGTCCGTCAGCTCCAGCACGCGCAGGCCGCCGAACGCCCCGGCGGTCTCCGCGTCCGGCGTGCGCACGGGCGCGGGCGGCGAGAGCGGGCCCTTGGGTTGACCCATCCACTCGGCGGCAGAGCCGTCGTCGATCATGTCCTGGAGGTAGGTGTACTGAGTGCGGTCGAGGTCCCTCGGCCAGAAGGTGCCGTCCTCGAAGCCGTCCACCAGCTCCTCGTGGCTGATGCCCAGCAGGCCCTCGAACACGTCCTTGTTGTGCTGGCCGACGAGCGGCCCGGCCTGATGATTGTACGCAGGCGTCTCGGACAGCTTGAAGGGGGCGTTCTGCAACGGCCACGTGCCGATAGCCAGGTGCTCGACCGGGCGGTACATCTCCCTTTGCCGCAGCTGAGGGTCGTTATCGAACCGGTCCTGGCTGCTCTGGACGGGCATGGAGGGCACGCCCGCCCTCTGGCACCGCTCCATGATCTCGTACTTCTCCAGCGTCTTGGTCCACGCCTCGATTCCGGCGTCCAGCTCCTCCTGGTGCTGGAGCCTTCCGGAAACCGTGTCGAACTTGGAGTCCTTGGCCCACGGCGGCGACCCCATCACCTCCACCAGGCTGCGCCACTCTCGGTCCGTTACGCACACGATGGCGCACCAGTCGTTGTAGCCGCCGGGGCTGGTGCGATACGCGTTGTGCGGCGCAACCGTGCGCTCCCGGTAGGCGCTGGTGAGAGGCGTCCCCGGCCAGTGGGCGCGGTTGCCCGGCGGATAGCCCTCGCGGATGGTTGAGCGATCGTTGGCCTGGATGTCAAGAAACGCCGCGCCGTTCAAGGGGGCTCCGGTGATCCACTGCGACTGGTCTACGTGCTGGCCTTCGCCCGTCACGTTGCGGTGATAGATAGCGCTCAGGGCGTACATGGCGCCGTACATGCCGCCTGTGTCGTCCATGTAGGACCAGCCCCAGCCGGCGGGCTGCTGCCCCGGCAGACCGGACGTGTACGTGAGGCCGGACAGCGCCTGCGCGATCGGGCCCATCGTTTGGTAGTCGCGGTCGCGGCCGGTGTGGCCGAAGCCGGACATGGATAGGTAGATTATGTCGGGCCGCAGCTTCTTCATGTCCTCGTATCCGAGGCCCCAGCGCTCGAGCACGCCGTAGGCGAAGTTCTCGATCACGATGTCGGACACGGCAACGAGCCTCTTGACCAGGTCTTGGCCGCGGGGTGTGCGGGTGTTGAGCGTAACGCTCAGCTTGTTGCAGTTGGTGTCGCTGAAGTGGCCGTTCGTGTTGAGGTTGGCGGGGAACCCGTCGGGTGTGCCAGCGCCCGTTCCGATGTTCTCGCCGCGGGTGTTGGGGGCCTGGGGCCACTCGACCTTGATGACCTCCGCGCCGAGCGCGCCCAGCCACCTGTTGCACCACGGGCCTGCCCGAACCCACGTGAAGTCGAGGACGCGGACACCTTCCAAAGCCCTGGGGGTTGTTGCGACCGCTGCTTCCGTCTGCACCATGCTGCCACCTCCTGAGCAGATGCCGTCACGACGCGAAACGCCGTCGGGAGCGGATACCGCAGAATAGCACCGGCGTCCGCGGGGTGTCAACGCGACATAGCTCTGGTCTAAGCCGTTGAGATTAGGGAGAGAAGTGAGGGACTCGGCGGACCAATGAAGGCATGACGGCACTGGATTGAATGTGGGCGGGCGTCAGGCTTCTTCTTCGTTGCTCTCTTCTTCAAGGTTGTCCACAATTGGCGTGATGTGCTCAATTACTTGACGTAAAGTGTCGGCGATCCTGCCGGCGAAGTCGTCGTTGAGTGTCTCGACTCCAATCTTCACAAAGAGTCCTTCATCGTCCGTCTCTTGGTTCTCGTGGATTTGCGCTCTTTCCAAGTGCTGGGAAGTGAGCTTCCGCTCATCCATGAACCGCACAATCGCCAACCATCTGTCTGAGTCTTGCGGCCTGAGAGTAACCCTGTAGCATACGTGATGGTTGCGCCACGGAGGCTTTCCATACCAGAGATTGTAGTATCGGAAGTCCGGCCGGCCGGCGGCCCATTTGCCGACTTTGGTTGGTCGGACCTCAACCGGGAGTTCCTGCAATGCGAGCTTGCCCACCTTCTTGACGAAGGGGGTAACTTCGTCATTCCTATGCCTCTGGAACGTCCTTTTCAAGTTGGCTGCAAAGTTGCTACTTCCCGTACTTGAGGCGTGCGGTGAGGTGGTGTCTATACCGATGACGTAGTCCTCTTCTCCCGGCACGGGTATGATCGTAGCCGCCTGGACATACAATGCACCAGTGTCGGCATCCCGAAAGGGGGTAAGCGTGACGCAGGTAATCAACTCTTCACCGGGAGTCTTACTGTTAAGCCACAAGGCAGCAGAGGTCACCTCAGGAGCGAACCGGTGGCTCGCTAGGATGATTCGCTGGTCGTTGTTCAGCGAGTTGAGGTCATCGCCACCAAGGTGCTGCACCAATTCTTCCTCAGAGTCTTCGGTGGAGACATTCTTGTACCCGGCCAGCATGCCCACGATCTGCTCCGCAGAGGCCCGACGAAAGTAGCTTGCGTACTTTATTGCCTGCCAGTGAGCGTCTGCGCCCGTGTCATCGCGCTTTAGCTCAATCACCACGAGCTTACCGTCTGGGTCTACCCCCAGCAGGTCAAGTCTTTCATCTGTTCGGTCAAAGCCTCGAAACTCCTTGCCAACTATCAGAAGGTCGTCACCCAAAATGCCTGGGTTAACGGCTACCCACTCCTGAATGTCTTGCCTCTCCTGGAGTCCCAATTGGCGAAAATCCACCTCTTCAATGCGCTTGGACTCCCGACTCTGTGGATCAACCCGAAAAAGTTGTGGCTCGCCGCTCATCGTTGTCTCCTCTCCCGTCTACCATATCACATTTTCGCGTGCCCGGAGCCTGTAGGTTCACCGGCTGTGCTACAATTCCGGGCAGCGCCTGTCAGGGAGACGGCGCGGCAGCACGAATGAGGAGGTAGACATGCCCAATCCGGTGGTGCACTGGGAGATTACGGTCCGGGACGCAGAGAGGGCGAAGGAGTTCTACGGGAGCCTGTTCGGCTGGCACGTGGAGAGCGACAATCCCATCAACTACGGCTTCGTCGATACCCACACCGAGACGGGGATCAACGGGGGCATTCCGCAGGTGCAGGAGGGAGACCACCCGCGCGTCATCCTGTACGTGGAGGTGGACGACCTCCAGGCGTACCTGGACCGGGCGGAGGAGCTCGGCGGCAGGACGCTGATGCCTCCCACAGAGATACCGGGGATAGTCACCATCGCGATGTTCGCTGATCCGGAGGGCAACACGACCGGGCTGGTCCTGTCGGAGCAGCCGTCCTGAGCTACGGATCGCCGCTCATTTCCTTCGACAAGCTCAGAGCCTGCCCCGTACCCCGATACGGGGATGAGCGGACTGAGAGAAGGCGGCGGCCCCGAGGCTCTTCAAGCAGGCCGCTACGCGCCCACCCTTACGCCGCCCTCGCAGATGCCCCGCAGGGTCTCGATGGCGGAGAGCACGGCCAGGTGGCTGGTCATGGGGTTGTCCGGGTGTGGCACGTTCTCCATGGTGAACCGCAGCGTGCCGCTCCGGCCTGCCGCGTACACCTCGTGGTTGTTGCCCTTCGCCTCCGGGTCGGCGATGATGCGCACGCGGGTGCGTTCCGGGCCAAGGCCGGCGAGGCTGAGCGTTGCGGCCACGTTGATGTTGAACGGGAAGCGCGCCACGGCCTCGCTTGCGTTACCTTCGAATACCACGGTTGCGGAGGTTAAGTCGCCCATGTCTCTGCCCGTGGCGGAGTCGACGAGGCTGGCCGGAGGCTTTCGAGTGGTGAGCGTCACCTCCTCCAGCTCGTGCCTGGAGGCGCGGATGGCGTCGATTCCGCCGAGGGCGCCCGAGGGCGCGTAGACCCGGCAGCCAGACTCCGCAGACGCGGCCTCGATTCGAGCGTGGAGGTCGGCGTCAAGGAGAGCACCAGTGCTCATGACCATGAGGTCCCTGCCGCTCGCCAGAACGGCCTCGGCGTTGCGGCGTACTGCCTCCTGCGAGGCCGCCTCCACCACGAGGCTCACGCCTGCGGCGGCCAGGAACCCTTCGACTGTGTCACAGGCTGCTGGTCGCGAAGACAGACGCTCCGCCAGACTCGCCAGCCTGACGGCGTCCTGGTCGTAGAGCGCAACCACCCTGGCGCGGCGGATCGCTCCGCCGTCGACGGCGAGCGCCAGCCCCCGCCCGATGGCTCCGCAGCCGAGTATACCTATACCCTGCTCCGTTGAATTCATGGCCTGCATATAGTAGCAGGTCGGGGCAAGCCGGTACATAGGCGGCGCGGCCTAGCAAGCCGCTGGACTTGACGGTTACACGCAAGCGTGTAAAATGCCCGCATGGAGTACGGAGCAAGAGGAAGGAGAAGCCCAGCCTGGTCCGCCGACAGCGTGCGCGCCCTGAGGCGCCACATGGGGCTGACCCAGCAGCAGCTCTCCGAGGAGCTGGGCACCAGACAGCAGACCATAAGCGAGTGGGAGACCGGGATGTACCGGCCCAGGGGGGCATCACGCACCCTGCTCAACATGATCGCGGAGCGCGCCGGCTTTGAGTACGGGTCCGCCGCGCCGGAACGGGAAGGCCCGCCCGCGGAGGGCACGGATGAGAAGCATCAAGGATGACGCGCCGGCCTGCGCGCAGCCTCGAGAGACGCGCGTCCCGGATACCGCGCGCCCGCGGTGGCCGCATCGGCGCAGGTCCACTCTGGGGAACACGGCCTTCGGCATGCCGCCGGAGGAGTCGGTTGCCGAATGGTGGCGCTCCGGCGCGCTGGGGCGGGTCGTCGCCCTTGACGGAAGGGAAGCCCAGATGCTGTACCCCGGCCGGCCCGCTCCGGGATCCGGGCCAGACTTTCGCGATGCGGTGCTGATCACGCCCGACGGGGAGCTCGTGCGTGGAGACGTGGAGGTGCACGTCCGGCAGAGCGACTGGCGGGGCCACGGCCATCACACGGATTCCCGCTACAAGGACGTGGTGCTCCACCTCTTCCTCAGCGGGCAGAGAGGTCAGGGAGCCGCGGCCTCCGGCGCTCGCGAGGTGCGCATCGACCACCTGCCCTCCAAGGATGCCCGTGAGCCGCCGGTCTCCTGCGTTCCAGGGCGCTCGCCGGCGGCGGCTCCACTCCAGCGCCTGCTGGCACTGCCACGGCCCGGGCTGGAGCAGGCCCTGGACGAGGCCGGAGACCGCAGGTTTCTCCGCAAAGCCTCGGCCATGATGGCAAGCATCCGGGACGGGGATTCCAGGGAGGTGCTTTACGCCTCGCTCCTGGAGGCGCTGGGCTACAGCCGCAACCGCGGTCCCATGCTCCGCCTGGCCCGCGGCCTGCCGCTGGCTAAGATCGGATCGCTGGCGGGGGATGCCCCGGACCTGCTGTCGCTGGAGGCGTTGCTGCTGGGTTCCGCCGGACTGCTGCCCCACCAGAGGAGAGCCCTCCTGCTCACGCCGGAGGGCGAGACACGCGCAGCGGAGCTCTCAGCGCGCTGGAGCATGTCCGAACTCCGCCCCGTTCTGGGTCCGGCGGACTGGGACCGAACCGGCATCCGGCCTCAGAACAGCCCAATCCGCAGGCTGGCGGCCGCGGGATTCATTCTGGCCCGGCACTGGCAGGAGGGACTCCAGCAGGCGCTGCTTGGGCTGTGCGGCGTCAGCTCTCCCACGGGCATTCGCAGGGCGTTCCAGGTGGAGGGTGACGGGTTCTGGGTCTCCCACCTGGACTTCCACCGGCCCTCGTCCGGGGCGCCTGCGCTGGTGGGAGCGGGCCGCGCCGGAGAGATACTGGCCAACGTGTTGCTGCCCTACCTGTATGCAACCGCCCATCTAGCGGGAAACGCAGCGCTCGGACGCAGGGCTCTTGAGCTCTACCGCGGCGCTCCACCCTGCCCGGACAACGAGGTCACCAGGGAGGTCAAGGCGCTCATAGCAGCTTCCAAAGGCGGGTGCCCCGTGGTAAACTCCGCCAGGAGACAGCAGGGGCTGATCCACGTCTACAGGGTGCTGCAGGGCCGCGCCGGCTGCCGCCCGCAGGCTGCGAGACTGTAATGGACAAGACAACGGACGACCATCTGCCGCTGTCGGCGGATGAGGCGGTGGAGGCGTCCTTCGGCGAGCGGCGGGGTCTCGACCCCGCGGCGACCGGAGACCGCAACTCGATCGTCCTCACCGACCGCCGGCTGCTTCTCGTACACAGGAGCGGACGCCGGAGGCACGTGACATTCGTGTCGCTGCTGGACGTAGGTCTTGCCGAGGTGAGGCGCACCTCGCGGGGCATTTCGTCCCTGTGGCGCGTGGCGCTCCTGCTGGCCGGGGCCGGCTCAGCGCTTGCCACGATAGGCTATCCGCCTCTGGAGATGGGGCTGGCCGCCGTTCTGACCCTGGCCGCGCTCTATCACCTGTACCGGTACGTGGACATAGCCGAGGAGGGGATGATACTGCTACACCTCGGCCGGGAGCAGGTGTCCCTATCCTACCAGGGACGGCTTGCCGAGCAGGCCTACGACTTCGTGAACCGGCTGTTCGGCCTGAGGGAGGCGCTTCTCCCCGCCCCCGCCCCGGCGGAGGAGCCGCCTTACGAGCCCTGGGACGAGCTGGGCGAGTGGGAGTCCGAGTGGCGATGGTGAGCGGATCCGACCCGGCCGACTACCCCAGGTGGAGGCTGGGATACACGTCCATGTCCCACCCGTCGCCCACGCCTTGTGAGCTCCTGAAGTAGGCGCAGGACGCGATCATGGCGCCGTTGTCCGTGCAGAGCCGCGGGGAAGGAATGAACACAGGAAGCGTCGACTTCTCGCGGAGCACCTGCCTCAGCATGGCGTTGGCGGCGACCCCACCACCCAGCATCACGCCCCTGGCGCCGTGTTTGTGAGCCGCCTCCAGCGTCTTCACCGCCATCACATCCGCAACCGACATCTGGAATGCGTAGGCCATTTCCCTGACCAGCCTCGCGTCCGGAGGAGTGTCCTCCTGCGGAGGGTAGATCCCTTCCTTCCTGGCCGCGTGGAGAATGGCCGTCTTCAGGCCGCTGAAGCTGAAGTCGTGCGTGCCTCTCATCCACGCTCTGGGGAGGGACATCTCACCCGTGGCGTCCTGGGCGGCGCGCTGCACCTCCGGGCCGCCCGGGAAGCCGAGGCCCAGGATGCGCGCCGCCTTGTCGAAGGCCTCGCCCGCCGCGTCGTCTCGAGTGCGCCCCAGCAGGGTGTAGCGTCCGTGGTCCTCCATCAGCAGCAGGTCGGTGTGGCCGCCCGACGCGATGAGACACATCAGCGGAAAACCGCACTCCGACTCCGGGTCGGCGTCCTCCAGCCAGTTGGCGTACACGTGGCCCTCGAGGTGGTTGATCCCCATCAGGGGCAGACCTGTCGAAAGGGCCAGCGCCTTGGCGGTGTTCACGCCCACCAGCAGCGCGCCCGCGAGGCCGGGGCCGTTGGTCACGGCGATCGCGTCCAGGCCGCCCCAGTCGAGACCGGCCCGTCCGAGAGCTTCCTCCAGAGCGGGCACCATCTCCAGCACGTGCTGCCGCGAGGCAACCTCCGGCACCACGCCGCCGTAGCGGGCGTGCATCTCCACCTGCGATGCGATGACGTTGGACAGGATGCGACGACCGTCCTCGACGACCGATACTGCGGTCTCGTCGCAGGACGTCTCTATGCCTAGCACCCTCACTTCGATCTCCCAGCAGGCCCGCCCGGCTACTCCTCGACCTGCTGGCCGACGCTGCCCACCTGCGTGAGCGAGATGTGCGCGAAGGCCGAGTCTGGAGTTGCGCCGTGCCAGTGCTTTTCGCCCGCGGGAATGTGAACGAGGTCGCCCACCGTCACCACCGCCTCGCCCTCCTCCGTGGCCACGATGCCGGTGCCAGCGGTCACGAGCAGCACCTGGTCGCTGCTGTGCGTGTGGAGCTTGTTCCTGGCGCCGGGGCTGAAGCTGACGTTGGTCATGCTGAAGTAGGGCCCCATGTCCTCCGTGACCAGGGGCTGGCGCGAGACCTCGCCGCCGATGAATATGCCGCCTTCGACCGGCTCCGCCGGGACGTCCTTCATCCTGATGACCTTCAACTCGACACCTCCGCGAGTGGGATGGAAGCTCTACGGCGGTCATTGTAGCATCGGGCGGCTGCGGCTGGAAGCGTCGAGGACGGGCTGGCAATGCGGACGCGAATTGGGTAGGATTGACCTGGGAGGGGTGGCCGAGTGGACGATGGCGCCTGTCTTGAAAACAGGTTTACCGAAAGGTGACGTGGGTTCGAATCCCACCCCCTCCGCTTGCGCGAGCTGCCCATCGCGTCCCCAGGTGGTACCTTCACGGATGCCGGCCGGACGCGCCGAGCACGCAGAACCCGCATGCACCGGCTGTCACGCCGCAGGCGCCGTCAGGGTTGGGCCTCCTCGGTTGGCGGAGTCTCAAGTATTATGGGGGCGTATCCCACCATCTCCACGAAGCCGCGACCCGCAACCGGCGTGCCGCGCCTCGTACCCGTCGCTGAAACCGACCCCTCCCAGTAGATCACTGGGATGAACGTGCTCAGGGCGAATTCGGCCTCCTCCATTGAGGCTGTCAGCGAAAGGTCCAACTCCAGCGAATCGACTCGCAACCTCCAGTCGACAGGGTACACGGCCCCGGTGGCAGGGCTTGTCCAGGTTCCACCGGGTTCGAGCGAAACGTCTTCGCCGGGCAGGTGTATTGGGGAAGCGTCGGCCGGTACGTAGGTGCCGTAGGTGCTGACCGGTTTGTGCCCTTCCTGCTCCCACACGACGGAGACCGTCAGGTCGGAGCCATCGTCCAGATTAAGGCTGAGCCAGTCCCAGCCGATGCCCAACGTGGTGAACTCTCCCCATTGGTGGTCCATCCAGGAAACTCCCGTTACAGCGTGAGAGACACCGCCAACAGTCACGGTGCCGGAGGTCGCCAGGCGTGTCCGAGAGTAGTAGTAGGTCTTGCCCGCAACGCCAAGGTCAACCAGCCCGGAACCGTGATGGAGCACGGCGGGCCTCTGCGAAACGGCCTCAAGCTCAACCGTATACTCCCCTACCCCGAAGCTGAGTTGGTACTCCTCCCCGTTGCCGCTCATCCTCCAATCGTCAGTTGACAGATCGAACTCACCCGACGACGCCTCCGGCAGCGGCACCGCAGCCTTCTCGCCGGTGAGGTGCAGCATTTCGGCGTGGTCCGCCCAACTCAGCTGTGCCAGACGGGAAGTCAGGCCGGATGGCTGCACGGTCTGGAATGTGACAAAGTGATAGCTGAACTCCTGTCCGTTCTCCGCAGTCAGGTGGCCGTTGAAGTAGAACCACTCCAGTCCGGAAAGGTGGACGCCCTCATCGTGAGGCAGTTCCACCGACTGTTCCGATGCGCGGCGCGCGGCGGCAGGACTGGAAGCGGCCGTAGCCGCGGGTCCGGGAGACGTCACTGGTGCCGTCGTGGGTGTTGGTGGAGATTCAGGAGATGGAGTCGAAGCGGGAGTGAAGGTGGGTACGGCTGTCGATTGCGGTGTCTCAGTCGGCGTCTCGTTGTCGTTACCCGAACACGCTACACCAGCGAGGATGAGCAGGACTATCGAGATAAGTGGCGAAGCAACTCCAGGCTTGTTGAGGACTCGCATCACTACGCAGGAATATAGCACAGATCCGCCGGTCAACCAGGCGCCGGCGCCGTCAGGACGCGCGCACATGCCTCGAGATTGCCTCCCTGCACTTACCCCTCCTCAGGCTTCAGCACCACCCTGATGTACCGGTCCTCGCCAAAGTAACGCCGGGCCACGGCGGCTATGTCATCGAGGGTCACGGCGTCCAGCAGCTCGTCGAAACCGACTATAGCCTCGAACGGCTCGCCCCTTTGGGCGGCCGCCCTGATCTGGCTTAGCCAGAATCCGTTCATCCGCAGCTGCTCCTCCCTTGAGGTGCGGAGTAGCTCCTTGGCCTTGTCCAGATACTCCTGCTCACCACCCTCTCGCAGCCACGCCACCTCGGTCAGGACCTCGCCGAACAGCTCTTCAGTGCGAGACGGGTCGCTGCCGAAGATTATGGAGATCTGGTACTCGGGGTCCGGGAGGCTGCGACTGCCCGAGTTCACGCTGATGGCATACGTGCCGCTCAGCGCCTCGCGGATCCGCTCTCGCAGGCGAGTTCCCAGCATCTCTCCGGCAACGTTGAGCCTGAGGGCCTCTCCCCTGCTCCACTCCATGTCCCCGGCATAGACGAGCACCGAGTTGCTGCGCGGCTCGACGCCCTTGTGCACCACGTGCTCCTCGATACCCGGCGGCGGGTCGATCCCCGTGTCGCGCCACTCCTCGGCTCGGCCCGTGGTCGGCAGGCTGGCCAGGTACGTCTCGGCCAGCGAGCGCATCGTCTCCCACTCGAACGCGCCCACGAAAACGAACGTTGCATCGCTCATGTCTGCGAACCGGTCGGCGTACACGGCAGCGGCGCGCTGCAGGCTTAGCTCCTCGATCAGCTCGACGGATAGAGGACGCTCCCGCAGGTGGTTCTGGCTCAGCACCGATCTCACTGTGTCGAACAGGACGACGTCGGGCTCGGCCGCGTAGAACTCCGCAATGCTGCGCAGTCGCGCCTCGAACTGGTCGAATACGACCGGGTCGAAGCGCGGCATGGTGGAGTAGAGCGCGATAAGCTGGAACATGGTCTCCATGTCATCCGGTGAGGCACTCCCGGAGAAGCCCTCGAACAGCTCGGCGATGTACGGGGACACAGACACCCTCTTGCCGGCCAGCAGCTTGTCCAGGGCCACCCGGTCGTGGACGCCAACGCCGCTGCCGGTAGCCAGGGCCGCTGCGAACAGCGCGGAAGTGTGATCTTCGTCCGACACGAGCGAGTGCCCGCCGGGACTGAAGGCGGTGAACTCCACCTCGTCGTCGCGGAAGTCGGTCTGCTTGGCGATCACAGTTACGCCGTTGGAAAGCGTCCATCTCTGCGCGTCGATCGACCCAATCTGCTCTTCGGAGATGATGCTGCCGGGCGTAGGGAGCGTGGGCATAAGCGGGACGTCTCCCAGCTCGTCCGCGTACGGCTCCACGTCCAGTGTGCCGGCCGCCATGAGCTGCGACAGCGTGGCCGATGCCAACGCCTCGTCGGTTCCGGCCTCAGTGGCCGCGGGCCTCACGATGAGCAGCGACGTGTCCTCAGACATGGTCCAGGGCTCCGTGACGTCAGCGAACTCTTCCAGCGCGATCTCGGCCAGCAACTCCTGGTAGAGCGCCCACTCAGCTTTGATACCCGGAACCAAAGTTCCGTTCAGGAAGTGGTCCGTGTACTCGTTTACGAAGCTCTGTGTCGGTACTTGTTCCCGCTGCCTGTAGTAGCTCTCCGCCTGACTCATAAGGTTGCTCTTCTCGCGGGTCAGCTCGCTTTCGGTGAAGCCGTGCAGCCTGACGCGCTGAAGCTCCTCCAGCACGGCCTGCAGGCCCACCTCGATGCCGCCCGACTCCACCCAGGCCGAGAAGGTCACGATGTCCAGCGGCTCCGCGTAGGGTGAACGGCCTCCGTCGGCCACAAGGTACGGAGCATCCGCTTCCTGAGCCCTCTCGAACAGGCGCGCGTTCAGCATCATGAAGGCGAGTCTTTCGACCACGGATCGCCGGAATGCCGCCTTGGTCTGGCCCTTCTCGGGAGCCAGCTTTCGGATGAGGACGAACTGAGTGCCGGGCGACTCGGAGTCGGTGAACACCTCGATCCGCGGTTCGGCGTGTCCTGGGATGCGCACGACCGGCCTGCTGGTGGCTATACCCGGGACGGCGCTCTCCTGGCTGGCCTCGCCCTCGGGCGGCGGCGCGAAGTGCTCCTTCACCTTGGCCTCCATCGCCTTGACGTCGAAGTCGCCCACCGCTATCACGGCCATCAGGCCAGGCCTGTACCAGCGATCGTAGTACTCTCGGAGGAGATCAGCGTCCGCCGACTCGATGACCTCCGGCAGGCCGATGGGGGCTCGCCGCGCGTAGATCGACGAGCCGAAGATCAGCTGAAAGAGGTTGTCCTGCAGTCTTGAGTAGAAGCCCTGGCTCAGTCGCCACTCCTCCAGCACAACGCCCCGCTCCAGCTCAACCTCCTCGGGGTCGAAGGTGACGGCGTAGGCCCAATCGCTGAGAATCTCGAATGCGGTCTCGGTGATCTCCGGGTCGTCGGTTGGTATCTCCAGGAAGTACGCGGTCCTGTCGAACCCGGTGCTTGCATTGACGTCGGCGCCAAAGTCGCTGCCGATGGATTCAAGGTAGTCGATGATCTCCTGCTTGGCGAAGCGTTCAGTGCCGTTGAAGGCCATGTGCTCCACGTAGTGGGCCAAGCCGCGCTGGTGCTCCTCCTCATGGACCGAGCCGGCCTTCACTACCAGCGAAATCTGCGCCCTATCCCGCGGCTCCTCGTTGTGCCTGATGTAGTATCTGATACCGTTGGACAGCGTGCCGCGAACCACCAGTGGATCGAAGGCAAGAGGGAGGTCTGGCTCGGGTGTCGGGGTGGCCGTGGCCGTCGGTTCAGGAGTCGGCGTTGGCGCAAGCGTGGCAGTGGGCGGCGGCGTAGGTGTGGCGGTAGGCGCAACGGTGGGTTCAGCAGTTGGCGTGGGGACAGATGTGGCTGTGGGAGGAATCGAGGTCGCAGTAGGTTCAGGCGCGGCCGTAGGCTCGAGTGTGGCCGTAGCCGTTGGCGCCGGCGTGGCGGTGGGCGCCTGAGTTGGTGCGGGCGTGGGCTCCGACTCGCATGCCGCCAGCGCGACCGCCAGCAGCGCAAGAACTACAGTGACCACCACGTACCGAAATCTCGTGCTCATCGAACTCTTTGCCTCCCGATTGCTAGCCCGGAGCTTCCGGCAACCTAGCCGGAATTGAATTCACTCTGCTTTCGACACAAATATTGCCTGTCCATCCAGCTACGGCGCAGATAGGACAGGCGAATCAGATTGTGCCACCTGCATTACGGCCTGACAAGGGGTTTAGCGCCACTCAAGGAGAGAATTGGCGCGTGAAGCCGATGAGATTGCACGGAGGGCGTCGGCTGCGGCGGTGCGATGGCCGCTTCAGGAGTCCGTCTTCAGCAGCGCGGGACGTATCCTCGTGTTCCAGTAGTCGCTATCGCCCGCCTGCCGGAGCTCGTCCACAAGCTGTGCCGTTTCTTCACCTACGTCCTCGCTCAGCTGCGAGGCCGTACGCTCACCGGCCAGCTCAGTAACCGCCGCCCGCAGCCTCATCACGTACTCCGCGACCTCATAGGCGGCTCGGTCGGATGCGGAGCGCGCCTGCAGCGCCTCCAGCTTCTCCAGCCAGTCCAGGCCCCGTTCGGCCTCCTCGAATCTGTCATCCAGTGAACTTGTCGTGCTCATCTGCACTCCTCCGCTATCGGCGATGTCCGGGCTGGCTCATCTCCATACCGACGATTATAGTACACCCGGCCGCCGCAGCGCGCGAGCGGGAATAGAGTCGGCCCGCTGGCTTGCGTTGACCGCCACTCCGGACACTGCTATCATCTGGACTGCCTTCGCGCGGACGCAGCCGGTGGCGAACCGAGAGAGACCGCCGTAATACCAAGTTCACCGGAGCCCACGATGCTCAATCTCATTCAGCCCCGTGACCTGAAGCCTATTCCAGCCCTGGCCGTCACGGCCTTCGTTGCTCTCGCGATCTTCGCCTGGACGGAGAGGACGGACCTTGTCGACCCGGATGGGAAGTCAGTTCCCTACCTGCCCTGGAAGCTGTGGCAGATACCGGCGCTTCTGATGGGGTTCGGCGGCGCCTGGTGGATCTGGCTGAGCACGCGTGAAGTCCCCTGGGTACGCAGCCTGGCGCTGGCTACGCTTTCCCTGGTGGTGCTCGCCAACGCCTACCCAGGCGTGTTCGGCAGCTACACCGGCGACGTGTGGAAGACCATCAACCCCCTGTTCCTCGGCTCCTCGAGCGTGGCGGCGGTGGCCCTGTGGCGAGCCGGAGGCGCCGCGGGGCGAGCTGGCGCGCTGATTTCGGCGGCGGCCGGCGTGGCGGTCTTTGCCAACGCGTACTTCTTCAACAACAGTGACTTCTGGCCGGTACTCGACCCCGTGCGAATGCTCGCGAGCATGGCCTGGGCCGCAGGTGCAGCGCAGGCCAACGTATCCGCGCCGGCAATTTCGCGAAGGTGAGGCGCTTGACTGGTAGCGATGCGTTGTGGCTACCTAATACCCTTTGCTAATGGCAATGGTCATAGACAATTGAGGAACCAGGGGTAAAATTGGAGACTGGTCTTGGCTCAGCATGATAGGAGACATCGGGTGCGGAAGAGATTGCTGGAGAGGTAGCGCGATCAATGCGTGAATCCGTGGCTGCTAAAGCAGTGACACTGTTCTTCTGTCTCCTACTGATGCCCGCGTGTGTCCAAGGACCGCCAGGCCCTCAGGGTGAACGAGGGGAACAGGGACTGCCTGGGCCCCAGGGTGAACAAGGAGAACAGGGACCGCAGGGGTTGCCTGGCGAGCCTGGATCAACTGAAATTCAAGAATCTAC
The DNA here is from genome assembly GCA_028877205.1 of Chloroflexota bacterium. Lineage (GTDB taxonomy): Bacteria > Chloroflexota > Dehalococcoidia > Lucifugimonadales > UBA2985 > JAPPHY01. The sequence continues at coordinate 19,392 of JAPPHY010000021.1, read as the reverse complement.
GGGCAATTCTGTTGAACAAGTGGCCTCGAGTGAGCAAGCAGAAGAATTGGTGATTTGGCCGGAGCTAACGTTGGAATTCTCCTTTAGCCCTCGTTGTACCTCATACATTCTGGAGACAGTGGAGTACCAAGGTACTGAAGAGGAGATTCTTCGAGAGAAGGGGTGGTGGGAAAGGCGCCTAGAATTGCCCACCCGATTCCTGCACGATGATGCGCTGTGGGACATTCGTAGCGCAATCGAAAATGCCAACTACATGAATGAAGTGCAACAGACGAAAGGCCCATGTAGCGAAGAGTATACCTCTTTGGAACGGTTCATTGAAGTTAGGGAAAGGAACCCAATGGGTAGGTGGCGCGAAGACACCATGGAGCAGTATTGGCGGTGTGTGTATGAACCCTTGGTCTACTCAGACGGAACACAGAACACCTCTCAGATACAAGTCTGCCAGAACCTCATGTCATGGGTACCTGAGAACTGGATACCAGCGCCTTTGACGATTCCAAGGCTTGTGACCCAGTAGTCAATCAACGTACCATCTGCACGCGATGGGAGCCCCGGCTCTCAGGATTTCTGCGTGAGTTACTGTCCACTTGTGGACAAATTCTGTTTTGCGCTCGCGCCCTAGCCCGGCCCCCGCCCCCTACGCGTGGGTCATAGCGCCGCCGTCCACGAAGATGGTCTGCCCGTTCACGTTGCTGCTGCCGTCCGAGCAGAGCAGCGCCAGCAGCGGGACGATCTCACGGGGATGGCCCAGCCTGCGCGACGGCAGGTATCGCACCAGTGGGTCTTCCTGCTGCTGCTCCAGGGGAATCTCCTCAGTCGTGTACCAGGCTGTGCCGATGCCGTTGACCGCGACGCCGCTCTTGGCCCACTCAAGCGCGAGTGCCCTCGTGAGCTGCTCAACCGCCGCCATGCTTGCGCAGTAGACAACCTCGTTCGACAGGCCGCGCTCAGCCATGACCGACGACAGGTTCACGATTCGACCGCCGCCCTGCTCCATCATCGCCTTGCCCGCCTCCTGGCAGCAGTACAGCACGCTCTTGACGTTCCGGCCGAACACGGCGTCAACCTCCTCCGGCGTGACCTCCAGGATGGGCTTTGCGAACTCGACCTGCGGGTCGTTCACCAGTGCGTCGATCCTGCCCAGGAATGCGACCGCCTCCTGGATGGCCCGCTGGGCCTCATTTCGCTCTTTGAGGTCGGCGGGTATCGTGACCACCCGCCTCTCGTACTTCTGCACCGCTTCAGCCGCCGCGCTCAGCACCTCGGGGCGGTGGCCGATGATCGCGAGGTCGGCGCCCGCCTCCGCTAGACCCTCGGCCAGTATCGGCGCCCAGCCTCGACTCCCGGTCGTCAGCACAATGCACTTGCCGGACAGATCCCATTCCATCGGAATCGGCATTTCAGCACCTCTAGTCGTTGAGTGGTATCACGGGCGCGTAGCCGGTGGTAGCGGCGCCGCCGGCCATCGCTGCGCCGTCGCAGTAGAGCATCTCGCCGTTCATGTACGCCGACGCGTCGGAGGCCAGGAACACGGCCAGCGGCCCCATCTCCTCGGGCGTGGCGGCGCGTCCCATGGGCAGAAACGCGAGGCGACGATTCGCCCCTTCGTCGTCGGCCTGCTGGCGGACTGGTATCATGCCGGGAACGATGCATGTGCTCGTGACGCCCGCCGAGCCGTAGGTCGCAGCCAGCACGCGGGTCAGCTGGATGACGCCGCCTTTAGCGGTGCCGTACATGAAGCTGCCCCGCTGGCCCCGCAGTCCCTGGCCCGACGAGATGTTGATGATGCGGCCGCTTCCCCGGTCCACCATGTGCTTGATGACCGCGCGCGCACAGTAGAACGCCCCCGTCAGGTTGGTGTCGATGCCGGCCCGCCACTCCTCGTCCGTGATCTCCCATAGCTGCTTGCCGCCTGCTCCGCCGCCTCCGGCGTTGTTCACGAGCACGTCAACGCGGCCAAGCTCCGCAAGCACACGCTCGAACAGCGCGTTGACCTGCGCGGAGTCGGTGACGTCGGTCGAAATCGCCAGCGCCCTCCGCCCCATGCTCGCAAACTCCTCGGCCGCCTCCTCTATCGGGCCGGTCCTGCGACCGGCAATCACGATGTCGGCGCCCGCGCGTGCAAGATGACGGCCCATCGCCCTGCCCAGGCCGGTGCCTCCCCCGGTCACCACCACCACCCTGCCATCAAGGCTCAATGACTCAAGCATACTTTACCTCCTACAGCACGCCGTGCTCGCGGCAGAACTCCAGCACCAGCTCGCGGAACTCGTCGCGCTTGTGCCGGAACACGCCGTGGCCCGCGTCCTGGAAGATCTCCAGCCTAGCATTCGGCAGGTTCCGCGACAGTATCACCGAGCCACCCGCGCCAGCCGTGGCGTCCTGCCCACCGGCCACCACCAGCGCGGGGCACGTGATCTGACCGAGTCGAGGAGTGAACGGGTGCTCACGCAGGCCGGCTATCGCACGTGCGCTCGCCACGTACGATTCGAGGTGCTCCGGCTTCACCTGCACGCCCTGCTGCTGCGCCGCCTGCGCACTCGACGTGTGGCCCGCGAACGCAGGCCTGAACTCCCCAACCTGCGCGGCGGAGCCAAGCCGGGCAACCTCGCCGCGGTTGTACCAGTTCTCCGACGCCGCCACGTTCACCTCGCTGGACGTGGAGTCCAGCACGATCGCCGCGCAACGCTCGACGTAGTCCAGCGCGAACTGCTGCACTACCACGCCGCCCCAGGACACGCCGTGCAGCACCGCCTTCTCGATGCCCAGCGCGTCCATCATGGCGTTCAGGTCCTTAGCGAACAGCGGCAGGTTGTACTTTGCGGCCTGCGACGACTGCCCGGCGCCGCGGTAGTCCCACGTCAACACCCGCTGGAAGTGCTCCGCCCAGAAGTCGAAGTGGTCCACGAAGCCGCTGCCGTCGCCGCCAAGGCCCGGACAGAACAGGTAGGCAAGCGACCCGCTCCCCGCTTCCTCGTAGTGGATCGTCGTCTCTTCCAGATTCACGAACGGCATATCTCGCCTCCCGTCTGCCGCGTCGTATCGCGGTCGCGCAGTCTAGGACTCCTCCTCTTCCCTCATCCGCCGGATGCCGTAGCGTCGAAACCCCTCGGCATGCTCGAAAGGCAGGTTGTGGCGCTTCATCCACCTCTGGGACATCGCCTTCATCCGCTCGCCGAACGCCTCCTCGCCGCCGGCCTCCTTTATGTGGTCCTGCATCTGGCTCGTGTGCGCCAACAGCGACTTCACCTTCAGATCGACCACGTCGCTTACGTCGATGAACGTGTCCGGCAACTCCGACCCCCACAGGAACACCTCGTCGACGTTGTGGCCGTCCAGCCCCTGCTCGATGTGCTCCGGGTAGTGGAGCCTGTCCCGCGCATAGGGGAACGCCGCGTCCAGCGTCACGATGCCGGTCATGCGGTGGTCGCGGTGGATGTAGAACGACGTGCGAAAGGGGTCGGTCGTGAACACGATGTCCGGCTTGAGGCGGCGTATGTGGTAGACGAGCTCCCGGCGGAAGGCGTGGTCGTCCTCCAGCTCGCCGTCGCCGAAGTCCAGGAACACCACTTCGGACACACCGAGAACCTCGGCGGCCCTGCGCTGCTCGTCCTGCCGCGCCTCCGTGAGGTAGTCGGCGGTCATGTCTGTGTCGCGGCCGCCCTTGTTGCCGCTGGTGGCCACCACGTAGAACACCTCCCTGCCCTCGCGGACAAGGAGAGCCACGGTGCCCGCGCAGCCGAACTCGGCGTCGTCGGGATGTGGGGTAACGACCAGCGCGCGCTGGACGGGCTCAAGCTGCTGCAATGTCTACCTCCCGGAATGTGGGCTGAGACCGAGGCCCGCGCAGGAGCCGGACGGTCTGTGCGGCGGGCTAAAGCACCGCAATCGGGTTCACCGGCGATCCGGTGCCGTACTGGACGCGCAGCGGCGCGAGGGTGAGCTGGAACTCCCAGCGCCCCCGCTCGGCGCACGCCGCGGCAAGCTCCTCCAGGTTGCAGTTGTCGATGAGCCACAGGCCCATGTGCGGCAGCGCAATCTGGTGGATAGGCTGGCGAAGGTTGGGGTAGCCGGACGGCACCGCGTCGCTGACGGTGTCGCCGCCAAGCACCGCGATGCTCCTCTCGTGCAGCCACGGTATGCACGACGCGTGGAGGCCGGGCCAGCCGTCGGGCAGCGGCCGTGGGCCAACCTCCCTACGTCGGCGGTAGTGGCCAGTGCGCACCAGCAGCAGATCGCCCTGCTCCACGCGCACACCCTGCTCCTCCTCCATCGCGCTCAGCTCGTCGGGCATCACGCCCTCACCGGGCTCCATCCAGTCCACGCCTCGATGCCGGGCGGCGTCCAGCAGCACGCCTCGACCCATCACGCCGTCCTTGAGCACGTCAATGGCGTTTGCAGTGGCGCCCTCACGCGTGGTCACCATCGCCGCGGGACGGCCGTTGTACATCTGGCCGTTCCAGAAGATGTGGCAGAGCGAGTCCAGGTGCGTGATCGCGTATCCGTGAAACGCCACGCCGATGAAGTCGCCGCTGCCCTGCATCGGCTCGGGCGGCCCCTCAGGGTGGGTCACGGGAAAGCCCTCGCCGGAACCCGTCATATAGTGGATGAACGGATTCCGCACATCGACGGCCAGCTCAGTTGTGATGGGCCTGGCGCACGACACGGCCACGCCGTCCTGCACGAGAGACGCGGCGCGCCGGCGCTGCTCAGGCCCCAGGTGATTGATGGTGCCATGCTGATCGTCCTCCCCCCACCTGCCCCAGTTGCTAACCAATGGTACGTAGCTGAGGATTTCGGCCTCGTCAGGAGTGCCGGTGCGAGTCATGGCGTCCCCCTTCCGCAATCGAATGTGCGGCCCGCAGCCATCGCCTGCGCAGCCGGCCCGGAATCTTCGCCCAATTCTAGCAGTACGACTTGCCACGCGCCAGCGGCCCCGGCGGCAGGGGCGCGCTGTGTAACCCGGACAAGGTGAGGCACCACCGCGATGGCCGACGGCGTGCAAGATCACGTCGAACTTCGGCAGCCCGCGGCGAGCGCGACATCCCGCAGCTAGTGCCGGATGGGCGGGTCCTGCTCCGCCCTGATCTCCTCGCAGATGAGCGTGTCCCTCTGGATGCAGGGCGTGCCGTCGTCCCCGTTGCCGGTGAGAGCGATTGCCCTGGTGTACAGCGTCCAGTTGCCCGAGGGGTCCTGCCAGACCTCGCCGATGTTCCCCGTCCACTCCACAGACCTTCCCAGCACAAGCTCCTGGGTGATGATTGAGTCCAGGATCGAGTTGAAGGCCTCATCATCGGTCAGCTGCTCAGGTTCGCCGGCCCTCAGGCTTGTGTAGCTGTGCATGTGTGCATGGGGCATGCCGTTCGACCCCCTCGGCGAGACGCTGGAGAATAGTAGGACGCCGCGTCGGGATTGTACCGCGGGCGGCGGCGGGAGTCGATAAGGCGCACTCGTCACAGTCTGCGGGCGCGCTCATCGGTCACCTTGATTACCCCAACTGCGCTATAGACACCGGACCTTAGGGAACCATATGATGACTTGCCTGAGCGTGTGCGTTGTCACCAGATGCGGCAAAGTCATTAGAGGACATCTAGTTGGTGGGTACAAGTTCGAAGACGGCCGCATTCAGTAGTCCCGCTACTGTCAAGCGGATGAGTGCCAGTCAACTCGGCAAACACCATGCACAGAGTCTTACTTGCCCTAGACGTTCACGGGCTAACTCGACGGCAATCCTTTCGGAGTCGCACAAACCCAAGTCGATTTGGTTTCTAGGAAACGGACACCATCGACACTCGGAGCGGTGTACCACGTGGATGCCATCACTTTGTGGGATTCTGTTGACGCAGTAGTTGTTCATCAGCACCATCGGCCTTCCGTGAGATACTGACAGATGGCCCTTTCGGTTGGGGGCTTGTACCGCACACCGCTTACTCTCGCGGGCCAACACAACCTGGAACCGTCTGAACACTTGAACCACGCTTTGTACCCCACGACGTCATGGATCGGTTCCTCGAACCTCACGAAGTTGTACCCTACGGATAGAGGGATCTCTCGCAGTTGAACCTCTGGACAGATGTCGACACCGTCGTATTTTGTACCACAGACTAGCTTGACGTCGACGTTCTCTCGGATGACCTCGACGTGGACGCAAAACACACCGTAACCTAGAAGTCGATCCTCTTCCAGGAACGCTCCGGAGATAGCAGGAGACCAGTTCACCCCGGAAACAATTTCAGGAGATAGCGAGTACCGACCCAACGAGCCAGGTCTCCCTTACCTACAACGGTCAAGGTGTTGTACGACCCAGCGATCTTCGGTAACGTTCCGGCCTCACAGCTGCTTTCGAACCACTCGATAGCTTCCCAAGCCTCTACAGCCTGAAGACGGGGATCGTGTTGGTCCGCTGAAGCAGGAGAAACCACGAGGACGGCCAGGACGACCGCCAGAATCAGAATCAAGCTGCGCTTGCTGATGTACACGGGAACCCCCTTGTGACAAGGATGACAGGTCACCGCTACAGCAACCGACAACCGGGGTGAAGTCACAAGGGGGCATGCTGCCCATCTCCTTGTTTTGCAGACTCCACCCACTGCACATGCTGCTTGGCATAGGTCGCCCTCGGTTGCTGTAGCTAGTTCCATTGTACGAGAGAATTGACGGCTGATTCAAGAGTGCGCGACGCCAAGATGCCCAATAGGATTTGCTCTGGGAAATCACGTAGAGTAAACCAGAGGCACTGCTAAAGGAGCAGACATCACCCAGCAAAGGTGTGCCGGTAGGCTTACATATCGGACTAGTGCGTTCCTCCATCAAATTCGAGATGGGCGTGCAGCCGTCGGCACACCCCCGGGCCGCCCGCCTGCCGCCTTGACCCTCCCTCGCCGCTGTGCTAACTTTGGCGCATTCCAGCCGTAAGGAGTCGCCATGTCCCTCCAGGGCAAGAGGACGCTGGTCACGGGCGGAAGCCGCGGCATAGGCTACGAGATCTGCAAGATATTCCTCGAGAATGGCGCCGACGTGCTGGCCGTCTCACGAGACCGGGCGAAGCTGGACCAGGCGCAGCGTGAGCTATCCGGCCTCCGCGTCCTGCAGGCCGACGTCTCCACAGCCGCCGACAACGACCGCATCGCCGAGTGGGTCAGCGGCTACTGGGGCGCGCTCGACGTGCTCGTCAACAACGCAGGTGTGTCGCCGAAGGAAATCGGCGGGCTATACGACCTCCCGGACTATGAGTTTGAGCGGACGATTGCCATCAACGTGACCGGCGTGTACCTCTGCACGAAGCGGCTCATCCCGCTCCTGCTGGAGTCTGACGACCCCCGCGTGATCAACGTCGGCTCCACCTCGGGCGTGATGTCGCAGGACCTGCGCGGCGTCTACGGCGTATCGAAGGCCGCGCTGCACGCGCTCACCATAGCCTCGGCCGGCGAGCTGGCGGGCAAGGCGGCCGTAAACGCGCTGTCGCCCGGATGGGTGCTCACGGACATGGCGCCGGATGCGCCCCTCCACCCCAGGACCTCCGCCGAGGCCGCGCTGTGGCTGGTGACGCAGCCCAGGGAGGTCACCGGCCTGCTCTTCCACGACATGGCGGAGTTGGGCTGGAGCGGGTAAGGCGCTTCTACCGACCGCTCATCCTGAGCTTGTCGAAGGAAATGAGCGGGGGATGCCCGCTCTCTGCGTGTGCCCACTCAAGTGGTTCGACGGGCTCACCACGAGCGGTCAAGAGTAGTCCGCTCATCCTGAGCTAGTCGAAGGAAATGAGCAGACGGACGGCCTCACTTCCGTCATTCCCGCGCACGCGGGAATCCGTCCCCCTCCCCGCCTCCGGGGCCTAGACCCCCGCGTACGCGAGGGTGACGAAGCCATAACCGCCCGCTCGAATGGATCGACGTGCTCACCACGAGTGGGCAAGAGTAGTCCGCTCATCCCCGCATCAGGTGCGGAGCCTGTTGGAGGGCATGAGCAGGCCGTGCTAGTTCGCTCATCCTGAGCCTGTCGAAGGACATGAGCGGATGCTCCGCTAACGCGGAAACGCGTCCCGCAGCCCGCCATCGACCGGCAGCATTGCGCCCGTAGTCTTCAGCGATCGATCCCCCGCCAGGAACAGCGCCGCCTCCGCGACATCCTCCGCAGTGACCGTTGCTCGCAGAAGCGTGCGGCGGCGGTAGAAGTCCTCCACCTCACTGACCGGAATGCCGTGCGCCTGCGCCCGGCCACGCCTGACCGCCGGCGACCACAGCCGCGACCCCTGGAACACGGCGTCCGGGTTGATGATGTTGGAGCGTATCCCGTGCGGCCCGTTCTCGATTGCGAGCACCCGCGCAAGCTGCGCCTCCGCCGCCTTGGCCGCGCTGTACGCGCCTAGCTCCTGACCGGGCGCGGGCACGTTCTTGGTGGCGACGAAGATCAGGCTTCCCCCAAGCCCCTGCTCTCTCATGATTGCTACAGCCTGCTTCGCGACCAGGAAGTGGCCTGTTGCGTTCACCGATAGGCTGCGCTGCCAGTCCGCAAGCTCCAGCGAGTCGATCGCGCCCACTGGCGCGATGCCCGCGTTCGAGACCAGCACGTCCAACCCTCCGAAGGCCAGCCGCGCCGCGTAGAACGCCTCCCTTACGGATTCCTCATCCGTGACGTCCATCCTGCGATGAGTGACGCGCTCCGAGCCGTGCCTCTCCGCGATCTCCCGCGCCACGGCTCGCGCGCCTGCGGCGTGTACGTCCGTCACCACCACGTGCGCGCCCTCCTCCGCGAACTTCAGCGCGATGGCGCGCCCGATGCCGCTGGCCGCGCCCGTCACCAGCGCCACGCGGCCCGACAGCTCCCGCTCCGGCGGCGCCAGCGTCCGCTTGTACAGCTCCAGCGGCCAGTACTCGGCGTCGTAGGCGTCCTGCAGTGAAAGCGACGCGTACCGGTCAAGCGCCTGAGACCCCGCCATGATGTCGATCGTGTGGCGATATATGTCGGCGGCCGCCAGCGCCGCCCGAGCATTCGCGCCCGCCGTCCACATGCCCACTCCACGCAGCAGCACGACCCTCGGATACGGATCCAGCATAGGATGCGCGCCGTCCGTGTGGTGCTCGTACCACTGCCGGTACGAGCGGGCGTACTCCTCCACAGCGGCCGCGAGCCTAGACCTGGCCTGTTCCGTGTCCGAGACGTCTCCGGTATCCACGACCAGTGGCGTCCTCTTCGTGGTCAGCAGGTGGTCGGGCGTCGCCGCGCCGACCTGCGCCAGCGACTCTGCGTCCGGAGAGCACACCAGCCGCATCACCTCGTCGCCGTCCTCGAAGTGCAGCACCCCTCCGTGCCGCAGCAGGCCTCGCAACGCGGGGCCAAGCGCGGCCGCCGCCCTACGGCGAATGGCGGGAGTGGGTCGCGCCGATTCCGACCTGCGGAACGGCCGTCGGCCGCTCGCGGCGGTCCTCACGAACTCCTCGGAGCGGGTGACGAGTTCGATGTGTGTCTCGTAGGCCTCTCTCGGCGTATCGCCCCACGTGACAAGGCCGTGGTTGAGCAGCGCTACACCCCTCACGGCCGCGCCGGTCTGCGCGCTCTGTGCCACCTCCTTCGACAGCAGAAAGCCCGGTCTGCGGTACGCGACGGCCGCCACTTCCTCGCCGAACGCCTCAGCGAGCAGCTCGTACGGCCTGCGCGTGTTGGTGATCGACAGGATCGCGTCCGCGTGGCTGTGCACCACGCTGGCGTGGGGCAGGAAGGCGTGGAGCAGCGTCTCGATGGACGGCCGCGGCGACGACGGCTCCAGCAGGCAGTGGCCCAGGTAGTCCACCATCTCGTCGTCCGACATATCGTCGCGGTCGAGCAGCGGCAGCACGTAGTCCAGGACGACGCCCGGAAAGCCGCCCCGGCCGATGGTCTTCATGTCCGCGCCGCTGCCCTTGATGCGCAGGACGGAGCGCTCCGCGCCCGTGAAGTCACGCTCTATGGTCTTAAGCGAGGTGTTGCCTCCGCCCCACAGCGCAAGCGCCGGCTCCCCGCCCACAAGACGGCTCTGGTACACCAGCAGGTCCAGCGGCGACAGCCCGGCCGCCTCGCTCTCAGACCACGCGCTCCTCATGCCATGCCTTCTCCAGCGACGGTTCCGGGCTTGTCAGCCTACCCTCGCCATGACCTCCGGCGTGTCGTTGCGAGGCGAATTGACGAGCTTGGACACCTCGTAGACCTCCAGGTCGGTGCCTGCGTACGGGATGAGGAGCTCCTTGAGCTCCGCTGCTGAACGCGCGCCCGCGGCGTCCAGCCACACGCTCTCGGCGTACTCCGGCAGGATGACGGGCATTCGGCTATGGATCGGCTCCATAACGGCGTTCGCTGTCGTGGTGATGATGGAGCACGATGCCACCGGCTCGCCGTCCGGAGACCGCCAAGTCTCCCAGAGCCCAGCAAAGGCGAAAGGCTCTCCGGAGCGTAGCGATATGCGCATCGGCACTCTGTCCTTCCCCACCTTCAGCCACTCGTAGAAGCCGTCCGCGATCACCAGGCACCGCCGCCTCTCGAACGCGCGGTGGAAGGCGGGGCTTGTGTCGATCGACTCCGCACGGGCGTTGATCATGCGGTTGCCGATGGAGATGTCCTTGGCCCAGAACGGAATGAGGCCCCATCGCATGCCCCGCGCTGCGTTGCGGGAGTCGTCGGCGTTACGCGTGACGGCCAGGACCTCCTGCGTGGGTGCGATGTTAAAGCGAGGCGGAAGTGTCTCCTCGCCGCCCTCGAAGTCGAACCTGAGAGCCAGTTCGGACGCATACACCGCCAGCGAGTATCTGCCGCACATGACCCCACCAGTTTACTACGAATCGCCTGCGTTCATAAGGCAAGTCCCCCGCCATTGAAGCAGCCCGTGCGTACCTGTAGAATGCCACTGGCCGTCATTCCCTAATCCGGTTTGCTTGGAGACGCCTTGCAGGATTCCGACCGCACACTGACCCGACGCGACACCGCAGTGAGGCGCATGCCGCGTACCCTCATGGCCTTTGAGGTCACGGCCTTCCGTTGGCTGTGGGGCAGCTTCCTCTTCGGCTCCATGTCGATGAGCGTGCGGATGCTCGCGCAGGGATGGCTTGTGCTGGAGATCACCGACTCGCCGTTCTGGGTCGGCGCCATCGCGGGAATCCAGGGCCTTGGCCTCGTTGGGTTCGGGGCCTTTGGCGGCACCATCGTCGAGCGATACGACAAGCGTTTCGTGCTCGGAGTCGTCTACTTCTTCGGATTCGTCATCTCCGGTTTGACCGGATTCCTCGCGATCACAGGCCAGATCCAGCTGTGGCACATGGCGCCCATCGCGCTGACACAGGGCATGCTGATGGGAACGCAGCTGCCCGCATCCAACGTTCTGGCCTATCAGATAGTGGGGCCGGAGAGGCTGCTCAACGCCATGGCCTCCCGTCTCATGGCCATGAACATCAGCCGCGTCATCGGCTCGCTCATAGCAGGCGCTCTCATCCACAACTTCGGGGTCGGAAGCAGCTACCTGCTGGCCGCGTCCGGCTCCGCGGTCGGGCTGGCGTTCCTGCTGGTCATTCGAGGCGACTTTCGCGCCGCTCCGCAGCGCGAGCCGTTCTGGCAGTCCACTGGCCAGGGGTTGCGATACGCATGGCGGAACAGCGCGATCCGACGGCTCCTGTTCCTCAGCCTGCTGATGGAGGCATTTGGCTTCTCCCATCTGGTGATGATGCCAGTCATGGCCAGGGACGTGTTGAATGTGGGCGCAACAGGGCTGGGCTACCTGTCCGCCGCCAGCGGCCTTGGCTCCATGCTCAGCACGCTGGGCGTGGCCTCGCTCGGCGACTTCCGGCGCAAGGGCCCGCTGCTCGCCTTCACCACTTTGGGCGCAGGCGTGTCGATTGTGCTGTTCGCCTACTCGCCCGTGTTCGCCCTCTCGCTGCTGATGGCGGGGCTGGCCGGAGGCTCCTTGATGGCCTACGACGTTACGATGGGTACCATGCTCCAACTGCATTGCGACGACGACATGCGAGGCCGTGTGCTCGGCATCTACGGTCTCACGTTCGGCTTTACGTCCGTGGGTGGTTCCCTTGCCGGCGCAGTGGCAACCGTCATCAACCCGCCGTTTGCGGTGGCGATGGGCGGCGTTTTCATCACGCTGTACATCGGCGCCACCTTTCGCTCGGCGCTGCGACTGGACCGGAGCGCGAGGAGGAAGCAATGGCGCCGCACCTGATTCCCGGCCTCACCGCCGAGGCCGCCAGCCGCATCTGCATGGAGCAGTGCCGTGCCATGTGCTGCCAGGGACCCCTGGTGCTCGCACTCCAGGAGCACGAGGTGCAACCGTTCAGGGAGCAGGCCACGGCAATCGGCGTGACCGCGGTCGTGCGGTGGGCAAGCGACGGCCGCGCCTGGGTCCGCTTCGACGACCACCCCGGCTGGCGATGCCCGATGCTCGACCCCGCGACCAACGCATGCCGCATATACGACCGCAGGCCGCAGCGGTGTCGGGACTTCCCGGACGAGCTCACGCCCGGCTGTGCGATCTCAGGCGGCTGAACTGTCAGTGGCGCTGCTTTCGAGCCTACCGGCCCCGCAAGGCCCGCCGCAGCGTGGCGGAGCCGTGGCATATGGTCTGTAATGGACACTGTATATCGGCTGCGTAAGAGCGGATTAACATCGTTAAGAAAATGCTAATATTGCGGGGCTAGACTGGCAGTTGAGGGAATAGTCCCGAAACTCGAGACCACACAGGGGTGACCGAATGAGAACATCCAGCGTATACAGGGCAAGGACCGGCCGCACGGCGTCGGCGGCAACCCTAATCGCTCTGCTCGCCGCGGTCGTCCTGCTCGCGGCGGCCTGTGGCGGCGATCCTGCGACTACACCTGCGCCGACCGCAACACCCGCCGAGCAACAGCAGCAGGCGGCAACCGACCCGGCGCCGACAACTGAACAGACGGACTCCGACACCCCCACCTCCGAGGTGCCCGACGCCACGGCCCAGGAGCCCGCGACGGAGCCCGAGGCCACGCAGGACCCGTCGCAGCCGTCGCCCACTCCAGAGCCTCGCGCCGTCGCCGACGGCCCCACTGCGCCGCAGCTCGCCGGCATCACCGGCTGGATCAACACGGAGCCGTTCAACCTGGATGAGCTGCGCGGCCAGGTGGTGCTCATCGACTTCTGGACATACACCTGCGTCAACTGCATCCGAACCCTCCCCTTCCTGAAGGAGTGGCACGACAAGTACGCCGACCTGGGCCTGGTCATAGTGGGCGTCCATTCGCCGGAGTTCGAGTTCGAGAAGGTCATGGAGAACGTGGAGGCGGCGGCCGTCGATTACGGCCTGAAGTACCCGATAGTCCAGGACAACGACTTCCAGACCTGGCGCGCCTACAACAATCGCGCATGGCCCGCCAAGTACCTCATCGACAGGGATGGCATCGTTCGCTACTCGCACATCGGCGAAGGAGCTTACACGGAGACGGAAAAGAGGATTCGTGAGCTTCTTGTGGAGACGGGCGCCAAGGTCTATAACATACCCGTCGGCGGCGTTGTCAGGCCGGACCGCGACCCCAAGGCGACGGGAGGCATCGAGACCGGGCAGACCCGAGAGCTGTACGCCGGAGAGTACCGCAACCGCGGCACTACGCCCTACGTCGGCAACATCGAGTATTACAGCGCGGACGTCGGAGCTCCTTTCCTGTACCAGGACCCGGGCGACCACCGGAACCACCTGCTCTACCTGCACGGCCTCTGGACCAAGGAGCTGGAGAACGTCACCCACGCCCGGACCACTGAGAACCTGGAGGACTACATCGGCCTGCGGTTCAACGGCACCACGGTGAACGTGGTGATAAACTTCGAGGACGGCGAGCCGTTCAAGGTCGTGGCAACGCTCGACGACCAGCCGATTCCGGAGGGCTACGGCGGTGCCGACATCATGCACGACGAGAACGGTATGAGCTACTTCCTGGTAGACGAGCCGCGGATGTACCGCGTGGTGGAGCTGCCGGAGTACAATGGCCTGGAGCTGAAGCTCAGCTCCAACTCGGAAGATTTCAGCGTTTTCGCATTCACCTTCGGCTCATACGTGGAAGGGCCGTAGGAGCGGAGAGCCCAACAGTGACCACACTATCGCGCAGCGTCCGGCCAATTGTCATGGCGGCGGCCGCCCTGGCGATGATCGTTATCGCCGGGGCGGCTTGCAGCTCGCCCACGCCGACCCCGGAGCCGACCGCGACCCCAACGCCCACGCCTACACCGGACGACACCGACCTGACTGGCATACTGGCAACCACCGACCTGAGCGTCGGCTCCAACCGGGTGGCGTTCCTGCTCCTCAGCCCTCGGGCGCTCGTCAATGTGCCTCAGGTGTCCTTGACTTCCACGTTCGTGGAGGACGCGAGCCCGTCGGAGACCGCGACCGCCGCGTTCTACCAGTGGCCGTTCGGCACCAGGGGCAACTACGTGACGCAGCTGGAGTTCGACCGTGCGGGCGAGTGGGAGCTCTTCGTGGAGGCGGAGGGCGCGGACGGCGAGATCAGCGCCGCGAGGATTCCACTCCACGTGAAGGATTCCAGCTTCACGCCCGCCGTCGGTACGTCGCCTCCCATGGAGGTGAACAAGACCGCCGCGGTCGTGTCCAGCCTTGACGAGATCACAAGCTGGTCAACGCCGGACCCGGACCTGTACCAGGCCACCATCCCGCAACTTGTCGGCGACGGGATGCCCTCCGTCGTGGTGTTCGCCAGCCCAGCGCTGTGCACCAGCCCCACCTGCGGGCCACAGGTTGAGACGGTGAGCGAGCTGAAGGACGAATACAGGGACAGCGTCAGCTTTGTGCACGTGGAGGTGTACGACAACCCCCACGAGATTCAGGGAGACCTGACGACCGCTAGCTACTCCCCCCTCGTCGATACCTGGGGTCTCAGCATGATCGAGGACTACCTCAACGAGTCCTTCGTGTTCATCCTGGACCGGGATGGGCGCATCGCCTCCAAGTACGAGGGCTATGCCTCATTCGATGAGCTGGTGGCCGGCCTGCGCCAGGTGCTGTAGACTGCGGGGCCGCATTGCCGGCATCGAAGAGTGACCCGTGTAAACGCAAACAGGGAACCTTCCTACAGAAGGCTCCCTGTTCTTGTCTCCGATTAGCTGTGGCGGAACCGCCAAGGCGGTCGCGCTGTATGGTGTGAGACGGAGGGTCTAGCCGCGGGGCTTGAGCTCGTCAACCTGCGCGCGGGTCGCGTCTTCGTCCTTGAAGAAGTCGTAGTTGATGGGGATCCACGCCTTCCACTCCTCCGGCGTGTCCTCCTCGACGAAGATGGCGTTCACCGGGCATACCGGCTCGCACGCGGCGCAGTCGATGCACTCATCCGGATGGATGTACAGCATGCGGTCATTTTCGTTGTCCATCCCGTAGATGCAGTCCACCGGGCAGACGTCCACACAGGCTCCGTCCTTCACGTCCACGCATGGCTCGGCAATGATGTAGGTCATCGGTTGGACACCTCCTTAGTCAGGGTTTCGTTGCTCCTGATCACTCTCTGCTGCCGTCGCTATCTTCGACTATTGGCAGCATCGGAGCGATGGTAGCATAGCCCTACGCAGGGGTCAAGGGAATCTGAATCTCTCGTTTTGAGTTCGGCGACTGGCCATAGCTCGCACTGAGTCGAACACTACGGAGGTCGAAGTTCTGCTGGCAGTCCGCGCGTCTGGGACTCATGTAGTGGGGCCCTAAACGACTGCGGGTTCCTCGCTGGCTAGAATCTGAGTGGCAACGTAGCCTTTGAGCGATTCAGCATCCGTGTAGCAGCTGAAGCCGTGTTGACTTGCAACTGCTTCGACCTCGGCGTCTTCGTCGATGAGGAGAGCAACCGGCTTGCTCAACCCCTCTTGGAGACCATGGGGCCAAGCTAGATCCAAGATTGCCAGAAGCTCGCCTGTTGCTTCATCGACTAACTCGAATGGCATTTCCCCCTCTGGCAGACCCTGCTCCGTGACCCAGATATTGGCATCGAGTAGAATCTCATCCTCGTCTAGACTTGCCATTGTTGGGCTCACTTCTTCTGAGTCCTCAAGGGAAGTACTGATAGCGTCCGACGGTGGCACCGATCCCTCCCTCAGCGCGTCAAGAAAACCATTTGCGGCCGCGGCCAAGAGCTCCCGTCTCTTTGCCAGGAAGTCCCGGTAGCGGCCTATCTGCCATAGGTCTTCGTCCATTGGAATCCAGTGTGATTCGACGGCTCCGCTCTGCGAGTCCCTGTACTTGGGTAGGTACTCAGAGGGATACCTGTTCGAGACCTCTAAGTTGCAACTCTGAGTAAGAAAGGTGAAGTTTGCTAGGGCATTCACCTCCCTGAGGCTGTATCCGTTGTCATAGAGCCGTGACTTTGGAAATATGTGATGCAACTGCAAGCTACTGGACCTACCCAGGGTGAGGTGTGACAACTCAATTCCACTACACCAATCCCTAGAATGTTGGACCCTCGTAAGCATGTACAACATGGGGTAAAATCTCGTGTCGACTCGCCAACCCTGAAAGTCGCTGGCAGTCAGCTTCAGGTCACCTCTATCCCTGCGCAAACCTTCAATCAGCCGGCCTAGATCATCGTCTGCATCCTTGATCGCGGCCAAATCTTGACCCAACACACTCTCTGTGGAACTGGAGTATCTGCCCCACAGCAATGTGTGGATATACCAATAGAGTAGCCGGTCGCTCTCCATTTGGTCTGCCAGTTTGCCGCCCCGCTGTTCTAGGTAACGAACCATGAGGGGAAAGGAACCGGGACTCCCCAAGACACGGCCATGGTCAAGTCCTAAGCGTGAGGCTATCAGATTAAGCAAATAGTCTACGTGTTTCTCGGTCTTGATCAAGCCTTCTCTGAATTGGACCACCTTGACGTTTGCCAGTGCGGTGAACTGGGCTTCACCAGTGATCAGGGTGGTTACACACCTAAGCAGCCAGTCAAGCTTGAAACTGAAGCCCGCGTTCTTCCACTTGCTGAGCCTCATGTTCATTTGCTTCCGCGCTTCAGGCCACTTTGCGCACAGTTTTGCCAAGGCCAAGTCTCCCTTGGACAAGTTTGTTCCGCTGCTATTCACCCTGTTGAAGATTTCCACCACGATGTCTTCATCTAGATATTCACCCGAAAGTTCTTCAGTATGCAGCTCCATGTCGCGTATGCCAGTGATGGAGGTTAGTCTGCCTACGATGCTAGCGAGCTCTGGTGCGAGTACTGGATCATCCTTGATTCTGTCGACAAATGGCTTTATATCTTCGCGCATAAGTTCCGTCACGCTTATCCAAGCTGGATCGTTCTGCATCGCTATTGGCGCGTAGAAGCTAAACGTCTCGGTCAAGACGTTGAAGTACAAGCCTCTGAAGACACTACTGTCGCCCTCGAAGAAAGGAGGGTTCTTGCCGCGCACTATGCCGTAGAGAGAAGTAATCCTTTGCTGACCGTCCAAAAGCAGGCTTACATACCCCGCCTGAAGTTGCCCACTCCCTCGGACCGCGACGTTTTCCGTCTGAGTTTTCCACGTCAGCAGCGTTCCAACCGGATGCCTCCGATATAGAGATTGCATTAGCCCTCTCACCTGACTTCTATTCCAGACGAATCCTCTCTGGAATACAGGCAATGCCATAGCGCCTAGGTCGATCTGGTCAAGTACCGTACTAATCTTCACTGGAGTACCTCAGCTTTTTCAATCAGCTCTAGTGCCCATTGATTTCTACCCTTCATGAGCGGCCACGACGAGTTGCTGGCAAATGAAACGTCCGCCTCATTAGGCACAAAAACACGCACTTGGCACCTACCATTTGCCTTTCGCATTCTTTGCGGGATTATAGAAGTTCACTACAAGGCCTGCAAGAACCTAGCCCCCCAGCCTAACCCCGCACGTCTGCTATACTCACCGCAGCACACCACTCACTCTCAACGACCCTTCAAGGAGGACGCATGGACCTGGAGCTTCAAGGCAGGACGGCGATTGTCACCGGAGGCAGCAGCGGCATAGGCAAGGCGGTGGCGAGGGAGCTTGCGATGGAGGGCGTGGACGTGGCCATCGCGGCCCGCAGGCCGGAGCCGCTGGAAGCGGCGGCGCGCGAGCTGGCCGAGGCCTCCGGCCGCCGTATCATTCCCATCCCCGCGGACACCTCCAACGACGACTCCGTGAAGGCGATGGTGCAATCGGCCGTTGAAGCTCTCGGCAGGCTTGACATCCTGGTCAACTGCGCCGCGCAGCCCGGAGGGGCCGCGCCTCCCGTTCCGCTATCGGACATAGTGTCGGACCACTTCTGGCCGGACATGAACGTGAAGGTGCTCGGCTATCTGCGTTGCGCCCGCGAGGCTGCGCCCCACATGGTGCGACAGGGATGGGGGCGCATCATCAACATCAGCGGGCTCGCCGCTCGGCAGACGGGCAACACCATCGGGAGCATGAGGAACGTAGCCATATCCGCCATGACCAAGAACCTTGCGGACGAGCTTGGGCCGCACGGCGTCAACGTCACCGTTGTGCATCCCGGACAGACCCGCACGGAACGAACCGCGACCACGCTCGCGGATCAGGTACGCCGCCTCGGCGTCACACCGGAGGAGGCTGAGCGCCGCATGGCCGACGCCAACAGCGTGCGTCGGATCATCGATGCGCGGGACATCGCCTACGTGGTGGCCATGCTTGCGTCGCCGCGGTGCGCGGCGGTCAACGGCGACGCTATCGCCGCGGGCGGCGGCGCGCCCCGCGCCATACACTACTAGCGCGGTTTCGCGCCGCGGTCCTCTACCGCAAACGGGTGAGCTGCTTCAAGGCAGGCTGTTCGAACACACCGGGGATTTCACAGAACGCGCCCGTCGTGCCATTGAAATCCGTTGCGCTCTCCCCTACCATATTGATTGCACTCAGAAACTCCGAGACACGGGAGAGCCGATGGAAGACCTCATAGTCAATGCGCGGGACATCCACAAGACCTACAGCACCGGCAGCCTGACCGTGAACGCGCTGCGAGGCGTTGACCTCAGTGTCAGCCGAGGCGAGATCGTCGCCATCATGGGCCCGTCCGGCTGCGGCAAGACTACCCTCCTGAACTGCCTCTCAGGCCTGGACGAGATCGACGCCGGCCGCGTCCTCATCGACGGCGTGGAGCTGCACAACCTCCCTGACGACGAGCGCAGCGACTACCGCGCCCGCCGCATGGGATTCGTGTTCCAGCTTTACAACCTCCTGCCCGTCCTCTCCGCAGTCGAAAACGTGGAGATGCCGCTGCTCCTGTCGGGCGTCGGTTCGGCCGAAGCGCGCTCCCGCGCCATGGAGATCATCGACAGTGTTGGGCTCACCGACCGCGCCTCTCACCTGCCTGGCGAGCTCTCCGGCGGCCAGCGCCAGCGGGTTACCATCGCACGCGCGCTCGTGAACCGGCCGGCCATCGTG
>JAPPHY010000014.1 GCA_028877205.1 Chloroflexota bacterium | reverse complement strand
GTGTCCTGGCTCTTGTCCGACACGCGGGCGTAGATGGCCGCCCGTTTCGTCGCCGTCTTCCTATCGGTTCCTGTCGTCATGTCTGCCTCCTGTCGCGTTCCTGAAATGAAGAAGACCCGCCTCCTGTCGAGAGCGGGTCTGCGAGTAGTACAATTATCTCGCATCACCTGTATCCGCAGGTGGCGCCACGGTCCGGGGTGTTGACAGCACCGCCGGACCAACTTCTTTCTGCCCTCCATTTTACCCCGCCGGACAGGGTGGAGTCAAAGCGCGTCTCCGCCGAAAAGGGTGCCAAATACTCTACCGAGGCTGCGCAGTTTCCGAGCTATAGGTGCCAAGCACCGGCTGGCAGTGTTCCTCTTCGTCGTCATCCATTGGTTGCCCACGGATGTAAGCCTCTTGCATCAGCGTGAGGCACTCCACCAGAGCGTCGTTGCCATCCTGCTTGGCCTTCACAATCTCCTGCTCCAGAAAATCGGTCATGGAGTCTTGAGACACGGGGTCGAACACGGGCGTTGGTTCCGAGGTGGATGGGGTGTCGGGTCCGCAAGCCAGCACCAAGACCAAGGCCACAGCAGCTCCTACCAGTTTTCTCATGTGTACGCTCCGCGGAACTAAGCCTTCTTGCTTTCCATTGAGTTGCAACGTCGTCACGGCCTAAGGAGTATTTTACACTTCGCTACTACCCCTTTCGGCATGCTTGTTTACTCTCCTTGGTCGTTCTCCGAGAGTGGGCTACTCGATGCCGAGGGCTCGGGGGTGACGGAGCCGCGCAGCTCCATCGCCTGCCTCGTGCGGTCAAGCTCTCCAGCCAACAACTCCTCGTCTGGCAGGGTGACACGGTACTCCCCGGCCATCACGTTGTTGGGCAGGCCGTCGAGGGCGTACCGGGCCAGCGCCTCGTCCTTCTTGGAGCACAGGATCAGTCCAACGGGCGGGTTCTCTCCCTCGCGCACCCAGTGCTCCCGCGCATAGTTCAGGTAGAGGTGCATCTGCCCTGCGTCGGCATGGCTGAACGCCCCGATCTTCAGGTCGATGACCACGAGGCAGCGCAGGCCCCGGTGATAGAACAGTAGGTCAACCCTGTACCACCTGTCGCCTATGCGCAGACGCCTCTGCCTGCCCATGAAGCAGAAGTCGCCGCCCAGTTTCATGAGGAAGGTCTCCAGGTGGAGTATGAGCGCGTCTTCGAGGTCGCTCTCGGAGTACTCGTCCTTCAGGTCGAGGAACTCCAGGACGAAGGGGTCCTTGATCTGCTCCTGGGGCACTGCGAGGTCTTGGGGACGCTGCTCCCGTCCGCTGGTCAGCATGGCGGCCTTGTTCTTGGACAGGGCGGTACGCTCGTAGAACTGAGAACTTATCTGCCGGTCGAGCTGGCGGACCGACCATCCTCCTTGCAACGCCTCCGTTTCGTAGAACGAGCGGGCGTGTTCATTCCTGACCGACAGCAACCGCACGTAGGCCGACCAGGGCAACGGGAAAGTGGTCAGAAGGTCGTCGAATCCCACCTCCGCGGAGGGGGTTTCGAAATCTCCCGACGGCGTCGGGAGAATCCTCTGTCGATGGGGTGGAGCCGATTTTCCCGACAGTGTCGGGAGAATCCGTTCAGGTGGGAATGAGAGGTAGAAGAGACGCATCTTGTAGATGCCCTGGAGGGAGAAGCCCCGACCGAACCTTCCGGTCAGGTCCTCAGCCAGTCTCTCGATGAGCGCCGCCCCGTACTCGGCCCGCTCCTCTCCCGACTGCTCGAACTCGACGATGCGACGTCCGATGAGCCAGTATGCTGCGGTTATGGCGGCGTTCACCGACCGGGCGGCCGACTCTCTGGCAGCGTCGATGATCTTCGACACGTCTCCGAAGACGGCCTCGTAGGGGGCGTCCTGGCTGAGAGAAGAACGCCTCAGTGATAGCTGATTTCGGTTGGGGGACATCTCGGATGGCATCAGGTTTCCTCCTCCAAGTGGTTGTCCGGGGGCGCGTCCTTCTCGGACTCCGCCTGCCCGTCTCTGGCCGAGGGTTTGAGCAGCAGGGTGAAGAGACGGCGCAGCCGGTCTTCGGCGTCGGGTGCGGGCCTGGAGATGACCCTCACCTCTCCGAACTCCGGGAACTCCTCGTCGGGCGTCCGTCGCCCTTCCTGTCTGCTCTTGTCGTTCATCGCTCTCTTTGCAGGGCTTGGGTGAGCCCTGTCATTGCCGGTCTGAATGCCGTCGAGTGTGGGGAGCCGTGAAGCGGGACGCCATGCCGCATATGGGAGGACTTGCGAGTCCTCCCTTTTGGGGCAACGGGCGGAAATGGGCGGGATCCACTGTCATACCCGTGTACAGGGATTGGCGAGAGTTCCGAAAAGGGAAATGCGGGGTCGTGGGCAAGCTGAAATGGGAAGGAAAAGGGGAGAGTGAAGCCGGTCCTGCGAGCACTTTGGCGAAAGGGCTGGTTCCGGTGAGTTCCGAAAACGGAAGTGAGCCCTGGCGCTGCATCGAAGCGAGCAATCGGACGGCGAGGGTGGAATCCGGGGGTACGGAACCCCAGCCCTCGACGGGACACCGGGCCAGGGGCACAAGCGTTCCGGCCTGTTCCCTCGCCTCGCTTAAGGACCGTCGGGTGCTCGGTCTGCCATGGGCTGGGAGAAGGCCTCCGGGGCCTCTTCGGAGGCTGCTCTGCTGTCATACCCGTGTACAGGGATTTGCGAGAGTTGGAGAAATCCAAGTCGGGGGCTGTCTCCAACGTGAAATAGGCGGGGAAAAGGGATGTCGGGGCCGTTGTTGCGAGCACTTTGGCGAAAGAGCCAGTTCCGGGGCTGTTGGAGGAATCCAAGTGGGGTTTTGGGCTACATCCGAGCGAGCAGTGGGGCGTGGAGGGATGAATCCGGGGTGTGCAACCCCCTATTGGATAGCTCCCTACAGGACCTGGGGCCAGGGTCAGGATTCGGGTCCTACCGATGGTCCGGCAAGTGAACTGGAGAAGTCCCACGTCTTCACCTCCTCGCATGTGGTGTCGTGATGTCTGCCAACGAGTCTGGGGAATCGAGCAGGGCTTAGGAACGGCGCATGAGCGGGGTCAGCGCGGGTGCCCGGGTCAGGGAACTGACCCCCCTCGGAAGGCGTGACAAATGGCTGGCCGGTTGTGGTGCACTACCCGTGTACAGCAATTTGACTTTGGTGGACGAGGTGCTCAGTGAGTTGTGGGCAAGCTGGCGTAGGCGTGAAAGCCCCCTACAGGACGTAGCCTGCGAGCACTTTGTCTCCGGGGTTCCTTCCACGGGATGCGGACAGCGCCCTCTGTGGAAGTTGCAGAAGTGCAATCGGGAAAATCGGGCGTGAGTGGACAGTGCCGGCTACGGAAGTTGTAGAAGTGCAATCGGAGAGGTCGAAGGCGTGAACGGACAGGATTTCTACCCTGAGGCGAGCCGGAGTCTGGAGAGCCTCCGGCACATGCGGTTGACGGCGTTGCTGCACGACATGATCGGCGACTGTGGGAAGGTGAAGGCTGGCAGGGCACTGGGCGTCAACTACCGAACGTTGTCGAGGGCGGTCGAGTCAGGCACGCTGACCGACCGCATGGCGGACGCCCTGGAACGTCACCTGCTGCTGGGGGGCGGCTCTGCTGCCGCCCAGCAGCGGGAGCGGGTCGGGTCGCTGGAGAAGCGGCTGGCGGAGCTGGAACTGGACCTGGGCGGTGGGCTCAAGGCGGCGGTCGAGGAGGTCAAGGCTTTCAGGGAGGAGCAGGCCAGGTATCGCCAGCACGTGGAGCGGCGGCTGTTGCGTGTTGAGAATCGAGTGAAGGAGGGAGCGGTGTCGCCGCAGTCCGGCATGGAGCCCGAAGCCCCGAAACTGCCCTACGTTCCCCGGAGGCAGTATCCCCAGCTAGTGACCGAGGAGGCCGAGCCCGACGAGGGGCAGGTGTACGGCGACGCGACGCCGGTGATCGTCGAGTGGCGCAAGGCAAGGGACGCATACCACAGGGCCTCGGAGACCGGCACAGAGGTAGAGATAAGGAACGCCCATGAACGGATGCTGTGGTTGGAGGTCGCCATCATCGAGGAGCACGAGTTAACCCTGCCGCCGGCCTCGTACCCCTGGGGACGGGAAGAGCGTCGGGTCCAGGATCGGAAGCGCAGGGGGGAGGTCATTTGGTCTCGGGTAGAGCGCAAGAAGGCGCTACGGCGTCTGTGGGTGCGCCGGGTCCTCACCCTGGGGCTGTGGCGAAACTAGCTCCCGGCGCCGTCCTCGGGGCCGGTTTCAGGCGATTGCTAAGTCACAGCATAGTGCGGGCACAAAGGGAGCGAGTGATTTAGGTTCGGCTGGCCTCAAACCCCCTCCAAAGCCTTCCCTTCCCTCGCCCGCTCGGGGGATAATTGAGTCAGTTTCTGGCTTTTCCAGCGTTTCGTGCCGAGAAACCTGGAGGGTTCCCGTCCCCGAATCCGGGACCGGCTGCATAGGATCGAGCCCTGCTCTCCGAACAGCCGCCCAGGGGTCTGACCGAAGGGATTGAGCTTCGCTCTCCCGATGGGTATCCCCGGTGGGACAAGCGCCTTCCCGCTGCGTGAGCCGGTCGAGGGGTCGAGCACCGCTCCTCTGAGACCGTCTCGGAATCCGGGACACATTCGCAGAGGCTAAAGGGCACCCCGCGCTCCGGCCCCTCGGACACCCTGGCCGAAGTGCGCCCAGCATCCGGCAATTCCCCACGCCTGCGGCACAACCGTCACTCGGTTGGGTCGCAGCTTCCACGCACGCCGTCCTGCGATGACGTCGTAGGCTGCGTCGCTCTCTCCACCCCGGTCTCGGACTGATCTGCAGGCCGGTCGGAATCCTTCCCCTCAGCAGCTCCCCCTCTGTCGAGTCCCCTGATTGGACCCTGGGCGAGCTGCGTCTTTTTCACCCCGGCGTCTCCCCTGCGTTCGTCTCGTGGTCAAAGTGGCGCTAACGACGGGGCTCTGGGGTCCACGCAATCATCACAACACAAAGGGTCGTCTTCCCATGCCGGAGGACGGCTCTTCTTCTTTGCCCGCAGGAGGTGGACTGACTCGAGGCAGCACAAAGCTGAAGCACTGAAAGGAGGTGCACGATGACGACGGCGACATTGGTTACTCACGGGCGGACGGTGGACACGGAGACGGCGCGTCCAAGGCGCAGCCTCGAAGAGCTGGTGGACCGGCTGATCGAGACGCTGTTCCCGACGGAGACGGCGGAGGCGAGCGTGACGCGCTCCATCCACGAGGCACGGCGGCTCAGGCAGGCCGATGACATTGATGGCGGGCTGGCGGTCCTAGCCGGCGTGGACACGGTGGAGGCGACGCCGAGGGAGATCCGTTGGGCCTTCTCCGAGTGGCGTGACCTCGTGAGACGCAGGTTCGGAGACCGGGCCGCGATGGTCTACATCCAGGGCGAGGGACGGGCCGCCGTCCTGGTGCCTCACGGCGACGGCTTGCTGGAGGTGGCTACGGTCCTGGGGATGCGCTGGAAGCCGGGCAAGCTCGTCTCGGAGCGTAGCTTGCGGGGCCTCCAGCCCTTGAAGCGGGCTTGCCTCGCCCCAATGCCAGGGGAACGGCGTGGCGCGGCCCTAGTGCGCACGCTCGTCGCACCCCGCACTGAAGGCATGCTGCCCTTGCTCGTCGGCCATGCGCCGGGGCTAGGGCCGTCCTTGCTTGAACCGGGCGCCCCGCCGCGCTCCTTGCTTGCCGGACCTGCCAACGCCCTTCACCTCACCACCCAGGGCCTGCCCCCGACTCCGATCGGGGGAGGACAACCTATGCCCGATTTCACGACGGAGCCTGCCCCTGACCTGATCTAGGGGCTTGGCACGCACACGGATTCCGATAGGGAGTCCGCACCACCGGCCACAACGACAACACACCCAGGGAGACGGTCCCGGCTACCGGGACTCGACATCGAGCGAGACCGTCTCCCACACGGGGGCGGTCTCGCTTTCTTCATCACAGGAGGAAGCGACATGACAGCTACGAACACCGCTAACACCACGAGAGCGGAGACCGAGCTCAGGGCTGCGGCCAGGCGGCGGGGGCTCACCATGAAGGAGCTTGCAGAGAAGATGGGTACGACGCCGAGCTACCTGTCCCAGATTGCGACGGGGAACAGGCCCTGGAGTCCCGGGATGCGAGAGAAGGCCGAGGCCGTGCTGGGAGAAGTCCCCGGACAGGGCATCGTCTACCGGCAGGGCGGCGTGGTCCAGGGAGAGAGCAGCTACATACGGGAACGCGCACGGGAGCTGGGCATGAGCATGCAGGAGTTGGCCGAGCGAGCAAAGGTGTCCTACGGCTACATGGTCCAGGTGTCCCGCGGCCACCGGAACATGGGGGTTAAGGTACAGAAGCGGGTCGAGTCGGCTCTGGAGGCCCCTGCGAAGGTCGCGCCTGCCAGGTGCGCCGATGTGGACCGCCAGGCCGTGTGGGAGCGGATGGACGCTCACGGCATCAGCCAGAACGAGGTGGCGCGGCGGGCCGGTGTCAGCTCCGGCCACCTCTCCCAGATCATGAACGGCAGCCGCACCCCGTCGCCGGGGGTGCTGAAGCGGCTGCACGGGGTGCTGTTCCGGCGGACTGCGGCGGAGCGGGTCATGCCCGTCGAGCTGAAGGTGCTGGGCTGGAAGAAGGGCGAGCGGAGCGGGATGGTCGTGAAGGGCGCGGGCGGGCCTGGCCGTGGAGAGGGAGGCGGCGCCATACGGACAGGCGGACGCGTGCCCTGGGGAGCGAAGGTGGAGTACGCCTTCCGCACCGGCTACGACGGCCTGGGCCGGGTGTCGGTGGAGCACGTCGTGGACCGGGGCTGCTCCGCCATGCTGAAGCGTGCTGAGGCGGCGGCCTAGTTCCCTTCGCCCATGTCACCCGGCGTTCTACAGGGCCGTAAGGTCTGGCCGGACTGAGTGAGTGATGCGCTGGTGCGCTATGCAAACGGGGGGATGGCATCGTTGAGCGAGCGGCGTCATCCCCCGGCTGCCTACGCCGCCCTCATCGAGGCAGTATCTCCTGCTGGACGGGACGTGGACCATGCTGTAGCTGACTCTCCCGACGACGTCTTGGGGCGGCGCTCGGGCAATTTGCGGTGGACGGTCCGGTGGAGGTGACCCGGGATGAGCGCCAGATCCGTCGATTCGACGAACGGCATCCATCCGAGGGAGTCGAGCAGATATTGATCTGACAAGGGCATGGTTTGAGCGTAGCGAAATCCAAGTGCGATGGGCAATCAGAGCGTGGCAGGACCGACGAGAACGGGTTGAAAGTGACGACGATTGCGACTTGGAATGCTAGCTAGTCAGGAAGTACTGTAGGAGGAGGCGTTGGCTCATCTTTACAGGAGGTAACGGTTCAGCGTTGAGGGCAACGGGGAGACACAATCTAGCTCAGAGCCATATGGTGGCCTATCGGCACATGTCCTTGCATATCCTTGCAGCACTCGTAATCCTGCTGATCGTGCCCGTGCTTGCTGCGTGCGAATCTACCCAGCCAACTGCCGCGGTACTGGATACGCGCGCTACGCCGACACCCACGTTCGGCCTTACACCTATTGCCCCAAGCGCGACCCTTGCGCCCGTCGCGACACCGACGACCGCTACGCCAGCGGCCATCCAGGAGAATGATGCTGCAATCAAGGCGATGCATTGGACTGCTGAAGGGACGCAGTGGACGCAACTGGCAATCGACTCCCTCGAAGCCATCTCAGTCATCGACCCAACTGCGGCGAAATTGATCCTCACGTTCCCATGGGTAGTGGACGACATCACAGCCACCGAGGCGAGCGCGATTTCCAGTGTGCGGTGCATTGCGGATGAAGACGCGGGGTTGGCTCAAGCTGTGCTGAGCTTAGAATGGGTGCAGCATGACCTGTCAACGATGAAACAGTACGCTGCCGCCAGTCTCTGTAGCCTCGCAAGAAGTAACCGCGCCCTGGCATGGCAACTCATAGGCGAGCCCTTCATCGCCCCGCCCTTCCGGCAGAGGGACGAGTATTTGCTCAAGGTCCTTGCCGACCTCTCGCATGAGCCTCCAGGCGTCACGGCTGGCGCCGAGTTGTTGGCCCAACTTGGCACTCACGATTGGTTCAACGACGGCCTCGACGATCAGGATGCAGTGCTCCTGTTTGCCATCGCCAACAGCCCCAGGGCTTTCCAGCAGGCCCTCCTTCAGACTCACTACATGGCGTCAACAGCCGTGAATCTTCCCTTGGCTGGCCGGGTGGACATCACCGTTGTGAGGCACACCCCGTTTCCCGAGGAGGACCGATCTCTCATCGCACTGGAAGAGGGATTGCGCGTGGCAGAAGACTTCATGGGCGTTCCGTTCCCCGTTGGTGAGGTCGTATTGATCGTTGCCGAGCCGGAGCTCTGGCAGGTGGGAACAGGAAGGTACTTCGGCGACTTGAGCGGCGGTGGGCCGGAACCTGCCTACCTGACGGCGCTCATCGTCTCCAGTTCCTCGGAGTCCGGCCCTGAAAGCGGCGCTCTTTATCACGAGATAAGCCACCACTATTCGCTGAGCGGACACCCGTGGCTATCGGAAGGCGCGGCCCAGTTCATAGAGGCATTCACGCGAGACCGGCTCGGTGTGGAGAGCATCAGTCAGCGGGTAGCGCACCTTGATGAAGGCGGGTGCGGCAGGGAGAATATCGCGGCTCACATCGGCGAGTACGGAGGCGACCAGTGCGACTACTATCTGGGCGAACGCTTCTTCCTGGCGGTACACGAGGCCCTGGGGCAGGATGTAATATCGGCGGCGCTTCGTGAACTCTATGGCCGGTCGCAGTTCTTCGAGTTCCTCGATGAAGACACCATCTACTACGCTTTTCTGTCCAGCACTCCAGCCGGAAAGCGGGAAATCTTCAATGCTGTCTACCGGCGGTATCATGCCGGACCTGCTAGCGACTCGTTGCCAGAAGACAGCCCGGATCGTCCGTCGCTGGTTGCGCTCTACAATGCAACTGGGGGCGAGCAATGGATAGAGAATAAGAACTGGGTGAGCGCCGCTCCACTGGGCGCATGGCATGGCGTAAGCGCTGAGGTTGGGGGTCGCGTCCGCCTGCTCGAACTCATCGGGAACCGGCTAAGTGGCCGGATGCCTCCTGAATTGGGCAATCTCTCCGACCTCAGAGAGCTGTGGCTAGATGGCAATCAACTAATGGGAGCAATCCCTCCTGAACTAGGAAACCTCTCCGAGCTTGTGGTGCTGGGCCTCGGGAGCAATCGGCTGAGCGGACATATCCCTGCTGAGTTGGGCAATCTTCCCGAGGTAGGGGCGATCTTTCTCTTTGAGAACCAACTGGAAGGAGGCATCCCGCCAGACCTAGGGAAGGCTTCCTCACTCCGCATGCTGAAGCTGGGCTTCAACCGGCTGTCTGGAGCAATACCCCCACAGATCGGTAACATCGTTCACCTCGAATCCCTGGGGCTCGGCCACAATCAGTTGAGCGGAGAGATACCACGCGAACTCGGCAATCTCTTGAATCTCACCTGGCTGGACGTCGGAACCAACCAACTGGGTGGGGAGATTCCAGTCGAGTTGGGAAACCTCACCCAGCTCATACTCCTGAGACTGTCAGAGAACGACCTTACCGGAAGTATCCCCGCCGAGCTTGGGTCCCTTACGAACCTCGAAAGTCTTGAACTACACGGCAATCAGTTGACTGGCGAGATACCGGCGGCCCTGGGAGATGCTGTGAAGCTTCAGGCATTGAGGCTAGACGAGAATCAGCTCAGCGGAGCAATCCCGCCTGCACTGGGCAATCTCACAGACCTTCGGTCGCTGGATCTTAGGAACAACCAGTTAGGCGGAGATATACCGGCAGCGCTGGCGAGCCTCCACAACCTTGAGGAGTTGTACCTGTCAGGGAACCGGTTCACGGGCTGCATACCGGACGGGCTACGCGACGTTCCCAAGAATGACCTCGCTCAGGTCGGCTTGCCATTCTGTGGCGCTGCTTCTTCTTAAGCACCTGTCCACATCGTCGATGATGAACACCCTGTCAGGCTACGCCCGTCCCCATGAGTGTGGGCAATCTCGCTGCCCACTGAGCGGGCGTGGCGGTCGGGCTATGGCGGCGGGACTTCCCCGAACGTCGCCGCGTCCTCTCCGACCCACTTGATGATGAGCTGGTTCAGGGAACCGTCGACCTTCATGGACGCTATGGCGGAGTTCAGTTTCGCCAGGAGGTCGTTGTTGTTGCGCACGCCTATGCCGATGCCACGGTCCAGCACCACGGAGGGGCCGACGATGGTCAACCGTCCCTCGTACTCAGCGAGCTTCTCCACGGCGTAGGCGTGGTCCACCAGGCTGGCGTCGATGTCGCCGTTCAGCAACGCCTCGATGCGTTCATCCTCGCTGCTGAACTCGGTATACTCGATGCCCTGCTCGGTGAAGTAGTCCGAGTAGATGGTGTTGGCGTAGGCTCCGAGCCGTCCTTCAACAGCCTCATCACCCGCGCCCGTCAGCGCGAGGTAGACGGAGGGGGTGGGAGGGTAGTAGGGCTCAGTGAAGTCGATGGTCATGTCGCGCCCGTCTGTGATGCTCATGCCGGCGATGATAGCGTCGAACTCCCCCGCCACCAGGTCCGGGATCATGCCCTCCCAGTCGTTCAGAACCCACTCGCACTCAAGCTCGGCCCTGCGGCAGAGCTCGTCTCCGAGCTCGCGTTCCAACCCGTCTATCTCGCCGTCGTCGTTGATGAAGTTGAAGGGATGGTAGGCGCCCTCGGTGGCCAACCGCACGGGCTCTGCGCCGTCTCCGCACGAGGAAAGACCCACTATGAGGGCCATGGCGGCCGTAAGGGTGACTGCTTGCCTAATGTAGCCCATAAGTTTCCATCCCACAGCTTGCCCTCCAGCGCTATTCATCCTCTGTTTCTTCCTTCTATTGGCTAACGCGTCAACTTCGTGTTGTAGCTGAACAAGGGTGATGTGCATCATTTGAGCGCTTGTGTTGAAGGGAACGCATAGAGTGCCGCTTCCCCTTATGCGGAGGGTAGGAATTCCTTAAGCCGTGTATGGGCGACCATCTGATCCAGTGTGGTCAGCGTGAACACCTTGCCTTCGGTCCTGGTGATTAAACTACGCATGTCCTCTCGACGCACGCCGAACCCCCGACCGTCGATGCACGCCACCACCTCAAAGTCGGGTTGACCCTCCCTGCGTCGATCATCACGCATCCGGGTAAGCCGCTCAATACGTGCCACTTTGTCACGAGCCGTCCCATCGTCACCGGTGATCTTGGCCTCGATGACTACAGATGGGTTGAACTCGTCGGGAACCAAGAAGTCAGGCACCTGATCGTAGCCGGGGATGTTCTCGGCTCGCTTTGTCTTGCGGAAAGTGATGCGAGCGCGAGTGAGCAGCTCCTCAATGGCTGTTTCCATGGTATCCCCTACGAGCTCAGAAACCGCGTCTCGGTGCGTAGCAAACGGTCTGCCGAGGTACCGTTCGTACAGCAACATGGCGTAGGGGACGTGCTGGGAGGCAACGTGGCGGAGAGACTCCAATCCGTGAAAGGTATCCACCTTGTCAAGGCGGTGAACTGTGTCTGCTGCCCCTGGAGGTGCACCCCTGGCGATGTACTCAACCGCGACTGACACCAAGGCATCAATGCGGTCTAGCGACTTGGTGTGGCGTGGGCGGACAAGCCTGCCGATGGTGGCGCGGTCGCTGCGGCATCGACCCTCTAAACTCCTAGCATACCCTTGGGTGATGTCGCTGCTTCGGTCGCTCCGGGCCAAGTCAGCCCATTCGGGCGGGGAGATACCCAGCATCGTTCGGACTACGACCAAGCACAGGCTGTTCTCGCGAAGTGCGGCCCACACACTGCCTTCTGAGAAATCAGCGAAGGCACTTGTCCGCCGCCGGAGAACCTCATAAGCA
Source organism: Chloroflexota bacterium (assembly GCA_028877205.1). Lineage (GTDB taxonomy): Bacteria > Chloroflexota > Dehalococcoidia > Lucifugimonadales > UBA2985 > JAPPHY01. The sequence goes on along the minus strand of JAPPHY010000014.1, from coordinate 9,037 downwards.
CTCTGAAACTCTCGGTACTCGACGAAGTTGTCGCCCCTCGGCAGAACCAAGAACTGGGACTGGATATCGGAGAAGGTCGCGTCGACCAGCTCCTCCAAATGGTCTCGCAGGTCCGCGGATGCAATCTCAAACGGTCGTGGCATTTCTACCACCCTTTATCGGTTCCTGCTCTTGAGCCAAGGCTTCGAGCACCCGGCCAGGGAGGGAGTCAAGCTCCAAGCCGTCGGCAAGCTCGACGAGACTTTCTTCAGCTCGTTTCATGCGATCCGGGAGTGAATCTCCTCTGTCCCAGCCTTCACGCAGTTCGTTGATAGCCACGCGCGCAATGTGACCAGATGCCAAGCACCGGATGTCCCCAGGGCTCACCTTGACACCGGCGACCGCCATCAGTGCCGCGTCCTGCGCCAGTATTCCGTGTATATCGGCGCTGGCCTGATGGGTAATCTTGGTACGCCGACAAACGAAAACCGAATCGAGGATGGAGGAACTAGTCCCGAGAATGTGAAGCGAAGCGCTCATCTCGGCTGCTGCTGGCAGAGTGGCGGTGCAGTCCAAGCCAGCATCCAAGATTGCGACGACGACCGCAACGTAAGAGGCCGGATCGTTATGATGGTACGTGAAAACGAATGGGGCATCGGGCTTGAGGGCTGCCGCGTAGTGGCTAAACGCCGCCGACAGCCCTTCCGTGAAATGTTCGATCCCCCTGCCCATCGTCACATTGCCTGTCAATTCATCCGACGAGCGGGTTGTCAGGGGCGTAAACTCGGTAAACTCGTCCCGTAGCGCCTGCCGGAGCCAGACGTAGTTGAAGTCTATGAGCTCAGCGTACTGTACGTTGGCAAAGTAGGGAGGGTCGGTGAATACGCCGTCAAGAGACTCCGGCAGCAAGTTCATCTCGGTCGCAGGGGATGCTGCAATCTGCGCCTGTCTCTCATCCTCGACCGGGAAGTGACGGACGACGTCAGCCATTATCCGCTCACCGGGAATTGGCACGACTTCCTTTCGCTTGCCATTCAGACGTGTCTCGAATGGAGCTTCGCAGTACCGCTTGGCTCGAAGGTATTTCTCGACGAAGTGGCGAAAGGCCCCGGCACCCACCTTGGGTATGCCAAGGAGATTGTTCTCACACTGGACCAAGCCCACGGGGAAGCCGTGGACGCTGAAGATGTCCTGGCACTTGAGCGCATACGTGTCGTACCGGCACAGCATGTTCTGGTACCGCAGGAAATCCGAGAAGACGGTTAGCAGGGCATGTCGGACGGGGGAGTCTCCGACCTGGGTAATACGGCGCAGCAACAGCCCGAGCCCGAGCAGCTGGCGGTCGGTAAACATCTCCCTGTAACGCCGGTAGCCCCACCGATGAAGGCGGTCCGTTTCGTCTCCCCGTGGAATCGCATCTTCGGGGATTGGCAGATCCGGTGACTCCTGGAGCCGCAGTCGAGCCTGTTCGTACCTGTCGAGGTCGTCCGCATCTGGTTGCTTGAAGAACCGTCCCTTGTGGGTTGGTTTGCACGCCTTGCAGTGGTACTCCATCGCCCACATGCGGTGGCTGGGCGGACGGACGGGTTCCCTAATTTGGTACGGGTACTCGGTTCCGCATCTTCTGCATTCGACCTGTTGCCGGCGCACTGGTCCTTCTACGTACAGGGGTCCGCCGCATTCGGCGCATGGCTTAGGGATGTCCTTGGAAGGCTCGTCGTCGCACTCGTTGAGGCACCCGCATTCACTGCACACCACCACGTGCCTGGGGTGCCTGCTGTCTCCGGCCAGTAGGTATCCGGGGAACAGGTCGTTCACAGTCTGACAAGTAGGGCACGGTTCCGTCTTCACCCAGATGAAGTACTTGACCTGTGCTGACGCTCCGCATTGGAGACACGTGGTCTTATAGAACTTGCCCACAATGTCTTCGACGGCTGACGCCACCTCATCGGCTACCGCCGCGAATTTGTGAGTGTCGAGATGCTCCAAGGCTTGGCGGACTACCCAGAACGCCATCGGATTCGTGTCCGTACCCAAGACGCTGAAGCCCAGACGATTAGCCTCATAGATCGGTGTGCCGCCTCCCATGAACGGGTCCGCTATCACTCCGTTCAGCTTGTGTTGACGCCAATAGCTGGTCTCCAATGGCTCAGCACCGTTGTACTCCGCAAGAAGGAGGGTGCGGAATACCGTTCCGGGACGGCGGGCGAACCATTTGTGTATTCCGATGATTGGGCGATAGTTTTGCTGTATTTGCTTCTCTCTGAGCGCGAGTCGAGTGGCAAACGTCGGGTCGAATTGCTGTTCAAGCCTTGACCTCGACTCAACAGGCTGGGCCTCTATTTGGGAGTCTGGCACACCTTCGGTTTCCGAAGTCCAGCCAAGGACGCTGCTCCAAGAGACTTGGAGCGCATCCTGGATTCCTTGAAGCTCAAATTCTTCTTTGGGAGTCATGCCGTCAATCCTGTCGCTGGCTCGCCATGCTTCTATAGGCTGCCCTGACCATCTGGTCAATGGCGACGGCGGCCTCCTCGCTGAGGTGGGGGTCTGCGTGCAGGCAGGAAGAGATGACCGCCATCGGCTTCGGCTCCTGTCTGGCGACGGCGCTCTTGACGAAGCGGTCCACCTCCAGCCCCGACCATGCCGCCAATGCCGCCAGACCGTTCACGTCGGGGAGTCTGCCCTGGGCCATACGAGTCAGGGTGGAGGCGCTGATGCCGCACTCTTCGGCCACCTGCCTCCAGGTGCGCCGGCGGGCTTGCCGCTCCGCATCCAGGGCGGCGAAGAAGGCCCCGCCGTCGAAGCTCGCTGTCCTAGCCATCGGTCTCTCCTCGGCGTCTCCGTCTCCGAGACAATTCCCATCAACGACCGTGATGTTCTCTAGTTGTTTGATTATCGCAACTGTATAATGTGATTGCAACAACCGTCAAAGCCCAAGCAGGTGTCCCGGTTTGAAGGGAGGGGGCTGACGGTCTTGGAGCATTCTGTCGGTGGCCGTCCTTGGACCTGCCGGTCTCAGGCAGGCTTGGAACTGCCCAGGGTGAAAGGTATGCAACCAGAACTAGCAAAGTATGAGATTCGAGCCTTGCGCCGGTTGCTGGCCGTCCTGCGAAAGTGGCGGCTGCGGCGGCTGCGGCAATTGCTCTAACCGAAACTGAGGCACTAACTGTCCGTCCTAACATTTGAATTATGTTGCTTACGATCACAACGACGCATCAACCGGCGACCGACCTAGGGTTCCTGCTGCACAAGAACCCCAGCCGGTTTCAGTCGTTCAAGCTGTCTTTCGGGAGGGCCGACATCTTCTACCCCGAGGCAGATAGCCACCGCTGCACGGCGGCGCTTCTGTTGCACATCGATCCGGTGGGTCTGGTGCGCCCGAAGTCCGGGAACCCCAACGCCGGGGACTGGCTGGGGCGATACGTGAACGACCGTCCCTACGTGGCCTCATCGCACATGAGCGTGGCAATTGCCTCGGTGTTCGGCAGCGCGCTGGCGGGGAAAAGTACGGAACGACCGGAACTCGCCGACATGCCCATACCGCTGGAAGCCGATGTTCCCGTGATGCCCTCTGCGGACGGACCGGACCTCATCAGGCGCTTGTTCGAGCCGCTGGGCTACGACGTTGACGTTTCAGGGCAGCCCTTGGATGAGCGTTTCCCGGAGTGGGGACACAGCCCGTACTATGGCGTGCGCCTGTCGTCGAAGATCCGGCTCCGGGACCTACTCTCCCACCTCTACGTGCTCTTGCCCGTCCTGGACGACGAAAAGCACTACTGGGTCGGCGACGACGAGGTAGCCAAGCTAATGCGCTTCGGCGAGGGGTGGCTGGACAACCATCCGCTGCGGGAACTCATTTCGCGCCGCTACCTGAAGCATCAACGCAGCCTGGTAAGCCAGGCGCTTGCCCAGCTGCTTGACGCGGGGTCGGCTGACCCGGGCGTTATCGCCACAAGGCACGAACGGGAAGAGGAACGGCTTGAGGCGCCCATGCGGCTGGGTGAGCAGCGCATTCAGGCGGTGCTCGCGGCGCTCCGCGACATGGGGGCGGCCAGGGTGCTCGACCTCGGCTGCGGCGAAGGGAGGTTGATCGAGGCACTCCTCGGGGAGCCTTCGGTTCGTTCGATCACGGGCCTTGACGTCTCACACCGGGCGTTGGAAACGGCGACCCGCCGACTGCGCCTCGATACCCTGCCCCCGCGACAACGGGAGCGCATCACCCTTCTGCACGGCTCCCTCACCTATCGGGACAAGCGCCTCTCAGGGCACGATGCCGCCGTCGCCATGGAGGTGATCGAGCACATCGACCCCACGCGGCTTGACGCCTTCGAGGACACCGTTTTCGGAAATGCCCGGCCCGGCGCCGTCCTCATAACGACGCCGAATGCGGAGTACAACTCGCTGTTCGAAGGGCTGCCCGGCGGCGCATTCAGGCACGGGGACCATCGTTTCGAGTGGAGGCGAGGAGAATTCCAGGACTGGTCACGGCAGGTTGCTGACCGCCGCAAATACGATGTGCGTTTCGAGGACATCGGTCCCGTCCACCCAACACATGGAGCTCCGACCCAAATGGGAGTCTTCACGCGATGAACATCGGCATTCCTGAGCTGTGCCTCGTCGCGCTCATCGGCCCCACTGGTTCGGGGAAATCCCACTTTGCCTCCCGTCATTTCAAACCCACTGAAGTGGTGTCGTCGGACGATTGCCGGGCGATGGTTGCCGACGACGCCAACGACCAGGCGGCGACTCCCGACGCCTTTGCGCTGCTCAACTTCATCGCGGCCACGCGCCTGCGGTCCGGCCGCCTCACCGTCGTCGACGCCACCAGCGTCCAGCCGGAGGCGCGGAAGTCCCTCGTGGAACTGGCCAGGGAGCATGACTGCCTGCCGGTGGCCATTGTCCTGAACATGCCCGAGTCCCTCTGCCTGGCCCGCAACAGAGAGCGCCCCGACCGCCAGTTTGGGGGTCGAGTGGTGCGCCAGCAGGCCCAGCAGCTCAGGCGGTCGCTTCGCGGGCTGAAGCGCGAGGGCTTCCGGCATGTGTTCGTGCTCAACTCTCCCGAAGAGGTTGACTCCGCAACCATTCAGCGGACGCCCATGTGGGTCAACCTGCGCCACGAGCGCGGCCCGTTCGACGTCATCGGCGATGTCCACGGGTGTTTCGACGAGCTGCTCACGCTATTGGAACGCCTAGGGTACGTGGTTGAGACCCGAACTGACGCTGGCGGTGGCATGAGCTTTTCGGTTTCCCATCCTGAGGGGCGAAAGGCCGTGTTCGTCGGCGACCTCGTGGACCGAGGCCCCGGCGTCGTCAAGGCGCTCAAGCTCGTGATGTCGATGGTGTCGAGTGATTCGGCCCTGTGTGTAGCGGGCAATCACGAGTCCAAGCTCGCCCGAAAGCTCCAGGGCAGGAACGTTCAGGTGACCCACGGACTGGCGGAATCGCTGGCGCAACTGGACATGGAGTCCGAAGCGTTTCGACAACAGGCTCTTGCCTTCCTGGATGGACTCATTAGCCACTACGTGCTGGACGACGGGGACCTGGTCGTTGCCCACGCGGGCATCAAGTCGGAGTACCAGGGCCGCGCCTCGGCCCGCGTCCGGGACTTCTGCCTGTACGGGGAGACCACCGGCGAGAAGGACGAATTCGGACTCCCGATACGCGCCAACTGGGCGGCCGAGTATCGAGGGAAGGCCACGGTTGTCTACGGGCATACCGCCGTTGTGGAACCTGTGTGGCTCAACCGCACCATCAACATCGATACGGGCTGCGTGTTCGGCGGGAAGCTGACCGCGCTCCGGTATCCCGAGAAGGAGCTCGTGTCGGTTCCGGCGGCGCGGGTCTACTACGAGCCGGTCAGACCACTGGCCCAACCCGTACCGCCGGAGGAGGCGACTAGGTCAACTGTGGACCGCTCGGCAAACCTTCTCGACATCGATGACGTGATCGGCAAGCGTGTCGTCTCGACCCGGCTGCGAGGGAATGTCACGGTGCGGGAGGAGAACGCTGCTGCGGCGCTTGAGGTGATGAGCCGGTTCGCCCTGGACCCGCGCTGGCTCGTCTACCTTCCGCCCACGATTTCCCCTTCCGAGACCTCCAAACTCCCCGGCCTGCTTGAGCATCCAGCCGAGGTCTTCACCTACTACCGGAATGCTGGCGTGTCCGAGGTGGTCTGCGAGGAGAAGCACATGGGTTCACGGGCCGTCGTCGTGGTTGGGCGGGACGCCTCTGCCATAGAGCGGCGCTTCGGCATCTCCGGCGATGGCGTCGGCGCTTGCTACACGCGGACGGGGCGAAGGTTCCTTGGAGACCGCGCCCTGGAGTTGGCGTTCATGGAACGCGTCCGCAGGGGCATTTCGGACGCTGGGCTCTGGGAGGAGCTGGAGACGGACTGGATCGTGCTGGACAGCGAGATCATGCCGTGGTCCCTCAAGGCGCAGGAGCTGCTCAGCGACCAGTACGCCGCCGTCGGCGTGGCTGCTCGGACCAGCCTGACGGTCGCCGGATCGCTTCTCCGGCAGACGGCTGCTCGCGGCGTCGAGGTCTTTGACACCCTGGCTGGGATTGAAGACAGGCTTGGCATGGTCCGACTCTACGGCGACGCCTACGCCCGGTACTGCTGGCCGGTCGAATCGCTCGCCGATATCCAGTTCGCGCCGTTCCACCTTCTCGCCAGCGAAGGACGACTGCACACCGACAAGGACCACCTGTGGCACATGAATGTCGCTGCGCGCCTGCATGAGGCTGATTCTGCGTTGTTCCGGGACACCCGGCACAAGGTTGTGCGACTGGACACGTCGGATGAGTCTGAGGCCACCGGTTGGTGGGAGGAACTTACGAGTACAGGCGGCGAGGGCATGGTCGTCAAGCCGTTGGACTTTGTGTCTAGGGCCAAGCGCGGCTTGGCCCAGCCCGCCATAAAGTGCAGGGGCGCCGAATATCTGCGCATCATCTACGGACCCGAGTACACGCTGACGGAGAATTTGGAGCGTCTGCGGAACCGGAACATCTCCGCAAAGAGGTCCCTGGCCCTACGCGAATTCGCGTTGGGCGTAGAGGGTCTCCATCGGTTCGTGGAAGGAGAGCCCCTCTACCGGGTGCATGAGTGCGCCTTCGGCGTGCTCGCCCTTGAGAGCGAGCCGGTCGATCCGAGGTTGTGAACTCGGTCTAATTCAGGGAGGCGAGCTTGTCAAAGCAATACTTCGTGGTAGTCCTGGTTGTACTAGCTTCGTTGTTCTCGATGATGGCCTGCTCAGACGAAGGCCAAACCCCGGCCGCGCAGCCTACGGCGGAGGCAACGGCCACCAGTGCGCCGGAGGCCACCACCGCACAGCCAACCGCAGCCGCAACAGCAACTCCGCCCGCCCAGCTCGGGCAGCCTCCTGATCCTCAGGGCCTTGCTCCGCTCAACTTTGAAGACCCGCAGGCGTTGCTGTCCGATCTGTCGGATGGCGAGCGCTCCTGCCTGGCCGACAACAACATTGGCGTAGCCCAGATAATCGCGGCTAGCGCCGACCAGATTCCGCCGACGGATGGGTACGCCATCATCGACTGCCTTGAAGACGAAACGGTACTTCGTCTGGTTTTCAATGAGACGCTGGCGGCGACCGGAGAAGTGAGTTCTGAGACAAGCGCGTGCATCCGTGAGGGTTTTGGCGCGATTGACCTGCGTTCGGCAGTGCAGTTCACAGGCGGTGAGCCTTTAACATTGGAAGCCCAGATATACGGGTTGGCTAGCTTCTTGATGTTCACGGCCTGCCTGAACGATGAGGAGTGGAATGCGGCGGCCCCCGTACTGGTATTAGGGCCTCACGACGAATCCGGTAAGGATTGCCTGCTGGCGGAGTTGGGAGGCCCGACGGGATTCGCGGAAGCCCTGCTCCAAACGGATGAATCCGGACTGCCCACGACGTTCATAGCTGCGACCACCAAGTGCGGCGTGGGCTTTACCGAATTGACTGAGGACTCCGGCTCCGGCGGTATCGGCGGCGACAGTTCCACGGAAGGCATGGGACTGCCGCCGGACACGCTGCATCCTGTGGCTGTTGACGATCCCCAGGCGTTCCTGTCTGGACTGTCGCCTGAGGAGCGGTCCTGCCTCAGCGAAGAGGGCATCGGTTCCCAGGAACTGTTGCAGATGACGGGACGCTCTTCCGGCGGCTCGCCGGAAACTGCTGCGGACATCGTCAACTGCCTGCAAGACGATACGGTGCTGAGGCTGTTCCTGACAACGCTGGTCGGACAGGTTGAACCCTTCAGCCAGGAGACTTCATCGTGCATACGGGAAGGATTCGTGTCATTTAACCTGCGAGGTCTGATGGCTCCAGCCGTTGCCGGGTCTACCCCCGCGAATTCTCTGGCGTTGGGGATGGTCGCGCTCAACGTCTCCGTGGTCTGCATGAACGACGACGAGTGGGAGATCTATGCCCCGAGGCTTGGTATGCAGCCAGAGGACAGGGAGATAGGGGCCTGCCTGTTCGAGGAACTGGGCGGGCCAGCGAAGCTGGTGGAAGCCATGCAAGAAGCCAGCTACGGCGATCCACCGGAAGCATTCTTGAGGGCGGCTGAGACCTGCGGGCTGGAGGGTACGCCTCCGTCCCGATAGACGATTCCGCGCTTCATGCCACAAGATGATTGCACGCGCTGAATAGATGAAGGGTCACAAGGACTCCCAGGGACGGGGCCATTATCAGAACGCTGCTAGTACATTGGCGATATGTCGGAGTTGCAGCCGGCGTTGTGCTGGGCCTGCTCCTGGTGGCGTTTCTCACTGTTCCGGACCGCAGCGCGCTGGTTGCCAAAGGTCCCATGAACACGGGCCACGAAGGTTTGGGCTGCCAGGAATGCCACTCAGCCGTGGCGGGCACCGCCGCGCAGCAGCTGAGCTCCAACGTCTACCACTGGCTGGGCCTGCGGCAGTCCACCATCGGTTTTGGCTCCGAGGATGTCGGCAACGCGGCCTGTCTGGACTGCCACGAGCGTCCTGACGACCGTCACCCCGTTTCCCGCTTTGTGGAACCGCGCTTCTCCGATGCGCGGGAGCACATTGCGGCCCACA
>JAPPHY010000012.1 GCA_028877205.1 Chloroflexota bacterium | reverse complement strand
CCCCCCCCCCCCCCCCCCCCCCCCCCCCCCCCCCCCCCCCCCCCCCCCGCTTCTGGTTTGTCTGCAAGCTCGTTACACCTTGGGCTGGCTAGTAGCGTGTGAATGAACACACGCGGGTACCTCACAGTTACCGGCTTACGTACGCATGGGGGCAGTTGCACCCATCTTCTGCTTCTCCTGGTGAATAGTCCTCAAGCGCGTCCAAGAGTTGGCGTCCGGTTTCCAAGGCAAGATCCAAGAACTGCTGTGGGGCTAGGGGTAGGTTTCTGAATCGGATCGGAGGAACAAGCTCGTAGTCTGCTTCCCTCCGTAGCGCCATCATGTCGTGCAGGAGACTGCCAACAGCCCTGGACTTGGGGTCATGTTGAGTATTGTATCGATCTCGGAGCTGCGTATGTCTGCTGTTGGTGTGCAGAGGTGCCGACGCAGCGTTGGCCCTGAAGTACCTGCAACAGGCCTCGTGATGAAGCCCGTAGTACAGCCGATTTACTACAGTTCGTTGTTCAGCTTCAGCTCTAGCGGTCTGTGCTAGGGCAACGCCCAGCCTGTAGAACTCAAGCGGCCTCATAGGCTGGAAGGGATCAGGCTGAAGTATATCCTCCGCCCGTAGTCTTCTTGTTCGTACTCCGACCACTCCTGAGACCACTCGCCGACCTTGACCAGGATGCCGTGACGAAGCTCTCGGATTAATTCCCATTCGGCGTTTACGGTCATGGTCAGATCCAAGGTGAGAGAGTCCTCCTCGCCGGGCTGGCTGGAAACCGAGACTGCTGCGAACTCAAGGAGGCCGCCGGACAGATCCAATGCGGTCCTATAGATGAAATCGAGTACCCTGTTGCGGAAAGGCGTCCGCATTCCCCGCGTTTCGAGGGGAAAGTGGAGGCGCTCGTGGACGCGATGGCGTTGGTCAAGCCAGTTTGCGTGCCGACTATCGGTGTACCTCTTGACTTTGCCTTCACTAAGGACAAGCGCTGGGCTTGCCATTGTACCCTCCACGCCTCACTTTTCGGAAACCACTCGTATCAATACTTTTGCGAACTCAAGAAGATGATCTTCGTCCTCTTCGGTCTTTGCGACCCAGTGCAGTCCAACTTCTTCATCACCTGCTCGGTTGGCAAGCACAACCAAGGACGCATCTCTCGAAGACTCCAAATTCCTGAGAGGTCCTATGTGAATTGAGATATCACTAAAGGACCGCAACGGCTGCACAATCAGATTGCCTGAATCATCACTATCGTCAGCCTCGATATCTACCAACAATTTATCGCCAATTATGGCTACGTTGCAGTAGTCACCACTTTTGCGGCCCAAGTAATCGGCGCGCGCTTCTGTCCTGAGGTAGAAGGCTGCTACTGAATTAACAGGGCAAGTCTCCTCATATAGTTCCCAGTATTCCTGGAACTTCTCGAGTTGCTTTTCCTCAATGATCCTTTCGACTAGTCGAGTCAATTGAGAGGAGCGTTCGCGAGCACTCAAGCCATCAATCTCCTAATCTTGCGGGCAGCATTGCGCACCACGATCCGTTTGCCAAGGACGTCCGTTGCACTGCAGATAACCAGCCTATCGCTTGAGCCAGCGCTGGAAGCGCGTCCACGCGCTGTCCTCGCTGGGCGTCGGCTCGATCGCCCGGCCGCGCCATCGCTTCTCCGGGCTGCCGCCGGGCCGCGCGAAGTAGAGCGCGTAGATCAGGATGAACAAGATCAGCCCCAGCCAGACGAACGGCCCAAGGAAGCCTGGCAGGATCACGCTGACCAGTACGGCCAGAAGCAAGAGTACAGCGCCAATTATCAGCAGGCGGCTTGAACTGCGGTAAATGAGGCCCGCCACACCCCTGCCAATGCCCCCCAACGCGGACGCAGGCGATCTCCGGTGGGGCCTTTCCGGCTCCTTGACGGGAGTGTGCTCTCCCGCCTGCTGGAGGATCTCTTCTATTTCTCTCTGATACCGCTCGGACATGGCCTCCCCCTGAGCGCCTATCATTATCCCCAATTATAGTCGAATCTTCTCGTGGGGGAAACCCCCGGCGCAAGAAATCAGGGTGCGTCAGCCCCTCGCATTTGGGCACGATGCCGTCACGGGTTCAATCAGGGATTGCGTACCCCTTGACACAGGGTTTACAATCTGTCACCACTCACACCCGGAGCGGTGCACATGGCGCTGGACGTCGATAGCAAGGCGAAGAAGAGGAGAGACAAGGCGAAGGAGGCAATTGCCCTCGCCCTCGCCAGCCGTTGGCAGGAGGCGGTGGAGCTCAACCGCGAGATTATCGAAGAGTTCCCGCGGGACGTGGAGGCTCACAACCGCCTGGGCAAGGCCCTCTCGGAGCTGGGTCTCTACAAAGAGGCCAAGGCTGCCTTCGGCCGCACTCTCGAGATTTCACCCGCCAACAGCATCGCTCGCAAGAACCTGCGCAGGCTTGACCAGCTCAGCGAGGACGCGCCGGCGCCCCGGCAGGGCTCCAAGGCGACGCTACAGCTCTTTATCGAGGAGCGCGGCAAGTCCGGCTCCATTTCGCTCACCCGGCTACCTCCCGACGGCGCCCACCTCCACGTCGCCCCCGGCGACGCCGTGCAGCTGCGCTTGACCGGCGGGGGCCTCACCGTGGAGAGCCCGGAGGGGCTCTACCTGGGAGAGGTTGAGCCAAAACAAGGACAACGCCTGGCGCGTCTCATGGAGGGCGGCAATCGCTACGAGGCCGCGGTGACCTCCGTCCAGGAAGACAGCCTGGTCATCATGATCAGGGAGACGTACCAGCACAGCAGCCAGCAGGGCATCGTGTCGTTCCCGTACAAGCAGCCAATGGGCGGCGTATACTCATATCTGGGCAGCCCGCCACTGCCGGCTGAGATCGACCTGGAGGACGAGGAGATCGAGCTGGACCGGCCTCCGATCATCGACTGGGATGAGGAGGGCGAGGTGACGATCGCCGCGCCGCCCTCGGACGAGGAGGAGACTGTGCCATCCTCCGCTGACGACCTGGAGGAGCAGCCCGGCTACTAGCCCGATCGACTCCCCGCGCCTCAATCTCCCGCTTCAATCTCGTACGAAATCGTCTGTATCCACGCGCACGTGTCCTGGTGTATCATCACACGCGCGAACATGGATCTCTCCCGGCGAATCTACCCGCTTGACCCGCGCGAGCTGACTGAGGAGCAGCTCGCCGTCGCGTTCGCCATGACGTCGCGCAATCCCCAGCCCTTCGACGAGATCGCGCGGCGGGTAACTGAGGAGCGGGCCGCCGACTTCCACGAGCGTTGGGTGCTCAACTACGGGCACGCTTCTGTCGCGGAGCACGCCGTTCTCCACATGGCTGTGGAGAACATCTCACGTCTGGCCTGCGACACCCTGGAGGACAACCGACTGGCTTCCTACACGGAGAAGTCGTCCCGGTACCAGGTGCTTGGCCAGGGCCACTACCACGTCCCCAGTGAGCTGGACGAGAACCCGCCTATGCGCGATGTCTACGTCGGCGCCTGTGACGCCCTGTTCGCAGCCTATGAGGAGACCGTCGACGGGCTGATGGCTCACCTCCGGGAGGTCACACCGCGCGGCGAGAGCGAGCGCGATGGCGCCTACAACCTGCGGCTCAGGCGCGTCGCCACTGACGCAGCCCGTTTCCTGCTGCCCGCGTCTACCCTCACCAACGTTGGGGTGACGCTGAATGCCCGCTCTATGGAGCACGCGGTTCGAAAGCTGCTGTCGTCGCAGCTAGCCGAGGAACGGGAGGTGGGCGAGGCGCTGAAGGAGAAGGGCAGGGAGATAACCCCCACGCTCATCAAGTACGCCGACCGCAACGAGTACATTGCGCTCACGCGCCAGGCCCAGGAAGCGCTCGCCATGCCCCGCGAGGACGGCGCAGGCATGGACGACTGCCGCGCCGAGCTGGTCCACTGCGATCCGCAGGCTGAGCAGAAGCTGGTCGCCGCGCTGCTGTACCGATTCTCGCCCATGCCGTACGCGGAGGTGTGGGAGCGCGTGGAGCGCATGGACAGGCCCCAAATGGAGGCGGCGATACACGAGGCGCTGGACAGGCTGGGCCCTCACGACGTGCCGCTGAGGGAACTGGAGGTGGTGGACTACACCTTCGACCTGGTGATGGACTACGGCGCATACCGCGAGTTCAAGCGACACCGAATGCAGACCTACCTGCCTCAGCCTGCCACGGTTGACCTGGGATACATCGTGCCGGAGATAGTGGTGGAGGCCGGGCTGGAGAGGCGGTTCAGGGATGCGATGGACGCGGCGGCCGAGGGGTACCATCGCATCGCCGAAGTGTCGCCGGACGTGGCGGCCTACCTGGTGACTCACGCGCACCTGAGGCGCGTGCTCTCCAAGCTGAACCTGCGCGAGTGCTACCACCTGTTCAAGCTGCGCACAAGCCCGCAGGCGCACTTCACGCTGCGAAGGGTGATGCAGCAGGCGCTCGACCTTGCCAGGGAACGCCACCCGCTCCTGTTCAGGTATCTACGGCTGCGGGGATAGCGCTCGTAGAGGCGGCTACTTCGAGTTACCGCCTCCTGTGTCGATGCTGGTTGCGGTGACCACGTAGTCGTCCTCGTCGGGCTTCATGACCTTCACGCCCTGGGTGATGCGGCCCAGCGAGCGAATCTCGGACAGAGGCGTGCGCATCATGACCCCCTTCGCCGAGATGATGATCACCTCCGTGGCAGAGTCCTGAACAAGGTGTGCCGTTGCAACGGGCCCGGTCTTGTCCGTGATTTTGAGCGTGGTCACGCCCATGACGCCTCGGCCGGTGGTCTTGTAGGACGTGATAGCAGTCAGCTTGCCGTGGCCATTGCGGCTTACCACCAGCAGCCTGGCGCCTGGGATGACGACGTCCATGGACACCACCTTGTCACCCGGCATGAGGCGCATGCCGCGTACCCCGCCCGACTGACGCTGCCTGACGGGAACCTTGTCGATGGAGAACCTGGCCGCCTTGCCCATCTCGGAGACCATCACCACCTCGTCGCCCTCAGCGGCCTGCCATGCCGAGATAACCTCGTCGCCGTCCTCGATGTCCATCGCGATCAGGCCGTTGCTGCGGATGTTGGCAAGTGAGGCGAAATTCATCCGCTTGATCTCACCCATGCGAGTTGCAAGAAGGATGTAGCCTCCAAGGTCTATGCCAGTCTGCACCACCACCGCGTTGATTCGCTCCCCCTCGGACAGCGACAGCAGATTGACGGCCGGAGTCCCCCGAGTGTTGCGTGAGCTGTCCTGGGGAATCTCGTAGCACCGCATGGAGTAGGCCTTGCCGCGATTGGTGAAGAAGAGGAGCGCGTCGTGGGTGTCCGCCACAATGAGATGCTGCAATGCGTCCGTCTCCCTTGTGGACATGCCCATAACGCCCCTGCCCCCGCGGTGCTGTGCGCGGTACGTGCTGATCGGCATGCATTTCACGTACCCGCGCTGCGTGATGGTGATGACCACGTCCTGATGAGGAACAAGGTCCGCCCGCGTGGGGGCATCCGGCTCCCTGTCCAGGACCTCGGTGCGGCGGTCGTCGCCGAAGTCCTTGCGTATCTGCCGCGTCTCTTTCTTGACCTCCGCCAGGATCTTCTGCGGGTCTGCGAGCAGGGCCTCCAGCTGGCCGATGGTCTTCTGAAGCTGCTGGTACTCCTCCTCGATTCGCTCCCGCTCCAGCGCGGCGATGCGCCGCAGCTGCATGTCCAGGATGGCTTGGGCCTGCACCTGCGTCAGCCCGAACCACTCCATCAGTCCCTGCCTGGCGGTCTCGGCGTCGGCGGACTGGCGGATGGTGACAATGACCCTGTCCAGGTTGAGCAGGGCAGTCCTCAGCCCCTCGACGATGTGAATTCGCTCCTGTGCCCTTCGCAGATCGTGCTGGGCGCGGCGCGTGACCACCTGTCTTCGGAAGTCGATGTAGTGGCGCAGCATGCGCTTGAGAGGCAGCACCTGCGGCTGGCCGTCCACCAGCGCAAGCGTGTTCACGAAGAATGCCGTCTGCATGGCCGTCTGCTTGAACAGGTTGTTCAGCACAATCTCGGGCTGCGCTTCCCGGCGCAGTTCGACAACGACGCGCAGCCCGTGGCGGTCCGACTCGTCGCGCACCTCGCTGATGCCGTCTATCTTCTTGTCCTTGGCAAGCTGCGCGATCTTCTCCACGAGCGCAGCCTTGTTGACCTGGAACGGTATCTCCGTCACCACGATCTGCGGGCGCTCGGAGCGTCTCTCGCCTTCCTCAATCTCGGCCTTGGCCCGGACGAGGATGCGTCCCCGGCCGGTGGAGTAGGCGTTGAGGATGGCGTCCGACCCCATGATGATTCCGCCCGTGGGAAAGTCCGGACCCTTGATGAACTTGACCAGGTCCTCCACTGTGGCGTCCGGGCGGTCGATGAGGTGAATGACCGCGTCGCACACCTCGCGCAGGTTGTGGGGCGGTATGCTGGTCGCCATGCCCACTGCGATCCCTGCTGCGCCGTTGAGCAGCAGGTTGGGGAGCAGCGCCGGCAGCACCTGCGGCTCGCGGAGGGACTCGTCAAAGTTGGCGGTGAAGTCCACGGTCTCCCGGTCTATGTCCGCGAGCAGCTGCTGCGCCATGACCGAGAGTCGGGCCTCCGTGTATCGCATTGCCGCGGGCGGGTCGTCGTCGATGCTGCCGAAGTTGCCTTGCCCGTCAATGAGCGGGTAGCGCATGGAGAAATCCTGCGCCATGCGCACCATCGAGTCGTAGACGGGGCTGTCGCCGTGCGGGTGGTACTTGCCCAGCACCTCGCCGACCAGGCGGGCGCTCTTCTTGTACGGGGTGCCGGCCCTCATCCCCAGTTCGTCCATGGCGTAGAGGATGCGTCTCTGCACCGGCTTCAGGCCGTCCCGCACGTCCGGCAGGGCGCGCGAGACGATGACGCTCATTGCGTAGTCGAGGTAGGAGCTGCGCATCTCGTCTTCGATGCGCACGGGGCGAACGTTGCCAAGTGAAGGTGAAACCATTTATCCGTCCTCTTTTCTGAGGTATTATCGAAGCCGCTCAGCGTGCTGACAGAGCGGCTCTTGTCTGCGAGTACGTCTCTCCCCGCTCAGCAAGTGCGAGGAAGAGATTGCCGAAGCTGCGGGGCACCTCGTCCCGGTTCTCGTTATGCCATTGTACACCAATTACCCAGTCGTGGTGCGGGCTTTCCAGCGCCTCGATGAGGCGGTCCTCCAGTGAGTACGCCGAGGCCATCAGAGACGGCGCCTTTACGGCCTCGCTCACGCCCTGGTGGTGTCGGCTGTTCACCCTCACAAAGCCGCCGGCGCCCACAATGGCGGCGAGCCTGCTGCCGGGCGAGATGAACACCCGGTGGTACGACGAGCCCGGGACGCCGTCCTCTCTGCGATGGCCGGGCAGGTGCTGGATGAGCTGCCCGCCGCAGACCACGTTGAGAAGCTGCATCCCGCGGCAGATGCCCAGCACGGGCATATCGCGTTCCATAGCCGTCTGCATTAGGGCGATCTCCCACTCGTCCTGCTCATGCGCTGGGGTGTCCAGGCCGGCGTTGGGGTCAGGCTCCCGGTTGTATCGGGGGGGATGGATGTCCGCTCCGCCGGTCACCAGCAGGCCGTCGATGGAGTCCAGCGTTGCCGGGACACGCTCCGGCGAGTCCGGCAGCAGAAGGATCGTCTCCGCGCCGCCCCATTCGGTGGCCTCCACGTAGGTGCGCGCCCAGTCAGCGTCCGAGGCTGCCACGCCTATCAGCGGCAAGGTACGGCCTCCTCTGTGCGTCTGCAAGGCCCCGGTGTGACGTGCCCGTCGGTAACGACAGCACTCCACGCGCTGCGGGTGACTGTCAAGGAATCTGGAATACGAAAGGAAACCACGGGTACACCTGGCTAGCTCAGCTCTGAAATTCCGAGTGCCGAGAGCGTCTCAAGGCAGTCCGGCGAGAGCTGCAGCCCTTCCTCAACGCCCAGCCGGCACTTGTCTGTCAAGGCCATCAGTATGTCCTCCGAAGGGCGCTGTCCTTCGCCTGTGCGCTCTGCCAGATCCGAGAGCGAACCACAGGCCTGCTGCACGTGCCAGTAGAACGACAGCAGCCATGCAAGCTCGCGCTCGTTGGAGGGAGGCGGAATCTCGTCCAGATCGAATATTGCGTCATTGACCCTGGTGTAGCGCAGTATCCCGGCCTTGTCCTTCTCGTTGTCGCCGTAGAAGCGCTTGCGCTTCAGCTCCCGCACGCGCCGGCGGTACTCATCCTTGCCGTAGACCTCGCGGGGCAGCCACTCGCTGCGCAGGTCCTGCACCTCTTGCCCGTCGCGGTCCACTATGGCAACTGCCACGTCCACACCGAGAACCGGGTCGTGCTCGAACTTCACGGCGTTCCTGAGCACCGCTTCCTGCAACATCATAGTGAGGTCTCTCGAAATCTTGCGATACAGGGGCCCGCTGGCCTCCTCGTTGCGCTCGGCCCCAAGCCCGCCGGTGTTGAACATGTAGAATTCCTGGGCCAGGCCGCCGTCCGAGATGCTGTTGAGGATGGAGTACATGTGGTTGGCGTTCTCGTCCTCCAGCCCGATGATGAACGGGTCGGAGAAGTACTCCACGTACGGCCTTCCGATCGCTCCCGTGGCCGCGCCGGTCTGGACGGCTTCTCCGTACATGAGGGCTCGTACGTAGGTCTCGGCGGTGAGCTTGACCAGAGGAGGCACAACGGTGTTCTGGCGCATGACGCCCTGCCAGAGCAGCCTGTCCGTGGCCTCCATCGGCACGTGCACCGTGTCGCTCAGGCGGCCGTCCGTGAAAGCCTGGGCCATGTGCGCCACGCCCTTGCGAGCCAGCAGCCGTGAGCGGGACAGGATCATACGCATGTTGCGGACCGGGTTCTGGAGAAAGTCCGGGGCGCCTTCATCGTGCTTGAACGGCACGTTTTCCAGGGTCTCCTGCGGGTTGGGCTCCTCGCCGGAGCCTCTCAGCACATCGTAGGTTATGGGGTCATCCTCCCTGGTCAGCCCGAACGGCACCGCGTAGAGGTTGTTCTCCGTTCCGTCTATGCCGTAGGACACCGTCACCTGCCGGCCTCCGCGCTCCACCTCAATCGGGTCCTTGAGGGGCTGCAGCAGGATGATGTCGTCATTCATCGGGTATATGCCCTCTTCGGAGTCCTGCGCGAGACCCAGCAGGGAGGCGAGCCGGCTATCGTGCAGCTCGATCATGATGGTGAGGGTGCTCTTGCCGTGGAGAGAGGGGCCGGTGGTGATGAGTGCTGAGTTGGTGATATCGCCGTTGAGGGTGCGAACGCGGGCCATGCTGAGGGCGGCCTGGAGGGCCAGGCCGTTGGCCTGCTTGACCTTGAACATGGCTATGGATAGCGGGCCCATCTTGTGCTCGCCCATGTAGTCGAAGCCCAGGTGAAGGGAGAGCCCGCGGGTTGGCGCCTTGAAGATGAGCTGGGTGAGTTCGGCCTCCTCCACGCGTCGCTTGAGGTCGCTGGGCAGGCCCAGGTGTTCCAGCCACTTGGGAATGGAGACCTCCATGATGTGAGGCTCCTCCTGGAGGTCGGCGTCCGGCAGGTCGAAGGTGAGCTGGCGCCACATGTAGGGCAGTTGAGGATAGTCGGTGCCAAACAGGAGCTGCCTGGCGTGGAAGGATCGTCCCGGCGCGTCGCCTATCTGGCGGTCCGTCTGTACGATGGTGTCGCCGGCGTCGAAGCACTCCTTCATGCGCGCCGTGATGTACGGAAGTATCTCGGCGAAGAGGGCCTGGTTCTCCTCGCTGAACGCGAGGGCGTCGCGGTTCCGGTGAAACCCGTCGATGAAGTACTGCGTGAGGTCGGGCCGCCGAGCCACGCCCAACTGGCTGAAGAAGCCGACGCCGCCGCTGTCGAGCCTGACGACCGTGTCAGGCCACGCTCGGATGCCTGCCTTGCCTTCGCTGTTGAGCCAGGCGCACTCTTGTACTACCTGATCAGCTTCCAGAAGGAGCTGCTCCTTCTGCTGAGCGGGAAGATCCTGGAAGATGCGCATATGGCCTATAAGCCACTCGCGGTCTGGGTTGAAGTATTCGCTCTGCTTCGCGTGCCCTTTCTTGGCCGCAGCTACCAGCTCGTCCAGGGCCTTTGCGAAACCGGGGTGTACCGGGGGGCCGTCAAGGGCCGTCCCTATCCCCTGCGTAATTGCCATGTTGCGAATCTCTCCTGATCCAAGTGTGTTCCCGTCACGGGAGGGTTTTCCTGGTCCTCAGGGAGCGACTATCCACGTATGAACCGTGGCAAGGGGCACGACACAGCCATTCTACACTTAGCGGGGTCATTTGACAACCCAAAATGCTGCTGCCGCGGCGGTTGGAGACATCGGTTTGCAGGTACATTTGGAGCCGCGCGCCGCGGGGTGCGCCACCTTGATTATCGACGCCTGCGGAACGAGAACAAACTTTTGACAATCACGCCTGAATCTGGTATGATTGAACTTGCAATATTCCAAGTCCTGCGCCGGTGCGGATACCGCATTCAGCCCGATTTTGACGGGAGGCGCGGGCAGTCGGGGCCGTCAACCGACTCCAAGCCTATCCTGAGGCGGGTTGGTTGTAGTCGCGGGGAGGGCTTAGGTTATCGCCCCGGCAGAGTGAATACCGGCAGTGGTTCTACCGCTGACCGGACGGACTCCTAGGGCTGTCCCTAGATAGAGAGGTCGAGACTATGGCGGAACAGAGGCACGCGGCGGAGTACACCGCCGAGGACATCCAGGTACTCGAGGGGATGGAGGCGGTGCGGCGGCGCCCCGGCATGTACATCGGCAGCACCGATCACCGGGGCCTTCACCACCTGATTTACGAGATTGTCGACAACGCGGTGGACGAGGCAATGGCCGGCCACTGCACCAGTGTACTCATCCACATCGCAACGGACGGCTCGGTGAGCGTGGAGGACGACGGCCGCGGCATCCCGGTGGACGTCCACCCCGCCACGGGCAAGACTGCGGTGGAGACCGTGATGACCACGCTCCACGCAGGCGCCAAGTTCGGCGGCAAGGGCTACTCCGTATCCGGCGGCCTTCACGGCGTCGGCGCATCCGTCGTCAACGCCCTGTCCTCCTGGCTGCGAGTTGAGGTGAAGCGGGACGGTTTCCTTCACACGCAGGACTTTCAGAGGGGCATTGTGCTCGGCCCACTGGAGAAGGGGAGAACCATCGACGGGACGGGCACCATCACCTCGTTCATGCCGGACGAGCAGATCTTCGGCCCGCCCGACTATGACTTCGACACCCTGAGCCAGCGGTTCAAGGAGATGGCCTACCTCAACAAGGGCCTGAAGATTTCGCTGCGGAGCGACTGGCACAGGGAGCAGGGCTACTCCACCTGGCGGCAGGAGTACCTGTATGAAGGCGGGATTGTCAGCTTCGTCTCAAACCTCAACCACGGCAAGGAGGTGCTGCAGGCCGCGCCCATCTACGTCCAGAAGATCGTGGAGGGTACCACTGTCGAGGCAGCCTTCCAGTACAACGCCGGCTTCTCTGACACAACCTTCTCCTTCGCCAACTGCATCAATACCGTTGACGGAGGTACGCACCTTACCGGGTTCCGCACGGCGCTGACCCGCGCCCTCAACGACTACGCTCGCAAGCAGAAGCTCATCAAGGACGATCAGCCCAACTTCTCGGGCGAGGACGTGCGAGAAGGACTGACCACGGTGCTGAGCGTCAAGCTGATGGACCCGCAGTTTGAGGGGCAGACGAAGGGCAAGTTGGGGAACTCGGAGGTCAAGGGATACGTTGAGACCGTCGTCGCCGAGGGTCTCACCTACTACCTCGAGGAGCACCCACAGGAGGCCCGCCGCACCATCGAAAAGTGTCTCACGGCTCAGAAGGCACGCGAGGCAGCGCGCAAGGCCAGGGACCTGGTGCTGCGTAAGAACGCAATGGACGGAGGCTCGCTGCCGGGCAAGCTGGCGGACTGCTCCGAGAAGAACCCCGCTCTTTCCGAGCTCTACCTGGTGGAGGGAGAGTCCGCGGGAGGCTCGGCCAAGGCGGGCCGCGACCGCCGATTCCAGGCGATTCTGCCGCTGAAGGGCAAGATCCTCAACGTGGAGAAGGCGCGGCTGGACAAGATGCTGGGCCACGAGGAGATCCGGGTGATCATCACAGCAGTCGGCGCGAGCCTTCGAGACGACCTGAACCTGGAAAAGCTGCGATACCACAAGGTCATCATCATGACGGACGCGGACGTGGACGGCTCGCATATCCGCACGCTGCTGCTCACGTTCTTCTATCGCAACATGGAGCAGCTCATCAAGGACGGGTACCTGTACATAGCGCAGCCGCCTCTGTACAAGATACAGGCCGGCAGGGACTCCCGCTACGCCTACATGGAGTCTGAGAAGGACGAGATACTCAAGAAGATGGAGGGCAGGCGCGGGCTTTCCACCCAGCGATACAAGGGTCTGGGCGAGATGAACCCGGACCAGCTTTGGGAGACCACGATGAACCCGGAGACCCGAAGCCTGCTGCAGGTGACCGTGGATGACGCGGAGGCCGCGGACAGGGTCTTCACCGACCTGATGGGCGAAGACGTGGCCCCTCGCAAGGCCTTCATCCAGGAGTACGCTACCAGCGTCAAGAACCTGGACGTCTAGCGAAGCCGTCCGGCTCGGCTAGCCCCGCACGCCTACAAGCTCCCCGGTGACCAGGAGCCGGTGGTCGTACACGTATGCTGGTACGCATGCCACCATGGTGATGACGGCCTCCGGTGACGGCAGCACGGCGAAGTCGTCCTGGTGCACCACCGAGGTCTTCGTCACCCGGTAGAGGAACTCCGCGCCCTCTTCATTCTGCAACACCACGTACACCTTCTCGCCCTGGCGGAGCAGGTCCGGCACTCTCGCCAGGTTGCGAAATACGGAACCCTCGCCTCTCACGGGGCTCTGGAGATGCCCGAAGAGGTATACGTTGCCCATAGTGCCTGGGTTGGGTGTGGTGGGTATGTGGCCCACGATATTCTTGGGGGTTTCCCAGCTGCTGGCGTCGCCATAATTCACCACTGCAAGCTCCTCGACGGTGGAGGACAACGCTATCGATGGGATCCGGATGAGCGCCGGCGGGCTGAGTTCGCCGGGTTCAGCGGGCAGGCCGCTGCCGGCCGGCGACGTGAACCCTTCGAGAACTGACGCGTAGCCCACGTAGTCCACGTCCGCCCACCGCGGGTCGGTCCACGCCAGCGACGGCACCAGGTTGCCGGGGAATATCGACGTCTGCTGCCCTGGGCCGTCTACCTTGTCATCGCCCACGTAGTAGTTGAGGTCGCCGAGATTCGAGCGCGCCACCTGCGAGTACACGAAGTACCCGCCGACGATGGCGAGAATTGCCGCGCCCAGCGCCAACATGGCCAGGGGCATCCAGCGGCGCCCGGTGCCGTCTACGGGAGCTATCGGTTCAGCGTTTTCCATCATGCTTGCACCGTGCGACACGCGGCCTCTAGCCGCCGCGCTCCGCCTCCTCGATCGCGCGCAGCGACGAGCGAGCCTTGTGCAGCGTTTCCTCGTACTCGCTGGCCGGCACGCTGTCCGCCACAACGCCGCCGCCGGCCTGGATGTACGCCACGCCGTCCTTGATCACCATCGTTCGGATTGTGATGGCCGTGTCCATGTTGCCGTTGAAGCTGAAGTAGCCAACCGCGCCGCCGTAGGGGCCTCGCCGCTCGCCCTCCTGCTCCGAGATGATCTCCATCGCGCGTATCTTCGGCGCGCCTGAGAGCGTTCCTGCCGGCAGGCAGGAGCGTAGCGCATCGTAGATCGTGCGGTCGTCGCGCAGCCTGCCGCGCACCTCCGATTCGAGGTGCATAACGTGCGAGTAGCGCACCACGCGCATGAGGTCCGTCACCTCCACCGTGCCCGGCTGCGACACCCGTCCGACGTCATTGCGGCCCAGGTCCACAAGCATGATGTGCTCGGCGCGTTCCTTCTCGTCGGCGCGCAGCTCCGCCGCCAGCTCCTCGTCCTGCTCGGCAGAGGCGCCGCGGGGGCGCGTACCGGCGAGCGGGAAGTTGTAGACCAGCCCGTCCTCGACGCGCACCAGCAGCTCCGGCGAAGCGCCGACGATGGAGAAGTCCTCCAGCGAGAGGTAATACATGTACGGCGACGGGTTGAGAGTCCGCAGCGCTCTGTACACGTCCAGAGGCGCAGCCTGCGTGGGCCGTGCCAGGCGCTGGGAAGGCACTGCCTGGATGATGTCGCCCGCGTACACGTACTCCTTGATGCGGTCCACCATTGCCTCGTACCGCTCGCGGGTCATGTTGGACGTGTACGCCGGTGAATCACCTGTGCCTCCATCCGAGCGGCCGCGTCGCTCCACAGTGAGTGGCTCATCCAGCATTGCGGCGAGCTGCTCGATGCGGTCGACCGCCTCTGCGTAGGCAGTCTCCACGCTGCCGCCGTCGAGGTGCACATGGCTGACCACCTTGATCTTGTGGCGCACGTGGTCGAACACCAGCAGAGTGTCCACGAACATGAATACGGACTCCGGCAGGCCCAGCGAGTCGCTGGCGGGCGGCGGCACCGGCTCGTAGTAGCGGACGGCGTCGTAGGCGATGTATCCGACGGCGCCGCCGTGGAAGCGCGGCAGTCCCGGAATCTCGACAAGCGTGTGCCGGCCAAGCTCCTCCTCGACGATCGTGAGGGGGTCCACCTCGCCGTGCGGCCGGCCCGGCCCTGTGGCCACAACCCGGTAGGGGCTGGCGCCGATGAAGCTGTACCGCGCAAGCTGCTCGCCGCCCTCCACGCTCTCCAGCAGGAACGCGTGGGGGCCCTGCGCGATCTTGAGGTACGCCGACACGGGCGTTTCCAGGTCCGCGTTGATCTCGCGGTATACGGGAATCAGGTTGCCGTGCCTGGACAGCTCCCTGACCTCTTCCAGCGTTGGGTAGCAATTGCTCATTTCGATTTCACCATGAATATTGTAACGCTCCTTGACTAAACGTATTGGCTGATTCCCATAGAGTCCCGCACCTCGTTCATGGTCGACCTTGCAAGGGTCCTGGCGTGCTCGGTTCCTTCAATTAGAGCATCCCTTACCAACTGAGGATACCTCTCATAGTAACGGCGGCTCTCGCGAATCGGTTCCAGGAAATCGTTGAGGGTGCTCGCCAGCTTGCGTTTCACTTCCACGTCACCAACCCTCCCGGCCTGATAGCGCTCCTTCAGCTCTTCTACCTCATCGGTGTCTGGATTAAACGTGTCGTGATAGATGAACACGGGGTTGCCTTCCACGTGGCCTGGGTCCGTGGCGTGTATGCGAGTGGGGTCGGTGTACATGTCCATGACCTTCCGGTTCACGACCTCCGCGTCGTCGCTCAGGTAGATGCAGTTGCCAATGCTCTTGCTCATCTTCGCCTGTCCGTCAGTGCCGACCAGTCGGGACGCCCGGCCCACCAGCGACTGGGGCTCTGGAAACACCTGGCCGTAGTTCCGGTTGAACCTGCGGGCTATTTCTCTGGTCATTTCTATGTGAGGCAGCTGATCGTCTCCCGTAGGCACCAGATTTGCCTTGGGCAATAGTATGTCTGCTACCTGGCTTACCGGGTAGTTGTAGAAGCCTACAGAGGGACTCCTGTTTCCAAGCTCCTGCAACTCACTCTTGAGTGTTGGGTTGCGTTGCAACATGCCCAGCGGCGTAATCATGGAAAGCAGCATGGTCAGCTCGGCATGTTCCGGTATATAGCTCTGGATGCAGAAGGTGCTCCTTTGGGGATCCAGGCCTACCGCCAGCCAGTCCAACGTCACGTCGAGAACTGACTGCCGGATACCCTCGATGTCGTCTACGTGGTCTCCCAGGGCCTGATAGTCGGCTATCAGGAAGGTGCAGTCATACTGCTCTTGGAGGCGGACCCAATTCTCCAAGGCGCCAGCGTAGTGACCCAGATGCAGAGCTCCTGTGGGACGTATTCCCGTCAGTATTCGCTGCTTTGATGCGTCCATCTCCAGACTGTGTACCTCTTTGCCGGTGTTTTGCGGCCCGCAGATCTTCTCCAAAACAAGAAGCCCCGCCCTTCAAGGGGCGGGGCTTCTCCGCGGTGCCACCCTTATTGCGAGAGCCGAGGGTCGACGCCCGTAGCTCTCGCATCTCGTCCGAGCCGTTTGCAGTTGGCTCGTGAGTCTATAACGGGACTCCCCCGGCTCGGCCTACTGCCCCTGCAATTGGGCCTTCGGCGTACGGCTCCCGGGCCCATTCGACCTCTGCGCAGGCGCCGGCTCGCAGCTACCCCGGCTCTCTGAGCCCCGCTTGAGGCGTACTATCCCCGTTCTCAGCCTTAGGCTATGCGAAATGTCTGCGGAGTATAGACGCGGGCGCGGGAGAGTGTCAAGCACGGGGCCCCTACCCCGTGCATGAGTGCCCTGCTATAATTGTGGCTGAGTAGCCGAGCAACGACTCGGCCGGCGCGGGAGTAGCTCAGCGGTAGAGCTCCGCCCTTCCAAGGCGGACGTCGTGGGTTCGAATCCCATCTCCCGCTCCACCTTCTACCAATATACTCGCCCTCGCAAGGAGCCTCATGCCGTCCCCCAAGCGAGCCACTCGCGCCGCGTCACTCGAGAGCGACGGCGACCGCAGCCCAGGCCTCACATCCATCGACGCGCTTCTCGCGCTGGAGGCAGAGCAAGGCCCAGTCGAATGGGAGCCGCGCTTCGACGCGGTGTCCGAGCTCGTGTTCACCATCCTGTCGCAGCACAACTCGGACGTGAACGCGTTCAGGGCGTACGAGAGTCTCCGGGACGCGTTCGGCTCGTGGGAGCGCGTGGCCGACGCAGACCCCGACGACATCGCCCGCGTTATCTGGAACGGAGGCCTATCCAGGATCAAGGCGCCGAGAATAAAGGCCGTTCTGCTGGACATCATCGAGCGGCGCGGGTCGCTGGACCTCGACTTCCTTTGCCAGCTGCCCCTCGAAGAGGCCAAGCAGTGGCTGCGTGAGCTGGACGGCGTGGGCCCCAAGACGGCGGCCATCGTGTTGTCGTTTGCGCTGGGGATGCCGGCGATGCCCGTCGACACACACATCCACCGCGTGAGCCGACGCCTGGGGCTGATAGGCCCCAAGGTCACAGCCGACCAGGCCCACGACACTTTGGAGTCGTCCGTGCCGCCGGAGCGGGTGTTCGCGCTGCACGTGCACATAATTGCGCACGGGCGGCAGGTGTGCCGTGCGCGACGGCCGCTCTGCGACAAGTGCGTGCTGAGCGAGCGTTGCCCGTCGGCATTCCGCGTGTGAGTCGAATCGCGAGGCGAGTGCCTAGACGGGCGCGCGGGCCTCGGCTTGCCCCAAGGTCACACAAAGCCTTATACTTTACCTCTGCGACCGAACGGAGGAGAGATGAAGAAAGCTGCCATAATCAACGTAACCGGTTACTCCGGCATAGAGTTGGCCCGAATTCTGCACCGTCACCCGGACATTGAGCTGACGCAGGTCACGGGCCGTAGCGCCGTGGGCCAGAAGCTGGGCGAGGCCTTCCCCCACCTGTCGGACATCGACATGGAGATTGAGGCGGAGGTGACCGAGAGCGTTGACGTGGTGTTCTCGGCACTGCCGCAGACGGCCAGCGCAGAGGCGCTCATACCTCTCGTCGAGCAGGGTGTGAAGTCGATCGACATTAGCGCCGACTTCCGCCTGAAGGACGCCACCGAGTACGAGGACTGGTACGGCGTGGCGCATCCCAAGGCGCAGCTCCTCGAGGAGTCCGTGTACGGGCTGACGGAGCTGAACCGCAGCGACGTCCGCTCGGCCACGCTGGTCGCCAACCCCGGCTGCTACCCGACCGGCGCGATCCTCGCGCTTGCGCCTGCCGTTCGCGAGGGCCTCATTCACGAGGACATCATCATCGACGCGAAGTCCGGCGTGTCGGGGGCGGGCCGCGGACTCAGCCTCAACACCCACTTCTCGGAGGTGAACGAGAACGTGTCCGCCTACTCGGTGAGCGGACATCGCCACCTGCCGGAGATCACCCAGGAGCTGAGGCGCGTCCGCGGCGGCTTCGACCCAAAGATCACCTTCCTGCCGCACCTGATTCCC
The DNA here is from genome assembly GCA_028877205.1 of Chloroflexota bacterium. Lineage (GTDB taxonomy): Bacteria > Chloroflexota > Dehalococcoidia > Lucifugimonadales > UBA2985 > JAPPHY01. The sequence goes on along the minus strand of JAPPHY010000012.1, from coordinate 89,834 downwards.
ATGACGCGCGGCATCCTGGACTCCTGCTACGCGACACTGAAGGACGGCGCCATCGCATCCGGGCCTGAGGGCATCAAGGAGCTGAGGGCGCTCTACGAGAGCTTCTACCGCGACGAGCCGTTCGTCCAGGTGGTCGGGTCGTCGCCCATGACCAAGCACACGCTGGGCAATAACAACTGCGTGATCTACCCCACGGTGGACCTGCGCACCAACAGGCTCATGGTGGTCAGCTGCCTGGACAACCTGGTGAAGGGCGCAGCCGGGCAGGCCATCCAGAACATGAACCTGATGCTGGGGCTTGAGGAAACCGAGGGGCTGGAGCAGTTGGCGCTCTACCCCTAGCCCTCGCACCCGCGACGGAACCGCCTCCGGGCTGACCGCGTAACGGAAACTCGTGCCCTCATCGTCTAGCCTGGCCTAGGACGCCACCCTTTCAAGGTGGAGATCAGGGGTTCGAATCCCCTTGAGGGCACTTCCGATTTCAGGCAGCCGTCCCGTCTAATCGTCCGGCGGAACGACGGACTCCGGCTCCTCGCCTCGTGCCACCCTCTGCGTGTTGTACACAGCGAAGGCGCGGCTCCGCTCGTGCGACTCAATCGCCAATGCGGCCAGGTGCGGCGTGATGAGCACGTTGTCGAACTGGAGCAGCGGGTTGTCGACCGGCGTGGGCTCCTCCTCCGTGACGTCCAGCGCTGCGACCGCGATCTTCTTGTCGCGGATGGCGCGGAACAGCGCCTCCTCGTCCACCACGGGGCCGCGGCAGGCGTTGACGAGCAGCGCGGTCGGCTTCATCATGTCGAACTCGCGGTCGCTGATCATGTGGTGGGTGTTGCGGTTGAGCGGCACGTGCAGGGAGACGATGTCGGAGGTGGTGAGCAGCTCGTCCAGCGACACGCGCGTGAGGTGAAGCTCCTCCTCGAGCGCCGGGTCGATGTCGATGATGTCGCTGTAGATGAGGTCGCATTCCCATCCCTGGAGGCGCCTCGCGAGCCGTGAGCCGATCCGGCCGAGTCCCACGATACCGATGGTCTTGCCGGCTATCTCGTAGGCCTGCGAGAACCAGTTGGCGCGGATGTCTCCCGCCCAACTACCCTCCTTCACGTTGTTGAACTGGAGCTGGAATTTGCGAAATGCGCTGACCATCAGGGCAATCGTGTGCTCCGCCACGGCGATGGCATTACCGCCGCCGTTATTGGCGACCAGTATGCCAAGCTCGCCGAGGGCCACCTTGTCGATCATGTTGGTGCCGGCGCTGATGGTCTGCACCAGGCGGACTGAGGGCGTGAGCTTCGCAAGCTCCTCGGGGTAGCGCGACGGCGTCGGGATGACGGCGACCACGCCGCGCAGGTCCTCAGCCTGCTTCTCCACGGGCTGGTTGGAGTCGACCCAGACGATCTCCTCTCCACCGGCGCTCAGTCTTTCGAAGTGCTCCATCTGTTCCGCGTTGGGAGAGAGGTATGCGATCCTGGCAGCCATGTCCACCTCCTTGTGTCGATGGGGTGCCCGGCTGAAGGCGGGCAGCATGATTATATGTTGCGAGCGTCCGTTGGGGCAAGGAAGGGGGGGCTGCCGGCCCGTATACTGCACAACCGAAAGGAGTATACTGGTTCTCAGGTCACAGGTGGCTGCGTTCCTGTGGCGCCGGCACACGTACCATTGGGAGACCGTCATCAGCACCAACGGAGGCCAATCTGCGGTTGAGGGCAGCCGCCCTGCGCGTCGCCTAGGGCCCCTGCGCGCCCTTGCCTATCCACAGTTTCGCATCTTCTGGGCCGCCTCTCTGGTCTCCATCACGTCATTCTTCATGACGATGATCGCGCGCGGGTGGCTCGTGCTGGAGCTGACCGACTCGGAGTTCATGGTGACGGGGGTGAATGCAATCGGCATGGCGCCCATGCTCGCGTTCTCGGTGTTCGGCGGGGCCATTGCCGACCGGGCGAACCGCAAGCTGGTGCTCATCGCCAGCGACGTCTTCAACTTCGTCATCGTCCTGGCGCTGGCGGTAGTCATCCTGACGGACGTCGTAGAGGTGTGGCACGTGTTTGCGCTGACGGCGCTGCACGGCGTCGGCTTCTCGCTGGGGATGCCGGCCAGGGCCGCCTCCGTGGGCAACCTCGTCGAGCGACAGGACTTGGCGAGCGGCGTGGCGCTCTTCACGACGATATTCAGCGCTGCCATGCTGGTGGGCCCGGCGCTGGCCGGCTACCTGCTCGCCGCGTTCGACATGGGGTTCACGTTCGTGGCGGCGTGTGCGGTGCTTGCGCCCGCGCTGGCGCTGCTCTTCGCGCTCAGAATTCCCAGGACGGCGGGAGCGGTCGGTGCGCCTCAGCAGTCTACCGTGCTGGGCAGCATAGTTCAGGGATTTGGTTACGTGCGGCGCGCTAACGTGCTCATCGGGTTGATGCTGATGGGCACGGTCACGACGGTGTTCGCCATGCCGTACCAAACGCTGCTGCCGGTCTTCGCCCGGGACATCCTGAACGCGGGCGAGAGCGGCTTGGGCTGGCTGGGCGCGATGGGCGGCGCGGGAGCAATCGCGGGATCTATCTCCGTGGCGGCCTTCAGCAACCCAAGGCAGATGAAGCTGCTGATGCTGGCGGGAGGCCTCGCGCTGGGCGTGTTCATCGCTCTGTTCGCCGTGTCCACAGTGTTTCTGCTCTCGCTGGCGCTGGCCCTGATAGTGGGCTATCTGCTCCAGATCTTCATGACCAGCAACTTTACCCTGGTGCAGGTCATATCGCCCGACTACATAAGGGGCCGGGTGCTGAGCATACGCATGATAGCGGTGGGCATAGGCCCCGTGGGGATGGTTATGCTCGGCGCGGCTGCCGAGGAGTGGGGCGCGGCGGCGGCCACAGCGATGATGGGCCTGATCTCGACCGGGCTGCTGGTTGCCATTCTGCTGGCGAACTCGTCGGTGCGGCGCGTGGACCGCGAGGCGGCGAGTGTGTCGGCTGGGTCGGCACAGGAGGCGGTCGCGGCGGAGGCAGGCGATCCTTCGGGCCCTCGCTAGCCCGCGAACGTCTTGCGGTAGAGCGGGTCCAGGAACACAAGCTCGAACCCGCAGGACTTGTATAGCGCCTTTGCCGGCGTGTTGAGCGGATGGGTGCTCACCACTGCGGCCTCCGCGCCAAGCGATCTGAGCCGCCGCATCGCCTCGAACATGGCCGAGCGGGTGAGACCCCGCTGGCGGAAGTCGGGGTGGCACCCCACTGGCTCGAACTCACCCACGAGGTTGTCCTCGTCCAGCCAGCAGGTGCAGCACGCGGCGAGGTCGCCGTTCGCAGTCTCCGCGACTATGTCCAGCTCGCGGCGGTATCCTTGCAGCCTCATGATGTTCCTGTAGATGCGCGTCCGCCGCTCGATCTCGGCGCGCTCCGCGGGAGGCGCCCTGCGGCCCGCCGGTCGGCCCGGCATGTCGAAGTCAAGGTTGGCGAACGCCTCGCGCTGCACCATCGTGCGGGCGGTGGCCTCGTGCTCACCGGCGACCTCGCGCACTACGAAGCCTTCGGGCGGCGCGCTGGGCTCCAGCGCGTCAAGAGAGCGCCAGTATAGGGGCCAGCCATCCACGCTGTCGTCGCGCCGAAATCCATTCGATACCAGCAGCGACTTCCAGTACGGGTCGCCGTAGCTGCCGGTCTCCAGCGTGGACTCGCCCCCATCCGGCGCGGCCTCGATACGGTGCCGCTCCTCCAGCCACGCCAGAATCTCCTCCTCGATGCCCCGCTGTCGGTGATCGGGATGCACGAGCACGTCGCCTGAGCCGGGGCCGTCCAGCCACGCGAACCCAACTGCACCGCCGTCGCTGTCAGCCCACAACCTGATCGAAGGGTGCGGACGGTCCGGTGTCTCCTCGCGGCCCAGGCCCAGGTACCACCACACGTCCCCCACGTGGAAGCGGTTGCGGGGCCAGTTGCGCTTCCAGGAAGCGGAGACCAGCCCGAGCATGGCGTACATATCCGAGACGCCTGCGTATTCGTGGGAGCTGTACGTAAGTCGAGTCATTGTCGCTAGTTGTAGTGGTTCATGGCCCACTCCAGGCCGTGTGCGATCACGTTCAGGGCGGCATCCTGGGCAGTGGACAGGGCGTTCTGTAGCGCGGGCCGCTCATCTCTCGAGAAATCGCCGAGCACGTGCTCAACGCCGCCCTCGTCCGGCGACGGGCGGCCGATGCCGATACGCATACGGGGCACGTCCTGGCTGCCCAGCGCGTCGATGATCGACTGCATTCCGCGGTGGCCTCCTGCGCTGCCAGCTGCTCGGATGCGCAGCTTGCCCAGGGGGAGGTCCATGTCGTCGTAGATGATGAGCATGTCGTCAGGCTTTACCCCGATGCGGGTCACCAGGTAGGCCAGGGCGTCGCCGCTGCGGTTCATGTAGGTGCGCGGCTTCGCCAGCACGACCGAATCACGCTCGATCTCGCCCTGTCCCAGCACGACGTGTTTGCGCCGCTCTGAGAGCCGGATGCCGGCGCGGCTGCTCAGGCCGTCGATGCACAGGAAGCCCACGTTGTGGCGGGAGCGTGCGTAGGCGCGGCCGGGGTTGCCCAACCCGACGATGAGCTTCATGGGAGAGTGGCCCGCCACGATTGGAGTCCGGCACGCACGCTGGTCAGGCCTCGCTGATCATTTCGAGGAACCCCGCCTCGTCCAGCAGCGTGGTGCCAAGCTTCCGCGCCTGGTCTAGCTTGGAGCCGGGTTCTTCCCCGGCCACCAGGTATGCGGTCTTGCGGCTGACGCTGCTGCTCACGGAGCCGCCAAGCTCCTTGATGCGCGCCTCCGCCTGCGACCGCGTCAGGCCGGCGAGGCGGCCCGTGACCACGAACTGAACGCCGGCCAGCGGCCGCTCGACAAGCTCCCGCGGGGAATCGTCCACCAGCCTCACTTCAGCCCTTTGCAGCTTGCGCAGTACTTGGCGGTTAGCCTCGTTCTGGAAGTAGCTTTCGATGCTCTCAGCGATCCTTGGCCCCACGCCCGGAATCTCCGACAGCTGCTCCTTAGTGGCGCGGGACAGCGTCCACAGGTTCCGGTAGTGCGATACCAGCGTCTCCGCCATCTCCGACCCCACGTGGAGAATGCCCAGCGCGAATAGAACCCGGGCCAGAGGACGCTGCTTGCTGCGCCTGATGGCGGCGATGATGTTGTCGGCGCTCTTCTCGGCCATGCGCTCCAGAGGGAGCAAGTCTTCTTTCGTGATGCCGTACACGTCGGCGACGTCCCCCACCAGCCCGGCTTCCAGCAGAGACAGACAGAGTCGCTCGCCCATGCCCTCGACGTCCATCGCGCCGCGGGACACGAAGTGCTTGAGCAGCTCGAATAGCTGTGCGGGACAGGCGGCATTGGGGCAGCGAGTCATGGCCTCGCCTTCGGTTCGGACCACGGGCACGCCGCACACGGGGCACCGCTCCGGCATGGCGAACTCGCGCTCTTCACCCGTGCGCCTTTCCGCAACTGGGCCAACCACCTGCGGGATCACCTCTCCGGCTCGCTCCACCACAACCCAGTCGCCGATGCGAATGTCCTTGCGCCGGATGTCGTCCTCGTTGTGAAGGGTGGCCAGCTTCACCATTGCGCCGTTGACGTCCACGGGCTCCAGAACGGCGAAGGGGTTCAGGCTGCCCGTGCGGCCCACGTTTATGCCGATGTCCAGCAGGCGGGTCACAACCTGCGTGGCGGGGAACTTGTACGCCGTAGCCCATCGAGGCTCGCGACCGACGAATCCGAGGGCGTCCTGGTAGCGCAAGTGGTTTACCTTCACCACCACGCCGTCCGCGGCGTAGTCCAGCCTTTCGATGCCGTCCAGCCACTGCCGGTAGTAGGCCTCAACCTCTTCTAGCGTGCGGCAGACTGCGTTGTGTACGTTGACTCGGAAGCCGAATGACGCCAGCATCTCAAGGGTGTCCCAGTGGTTGTTCGGCAGGTCGCCGCCCTCCGCGTAGCCAAGGCTGTAGACGAAGATGTCCAGCGGTCGCTGCGCAGTTATGCGCGAGTCCAGCTGCCGCAGGGAGCCTGCTGCGGTGTTGCGTGGGTTGGCGTAGGTGGGCAGGCCCTGCGCGGCGCGCTCCTCGTTGAGCTTGTCGAACTGCGAGCGAGGGAAGTAGACCTCTCCGCGCACCTCGAACGCGCGGGGAGCCTCCGCGGGGACGGACAGCGGTATGGAGCGGATGGTGCGGAGGTTGCGGGTGACGTCCTCGCCGCGGTAGCCGTCGCCGCGGGTGGCGCCGTGTACCAGGACGCCGTCCCGGTAGGTGAGCGCCACCGCAAGGCCGTCGATCTTGAGCTCGCAGACCATGTCGAATTCGGCGCCATCGAGGAGAGCGGTGGCGCGCCGGTGCCATGCCCGCAGCTCCTCGTCGTTGAAGGCGTTGGAGAGGCTGAGCATCGGCACGGGGTGTTCCACCTCCGCGAACCCCTCGGCGGGCGGTGCGCCCACCCTGTGTGTGGGCGAGTCCGGCGACACCAGCTCCGGGTTACTCTCCTCCAGGTCGCGGAGCTCTCGCATGAGCAGGTCGTAGTCGGCATCGCTGATCTCCGGCTGGTCGAGGACGTAGTAGAGCCGGTTGTGGCGGTTGATCTCCTCCCGGAGCTGCCTGGCCCTCTCGGCTGCGTGGTTGTCGGTCATGGCTGGGGATGCTTACTGGGACGTCGCGTCCGGTGCGCGGCGCGGCGGCCGCGTGCTCACGTCAGGCGGTTGATCACCAGCCCCGTGGGCAGCTTGGGGCTGAAGTAGGTGGACTTGATCGGCATGCGTTCGCCGGAGAGCACCACCTCCTCGAACAGGTCGAGAGGGACCGGCGGCAGCACCAGCCCGAACTGGAAGCCGCCGTCCGAGACCGCCTCTCCCACCTCCGCGGAGTCGTGGCTGTATGCGAGTATGCCCCTGTCGACGGCCTCGGCCTCCGAGCCGAGCACGGGAGACAGCAGCCTGGCGCCCACGATCCAGGTGACGCAGCGTTCCACTGGCGACGCGGACGAGTCGGGAGTGTCTCTCATTGTGAGCAGGTGCGCCGACGCGCCTCCGTTCGAGAGCAGTCCAAGCGCCGGCAGGTCGGAACCCGCGGCCTCAAGTCGCTCTTCGAGCGCGGCCGCCGCGTCCCCTCCGCTCACGTCCACCGGCTCCACATCGAACGATTCCTCCACGCGGCGCCACAGGTCGTCCGCCTGCTCCTCGGACAGCCCGCGCACCATTCGATGGTACGGAAGCACGACTAGACCGGGCATGGCGATCTCAATAAGGGACATCATGATGAAGTCGGTTGCGCCGTTCGCGGCCCCCGCGTTCCTCTGGTCCTCGCGGTACTGCAGCGCAGTCTCGTACCTGTGGTGGCCGTCCGCGAGGTAGACGGGAGAATCTGCGAGTGCGTCGGTGATGGCTGAGGTCTCGGCCTCGTCCTGGATGCCCCATAGAGAGATGGCAACGTCTTCGTGGCCCGCTTCCGCCAGAGGAGGGCGGGCGGCCACGGCGTCGATCAGGTCGGCGAGAAGCCCCGTGCGGTCGCGGTACACCGACATGATGGGGCTGAGGTTGGCCTGGGTTGCGTCGAGGAGCGCGCGCCGGTCCTTCTTGGGTGCAGGCGACGTGAACTCGTGGGGCAGGATGATTCCGGCGGTGAGCTCCTCCAGGCGTACTCGCGCGATCAGTGACAGGCGATGAGTGTGACCACCGCGGTGCGGGAACTCCTCGCGCAGCAGGTAGAATGCGGGCCGGTCCTCGTGACGGAGCACTCCGCTCTCCAGCCACTCGTCGAGGAGAGCGGCCGCGCGGGTGTAGCGGTTGGACTCGTCCGAGTCGCCGGGTGAGTCCAGCCCCAGCTCAAGCCGGATGGCGTTGTGAGGGCTGGAGTCGTGCAGGCGGCGCTGTAGGTCGGGAGAGATTACGTCGTACGGCGGGCAGAGCAGACGCGACAGGTCACCGCTGTGGTCAGCGCCGTACCGGATACCCCTGAATGGCTGAACGTCTGCCAAGTTTCACACCTCTTTGCAGGCGAGAATTGCGAACGTTGCAAGTATAGCGCGGGCGATTCGGGCCGTCCACAGACTCGGACTGCTGCTCAGGTATTATGCTGACGGGCCAGACACGTCTGTTCAGTGTAGAGGCTTGGTCAGCGCGAGCGCCCGCTCTCTCGGCTTACGCTCAACCCATTCGAACCGAGCGGACGAGCCGCTACCCGTGCTGCCGCCACAACCGGTGGTACTGCGAGGAGCACGACCGCAGCCGCCGCCAGGAAGGGATAGCCTGCAAAATCGCTTGGTATCTCAGCCAACCTGCCGCTGCCGGAAGCTCCTACGACCACGCCTAGGGAGTAGACGGCGTAGAAGATACCGAACGCCGTTCCGCGCCGCTCCGAACCCGTGGCGGCCGTGGCCATGGCGGCGGCGGCCGGAAACACGAGCCCGTAGCCCAGGCCGAACAGGGCCATGCCCGCCAGTATGGCCGGGTATGCCTCCGCAAGCCCAAGCGCGCCAAGCCCGCCGGCGAGCACGATCAGCCCGATGGCCGTTGGCAGGACGCGGCCGTACCTGTCTCCCGCGCGGCTGGTGGGGCTTGCCATCACCAGCATGGCAACCAGCGCGTAGACGGCGAAGCTGTAGCCGGTCCTGGCCGCAGACTCGCCCATACCCTCAAGCAGCATGGGCAGGTGGGTCACCAGTGCTCCGACACCCACGGCAATCGCGAATGCCGCGCCGCACGCCGACCACATGGCGGCCTTCCGCCATGGAACTCCATCCGCCGCCGCTTGACGGGACGGCTCTCCAGCGGCCGAGTCCAGCGAGTCTCCGCGTGTCGCCAATACGAAGACTACCAGCGTCCCGATGAGCAGTGCGGCGTCGACGAGGAAAACGGCGTCGGCGCCTGATGCGTCGCGCAGGATCCCTGCCGCGGGCGGACCGGCCAGGGCCGCGAGAGCAATGAGTGCGCCGGTGAGGCCCATAGCCTGCCCGCGCCTGTCGCTGGGCGCGCTGTCGCCGATGATGGAGAACGCGCCAGGGGCGAGGACAGCTGCGCCAAGGCCATGAATCGCCCGGGCGGCCATGAGTTGCGCCGGAGACTGGACAACCGAGTATGCCAGCACGGCCGCGGCGGAGATAGCCATGCCGGCAATCATGGGTCCGCGCCTGCCCATTCGGTCGAGCAGAGGGCCGGCGCCCAGGTTGCCGAACATGTTGGTGAAGGAGTAAGCGGCTACGGCGATTCCGGCGATCGCAGCAGACGCGCCGAGGGATTCGGCGTAGGGCGCGATGGTTGGGAACTGCATGAACAGGTCGAGGAACACGGCGAGCACCACAAGCCGCGCCGCCAGCGTGATCCGCCTTGCTCCGCGAGGGGTGTGAGTTGTGCTCGATTCCATTCCGGTTTGCCTGCGGCAGCCGGAGTCCTGCGTCGTCGCACATTGACACTCCAGCATGCGCAGTCCATTCTAGCACGACGCGAAGGAGGGTGTACCCCATCGGTCGTACGGACGAGGCGCTGAGTGCCTGTGGCGCTCATGCATAGGCGGGGCCTCCGCGGCCGGTTCGGCCCTTCAACCCTTGACAGTCTCCTGCGGAATTCCATATACTGCGCCAGGAATTAGCAGTCTGTCCGTGAGACTGCTAGTCCGCGCGCAATCAGGCAAAAGCATAGAACGCAGGCACAAGGAGGTACTGAAGGTGACGCGTACGTTTCAACCACTCGGAGACCGGGTGATTGTCAAGCCGGTCGAGCGGGAAGAGGTCTCCTCCGGAGGCATCGTCCTGCCGGATTCCGCCCAGGAGAAGCCCCAGGAGGGCGAAGTAGTGGCCGTAGGGCCGGGCCGCGCCGGCGACGACGGCAAGCGCATAGCGATGGAAGCCCAGGTCGGCGACATTGTCATCTACTCCAAGTACGCCGGCAGCGAGCTCAAGGAAGAAGGCCAGGACTATCTGGTCCTGCGCGAGAGCGATATTCTGGCGAAGGTGTCCTAGCCACAACCTGTTGAACCCGGGAGGTAAGAATCGAAATGGCAAAGCAACTGGTATTCTCTGAAGAGGCCCGCAAGTCCCTCAGGGCCGGCGCCGACAAGCTGGCCGATACCGTAAAGGTGACGCTGGGACCGCGCGGGCGCAACGTGATCTTGGACAAGTCGTTTGGAGCGCCCCTGGTCTGCAGCGACGGCGTGACCATCGCCAAGGAGATCACGCTGGAAGACCCGTTCGAGAACATGGGCGCTCAGCTCATCAAGGAAGCGGCCAGCAAGACCAATGACGTTGCCGGCGACGGCACCACCACCGCCACGGTCCTGGCTCAGGCCATCATCCACGAGGGTTTCAAGAACGTGACCGCCGGCGCCGATCCTATGTCCATCAAGCGCGGCCTGGAGAAGGCCGTGGCAGCCGTGCGGGACGAGATCAGGTCCATGTCCCAGCCGGTGGAGGGCAAGGACCAGATCGCACAGGTGGCGTCACTCTCGGCTCACGAAGAGGCCATTGGAGAGTTGATCGCAGAGGTCATGGAGAAGGTCGGCAAGGACGGCGTCATCACCGTCGAGGAGTCCCGCGGCCTCCAGTACGAGCAGGAGTACGTGGAGGGGATGCAGTTCGACCGCGGCTACATCAGCCCTTACTTCATCACCAACACGGAGCGCATGGAAGCCGGCATCGATGACCCCTACATTCTCATCACGGACAGGAAGGTGTCCGCGGTATCCGACATGCTCCCCGCGCTCGAGAATGCGCTCAAGGTGACCAAGAACGTGGTCATCATCGCCGAGGACGTGGAGGGCGAGGCCCTTGCGACCCTGGTGGTGAACAAGCTTCGAGGCACCCTCAGCCCGCTGGCGGTGAAGGCCCCCGGCTTCGGTGACAGGCGCAAGGCGATGCTCGAAGACATGGCCATCCTCACCGGCGCGAACATCATCAGCGAGGAGACCGGCCGCAAGTTCGACTCCGTAACGGTTGACGACCTCGGTCGGGCCCGCCGCGTGGTGGCCAACAAGGAAGAGACCACGATCGTGGGAGGCTCCGGCTCCGACGAGGACATTCAGTCCCGCATCAACTCCATCAAGAGCCAGATCGAGGAGTCCACGTCCGACTACGACCGGGAGAAGCTGCAGGAGCGAATGGCCAAGCTGGCCGGCGGAGTCGCCATCATCAAGGTCGGCGCCGCCACCGAGATCGAGCTGAAGGAGAAGAAGGCCAGGGTTGAAGACGCTCTCTCGGCAACCAGGGCCGCCGTGGAAGAAGGAATCGTGCCGGGCGGCGGAGTGGCCCTCGTAAGGGCGCTGGATGCCATCTCCAAGCTGGACCTGACGGGCGACGAGGCAACCGGCGCTCGCATCCTCCAGAGGTCGCTGGAGTACCCCATCCGGCTCATCGCCGAGAACTCTGGCTACGAGGGCTCCGTGATCCTGAACAAGGTGCGCGAGGGCGAGGGCGACTGGGGCTTCGACGCCGACGCGGAGGAGTATACGAACCTGCTGCAGCATGGCATCATAGACCCGGCCAAGGTGACTCGTGCCGCGGTTGAGAACGGCGCCAGCGTCGCGACGATGATCCTGACCACGGAGTCCATGGTCAGCGACATCCCGGAGAAGGTTCCCACGCCTCCTATGCCCCCGATGGACTACTAGGGAGCGCATCGGAACAGAGCTCCGGATACGCAGGGAAGCACAAGCGAGAGGGACGCTCAATCGAGCGTCCCTCTCCATTTGTCGGGTGATTCGACTCTGTAGAAGTTGGTATGTAGGCTGATGACATTAGATTAGGAGGTAAGGAATGGCACTGCCCTCCCCAAGAACTGATGAACAGATTGTTCAGCTTTGGTCTAGAATTTTAAATCCTGAGTCGTGGCGATACGCTCGCAAGAGGTTCGGGAGCTTATTGACGGAGTTCAATCCAAGGTATCCGCAGGCTGGATTCATAGGCAAGAGGTATTTTCAGGTCAATTGCAGAATACTGCTCATGGGAATCAACCCTGGGCACGGCAGGGGCTATGAAGCAAGAGATAAACTTCTCTTCGAAAGTTCCCTTCGTCTAGCTAGGCATCCCAGTGCTGAGAATCTCGAAGCGCTCATGTCCGTTTATCGCGAGCAAATGCCTGCATGGGGGATTTTCTCTCGACATGGGGTACTTAGTCGGCTTGAAGTGAGCCTTGATAGTATCGCATACATGAACGTGCTACATGTGAACACCAAAGTAGATGCTTTCGATAGGAGGCTGGATCCAGTTTACAGGTACGTGATTGACAAGTTTACGCGCAGGCAAATACACCTGCTGCAACCGCACGCGATTCTGCATTTGGGAAAGCATGGCTGGCGAATGTTGAGCGAGTTTTGGCCTGAACTAGACAGGCCGGATGAATTGCAGACCAACGTAATCTGGCATCCAACATCGCAGCAGGCCAGAAGCGCCCCGGTGGAATTCGAGGCACAGTTGGAAGACGCTAGAAGGTTCTTGACGCGGAGGAAGAGGCAGTTGGCCGCTAGTAGATCGTGAGGAACAGCTGAATCCAAGTTCCTAAGCTAGGGTGGGAGTCCAGTTTCGGCCCTCACTCCGGCGTCATCTCGGCCGATGCCATCCTCCTGGCGCGCACTGCCTGCCGCAGCAGGAACACCACGCCGCCCAGCACCACTATGCTCAGGTAGCTTATCGAGCGGTCCAGCAGCGCCACGGACACCGCCTCGCTGCGCGCCAGGCTCAGTGTCAGCAGACCTACTATGCCCGGCTCTACGATTCCCAGCCCGCCCGGCGTTATGGGCACAGTCGTCAGTATGGCGTTGGCCAGCGTCACGAACACCACGAGCGAGAAGCTGGCCGTGCCGGTCAAGTCCAGCGACTGGATGACGAAGTACAGCCGTCCCACCTCCGTGAGCCACGTCAGCACGCTGATGAACAGCAGCAACGGCATCTGTCGGAAGCTCCCCATCGCGCCCTCGTGGAAGCGAACGTACGCCTCACGGAAGCGGCTCGGGAGCAGGCGGGCCAGTCGCATGCCGAATCGCTTCATCACCAGCATGCCGGTCACTCCCACCAGCACCAGGAGCGAGGCGATTCCGAGGAACAGCGCAGTCCCGTGCAGGTTTCCCACCCACGAGAGGGCCAGCGCGGCCACCGCGAGCAGCACGAATATCGTCACAACGTCCAGCACGCGCTCCGCCAAGATTGTCCCCATTGTGCGCGGGAAGCTGTGGCCGGTGTCCTCGGTGAACACGTATGCGCGGTAGGCGTCGCCCAGCCGGAACCATGTTATGGCGTTGGCGAACCAGCCTAGGAAGATGTACTGGGAGCAGGCCAGGACGTACGGAAGCTCTCTCGGCGACTCTTCGTCTGTCAGAGAGCTTTGCAGCATAATGCGCCATCGAAGTCCCCTCAGTATGAAACCCGCGTAGTACGATGCGAAGGCGGCCCCGTACAGCCGGAGGTCGCTGGCCCTCAGCTTGTCCCACGTATCGTCCCAGCTCACGTCGAAGCGTACTGCGAGGAAGGTCAGGAAGAACGCCGCCACGCCGAACGAGACCAGGGTTGGCAGCGACAGGACGCGCCGCCTAAGCGATATGGACCGCCCTTCGTTTTCGGGTGGCCGGTTCGCTTCAGCAGAAATGGTCTCGTCTCCTCATCTTGACTTGGGTGCTAGAGCGGGCGCTTGGCCGGCATGCCCGGCCGCCGCGGGTAGGCGGGCGGCGTCGGCGAGGTCTTTGCCAGCACCACCAGGCACCGAGGCTCCCCTATCTCGTCTAGCTCCACCGGCACGACGTCCTCGACGCGGCCGCCCAGCACTTCGATTGCCCGCTCCGCGCGGCTGAGCTCATCGCCGATGTCCCGCATCTTCTGCGCGATCACCCTGCCGCCTACGCGGCATAGCGGCAGCGCCAGCTCCGCCAGCGTGTCCATCTCAGCCACGGCGCGGGCCGTCACCACGTCGAACGATTCTCGCCGGTCCGGGCGGTGCGCCAGCGTCTCGGCTCTCTCAGCCAGGACGTCCACGTCGTTCACGTCCAGTGAGCAGGCAACGTGGCGCAGGAAGGCCGCTTTCTTTCCGATAGACTCCACCAGGGATACGCGCAGTCCGGGACTTGCGATCTTCAGGGGCAGGCCGGGGAACCCGGCGCCGCTTCCCACGTCCGCGAGAGCGCCGCCGTCCAGGGCGTCTTCGGGGACGGCCTGCAGCAGCGAGAGTGAGTCCAGGAAGTGCTTCGACTGCACGTCACGGCACCCGGCGATGCTCGTGAGGTTGATTCGCGAGTTCCACTCCGTCAGATCGAGGTAGTAGCGACGGAACTGCGAAAGCTGCGCCTCATTGAGGCAAAGGCCAAGGCTCGCAGCGCCTGCGATGAGCGCCTCCACGTAGGCTTGGCCTCCTTCCGTGCTCCAGTGTGCCCGCGGGCTGCGGCATTATAGCATTGAAGGGCGCGGAAGTCATTTGCGGTGGCGACGTGCGGCTCTGCGGCCCGCTCGCATGGTTCGACAAGCTCACCACGAGCGGGCTATGAACTTCCACTCGCAAAGAGCGGGGCTATGTTTCCCCATACGCTCACCCTGAGCCTGTCGAAGGGCGTGAGCGGGCCGCGGGCGGCCAAGGCCAGACGACCTTGCGAAGAACTACCTACGCCCTGCGCCGCCTCGCTCGGAACAGGAGTGCCAGCGTGCCGGCAACGCCAAGGAAGGCGAGCAGTCCAGCCGCCACCGAGACCCAGATCGAGCGCCACAGCTCGGTGTCTCGGTATGTCTGGAGCTGCACCGTAACCCTTGCCTGCAAGTCTTCGTCCTGCTCGCCTTGGCCCAGTCGGCCGTCGCTCTCCACTTCCCGATGCAGGACAACGCCGTCTACAGCTATGGACGTAAGGGTGCCGTGGAGGGCGGATGCGGGCACTGAGAAGCTGAGATACGCTTCCTCGCTGTCTTGGCGAGTCCTGATGATGACACGACTCATGGCGCCCCCGGCCCCGTTCACCAATTCCTGAACGAGGTCTGCCGAATACTCGACGTCTTCCACTTCCAGCTGCAGAGTGGCCGATGGAGCGACAGGCACGGAGCCGGGAGGCAGGACAAAGCTCACGGTGATGGTCGCAAGCGCCACGCTGCGCTGGAGGAACTCGAGCTGTCCCTGCAATCGCTCGATGTCCGCGCGCACGCGACTGAGCTCACGCTCGACAGTGAGTACGTCGCTGACCGACACCGCCCTGTCGAGCAGCTTCAGCAGGCTTTCCTCAGTGCTTCGCTCACTCCTGAGGCGGGCCTCAAGATCAATGGCCTCTCCCGTAACGTCCCGCTGCCCAAGGGTCTGTCCCAAGGGCTTCCCCAGCCGCTCGATGCCGTCGATCGCATCAGGGAACCGGTCGCTGGGGACGCGGACTACGGCTGAACCGTACTCCGGGTTAGGGCCGCCGGATGTAGAGATGTGCTCGACAAAGCCTCCCAGCGACTGGACCAGCCCCCGAAGCTGGGTGGAGGCCGCGTTCACGTCGCCCACCTCAAGGTCAATCGAGGCGTGGGAGATTACCTGTCGCTCGCCGGCCGGGACTTGGGGGTCCCAGCTGCTGGGTTGGCCGGTCACAAGGTCCGTGCTGGGTTTCTCCAACGCCGGCGAAGGCACAGGCCCCAGTGTTGGCTCCCCGGTCATCCCTGGATCGTAGGCGAGAAATTCGCCGGGCGAGTCAGCACTGGCACTCTGCTTCCCGTCAGTGTCGTACAGGTCAACATCGGTGTCGTTGACGGTTATCGCTCCGAGTGACCCGTCATCGGTTCCGCGCCATTGCCTTTCGGCTAGAAGGGCCCCGTCCTCGCCTCCTGAGAACTGGTCGGCAGCGATGAGTGCTGCACCTGCACCTCCCAGAGTCAGTACAACGGCAGCCGTGGCGCCTCCCACCGCAAGTCTCCAACCCCGCAGCCAACCCAGGGCGCGAGCGGCCGGCCGCTCCAATCGCGGCTCGACGCGTGCCCACAAGTCCTGTGGCGCCGGCGCCTCGCTCGCCTCCGCGAGGAGTGCCTCCCGGACTCGGTGTTCGGTATTCTCATGCTGTTCGCTCATGTCTCAGCCCCTCGTTCTCAGCTGCCCAGTATCTCTCGCAGCTGCTCAAGCGCCCTCGCTAGCCGCGACTTTACCGTTCCCTCACGGATGCCCAGGGCGTCCGCCGCTTCTCTCGTCGATAGGTCCGCAAAGTAGCGGAGCACGACGACTCGACGGTGATCGGCGGACAGCCGGCTGAGAGCTTGCCGGACCTCGTGCTGTTCATCCGACTGGCCGAACCCCGGATCCGCGGCGCCACCCTCATTGGCCGCAGACAACGGTTCGACCGGGGTCTGTCGGCGTGCATTCGCGTTGAGCGCCTGGTTGACTGCGATCCTGACCAGCCAGGGTTTCAGTGGCCGGCCGAGGCGGAACGTCGCGATGCCGTTCCAGGCACGCACGAACGTCTCCTGCACCAGCTCTTCGCTGATCGCCCTGTCTCGCACCATCAGGTAGATGGTGCCCATGAGCACACTGCCGTAGCGCTCGACAATCGGACGGAACGATTCCCGGTCGCCGATCTGGCAGCGCCGGATGGCATCCTGTTCGTCAATCAAGCTGTCTTCTCTCCCGACACCGGTGTCCTTCACTATGATAATACAGGCCATGAGCGCGATCGGTTCCCTCGCTTTGGGGAAGCGCCACATTGCGACCCTTCACGCCGGCTGCCCCGTACAGGATGCGGAATGAGCGGGCGGTTGTTCCTCCCGCTCATGGTGAGCTAGTCGAACCATTTGAGCGGTACAGATCACGCGCCGCCGAGTACGGAGAGTCGGCAGCGCGCGACTGCCTTAGATTTCTCGACTGCGCTACGCTCCGCTCGAAATGACCGTGAGGCCGGGGACGCTCGACTAGCCGCCGGTTGCCAAGCCCACGGCCGGGGCGTATGCTAGTGCGCGACGCGGCCCCGTTTATCGCGGCCCGTTCGATTCGAAGGTCACGGAGGTGCATGCGTGGCGAGCATCAGCAGAGCAGCGGCCATCGTGGGCGCGGCGGAGTCGGACGAGCTGGGCTACCTGGAGAACCGCAAGTCCGACCTTCAACTCTCGACCGAGGCCGCCTACAACGCACTTGAGGACGCCGGCCTGCGCAAGAGCGACGTTGACGCCATCTTCGCCGGCGGCAACACGCTTGGCCTGGCGGAGCACATGGGCATCCACCCGCGCTTCACGGACAGCACCCAGGTCGGGGGCTCCTCGTTCGTGATACACGCGGGCCACGCGCTGGCGGCCATCGCGGCGGGCTACTGCGAGGTTGCGCTGATCGTCCACGGCAACAACGGCCACTCGCGCCGCTTCTTCGGCGGAGGCGCGGGTGAGGGCGGCGGGCCCAGCTCGCCCGGCGGCCAGTTCGAGACGCCATACGGTTTCATCGGCGCGCCCATCAACTACGCCATGGCCTGCGCACGCTACATGCACGAGTTCGGCGAGGAGCGGTGCAGGGAGGCCATGTCCGAGGTGGCCGTTGCGACCCGCAAGTGGGCCGCGCTCAACCCCCGCGCCCTCATCCACGACCCGAAGGCGGAGATACCGCTCACCATGTCGTTCGACGACTACCATGCCTCGCGCTGGATCTGCTGGCCGTTCCACCTGCTCGACTGCTGCCTGGTCACCGACGCCGGAGGAGCCTATATCGTCACGACGCCCGAGCGCGCCCGCGACCTGAAGAAGCCGCCCATCTGGATTCTGGGCGCAGGCGAGGGCCACGACCACGGCATGATCAGCCAGATGCCGAGCCTCACGTCGCTCATCGCGCGGGAGACCGGCCCCGCAGCGTTCAAGATGGCGGGCGTCACGCACGACGATTTCGACCTGGCGATGATCTACGACTCGTTCACGTACACGGTGATGCTTACGCTGGAGAGCCTGGGCTTCTGCGGCCGCGGCGAGGCCGCCGACTTCCTGCGCGGACAGCGCACTGCGCCCGGCGGCGACTTCCCCATGAACACGTCCGGCGGCGGCCTGTCGTACACGCATCCCGGCGCCTACGGCATATTCCTGATTCTCGAGGCGGCGCGGCAGCTATGGGGCGAGGCTGGCGCTCGACAGGTGCCGGACTGCCGCCTCGTGATGTGCCACGGGACGGGCGGCTCGCTTTCGTCGGGCGGCACTGCGATTCTCGCACGAGACTGAACGACCGCAACCGGGAGGAGACATGACACAGCAACGCACACCGGGCAAGCCTCTCCCCACACCCACGTCCGAGACGCAGTTCTACTGGGATAAGTGCCATCAGCACGAGCTGTGGGTGCGGCGCTGCAAGGACTGCCCGGTGACCTACTTCTACCCGCGGGACATGTGCCCCGACTGCTTCTCTCGCAACACCGAGTGGATTCAGAGCTCCGGCAGGGGAACGCTGCACACGTTCGGCATCGTGGTGCGGCCGCCGCATCGCGGCTGGGCGGAGGACGTACCGTTCGTGGTGGCGATGGTGGACCTGGAAGAGGGCTGCCGCATGCCTACCAACCTCGTGGGTGTGGAGGCTGACCCCGCGGACCCGGCCAAGACGATCCGCATCGGGATGTCGGTGGAGCTTGCGTGGGACGACCGCACGGACGAGGTCAGCCTGCCAGTGTTTCGGCCGGCGTAGGGGGCGCGGCTACCCCCCGCTGAGCTCTACGGCTACGACGTCCCTGAACCCGTCGATTGCGTACACGCGCCCACCGTGCGCGGCAACTTCGCCGGAGACCTGCAATGCCTTCAGTTCAAGCGCAGCCTCGACCGTGGGCGACTCAGGGCGTGATACGTCGATAGCCAGCAGAACGCCGGGGCGGTCGGACTGCGGAGGCACGGCGTAGTCGTAGGCGAACACCCAATCACCGGAGACAGCCACAGACTGGAGTGACGAGGCCGCGGCCGCTCCTACTTCCACCGGCGCGGCCGGCGTAGACACGGCTATGACGCGCAAGCCGCCTGAGCCGGACGCCACGTAGGCGTAGCCTCCCTGCACAGCTACGTCGCGTGGCGCAGATTCCGCGCGTTCATAGCCGACCCCGGTGATGCCGGACGCGGCGTCGGTGATCGTGTATTCGATAGGTGCGTCCTCCGCACGAGCCAGGGTTGCCAACTCCATGATGGCGGAAGGGTCAGAGACGTCCATCACGTGGAGCCTGTCCAAGCCTACCACGTACGCGATGCCCGATTGCATCTCCACCGCCGCCTCGTAGCTGCCGTGCAAGGAGCCGGCCATCGACGCCGCCACCGCGGGACGCGCCGGGTCGGAAATGTCAACCGTCACGATACCGGGACTGCCGAGCGTACGCTCCGAGGGCAACCCGCTCTCGCTCCGCATTAGACCCGCCATCACGACGGTGTCGCCTTCCGCATGCACGCCCCACAGCAGGCTGAGTTCGAATGGCAACATGGAGATGTGCCGAGGCTGCGGCGGGTTCGATACGTCCACGACCCACAGTCCGCCACCAGGGCCGACCAGCGATACGTATGCGGTCCCGCCGGATACGCTGATCCGCTCTGCGACCAGCTCACGGGAGTCGAAGGGCGTCTCGATCGCGCCGGCCATCGTTGGAGAGGCGGGATCGGACACGTCCACCAGCGCCACGCCAGAGGAGGCGGCGCTCTCAATCGCAACTGCCAGGTGCGGGATGCTGCCGATGTCCGCGGCGGCGATGGCTTCGACGGTCGTCCTCGGTGGCGCGCTCCACCGCCCCACCACCGACAGCTCGACTGGCGCGGCGGTCGCGGTTGGTTCCGGGGATGGTGTGGGCGTGGGGGCGGCTGTAGGCGCGGCCGCGCATGAGATGGCGAGGACGGCGAGGAGAGCTATAGCGACCAGCCTAGTGATCGATAGGCGGCATTGCGGTGCCGCAGTGTACTCCGTCAGGCGGGTGCTAGGGACGGTCATGCGTGGGCCCTCCAGAGCGGGCGGAAGCACCTACCTAGCTGATGTCAATGGGCAGCCCCCGCCCCTGCCTAAACCCGCACGGACGGCAGGCTGCTCTGGCCCATGAGGTACTTGTCGATGCCGTGCGCCGCCTGGCGGCCCTCGGCGATGGCCCACACCACCAGCGACGCGCCTCGCACGCTGTCGCCCGCAGCGAACACGCCCGGCACGCTCGACATGCGGTCCGCATTCGTCGCGATGTTGCCGCGGCCGTCCAGGTCCACGCCCAGGTCGGTCACGATGCCCGGGTGCTCCGGGTGCACGAATCCCATCGCCAGCAGAACCAGGTCCACGCCGATGGAGAACTCGCTGCCCTCGACCTCCTGCATTACGGGGCGGCCCGTCGCGTCGGGCGGGCCCCACTCCACGCGCACGGCGTTGAGCTGCTCCACGCGGCCGTTGCGGCCGGAGAGGCTCTTGGTCATCACGTTGTAATCGCGGATGCCGCCCTCCTCGTGGGCGGCGGACGTTCGTAGTATGAGCGGCCACTGAGGCCACGGGTTGCTGGCGCGGCGATGCTCCGGCGGCTGCGGTAGAAGCTCCAGCTGGTACACCACTTCCGCGCCCTGACGATGCGCCGTGCCGAGGCAGTCTGCGCCCGTATCGCCGCCGCCGAGGATGATCACGCGCTTGCCCTCCGCCGTGATGGTCTCCGCCTCGGTGTAGCTGCGGCCGGCGATGCGCCGGTTCTGCTGAGTCAGGTACTCCATCGCAAGGTGGACGCCGTCAAGGTCGCGGCCTGGGACGGGCAGCTCGCGAGCTGAGCCTGCGCCGATGGTCAGGCACACGGCGTCGAACTCGCCGCGAAGTTCGGCCGCCGTGAGGTCGTAGCCCACGTTGACGCCGGTCTCGAAACGCACACCCTCCGCGGCCATGATGTCGACGCGGCGCTGCACCACCTGCTTCTCCAGCTTGAAGTCCGGGATGCCCAGGCGCAGGAGGCCGCCGATGGTCTCGTCGCGCTCGAAGAGCGTCACGAGGTGGCCGGCGCGGTTGAGCTGCTGGGCAGCGGCCATGCCTGCCGGCCCGGAGCCGACCACCGCGACGCGCTTGCCGGTGCGGTGCGCCGGCGGCTCAGGCGTGATCCAGCCCTCGCGGTAGCCGCGGTCGGCAATCGCCTTCTCGATGTACTCGATGGTGACTGGGTGCTCGTTGATGGAGAGGACGCACGCCGGCTCGCAGGGGGCCGGGCAGATTCGTCCGGTGAACTCCGGGAAGTTGTTGGTGGCGTGCAGCCGTTCGAGCGCGCCGTGCCAGTCGCCGCGGTAGACAAGGTCGTTCCACTCCGGGATGAGGTTGCCGAGCGGACAGCCGGTGTGGCAGAAGGGGACGGCGCAGTTCATGCATCGAGCGCCCTGGTCGCGGGCCTCCTGCTCCGACCACTCCAGGTAGAACTCCTGCGAGTCCTTCAGCCGCTCGCGCACGTCCCGGCGCGGGGGCGGCTTCCTGGCGAACTCCAGAAAACCGGTTGGCTTACCCAACGGGCACCGCTTCGGGGGAGATGCCCTGCGCCCTGCGCTCCTCCAGCACCCGCCTGTAGTCGTGGGGAAAGACCTTGACGAACCTGGGCAGCAGCTGGTCCCAGGCGTCCAGCACGCGGCGGGCGTTGGCGCTGCCCGTGCTGGCCAAGTGATCTTCGATCAGGCCGCGCAGCAACTCGCGGTCCTCGTCGCTGACGACGGGCTCCAGCGCGACCATGTCCAGGTTGCAACGCGCCGGGAAGCCGCCGTCCTCGTCGAGCACGTAGGCGATGCCGCCGCTCATGCCTGCGGCGAAGTTGCGCCCCGTCGGCCCCAGCACGACGACGCGGCCGCCGGTCATGTACTCGCAGCCGTGATCGCCGACTCCCTCAACCACCGCCTGCGCGCCGCTGTTGCGTACGGCGAAACGCTCGCCGGCCATGCCGCGAATGAAGACGCGGCCGCCGGTGGCGCCGTACAGCACCACGTTACCGACGATGATGTTCTCCTCAGGCACGAAGGTGGACGCCTCCGGGGGGTACACCGCGATGCGGCCGCCGGAGATGCCCTTGGAGAAGTAGTCGTTGGCGTCGCCCTCCAGCGTCATGGAGATGCCCTTGGCCAGGAACGCACCGAAGCTCTGGCCTGCGGAGCCCTTGAAGCCGATGCGGATGGTATCGTCCGGCAGGCCGTCCTCGCCGTAGCGCTTGGCGACCTCGCCGCTGAGCATGGTGGCGACGACGCGATTGGAGTTGCGGATGGGCAGATTGATCTCGACCGGCTCGGCCCGCTCCAGCGCAGACTTCGACATCTCGATGAGCGTGTGGTCGAGCGCGAGCTCCAGGCCGTGGTCCTGCGGCTGGCAGCAGTAGGTGGCTACGCTGTCAGGCACGTCCGGCAGCTCCAACATGGGCGTGATATCCAGGCCGCGAGCCTTCCAGTGCTCGATCGCACGGGCCGGCTCGAGTCTGTCCATGCGGCCCACCATCTCGTTCACGGTGCGGAATCCCAACTGCGCCATGATCTCCCGCAGGTGCTCTGCCACGAAGAAGAAGTAGTTGATGACTGCCTCCGGCTGGCCTGCGAACCTCTTGCGAAGCTCGGGGTTCTGCGTGGCCACGCCCACGGAGCAGGTGTTCAGGTGGCACTTTCGCAGCATGATGCAGCCCAGTGTTATGAGCGGCGCGGTGGCGAAACCGAACTCCTCAGCGCCAAGCAAGCATGCTACGGCTACGTCTCGACCCGTCTTGATCTGGCCGTCCGTCTGCACCACGATGCGACCGCGCAGGTCGTTCATCAGCAGGACCTGGTGGGTCTCCGCCAGGCCAAGCTCCCACGGCAGGCCGGCGTGCTTGATGGACGACTCCGGCGATGCGCCGGTGCCGCCGCTGTCGCCGCTGATGAGCACCACGTCGCCGTGTCCCTTCGAAACGCCGGCAGCTATGATGCCCACGCCCACCTCGGCCACCAGCTTCACGTGGATCCTGGCCTCCGGGTTGACGTTCTTGAGGTCGTGGATGAGCTGCGCCAGGTCCTCGATGGAGTAGATGTCGTGGTGAGGCGGCGGCGATATCAGCTCGACGCCGGGCGTGGTGTGACGTATCCAGCCGATGTACTCGTCGACCTTGAATCCGGGGAGCTGACCGCCCTCGCCGGGTTTGGAGCCCTGCGCCATCTTGATCTGAAGGTCGGTGGCGTTCACCAGGTAGTTGGTGGTCACGCCGAAGCGGCCGGAGGCCACCTGCTTGATGGCGCTGGCCCTTGAGTCGCCGTTGGCGTCCGGGGTGAACCGGCGGTAGTCCTCGCCGCCCTCGCCCGTGTTGCTCTTGGCGCCGATGCGGTTGGTGGCAATCGCCAGCGTCTCGTGCGCCTCGCGGCTGATCGCGCCCAGCGAGATAGCGCCGGTGGCAAACCGCTTGACGATCTCGATTGCGGGCTCTACCTCATCGAGAGGGATGGGTTGGTCCAGCATCTTGAAGTCCAGCAGGCCACGCAGGGTGGACAGCTGCCGCTCCCGCTCGTCGATGATGGCGGCGAAGCGCTTGTAGGTTGGGTAGTCGTTGCTGCCGGTGGAGTGCTGCAGCAGGGCGATGGACTCGGGGTTGTACATGTGGTACTCGCCGTTGCGCCGCCAGTAGTAGGTCCCTCCGTAGTCGATCTCCAGCTCGCCGGACATGTGGCCGTCAGCGTAGCCATAGGTATGTCGCCTGCGAGTCTCCTCCTCGATGGCGTCCAGGCCGATGCCGCCGATGCGCGAGGAGGTCCACGTGAAGTAGCGGTCGATCGTCTCCTGGTTCAGGCCGACAGCCTCGAAGATCTGCGCGCCGCGGTAGCTCTGGACGGTCGAGATGCCCATCTTGGACATCACCTTGAGCACACCCTTGTTGATGGACTTGATGAAATTCTTTTCGGCGGTGTAGGCGTCCACGGGCAGCGGCGGGATCTCGCGTACTGACAGCTCCTGGAGCAGCTCGTAGGCGAGGTACGGACAGACGGCGCCTGCGCCGTACCCGATGAGCAGCGAGAAGTGCATGACCTCCCGCGGCTCGCCGGACTCCACGACGAGGCCGACCCTGGTGCGGACGCCCGCGCGTATCAGGTGGTGGTGCACTGCGGAGGTCGCCAGCAGGCTGGGGATGGGTGCGTATCGGCTGTCCACACCGCGATCTGAGAGGACGATGATGGAGTTGCCTGCCGCCACTGCTTCCTCCGCCTCGCGGCACAGTCGCTCGACCGCGCGCTCCAGTGCGCCGGGGCCTTCGCCTGTGTCGAAGAGCATCGAGCAGGTGGACGCGCGGACTCCGCCGACGTTCACGTTCCGCACCTTCTCAAGCTCCGCGACGGTGAGAATCGGCTCCTTCAGTTTTAGCTGGTGGCAGTGCTCCGGCGTCTCCTCGAACAGGTTCTGCTCTGAGCCGATGAACGCCTCCAGAGAAGTCACAAGCTCCTCTCGAATGGCGTCCAGCGGCGGGTTGGATACCTGGGCGAACAGCTGCTTGAAGTAGTTGAACAGCATCTGAGGTCTGTCGGAGAGAACGGCCAAGGGCGCGTCGTTGCCCATTGAGCCGACCGGCTCGGCGCCGGAAACGGCCATGGGTTCCATGAGCATGTGCAGATCCTCAAGCGTGTAGCCGAATGCGCGCTTCAGGCTGGGAAGCGAGTCCGGGCTCATGCTCTGCACGGCGGGCGGCTCCGGAAGCTCGGCCAGGTCCACGCGGTTCTCGGCGAGCCACTCATGATATGGCCGTCGGCGGGACAGGGTCTCCTTCAGCTCCTCGTCGTCGATGATTCGCGCTTCCTCAGTGTCCAGCAGGAACATGCGGCCGGGGTGAATCCTCTCCTTGAACCGCACATCTTCCGGGGGCACGTCCAGCACGCCCACCTCGGAAGCCATGACCAGCATGTCCGACTTGGTCACCAGGTAGCGGAACGGCCTCAGACCGTTGCGGTCCAGCACTATGCCTATGCGCTTGCCGTCCGTGGCAGCGATGAGCGCCGGGCCGTCCCACGCCTCCATCAGGCTGGAGTGGTACTCGTAGAAGTCGCGCTTGTTCTGGGGCATGTCCACGCGCTCGCCGGTGGCCTCCGGGATCATCATCATGAGGGCGTGCGGTAGCGAGCGGCCAGTGGCCAGTAGAAGCTCCAGCGTGTTGTCGAAGCATGCGGTGTCGCTGGCGCCCGGCGTGATGATGGGAAACAGCTTCTCCATGTCGTCACTGAACAGCGGGGACGAGAACATGGACTGCCTGGCGGTCATCCAGTTGATGTTGCCGCGGAGCGTGTTTATCTCTCCGTTGTGGCAGATTAGGCGATAGGGGTGCGCAAGCCGCCATGAACCGAGCGTGTTGGTGCTGAACCGGGCGTGAACCATGGCGAAGGCGCTCGCCATCGCAGGGTCACTGAGGTCCAGATAGAAGCCCTTAAGCTGAGTGCCCATCAGGAGGCCCTTGTACACGATGCGATTGCAGGAGAGGCTGGGGATGTAGAAGTGGCGGCGCGTTTCATCGTCCGTGCTCTCCACCGCGCGCTCTATCACCTTGCGGATCACGTACAGCTTGCGCTCGAAGTGGTCCTCGTCAACCACGCCGGGGCCGCGGCCCACGAACACCTGCCGGATTAAAGGCTGCGAATCCCGAGCGATCTCTCCGATAGCGGAGGCATCGACTGGCACGTCGCGCCAGCCCAGCAGCCTCTGGCCTTCAGCCTCGATGGCCTGCTGCACCAGCCGCTCGGAGGTGTGCCGGCGTTCGTCGTCAGGAGGCAGGAATACCATACCCACGCCGTACTCTCCTGGCGCAGGCAGCTCAATGCCCTGCTCTGCGCAACTGGCGCGGAAGAAGTCGTCTGGAATCTGGATGAGCACCCCTGCGCCGTCGCCGGTGAGGGGGTCGCAGCCGCACGCGCCGCGATGGGCCAGGTTCACCAGCACCTCGAGTCCCTTCTCCAGGATGTCGTGGGACTTCTGGCCGCTTATGTTGGCCACGAGGCCGACGCCGCAGGCGTCGCGCTCAAACCTGGGGTCATACAGGCCGTGGGTATGCTGTGGCAGTGGGGGCATGGTCTGCAACGGACAATCTCCTTGCCTACAGGATAGGCAGATATCTCTTCAGCTCGTAGTTGGTGACCTGGGCCTGGTACTGGCTCCACTCGATCTTCTTGTTCTGGATGAAGCTGTTGAAGACGTGGTCGCCCAGCGTCCGGCGCACGAGGTCGCTGCTCTCGGTGAGCAGGATGGCCTCGCGGAGGCTGCCCGGCAGGGTCTCGATGCCCCTGCGCTGGCGCTCATCGTTTGTCATGTCGAAGACGTTTTCGTGGACGGGGTCCGGCACGGGCAGGCCGCGCTCCGCTCCGTCCAGGCCCGCTGCGAGCATGACCGCGAAGGCGAGGTATGGGTTGCAGGCCGGGTCAGGCGCCCGGTACTCGATCCGCACCGAGTCCTCACGGCCCTCCTTGTAGGCGGGCACGCGTATCAGGTCTGACCGGTTCACGCTGGCCCACGAGATGTAGACCGGCGCCTCGTAGCCGACAATCAGCCTCTTGTAGGAGTTGACCCACTGGTTGGTGACGGCCGTGATCGCGGGCGCGTGGTGCATCAGCCCGGCCACGAAGGACAGGGCAAGTGGCGAGAGGTGGTAAGCGCTGTCGGAGTCGTAGAACGCGTTGGTGGCGCCCTTGAACAGCGACTGGTGCACGTGCATCCCGCTCCCGTTGACGTTGGCGATGGGCTTGGGCATGAAGGTGGCATAGAGGCCGTTGCGCATGGCCACCTCCTTGATGACCAGGCGCTGCGTCATCACGTTGTCAGCCATGGTGAGGGCATCCGAGTAGCGCAGGTCGATCTCGTGCTGGCTGGTGGCCGCCTCGTGGTGGCTGAACTCCACGGCGATGCCCATCTCCTCCAGCGTGAGCACCGTCTCGCGGCGCAGCTCGGTTGCCAGGTCGAGGGGCGTCTGGTCGAAATAGCCGCCCTCGTCGAGCACGTCCGTGCCGTCGGAGTTGCGGAAGTAGAAGTACTCCAGCTCCGGCCCGACGTAGTAGGTGTAGCCCAACGAGGAAGCGCGCTCCAAAGTCCGCTTGAGCACGTGGCGCGGGTCGCCCTCGAACGGCTGCCACTGAGGCGTGAGGATGTCGCAGAACATGCGCGCCACGGCGTTCTGGCGCGGCCGCCAGGGAAGAATGCGGAAGGTGGTCGGATCCGGCATGGCCACCATGTCGCTCTCATCGATGCGGGCGAATCCCTCGATAGAAGACCCGTCGAAGCCGACGCCCTGCTCCAGAGCCTCCTCCAGCTCGTTGGCGGTGATGGCAAACCCCTTGAGCGCGCCCAGGATGTCGGTGAACCACAGGCGTATGAACTTCACGTCGTGTTCGCGCACCATTCCAAGCACGTACTCCCGTGCTTCGTCCCTCTCAGCAGTCATGAGTGCGCTTCTTGTTCCGGTGGTCATAGCAAAGTGCAGAATATAGGCGATTGTGAAGTTTGTGTCAAACTCTCGCCTCGGCTACCAATTGTACGTTTTGCCAGTGGCCTTTGTAAAGGAGTGTGCCTGCTCACTCCAAGGTGGTCTCAAGACGCGGTGAGTGAATGCAGCACCCTGAGCAGAGGGCAACGTGGCGGGCGCCTGGGCCGCCTACTCTTCGCTGCGCATCAGCCGTATGCCTGTGGATATAAGCAGAAGCGGCAGCACCGAGTCGATGAAGAGCCAGACCAGCCCAACGTCGTTTGGCGGCTCCACGAACGCCACGCCGAACCAGTTCCACGTGACCAGGATCAGCAGGACAGCCGAGAGGTAGAAGGTAAGGTTGGCCTCCAGGTAGTCGCGGCTTACGCCCAGGCCATAGGAGAAGCCGCCGAATTCGAGCTTCCTGATGAAGCCGACCAGGAGACATATGAACGCCCCCGCGACCATCATGGGGTCGAGGATCAGCCAGATGTCCATCGCAGAGCCCTCGAGCGTGGGATCGTATAGCTGCGTCGCCAGGAAGTGGCTTACGACTGCGATGCCGAGCAATATGAGATACAGAGCCGCCAGGCGCTTCAGGAAGGTCATGGCGTTCCTCCGGAGTGAGGGCGGTGGATGCACCGTTAGGCTAGCCCGCGTCGCAGCCTTCTGTCAATCGCGCGGGCGTCATCTCGTTGCGGCGCGCCTGCTGAGAACCTATAATGGCTCAAGCCTTCTTCGGAGAATCTGATATGTCCATGCGCACGCCCGAGCGGCGATACGACCCTCAAGAGATTGACGCCAAGTGGCAGGCCAGGTGGCAGGAGGACGGCCTCCACAGCGTCCGCGACGACGATCCACGTCCCAAGTGGTACGAGCTCACCATGTACCCGTACACCTCCGGCGACCTCCACATCGGCCACTGGTACGCCATGGCCCCCTCCGACGCACACGCGCGGTTCCGCCGAATGCAGGGCTACAACGTGATCCACCCCATGGGCTTCGACTCATTCGGCCTGCCGGCGGAGAACGCCGCCATCAAGCAGGGGATTCACCCCCACACGTGGACCATGGACAACGTCGAGAACATGCGGCGGCAGCTGAAGTCCATCGGCTCCGTCTACGACTGGGACCGGGAGATCATCTGCGCGTTGCCGGAGTACTATCGGTGGAACCAGTGGATATTCCTGCAGTTCCTGAAGGCGGGACTCGCTTATCGCGCTAAGGCGCCCGCCAACTGGTGTCCGTCTTGCCAGACCGTGCTCGCTAACGAGCAGGTGGTGGACGGCAAGTGCGAGCGGTGCGAGTCTGCCGTCAGCCGCCGCGACCTGGAGCAGTGGTTCTTCGGCATCACAAAGTACGCGGAGGAACTGCTGGACTTCTCCGGCCTGGTCGACTGGCCGGAGCGCATCAAGACCATGCAGACCAACTGGATCGGGCGCAGCGTGGGCGTGGAGATAGGCTTTGACATCTCGGAGTACGGGCTGGAGGAGACCGAGATTCGGACGTTCACGACTCGAATCGATACCATCTACGGCGTGACGTTCGTGGTGATCGCGCCAGAGCACCCGCTGGTCGCCTCGCTGACCACCGACGACCGCCGCGCCGAGGTGGAGGCCTACGTGGAGGAGGCGCGGCGCCAGTCGGAGGTGGAGCGGCTGTCCACGGAGCGCGAGAAGTCGGGCGTGTTCACCGGCGCCTATGCCGTCAACAACCTAAACGGCGACCGGGTGCCCATCTTCGTCGCCGACTACGTGCTGCTCACGTACGGCACGGGCATCGTGATGGGCGTTCCGGCACACGACGAGCGCGACTTCGAGTTCGCCCGCAAGTACGGCCTGGAGATTCGCGTGGTCATCGCGCCGCCGGACTGGGACGGCTCCGAGCTGTCGAGCGCGCACGTAGAGGACGGCGCGCAGGTGAACTCCGGGCCGTTCGACGGGATGCCCGCGAGCGTCGGCAAGGAGCGCATAGCCGAGTATGTAGAGGTCAACGGCTGGGGTAGCCGTACGGTGTCCTACAGGCTGCGTGACTGGCTCATATCTCGGCAGCGCTACTGGGGCACGCCCATACCCGTGATCTACTGCGACGGCTGCGGCGTGGTGCCGGTGCCGGAGGAGGAGCTGCCCGTGCTGCTGCCGGAGGACGCGCAGTTCCGGCCAACAGGCGAGTCGCCGCTGCGTTACCACGAGCGGTTCCTGAACGCACCGTGTCCGCAGTGCGGCGCGCCCGCCACCCGCGAGACGGACACGATGGACACGTTCGTGGACTCGTCGTGGTATCACCTGCGCTACGCCAGCCCGAACTACGACAGCGGGCCATTCGACCCGGAGGCGGCCAGGAAGTGGCTGCCCGTCGACCAGTACACGGGCGGCGCGGAGCACGCTGTGATGCACCTGCTCTACTCCCGGTTCTTCAACAAGGCGCTGCGAGACCTCGGGCTGGTGGAGTTCGACGAGCCGTACCTGAGGCTGTTCAACCAGGGCATCATCATCGCCGACCATCAGAAGATGAGCAAGTCGCGCGGCAACGTGATCACGCCCGACCCGTACGTGCAGGACCTGGGCGCGGACGTGGTTCGCACGTACCTCATGTTCCTCGGGCCGTGGGACCAGGGCGGCGACTGGTCGGACTCAGGCATCAACGGCATGGCGCGATGGATCAATCGCGTGTGGGACATTGCGCAGAGGGACGCCTCGACGCTTGACGCGCAGCCCGCGGACGATGAGGCGGTGCGCACGATGGTCCGCACGACCCACAAGACGGTCAAGAAGGTGGTCGGCGACCTGGAGCGGTTCAAGTTCAACACGGCGCTCGCCGCGATGATGGAGATGACCAACCACATGAGCCGCGCCTGGGACGAGGGAGGTCTCAACTCCGAAAGCTGGAGCGATGCGGTCGAGAAGCTGCTGCTGCTGCTGGCGCCCATCGCGCCGCACGTGACGGAGGAGCTGTGGGAGAGGACGGGCCGCCCGTTCAGCATCCATGCACAGCTGCTGCCGTCGTGGGACGAAGAGCTTGCCCGCGACGAGGAGATCACGCTGGTGGTGCAGGTGAACGGCCGCGTCCGCGACCGCATACAGGCGCCCGCGTCGATAGAGGAGGCGGAGGCGCGAGAGCTGGCGCTGGAGAGCGCGCGGGTGCGTCCGTACCTGGAGGGCACTGAGGTGCGGCAGGTGGTGTACGTGCCAGGCCGGCTGGTGAACGTGGTGGTGCGGTAGGGGGCTCCCGCGTTCGCCAACCCACGGTACCACTCCCGCGAAAGCGGGAGTCCATGAGTCACGATTTCCGGCCTCTCCCCACCTCTGGATTCCTGCCTGCGCAGGAATGGACGGTTTGGGGCGCGGCAGTCCTTCCGCCCGCGCGATTGCCCGCTCGAATGGTTCGACAGGCTCACCCCCGTGTCGGGTACGGGGCAGGCTACGAGCGGCTGGGGCCGCCACCCCACTCCTGGACTCCTGCTTTCGCAGGAGTGGACTGTACGCGGGATGTCGTAAGTGTTGCGGGCGCGAAGAAGGGCGCCGGTCCGCTACAGACAGGCGCCCTCCAAACGTAGCTCGGTTGCTAGCGCTTGTGCGCTAAGCCTCGACTAGAACTGGGCGGCCTCCGTGGAGCCGGCCAGCGCTGCGGTGGCTCCCAGGTCCTCACTCACGCTCAGCAGCACCTCGTCGAAGTAGCCTGCGCCAACCTCGGCCTGGTGCTTGGTGGCGGTGTAGCCGTCCACCTCGCGGGCGAACTCCTGCTCCTGGATCCTCACGTAGGCGGGCATGCCCTCCACGCTGTAGGCCTTGGCCAGCTCGAAGGCGTTGAGGTTGATCATGTGCCAGCCGGCGAGGGTGATGAACTGGAACTTGTAGCCGGCCTTGCCAAGCTCGTTCTGGAACTTCGCTATGGTGGCGTCGTCCAGGTGGCTCTTCCAGTTGAAGGAAGGCGAGCAGTTGTAGGCCAGCATCATGTCCGGGTACTCGGCGTGAATCCGCTCGGCGAAGGCGATCGCCTCGTCGAGGTCCGGGTCGGAGGTCTCGCACCACAGCAGGTCGGCGTATGGGGCGTAGGCCAGCCCGCGGGAGACCGCAGCCTCGAAGCCGTCACGCACGATGTAGAAGCCCTCGGGAGTCCGCTCGCCGGTGGCGAACGCCGCGTCGCGCTCGTCGATGTCGCTGGTGAGGAGCGTGGCGCTGCGAGCGTCCGTGCGGGCGCAGAGGATGGTGGGCACGTCCAAAACGTCGGCGGCGAGCCTTGCCGCGTTCAGCGTGTGGATGAACATGTTGGAGGGGATGAGCACCTTGCCGCCCATGTGGCCGCACTTCTTGGCGGAGGACAGCTGGTCCTCGTAGTGGACGCCGGCGGCTCCTGCCTCGATCATCCATCGCATGAGCTCGAAGGCGTGGATGGCGCCGCCGAATCCGGCCTCGGCGTCCGCCACGATGGGGACGAAGTAGTCGATGTCAGTGCTGCCGTTCAGGCACTGGATCTGGTCCGCCCGCATGAGCGCGTTGTTGAGCCGCTTCACGACGGAGGGAACGCTGTTGGAGGGATAGAGGCTCTGGTCTGGGTAAGTGTGGGAGGCAAGGTTCGCGTCACCGGCGACCTGCCAGCCGCTGAGGTAGAGGGCCTTGAGTCCGCCCTTGACCATGTTCACGGCCTGTGCGCCGGTCAATGCTCCGAAGGTCCTGACGAATCCGTCGCCGCTAGTAAGGTCTCTCCACAGGCGCTCTGCGCCCCGCTTCGCCAGCGTGTGCTCGATCTTCACGCTGTTGCGCAGCTTCACCACGTCCCGGGCCGTATAGTCGCGCTTTACGCCCTTCCAACGCGGGTCGGTTGCCCAACTCTGTTCAAGCTCGCTCACCTGCTGGTCGAAGTCACGGTGGTGATTGTCCATGTCCTGCCTCCTTATCCCTGTTGCTTTCCCAGATTGCTGAACAGATGACTGTTCTTTGCCTCTGTACCAGTATAGCCGCCATGAGATATAATACAAGGGTTGAGTTTTCTATAGCAGTGATAGAAGTTCCCTATCGCTGGCACTTGGGAAGGCCGACACCGAGCGTCAAACTTGGGCCTCCGGGCCGGGGAGGTGGTCTCCATGGAGCTTGCACAACTCGAGGCGTTCCTTGCGGCGGCCGACCGCGGCAGCTTCCGGCGCGCAGCGGAGTCGCTGTACCTGTCGCAGCCGTCGCTGAGCGCAAGAGTGCACGCGCTGGAGGTGGAGCTTGGCGTGCCGCTGTTCCACCGCATGGGGCGCGGCGTGCGGTTGACGGAGATGGGCAGGGCGTTCCGCCCCTATACGGAGCGGGCAATCGAAGCGCTGAGGCAGGGACGCGAGGTGGTCGATACCACGCGTGGCGCGTCAGGGGGCGTGCTTCAGATAGCGTCGGCGCGGGCCATCGGCACCTACACGCTGCCCACCATACTCGATCGGTTCCGGCGCAAGTACCCCGAGATCAAGGTGCACATCAGCGTCGGCCGGTCCTCCGACGTGCTGCGCATGGTGGCGGACGAGGAGGCGCAGGTTGGCCTGTGCCGCGTGCTCACTGACCCGGAGGTCGTCACCATCCACCTGTACGACGAGGACATCTGCCTGGTCACCTCTCCGGCCCACCCTTTCGCTCAGGCAGGCGAGGCCAGCATCTACGACGTCGCTCGGGAGCCGCTCATCCTGTACGACCGGGACTCCACCTACTTCGTGCTCATCGGCCAGGTGTGCCGTGATGCGGGCATATCGCCCAGGGTAGAGATGACGCTGGACAGCATAGAGGCCACCAAGCACATGGTCGAGCTGGGAATCGGCATCTCGTTTCTGCCGAGAAGCAGCATGCGCCACGAGCTGGAACGGGGCAGCCTCAGCGTGATTCCGTTGCGTGAGGGCCATTCGGTTTCGCTGCCGACCGCGGTCATGATACGCCGCGCCCAGCACTACGGCCCCGGCGTTCAGGCCTTCCTGGACGTGCTGCACGATATGTTTGGCGTCAGGATACCGCTTCTGGAGTCGGACGGTCAGGCACAGGCAAGGAGCAGCGCGTAGGGCGTGGTATCCGTCGCAACGAGAGCGTATAATAGGGACATCGGGGCGTAGCGCAGTCGGAAGCGCGCCACGTTCGGGACGTGGAGGTCGCTGGTTCAAGTCCAGTCGCCCCGACCACCCCATCCTGCGGGGAGGCGCCTTGCCTGAGCAGAAGGTCCTGGTCATTGAGGACGAGGAGAACCTCCTCGAAGCCCTGAGGTACAGCCTGGAGAGAGAGGGCTTCTCCGTCCTCACCGCAACCGACGGCGAGGGCGGCCTTCAACTCGCAAGGGAAGGCGTGCCGGATCTCGTACTGCTCGACGTTATGCTTCCCAGACTCGACGGCCTTGAGGTGTGCCGCATTCTCCGACGCGAGACCAACACACCCATCCTCATGCTCACGGCCAAGGGCGAGGAGATTGACCGGGTTGTGGGGCTGGAGCTGGGCGCCGACGACTACGTGACCAAGCCCTTCAGCATGAGAGAGCTGCTGGCGCGAGTCCGAGCAATGCTGAGGCGCTCCGCTATGGGCTCGCCTGCCGAACCGGCCGCCGGCAACACCGTGGTCAGAGCCGGGGACGTCGAGATCGACCTGACCGGGCACACGGCCAAGGTAGCCGGCAACGCGCTCGACCTCAAGCCAAGGGAGTTCGAACTGCTGACCCTGCTGGTGTCCAACAAGGGTCGAGCGTTCACGAGAGACCAGATTCTGGAGCGTCTCTGGGGATACGACTACATCGGCGACAGCCGCACGGTGGACGTGCACGTGCGGTGGCTTAGAGAGAAGATCGAGACGGAACCAGGGCAACCCAGGAAGATCATCACCATCAGGGGCGTAGGCTACCGGTTTGAGGCATGAACCTCCTGCACAGTCTCCAGTGGCGCATCGTACTCTCCTACACCGTCCTCATCATAGTTTCCATGGGTGCGGTGAGCATCTACCTTGTCAACTTTGTGCGCGACACGTACATATCCGGCCTTGAGGAACGGCTGGAGCGGGAAGCTGTCCTGGCGGCGGAAAGCCTGGCTCCGTTCCTGGACGGGGGGCTCGACCTGGACGGCCTGCGTGAGACGGGCGAGCGCGTAGGAGGCCTCATCGAGGCACGTGTCACCGTGATGGACCGCGATGGAGAAGTGCTGGCGGATACGTGGGAGCGGCCTGACCAGCTGCAGAACCAGGCCCAGCGCCCTGAGGTGAGGGAGGCGCTAGCGGGTGACATCAGCTGGAGCACCCGGGTGAGCGCCGCGCAGGGAGAGGAGCTGCTCTATACCGCCGCGCCAATCCAGGCTGACGGGGAACTGGTCGGCGTGGCAAGAGTGGCGATACCCACGTCCGCGATCCACTCCAACGTCAGCCGCATTATCACCACCATAGCCATATCCGCTGTGGTCGTGTCGGTGCTTTCGCTGGCGCTGGGCTACTACCTGGCCCGGCGCACCGCGCGCTCCGTGCGCAGCGTGACCGAAGCCGCGCGCCAGGTGGCCCTCGGCGACCTGGAGCATCGCGTGGAGGCGCTGGCAGCGGACGAGACGCGCGAGCTGGCGGACGCATTCAACAGCATGGCCTCGTCACTCAGGAGCATGGTACAGGAGCTGTCCGGCGAGCGCGACAAGCTCTCGGCGGTGCTGGATACCATGGCAGACGGCGTGGCGCTGATCGGGCCGGAGGAGCGTACCGAGTTGGTGAACATAGCAGGCCTGGAGATGCTGGGCGTGCGGGAGCCGCAGCCTCTCGGCATGAGATTCCCGGAGGTGGTCCGCGACTCCGACCTGAACCGGCTGGTGGCGACGTGCCTCAAGACCGGGGAGCAACAGCACGGCGAGGTGGAGCTGTTTCAACCCGTTCGCTTCCTCAGCGCCATCGCTACTCCGATCGTGGAGGCCGAGGCCACGTGGGTGCTTCTGACCATTCACGACTTGACCAGGATGCACCAGGTGGAGACCACCCGCAGGGAGTTCGTCACCAACGTCTCCCACGAGCTCAGGAGCCCGCTGGCTTCCGTGAAGGCCATTGTGGAGACGCTGGACAATGGCGCGCTGGATGAAGCGGAAGTTGCAAGAGACTTCGTGCGTCGCATCAACTGGGAGGTGGACAGGATGAGCAGGATGGTCGAAGACCTGCTGGACCTGGCGCGGTTAGACAGCCGGCAGGGGCTGCTTTCCCTAAACACCGTCGACCTTCGGCTGCTTATGACCGAGGTCAAGGAGAGCTTCCAGGAACGGGCGGACAACAAGAACGTGCGGGTTGAGGTGATAGCGCCGGAGCGATTGCCGCGCGCGGTGGGAGACGAGGAGAGGCTGCGGCAGGTGCTGATCAACCTGCTGGACAACGCTCTGAAGTTCACGCCGGGTACAGGCTGGGTGACGCTTTCGGCGTACCCGGAGGAGGATATGGTGAGAGTTGGGGTAAGGGACAGCGGTGCGGGCATACCGGAGGACCACCTCCCCCACATCTTCGAGCGCTTCTACAAGGCTGACCGTTCGAGGCAGGGCGGAGGCACCGGCCTGGGCCTTGCCATCGTCAAGCACATTGTGCAGGCGCACGGCTCAGAGGTAGCGGTGCAGAGCCGGGAAGGTGAGGGCAGCGCCTTCACCTTCACGCTGCCACGCGCGACGTAAGGCCGCGCGGCCGCCCGTTCATGCTTCGACATGCTCAGCACGAACGGGGGAACTGTGCCCGCTCATCCTGAGCTTGTCGAAGGACTGAGCGGGCGGCTTCCTTCCCCCACCGACTTTCCTGCGGAAGCTTGTCCCCGCGCAAGCGTGACAGGCTTCGCAAGGGTTACGAATGCGGTAGGCGTCGCTTTGCCAGGCTCACCGGACCGGCGGGCGATCACCGCCCTGAATTTCACCAAATCCTAACCGTGGCTTAACTCTGCCCTAAAGTGGCGTTAACCTGAGGGGTCTACTGTGCAATTGATGACTCCAACAGCAAGGCGTAGGGGGAACCGCTCGAGGGAGAGTACCTTAATCCGCTCTAGCATTCGCTTAACGGTCACTTAAACTCAGGTTAACGAGCCGTTAACGGTGCATCCATAGACTTGGACGGAGGTTCGATAAACCAAGGATGAGACTGGTAACCGCGACAACCAAGACTGGACTTGCGGGCTTCCGATCTATTTCGGGAGCCCTCTTCATGGCACTACTAATGCTGGGATTGACAGCGGCATGCGGGGAACCAAAAGGAGAAGTGGCCGTGACCGGATCGAGCACGGTGTTCCCAATTAGCGAGGCGATGGCAGTGGAGTTCAACTTTGTCCAGCCCGGTGTACGGGTCAACGTGGCGTCGACGGGCACGGGCGCGGGCGGTCGGGCGATGTGCGCCGGTGAGATCGACGTGTGGGATGCGTCCAGGCCGTCGAAAGAGTCGGAGTTGGACACGTGCGCGGAGAACGGCATCGAGGTCATAGAGATTCCCGTGGCCTTCGATGCACTGTCGGTGGTGGTGAGTCCCGGCAACGACTGGGCGGAGTGCCTGACGGTGGAGCACCTGGCGACGATCTTCGGGCCTGACGCCCAGGGCGTGGTCACGAACTGGAACCAGGTGGATCCGTCGTTTCCGGACGAGACGCTGAGGTTGTACGGACCCACGACGGCGTCCGGCACATTCGACTACTTCACCGAGGCGATCATGCACGAGAGCGGTGCACACAGGGGTGACATGGACCTTGCGACGGAAGAGGACCCCCTGATAGCGCAGGGCGTGAACGGCTCGCCCGGAGGCATCGGGTACTTTGGGCTGGCGTATTACGCGCAATACCAGGAGCTGGTGAAGGGAGTCCACATAGTGAATCCGGCGACGGGAGAGTGCGTAGAGCCCTCTGCGGAGACGGTGGAAGCCGGCGACTACCTGCCTCTCGCCAGGGCGATCTTTATCTACGTTAGGGGCGACACGCTGGACGAGCGCCCGGAGGTGGAGGAGTTCGTCAGGTTCTACATCGAGCAGGCGCCCAGCCTTGTCACGGCCGTGGGCTACGTGCCACTTCCGCCGGAGATCTACGCCTGGGCACTGGACAGGCTGGACAGTCGCACTACCGGATCGGTGTTCAAGGACGTGCCTGCCGGTTCACCGATCGAAGACGTGCTGGAGAGGACGCAGTAGGTTGGCGAACCTCATCGCCGAATATTCGAGGAACAGGCGCCTCCGGCAGAGGATGCGGGAAGCTCCCATCCTCGCATTCCTGTTTATGTGCGCCCTGGCGTCCATTGGGACCACCGTGGGTATAGTCATCGTGCTGCTGGAGGGCGCGCTGCAGTTCTTCCGCGAGGTGCCGGTGTTCGAGTTTCTGACTGGCACCGAGTGGACGCCTCTGTTCTCGAACAAGCAGTTCGGCGTGCTGCCCCTTCTGTCGGCCACGGTGGTTATATCCTTCGCGGCTCTCGCTATAGCAGTGCCTGTGGGGCTGCTGACGGCCGTCTACCTGAGCGAGTACGCCCCGGAGGGCGTACGGTCGATAGTCAAGCCGGTGCTGGAGGTTCTGGCGGGCATTCCCACTGTCGTGCTCGGCTACTTCGCAATCTCGTTCATCAACCCAACTATCATCAAGCCCTTGTTCTCCACGGAAACCCCGTTCACGGCGCTTGGGGCGGCGATGGCGATGGGCGTGATGCTGATTCCCATGGTGGCGTCCCTCAGCGAGGACGCGATGCGCGCCGTGCCCGCGTCCCTGCGAGAGGGTGCCTACGCCGTGGGATCGGATCGCTTCCAGGTATCGGTGAAGGTGGTGGTGCCGGCGGCGCTGTCTGGAATCGTGGCGGCCGCACTGCTGGCGCTTGCGCGGGCCGTCGGTGAGACGATGATAGTGACCATCGCGGCCGGGAGCATCGCGAACTTCTCCGCAAACCCACTCGAGCCCATGCAGACCATGACGGCGTATATCGCCCAGGTGGTCTTCGGCGACACCGAACGGGGCGGCGTGGAATACCAAAGCGTCTTTGCCGTGGGGTTGCTGCTGTTCATATTTACGCTGTCGATCAACATGCTGGCGCAGGCCGTGCTGGCGAGATTCAGGGAGATTTACGATTGATTCCCGCGATTGCTCGTGACAGACCCATCCCCATGAGCCGAACAGTCCGCAAGGCACGAGGGACCGCCTTCATCTTGCTGGCGATACTGGCGACGTCCCTGGGCATGGTGGCCCTGGCGGCGTTGCTGCTTGATGTTCTCCGGGACGGCATCGGCGTACTGAGCCTTGAGTTCATAAACAGCTTTCCGCACTACCAGGCGGAGAAGGCCGGGGCCAAGTCGGCGCTGGCAGGTACGCTCTGGGTGATGTCACTGACAGCCGTATTCGCAATGGTTGCAGGCGTAGGGGCAGCAATCTATCTGGAGGAGTTCGCCGTTCGCAACTGGTTCACCAGAATCGTGGAAATCAACATCAACAACCTTGCGGGGGTGCCATCGGTGGTATACGGGCTGCTGGGGCTGGCAATCTTCGTGTACTGGATGGGGCTCGGCCGCAGCGTGCTGGCGGGTGCGCTCACGCTGGCGCTGCTCATCCTGCCGATAATAGTCGTGGCGGCGCGCGAGGGTCTGCGGTCGGTGCCGCCGACCATCCGCGAGGCGGCGATGGCGCTCGGCTCCACACGCTGGCAGGCCGTCCGTTTCCAGGTGCTTCCAGCGGCCATGCCGACCATACTGACCGGCTTCATCCTCGCGCTTGCAAGGGCCGTGGGGGAGACGGCGCCCCTGATAGCAATCGGGGCGTTCACCACCGTCCTGTTCGTCCCCACCACCCCAACGGACTCGTTCACGGTGCTGCCCGTGCAGATTTACAGCTGGATCAGCAAGCCCCTGCCGGAATTCCGGGAGAACGCAGCGGCCGGAATCATAGTGCTGCTGGTGGTGCTGATGCTTATGAATGCGGTTGCGATAACCCTGCGCAACATATACTCTAGGAGAAGCAGATGGTGACGGAGAACTTCTTGAATCTGCCCCAGACTACAACGGCGGAGGCAGCGGTGGAACCTGCCAGGGACGCGACACCTGAGTCGGTCATTGACGTGCGCGAACTCCAGGCGTACTACGGCGAGAACCGTGCGCTCAAGGACATCTCCCTGTCGCTGTACTCCAGGCGGGTTAGCGCCATAATAGGCCCGTCCGGGTGCGGCAAGAGCACGCTGGTTCGCTGCCTGAACCGTATGCACGAGATGTCCTCCGGCGGCCACGTGAAGGGCGAAGTGCTTTATCAGGGCGAGAACATCTACGGCGCCGGCGTCGACCCCGTGGAGCTGCGCAGCCGCATCGGGATGGTGTTCCAGAAGCCCAACCCGTTTCCGAAGTCGATTTTCGAGAACGTGGCGTTCGGGCTGAAGGTGAACGGCATCAGCGGCAACACGAGCGAGCGGGTGGAGCGGTCGCTGCGGCGCGCTGCGCTCTGGGACGAGGTGAAGGACCGGCTGAAGCAGAGCGCCCTCCAGCTCTCAGGGGGCCAGCAGCAGCGGCTCTGCATCGCGCGGGCGCTGGCGGTGGAACCCGAGGTCATCCTGATGGACGAGCCGTGCTCGGCACTCGATCCAATGGCCACGCTGGCCGTGGAGGAGCTGATTCGCGAGCTGTCGCAGGAGGTCACCATCATCATCGTGACTCACAACATGCAGCAGGCCGCCAGGGTCTCGCACCACACGGCGTTCCTGATGATGGACCAGGACAAGGCCGGATACCTGGTGGAGTACGGACCCACCAGCGAGGTCTTCACCAACCCCAAGAGCGAGCACACGGAGGCTTACATCACGGGCCGCTTCAGCTGATGGACAGGCGCACGCAGGGAGGTGGAGTCATGGTTAGAACGGACTTCGACAGGCACTTGAGGATGCTCCAGAGCGACCTTCTCATCCTTGGGAGCATGGTGGAGAAGGCGATCGCAAAGTCCCTGGACGCGCTAAAACGGAGGGACGCGGAGGGCGCACGCCAGGTGATTCGCGAGGACGACTTCATAGACAGCAAGAGGTACAACCTCGAGGAGCAGTGCATCGAGCTGATCGCCACGCAGCAGCCGATGGCCGGCGATCTGCGCAGCATCATCACCATGCTGCACATAGCCGTAGAGCTGGAGCGCATGGGCGACTACGCGGAGGGCATTGCGAAGATCTGCTTGATGATGGAAGGTGAGCCTCCACTGAAACCGCTCATCGACCTGCCCAGGATGTCAGAGATGGTGACCGACATGCTGCGGCGAAGCCTGGACTCGCTGGTGCACAGGGACACCGTGGCGGCGCTGGCCGTCTGCAACGACGACGACGACGTGGACGCGCTCTACGACCAGGTGTACAGGGAGCTGATCTTCTTCATGGTGCAGGACACCAACAGCATTCAGCGAGCCACCTACCTGTTGTGGGTGGCCCACGACCTGGAGCGCATTGCCGACCGCGCCACCAACATTGCAGAGCGAGTCATCTTTATGGTCACAGGGAAGATGACCGAGATCAACGTCTCAAGGTACTAGCCCTTGCCGGACGCGGGCAGCAGAGACACCGTCCTGCGGCGTGCAGCGGCTGAGGCGCTTGGCACTGCGGGCCTTGTATTCGCGGGCGCAGGCGCAATCATCGTCGACGAGGTGTCCGGCGGGAGCATAGGCCACCTGGGCATCTCACTCACCTTCGGCATGATCGTTGCCGCCATGATCTACTCTACGGGCCACATCTCCGGTGCCCACATCAACCCGGCGGTCACGCTTGGCTTTGCCCTGACTCGCCACTTTCCCTGGCGAGAGGTGCCGGTGTACTGGGGCGCGCAGTTGACCGGGGCAGCCGCGGCCGGCGGAGGGCACCTGCTGCTCTTCGGTCGCGTGGGCGACATGGGCTCAACCCTGCCGTCCGGCAGCGACGTGCAGTCGCTGGGCATGGAGGTGGCGCTGACATTCATCCTGATGTTCGTCATCATGGCGGTGGCCACGGACGTGCGCGCAGCCGGACACGCGGCTGCGCTGGCGATAGGGATGACGGTTGCGCTGGAGTCCACGTTCGGCGGGCCGGTTTCGGGGGCGTCGATGAACCCGGCGAGGTCGTTCGGGCCGGCGCTGAGCGGCTGGGTGTGGTCGAGCCACTGGGTATACTGGGCGGGGCCGTTTCTCGGAGCCGCGGCAGGCGCGCTTGTGTACCGCTGGTTGCGCGGCCACAATCACGCATCCGGCGGCTGACGGCGCGGCTACTCTGCGGGAACGGCGGCGAGCAACCGCCTGAGGAGCACTAGCAGCTCAGGCGTATCCCGCAATGCCTTGCCCATGTCCGACAGCTCGTCGGGCGACATGAGCAGGGGAGTGCGATTGAAGCTGCCGCTGTGGCCGTAGTGGCAGAACCGAACGGCAATCTGTCCGGCCGCCTCGCCCTCCGTGTACCTCAGCAGCTGCAAGGTGGGCAGGTGGTACTTGCCCTCCACCTGTGCCTCCTCCGCAACTACGCCGGAACCCCAGTGGTACGAGAACTTCTTCTCCTTTGTGGTCATGCTCATCCTCCTCCTGCGAGGCTTTGGTGCGGCCCGTCCCGCTAAAGCGGCGATGGATGCACCCCATTGTCAATCCGAGCGGAGCGAAGCGCAAGAGTGGGGGCCAGCGGCTACGACTCCGCTCGTCCTGAGCCTGTCGAAGGGCGGGCGGATGAACGACGACGGTGTCTTCCCGCTCATGGTTCGACAAGCTCACCACGAGCGGCAACGGTGGTGGAGGCACATGCAGGCTCGGGTGCCGTTTGCGCCTGAACTCGTTCTCACCTAGAATGCTGCCATGCTGAGCAACCGAGGCGGCCCCAACGACGAATACGAGGAGTGGGAGTACCCTGACCCGAAGGACGTGGAGGACCTTGCAGACCGTCCCATAGTGGACGGCCCTCGCACAGAAAGCAAGGGGTTCTCCACGCTCAAGATGGTTGTGGTGGGAGTCGTGGCCGCGTCGCTGATTGGGTCGCTGATGATTCCTCTTTTGGCGTCGCCGCGGGGCGGCCCCTCTCCGCAAGAGGTGACACCCGCCGTCGGACTCTCCGAGGAGGCCGCGGCCTACGACGTCTGGCTGCAGCGGAGCGTGGACTCGGCGCTGAGGGAGTGGGGCGCGCAGGGGCAGGCCCAGTACCTTGGCGCGGAGTTCGAAATCTCCGATACCGACCCCATAATCGGCCTGCGCGTGGACGGACTCGACCCAACGACCGACTCCGCGAGGTTGGCTATGCAGAACTACAGCATAGCAATCCTGGGCCGCATCTTCGCCGACCAGCGTGCCGACAGCGCGACCCTGTTCTGGTACAACCTGAACACCGGCGTGGACGGCAGTTCTCAGTTGCAGGCCGCGATGGTGGTGGGACTCGTGCGCCAAACAGCGGACGTGATCGACTGGTCAAACCTGCGCGCAGCAGAGCTCGAAAACGCGGTGGACCTCTATCGAGACCTGGCCGCCGAACGGTCGCAGCCCGGCTAGCGGTAGGTAGCTATGGTCTGGCGCCCCAGATCGCTGAGCCGACCCTCACCAGCGTGGCGCCCTCTTCGATGGCAACCTCGAAGTCCGCAGTCATGCCCATCGACAGGCCAAGTGATGCGCCGGTGCAAGCGTCCAGCCTGCACACCTCGTCCCGCATCTCCCTGAGCATCCTGAAGTACGGCCGCGCGTCCTCCGGATCCTGCGCGTGGGGTGGCACGGCCATCAGCCCCGCCAGCCTCACGCTCCCGCAGGCCGCAGCGTGCTCCGCGAGTTTTCCGACTTCACTCGGACTCACGCCCTCCTTGGTGGCCTCTCCCGCCAGGTTGACCTGAACGTAGACGTCCACCAGCCGGTCCAATTCCTTTGCCGCTGCGTCTATGCGCGACAGCAGGCGAACGCTGTCCACGGACTGGATCGCGTCGAACAGGGCGACGGCGCGCCTCACCTTGTTCGACTGGAGATGGCCGATGAGGTGGAGACCGGGGAGCGCAGCCGGGCGCTCCATCCCGCCAAACTTCGCCTCAGCCTCCTGAACGAAGTTCTCGCCGAGGTGGTCCACGCCGAACTCAACCGCCTGCAACACCCTGTCGCGGTCGACGGTCTTGCACGCGCCGAGCAGCGTCACGGCCGCCGGGTCGCGGCCCGCACGCTCAGCGGCGCGCGCTACGCGTTCCCTCAGCGACCGGATGCGTTCGCGTATGTCGTCCCGCTTGGTGCCCAATGGCGACTCCTTCGGCCCCGCGGAGAGCGCTCTATGGAATCAGCAGCAGCTTGCCCGTGGTCAGGCGGCCCTCCAGCTGCCTGTGCGCCTCCGAGGCGTCGCTCAGCGGGAACCTGTCGTGGATGCGCACGTCCAGCGTGCCCGACTTCATCCAGCCGAGCACGTCGCCCGCGCGCTGGAGAAGCTCCTCTCTGGTGGCGGTGTAGGTGCCCAGCGAGGGGCGCGTCAGGAACAGCGACTTCCGGCCCAGAATGGCGGTTGCGATGGGCGGGACCGGGCCGCTGGCCTGTCCATAGAGAGCGAGCATGCCGCGAGGGGCCAGACAGGCGAGGCTTCCCTCGTAGGTGGAGAGGCCGACCGCATCGTAGGCAACCTGTACGCCCGCTCCATCGGTGATGCGCTCAACCTCAGCCGCGAAGTCCTGCTCTGCGTAGTTGATCACGTGGTCGGCGCCGGCGCCGCGGGCAAGCTCCGCCTTCTCCTCCGTGGACACCGTGGCGATGACGGTGGCTCCGAGCGCCTTGGACATCTGCGTCAGCAGCAGCCCAACGCCGCCGGCGGCCGAGTGCACCAGACAGACGTCGCCGGGCTTCAATGGGTAGGTGGAGTGGCAGAGGTAGTGGGCGGTCATGCCCTGGAGCATTACGGCTGCGCCCGCCTCTGCGTCCAAGCCCTCCGGCATCTTTACCAGCCGCCAGGACGGGACGGCTACCCTCTCCGCGTAGGATGAGCCGGCGCCGGTGTAGGTCACCACGTCGCCGACCTCGACCTCGGTGACGCCCTCGCCCACCTCGGACACGACGCCCGCGCCCTCTCCACCAGGGATGACGGGCAGAGCCGGCTGATTGGCGCCCGAACGCAGGTACACGTCCATGTAGTTCACGCCCGAAGCGGCCAGGTCGACAATCGCCTGGCCCGGCCCGACAATCGGGTCATCAACGTCCCTGTACTCCAGGACCTCCGGTCCTCCCGTCTGCGATACCTGGACTGCCTTCATTGCGATACCTCCTTGGTGTCTGGCCCGGCCGCTATTGCGGAACGACCGCCAGAAGTATTTCCACTCTCACATCGTCCTCTATGCTCACCACGGACCGGGCCTCCGGCCGCGGCACCTCAAGCTGGTCCCACGTGAACGTGGTCCGCCCGAGTATGAACAGGCTGTCGCCGTCGTCTCGCGCCTGAATCTCGAACTCGAGTGGGAACACTCCTCCGTGGACCTCGACCGAACCCTCCACCCGCGTG
Source organism: Chloroflexota bacterium (assembly GCA_028877205.1). Taxonomy (GTDB): domain Bacteria; phylum Chloroflexota; class Dehalococcoidia; order Lucifugimonadales; family UBA2985; genus JAPPHY01. Next base: position 45,201 of record JAPPHY010000012.1, on the reverse strand, counting down.
GCGACCTCCTCGCCCTCGGCCAGGCCGTCCGGGATCCCACCTATGTCCTCCACGGTGAAGACGGCCACGGGGTACTGGCCGAACATCCTGTTACGGACGTACCTGTCACGGAACTCCTGGTCGCTGGACAGCCGCTGCAGGTCGACCTCCACCACTGACGGCCTGCCGTCCAGATGCACCTCGCCTGATAGGGCGGTTGTGCGCATCACTGCATCGTTAGGCAGTGGCAAACTCGCGAGCTGCTCCTCGACCGTGAACGTGGCCTCCGAGCCTTCCGACACAACGAACGTGTAGCCTTCGTAATCGCCCGTGCTCCGGGGCGCAGCGGCGGGTTCCGTAGGGTGCGGCTCGGTCGCCACCGGCTCGTCCGTGGCTGTGGCGGCGGGCGCCGGAGAGGTGGCTGTGGCCGCTGGTGCGTCCGTGGCCCCTGCTTCTGTAGCGGGAGAGGTGGCCGTTGGGGATGGCGTATGTGTAGCGGTCGGCGCCGGTGGTGAAGTCGGCGTTGGGTCGGGTTCGCTGCCGCAGGCGACCAGAAGCAGCAACGATACCGTCAGTGTGGCGGCTACTGACGCCTTCAGGAGTTTGGCTGTGTGAACTCTCACGTTGGTTCTCTCCAAGCGTTCATCATGCAAGATCGGATCCAGCGGCCGACCACGGCGCGCTCCTGGGCGGCAGCTCCAGCCTGCCGCTCTCCTGGTCGCCCATGCCGGCAAGCGCGGCGCCGATGCCCAGCGCTGCAATCACCGACACGATTGTCACGGCCAGCGGCAGCGCGCGGCCGGAAGTCATAAGGAGCAGCGTAAGTACTGCCGTGATGCCAAGAGTGAGCGCGGCGAGCGGCACCAGATAGGATACGCTGCGCTCCAGCTGAGACTCGCCGGCCGCGGCAGCTGCGGTCACAAGCATGAACACGACTGCTATGGCGGCCGAGAAGATGGCGGGGCGACGCGCGGTGCGGCCGAGCGCCTGCCACAGCAGGCCAGCGCCGAGTCCACCCGCGAGGGATGCGGCGGTCACGGTGCCGCTGTTCAGCAGAGCGTCCGACGGCGAGTGAAGCGGCAGGTTCAGCAGCGAGCCGCAGACAGCCGCCGCCGATCCTGCTGTCAGGCCGGCGCGCACCGGGGAAATGCCCGGCGCGTTGGAGATCGACCTCACTCCCGTCATCACGCAACTCCCAGTGCTTCCCTCGCCGCCGACTCCACCGCGTTGAGCGCGTCGTCTATGTCTTGCTGTTCGATGCCGTAGTGGGTGACCATGCGCAGCTTGGAGCCGTGGGTGTGGGACGCGAGCACGCCGTGCTCCCTCAGTCGGCTGATGAACTCCACGGGTTCACCGTCCGCCACCTCGAAGATGACGATGTTGGTGTGTATGGTGGCTGGGTCTATGAGGATGCCCGGTATGCCGGCCAGTCCCTGCGCCAGCCTGCGCGCGTTGGAGTGGTCGTCCGCAAGCCGCTCTACCATCTCGTCGAGTGCCACCATGCCTGCTGCCGCGAGCACGCCCGCCTGCCGCATACCGCCGCCAAGCGAGTTTCGCATCCTGCGTACCGTGGCGATGAACTCGCTGCTGCCACAGACAATGGAGCCGACCGGGCAGGACAGGCCCTTGGAGAAACAGAACATCAGCGAGTCGGCGGCCCGCACCAACTCCGCCGCCGGAACGCCCTGGCACACGGCGGCGTTGAAGATCCGCGCGCCGTCCACGTGAAGTGCGGCGCCGCGTTCGTGGGCTATGGACGCAATCGTCTCCGTGTACTCCCGCGTGAGCGGCTGGCCGCTGCAGCGGTTGTGGGTATTCTCCAGGCACACCACGGCAGTGCGGGGGAATCTCGGCGAAACGGGCCGAATGGCGTCCTCCATCATGTCGGGGTCGAGCGTGCCGTCCTCCGCGTTAGGCAACTGCCGGTAGGAAACGCCGCCGAGCGCGGACACGCTGCCGTATTCGTAGAGGTAGATGTGGGACTGGTCTCCGACGATAATCTCCTCGCCACGCCGGCAGTGGGCCAGCACAGAGGCCAGGTTTGCCATGGTGCCGCTGGGCACGAAGACGGCCGCCTCCTTGCCCAGCAGGTCGGCCACGCGCTCCTGCAGGCGGTTTACGGTTGGGTCGTCGCCCCAGCCGTCGTCGCCAACCTCGGCCTCGGCCATTGCCCGGCGCATGGCCGGCGAGGGGTGGGAAACCGTGTCGCTGCGCAGGTCAATCGTTCTCATTTCTTCCGGTCTCGATTCGTTCAAGGATGTTGTCGGCTAGAGCCTATTATGAGAAGTATAAGGATTTGTGAAGGGCCATTCACCATTTAGACCACAGTTTCAACTCGATTGGAGAAGCAGGCCAATCACGAGTCTACGCCTCTAAACGTTTGGGTCGGCGTATTTCTCCTGGTCGGGGTCCTGGAGGCCAGCTTCCTTGAAGTCCTTCGTGTACTGCTGGTAGTCCGTGTTGTATCGCTCCATCAGCTCCAGGTGACGCTCCATGACGGTGCGCCTGACCTCTCCCGGCGCGCCCACCACCAGCGAGTTCGGCGGGATCTCGACGCGCTCAAGCACGACTGCGCCTGCCGCGATCAGCGAGTGGTGGCGGATGGTGCTGTAGCCGTTGATCGTGGCGCCGTTGCCGATGAGGCAGTGGTCCTCCACAACCGTCGCGTGGCTGAGCGCCATGTGTCCTATGGTGATGTAGTCGCCGTAGGTGGCGTCCTCGTCGGCGTGGATCACGCTGTTGTCCTGGATGTTGACGTGCTTGCCGATGCGTATCTTGTAGCGGTTAGCCCTGATGACTGCGCCGGGCCACACACTGGAGCCCTCGCCGATTTCGACGTCCCCCACCACGTATGCCGCCTCGCTGACGAAGGCCGTGGGGTGGATCCTGGGCCTCTTGTCTCCAAAGCTGCGTATCAAGGCGTCCTCCTTCTGCACCGGCCGCCAAGCGAGTGCCGGAGCGCAGCCGGCGGCGGCAGGCTCATCGCGGCGGCGCGTCAATCGGCTTGGCCGTCGGAGCGCGCCTCCGGTTCGTGTGCCTCTACCGCGTAACACTATAGGAGATGGCAACAGCAAAGGCAACACGCACGGCGAGGAGTCCGGGTGCTTCCGCGTAGAGCGAGCTTGCAGGAGAATCGCTGAATGTACCCTGCTTCTGCGCACTATGGTGCGCGGGTATGCGGAGTGTGCTATACTTGCGGGCGGTGGCGGCGTTTTGAGTCCCAGAGCCCCGTTCGTAATAGCGTCCTTTGAGCCCTGCCCGGCCGATGGTTGGTGTCCCTGGAGCCCAGCGGATTGTCTTGAACTCCTCGGTGTCGGTGACCACTCTCTCGCCAACTACCAGAAGAAAGGAGGTCGCTGATGGAATACGAGGACAAGACACTCACGTGTGTGGACTGTGGACAGCCCTTCACGTTCAGCGCGGAGGACCAGGCATTTCACGCCGAGAAGGGATTCATGAACGAGCCGAAACGGTGCAGGGCGTGCCGTCAGTCTCGGCGGAGCGAGCGCAACGGCGGTTTCGGCCAGGGCGCCCGAGAGGCATATCCGGTCGTGTGCGCCGAGTGCGGCCGCGACACCACGGTCCCATTCGTGCCGCGCGGAGACAGGCCGGTTTATTGCAGTGACTGCTTCAGCCAGAGACGCACCGCGTCCAGGACCAGCTGGTGAGATTGCCAGGTGCATGGAGGGGGGTTTGCTCCCTCCATGCCGGCGTGGCAAGCGGCCGCGCAGGGCATGATTGCCCATCCGAGAGGAGGAGAAGGCTTTGAGGATATACGTAGGAAACCTTGCCTACGAGACCAGGGAGGAGGAGCTCCGGGAGGCATTCGAGGTGCACGGAGAGGTGCAAGAGGTGACCGTTGTGCGCGACCGCGAGACGGGGCGCTCGCGCGGATTCGGCTTTGTGGAGATGCCCACGTCGGCTGAAGCCGAGGCGGCGATCTCCGCCCTCAACGGCAGGGAGATGGGCGGTCGTACGCTTACCGTGAACGAGGCCCGTGCGCGCCAGCCGCGCGGCCCGGGCGGCGGGTTCGGCGGAGGCGGCCCTCGCTGGTAGAGGCGCCCGGCTTCACACGCCGCATTTCCCAGTCCTTTCGAACCTAGCAGCCGATCCATTTCAGCCCGGAGGGCAGTGGGTCGGTGTTGCCGCGCCTTGAAACAGGCGCGGGCCAGCCATAGAGCGTGTGGGTGCGAAGCGCGGGCGGCCTGGTCTCGTCAGGTTGCTGGCGACCCGGAGCGGATTTGAACCGCCGATCTCCGCCTTGACAGGGCGGCGTGTTGAACCATGCTACACCACCGGGCCGCTGGTTACGCCTTGCAGCGGCTTTGCCGTATCGCCCGGCTCTGCGCGGGCCCGCCACGGCAACGTTGCCTGTTGGATGTAGTCGCCGGTTGTTTGCCAGTCTATTGTGGAGGCCGACGGCCTTCCTCTAGAAGCTTCAACCGACGCCGTGGAATCCCACGGTTACCAGATCCCCCTCCACCATCACCGGGGTGATGCGCTGCCCGCCCGTGAGGCGCTCCACCTCCTGCCACGCGTCCGGAGTCTCGCTCAAGTCCACTTCCCGGAATGGGATGTCCAGCTGCAGAAGCTCGTCCTTTGCCGTTGCGGAGTACCCGCAATCAGGATGCGTGTATATGACGATGGATTCCTGCAAGCCGATCTCCTCCGCGGGGGCATCCAATGCACGAGACCATTGTAACCGAGGCACTTGCCGTTTGCCAAGTGCCGTACTCGCTTCCCGGGCCGCGCTACTGCGTCACCCTGGCGACTGCAACGACCACTCCGAGTAGCAACAGCGCCAGAGCCCACCATCCGTATGCGGGAATGCCGCTACGGCCTTGGCCCTGCCTCCGGCTGGCCCGGATGCGCGCACGTCTCGCTCTCCTCCTTCTTCTTCTCATGGCGTCTCCGGAATTATACTACCCGTTGTGCCCCATCGCCGCTAATTTCGGTGGAACCTGGTCTATGATACAATTTCTTGGGAATGCTTGATGGACTTCACAACTTGTGGTATGTTTTGCCGGAATTCTGGAGAGGATGCCAATGAGGAAACTATACATACTCCCGATGCTGCTATTGCTGATGGTGGTGGCAGCCTGCCAGGAAGATCCCACACCAACGCCGGAACCCACAGACACCCCTAGTCCGACTGCGACGACGATTCCCACGCCATCGCCAGTTCCGACCTATACGCCCGTCCCGACATGGACTCCCGCACCCACCTATACACCGTATCCCACTTTCACGCCCCTACCCACGGCTACGGCAACGCCCATTCCCACGGCTACGCCCACACCCGTTCCCACGGCTACGCCCACGCCCCTACCCACGGCTACGCCCACCCCCGTTGCCACGCCCACGCCCACGTTGGTCCCAACGCCTACACCCACGCCCGTGAACACGCCACAGGGGGTTCTTCCACTCCTTCCCAACCAGTTCAGTGGCACCATAACCGTCGGCGGGCAGGCGCCGCCCAACGGCACCTTTGTGGAGGCCAGGATACAGTGGTGGAGGTCCAACCCTGACCGGGACAGGCCTGAGGGCAAGGTCTTCAATGGGATGTACACCACCATATTCGTAGACCCCAATGACCATGCCCTGAACAACCAGACGATCACGTTCCACTACATCGACGCCAGGGGCAACGAGGTCCAGGCCAACGAGACTGCGCGGTACAACGGCAGGCTGCTGGTCGTGGAGACGCTGAACCTGACGTTCCCATAGACTCACACGAGGACACCCACCCGGTATCGCTCGCGCCCGCTCAGCCGGCCCGACAGGGCTCAAGTGAGCGGGCGTGATGGTCTCTGCCACTCAGCCACTTCTGCGCTCTCAAGGGCACGGTGCAGCGCGGGCGCGTTCGTCCGACCTAGATGCCAACTGCCGCTTGCCCATAGCCGTACACCCGTTCTATCCTTGCCCCAATTCAGGCGCAGGGGGTGGATGCAACATGGCACTTACCATTACGGACGCGGCCAGGCTCTCGAACGATGTGCTCCTCACCGGGGTCATCGAGACCATCGTCAAGGAGAGCCCGGTTCTGCAGGCAATGCCCTTCATCGAGATCGTCGGGAACGGCTTGACCTACAACCAGGAGAATGCGGCGCCCAGCGCTGCCTTCTATGACGTCGGCGACATCTGGTCGGAGTCAACTCCAACCTTCACTCAGAAGACGGCCACGCTCAAGATCCTCGGCGGCGATGCGGACGTGGACAACTTCCTCCGCTCCACCCGCTCCAACATCCAGGACCTGGAGGCGGCGGTGGTGCAGCTGAAGGCCAAGGCCGTTCAGCAGAAGTTCGACGACACCTTCGTGAACGGCGACGTGGACTCAGACGGCAAGGCGTTCGACGGCATCGACAAGCTGGCCGCGGACGACCAAACGGTTTCGATGGGCACGAACGGGGCCACCCTTACGCTGGAGAAGCTGGACGAGCTGATCGACAAGGTGAGGGCAGGCAAGCCGGACGTGCTCCTCATGAGCCGCCGGAGCCGGCGCAAGCTCACGTCGCTGTCCCGCGGCACGGGCAGCGGCCTGCTGGAGACGGACCGCAACGAGTTCGGCCAGATGGTGCAGTACTACGACGGCATCCCCGTGGGAGTGAACGACTGGATCTCGAACGGCAAGACGGTGGGAACAAGCTCCGACTGCTCCACCATCTACGCCCTCCAATACGGCGAGGGCGGCGTGTCCGGCCTCACCGGGCCGGGTGGCCTGCAGGTGGAGCGCGTCGGGTCGCTGGAGGTCAAGGATGCAACCCGCAACCGCGTGAAGTGGTATGTGTCCATCGCCGTGTTCAACTCCCTCAAGCTCGGCAAGCTGACGGGAGTGAGGGACTAGGGGCGACGACGACCGAGCCGCGGGGCGAAGGAGTGCAGGGAGGGACAGCGTGAACATTGCCGACATGAGGACCAGGGTGCGAAGAGACCTCCACGACGAGGCCGCTGCCGGCCGGCGCTGGACGGACGACGAGCTGGACAGGCACATTTCCCACGCGGTGCGGCAGCTCAGCCTCTCGATTCCGAGGGAGGCCGCGGTCATGCTCACTGCGGGAGGAGAAAGCGGCCGCGAGGTGTCCCTTGCCTCCCTCGCCGACCTTGTGACCGTTGAGGCGGTTGAGCACCCCGTGGAGCTCTTTCCGCCTTCCTACCAGCCATTCAGTCTCTGGGCCGGCTCTCTCACGCTGCTCGGAGACCCGGCGCCCAGCCAGGGAGACAAGGTCCGCGTATACTACGGCCGACTGCACACGCTGGACGCTGCCGGCACCTCCATACCGGCTGCGCTGGAGGACCTGGTTGCTGTGGGAGCGAGCGGCTACGCCGCCCTAGAGTGGTCGAGCTGTGCCATCAACCGCGTGAACGTCGGCGGCGTGGAGGTGTGGAGGCAGTACCGCACGTGGGGGCAGGACCGGCTGGACTCGTTCGTCAAGGGGCTGTCGGCCCATGGCAGCCGCAACCGTGTCAGGCCCGCTCGCCTCTACGCGCCGTCGCGGCCCGCGGCGGGTCGTACGCAGGGCATGGGCTAGCAGGCGGCGGTGATGAGAAGCCTCACGCCCACGCTCCTCGCGGCGCAGCGGGGCGGCAGCGCCGTCCCTCACGTGCGGGTCACCGTGTCAGACACGGCGGCGGGAGTGGCGCGACCGGTCTTCCGGCGGCTCTACACAGGTGACGAAACCAACTTCTACCACGCCTCCGCCTGCGCGGGTGACGGCTCTCTGGTGCGCGTTCGCGTTGATTCGTCCGACAGCAGGCTGTACGTCCAGAGGGTGAGCAATCCGGGCCCGTCAAGCGACTTCACGTCCTGGACTCGACTCAACTCCGTCTCCGCGACCGCCAACGTAGCGATGACGGCCAGTGGCGCCACGCTCAACATCTTCTACGTGGACTCTAGAGGAACATCCATCTACAGGCTTGAGAGCACTAACTACGGCGCATCGTGGAGTTCGCCGACCACCGTCCGCGACCCGAATCTGGGCCGAATTTCGTAGATCGCCGCCGGTGTCGACGACGGGGGTACGCTGGGGCTCTTCTTTGCTACCGCAACCAACGTGGTCTACTTCATCAAGCAGTCAGGCCAAAACTGGACCAACTCGCTGTCGTGGGGCGAGCGCGTAGCGTCCATCACGGGTATGGCCTGCGCCTACCTTGGCGGCTGGAGCCTGGCCATCGCAGGCACGGAGCAGTCGAGCGGCGACGCCAAGGTGTGGACTTGCGTGCACGGAGACGGAGGTGCGCTGGGGGAGGGCAGCTGGTCGCCGCTGCGCGAGATGAACACCGCGAAGTCCGGTTCCGGCGTCTCTTTCCACCATCCGTTCCTTGCCAGCGCGGACGTCATGCGCCTTGCGTTCGTGGAGAGATACACCGGCACGTCCAACTACCAGCGATCGGCGCACACCCACGCGCTGGCAAGCTCGTCCTACGTGGACAACCTGTGGCGCGAGCCGGTTCCCCTCAACATCTCGTCTACCTACGGCGTAGCCATCGCAGCGTCCGCCTCTCACCTGTGGCTGTGCACTCCCAACAGCGTATGGCGAGGCGACCGCCGCGGGACGACGGTAGACCTGACTGAGGACGTCGTGGGGCTCACCGCGCGCGAGGAGCCGATGGGCGGCGGCGCGGTCATCCGGCTGCGGAACGACCACGGCAAATACGGCGGCATCGGTGAAGGATCGCTCAGTCCACTGCGCATTGGCTCGACTGTGAACGTTGCGCCAGGGTACGAGACTTCGGCCAGCCGGGAGGTGTCGAACGGGCCTGCCTTCTCAATCGAGGGGTTCGAGCACAGCTCGCTCGGCGGCCAGGCTGAGCTGGCGATCCACGCCCGCAGCGCGTGGCAGGCGTTGGAGTCGTGGCGAGCGAGGCGTCAGTACACATGGAAATCGGGCGATGCCACACTGTCGGCCATCGTGCGGCTCTTGCTGGCGCGGGGAGGGCTGAGCGCGTCCACCACCGGCGCGGGCGCCGAGGCGAATGCGCTGCGTCCATCCTTCACAATCCACCCGGAGGAGACGGCGGCGAGCGCAGTGTGGCGGTTGCTGGAGAAGGCGCCGGTCGTGTTGCAGTTCAGCGGTCACGTAGGTCTCCTGCGGGAGCTGGCGGGTTCAGACGCATCGGACTACGTCTATGGCGCAGACCACCCCATTCTGCGGGGAAGGTATCGGTCCGGGGCCAGGGAGTACAACAGGGTTCAGGTCTTCGGCAGGGCGCACCTGGGGGAGGCCTTTGACTGGGACGAGGTTGGGGAGGTGTTCGAGCGCCTCCTCCAGGTGCACGACCTGAACATGGATACGACTCAGAAGGCTCTGGACCGGGCCCGCTCGGTGATGCGGCGGCAGGCGCTCGACGCGCTGGGCGGTGAAGTAGTGGTTCCCGCGAACTGCGGGCAGGAGCTGTTCGACGTCATTGAGGTGAACGACGCCGCGGCGGGACTGACGGCGGCCAGGCGGCGCGTGGTGGGCCTTGAGCTAAGGTACTCGCGGCTGCGCGAGCCGGAGTACGTCCACGTGCTGCGGCTAGGAGGAGTGTGACCGTCGTGGAGATACGAAAGGGCAGCGTGCGCAGCTTCGATGCGGGAATGTACACTGCGACCGTACAGGTGGCGGGGAGCCTGGCCACGTGGCTCGAGGGCGTGCCGGTGTCCCGCAGCATCCCCGGCGCGGAGATGAGGGTCGGCCGCGCCTGCGCGGTCATCCACTTCGATTCGGCCAACCCGCGGGATGCGGTGGTAGTCGCGGTGTGGGCATAGGTGCTTCCCAGCGCACGTGCCCGCTCATGTGGTTCGACAAGCTCGCCCCCGCATCGTGGTGCGGGGCAGGCTATGAGCGGGAGCGTGAGTCCGTTCGTGCTGAGCCTGTCGAAGTACGAGCGTGGCAAGCCACCCCACGTCCCGTCCCCGGGTGCTGGACTCCCGCGTGCGCGGGAGTGACGGTGGTTGGCGCCCCTTCCTCGAGGTTGACATCGCCATCGCGAATTGCTACTCTCGTGAAGTCCCAAACGCCTGCTCCGGGGGTGATATGGCATGACCACAGCGGGTATCGTCGAGGCGGCCCGTCGCGCAGGTCGAACTCTGCTCAGCGAGGTTGAGTCCAAGCAGCTGCTGGAGGAGGCAGGCATCCCGGTCGTGCCCACCCGCCTGGCAACTTCCCGCGCGGAGGCCGTGCGCATCGCGCAGGAGATAGGCCTGCCCGCGGTGCTCAAGGTGGTCTCCCCCGACATCACCCACAAGAGCGACGTTGGCGGCGTGAAGGTGGGCTTGGAGACGGTCGGCCAGGTGCGCTCCGCCTACGACTCCATCATGTCCTCCTCGCGCGCTGCCGCGCCCACGGCCTCGATCGAAGGCGTGTCAGTGCAGAGCATGGCGGAGCCAGGCGTCGAGGTGATCGTGGGAGCCACGCGTGACCCGCAGTTCGGACACGTGGTCATGTTCGGCCTGGGCGGCGTGCTCGTCGAGATGCTGAGGGACGTCTCCATGCGGCTGGTGCCGGTGGAGCCGCGCGACGCCCGCGCCATGATACGAGAGATCAAGGGTCTGCCGCTTCTGCAGGGCTATCGCCAGTACGCTCCCTGCGATCTGGACAGTCTGGAGCAGGCCATCCTCGGCCTGTCACGCTTCCTGGAGGAGCATCCGGAGGTGAGGGAGCTGGACCTTAACCCCGTCCTGTGCTATCCGCAGGGGCTGGTAGCGGTGGACGCGAGGGTGGTGCTGGAGGAGACAAGCCCCTAGTCGCAGCCCTTTACCGGAGGGAACATGGGCCTGGAGCTAGACTATATCTTCCATCCCCGCTCCATAGCGGTGGCCGGGGCGTCGGAGTCCCCGGACAAGTTCGGTCACACCTACTTCAAGAATGTCCTGGAGCACTTCTCCGGGCCCGTCTACCCCATCAACGGCAGGGCCACGGAGATCTTGGGCGAAAAGACCTACGCCTCCGTCCGCGACGTGCCCGGCCCAGTCGACTACGTGGTCTCCGCCGTGCCCAACAACGCCGCGCTCGACCTGGTCGACGACTGCGTCGCCAAGGGCGTGAAGGCGCTCCACTTCTTCACCGCCCGCTTCAGCGAGACGGGCTCTGAGGAGGGCGCGCAGATGGAGCGGGACATGCTCGCCAAGGCCAGAGCGGCGGGCATGCGCATTCTTGGCCCCAACTGCATGGGGCTGTACTACCCCAAGGAGGGCATCGCCTGGGGCAGGGAGTTCCCCTGGGAGTACGGCAACGTGGGCATCATCTCGCAGAGCGGCGGCAACGCCGGCGAGATGATCTCGGTGGGCGCAACGCGGGGCCTCCGCTACAGCAAGGTAATCAGCTACGGCAACGCGCTCGACCTCAACGAGGCCGACCTGCTGGAGTACCTGGCCGACGACCCGGAGACAGGGCTAATCGGCGGCTACATCGAGGGAGTCAAGGATGGACGCAGGTTCGCCAAGGCGCTCGGCTACGCGTCGCGGCGCAAGCCGGTGGTGCTACTGAAGGGCGGCAGGACTCGCGCCGGCACCAACATGGCGTCGTCGCACACGGGCTCGCTGGCGGGCGCAAACGAGGTGTGGGAGGCCATGTGCCGGCAGATGGGCGTGGTGAACGCGTTCAGCATGGAGGACCTGCTGGACTCGATGGTGGCCTTCGCGCGGATGCCCGCGGCGACGGGCGTGAACCTGCTGGTCGGAGGCGGCACCGGGGGGAAGGGCGTGATGTCGGCAGACGAGTGCGAGGAGGCGGGCCTCCACCTGCCGCAGATTCCGGACTCCGTCCGGGGGGAGCTTGTGGACAAGGACCCGTTCTTCGGTGCTTGGGTCACCAACCCCGTTGACGGATCCATCATGGGGGGCAGCAAGCTGACGCCCCACGAGGTGATCACCCTCATCGCCCGCGATCCGAGCTACCACGTGGTGATCAACGGCGTTGCGCCTTCCGTACCATCCAATGGGCGCCGCTCAAGACGTCCCACGCGGTCGAGCCGTATGCTGGAGCACACCGCCGCCATCGCCAGCGAGTTGGGCAAGCCGGTGGCCCTGGTGATCGCCGACCACATCCCGGACAACGACAAGCTGCTCAAGGCGTCAGCGGAGCTGCACCGGCAGTGCGTGAAGGACGGCTTTGCCGTGTTCCCGACTATCAGCCGGGCTGCCCGTGCGATCCGCCGCCTGGTGGACTACTACCGGTGGCGCGAGGAAGCGGCATAGGGAGGGCGCATCCGGCTCGGGTCTCTGGCAGTCTAAGGTACTACGACCACTTCGCTGTCGATGTTGAACCAGAGTACCTCTCTGGTGTCAGTATGTTCGGCGCACGCCTTGGCCGCGTCGGCCACGGCTGCGCCCGCGAGCCTCTTGACCCACTCGTATGGCATAGTGCCGCCCGCGCCACGAACGAGCATGCCCAACTCGACCACATGACCCTGGAGCTTGACCGCGGGCGGATTAGCCTGCCAGGAAGTACCGGACGGCCATATCACAGGGGACCCAGATTCCCCCTCTCCGAGGTACAGACATCCGGTCCCTCTTTCGTACACCACGGTCCCCGAGATTTGCGCGTCCATACCCGTCCAGACTAGCTCAGAAGACGGTGGCGAAGTCAGCACCGGGCCATCCACAACGCCATAGGGCTGTCTATCCACGAGGACAATGGAGAGCGATATGCTGTCGAGAATGTCCGGCTTGGTGACAGCGATGAGGCGCTCAGTCGCGATGGCCCGGAGATCGTCCAGGGTGGTTTCGGTATCCGCGCTCTCCAGCATGACACGCGACTCAATCTGCGCCGTATCGCGGTTGAACGTGGCATGGGCGATTCTCACTCCATCCGCATAGTTCAGTGCGTAGTGGACGGCTGGAACCGCATCACTGATCTCCGCCTGGGTGAAGCTCTTGTCTGTGCGAACTTCGACTGCAACGCCGCTGTGGCTGCCGGTGAAAATTTCGATAATGTCGAGCGCTTCCTTGGGGGGATCGCCTGTGAACGCGATCCACGCGTTGGTGCCATCAACTATCTCCGCTCCGGCGAAGGTCTCGGGAGCTGCCTCGCTGATCCTCGAGACCGCCAGGGAGAAGTTGTCTTGCCACGCATACCGGTCGATTGCCTCCTGAAGGGATATTCCCTTTTGGTCAGCGATGAACTGCAGGTCTTCCAGCTCTGTAGGGCTAGGGGGATCGTCGATTTCGGGCGGTGATAATTCAGGTGGCGCCGCTTCAGTCGGTTCCGACTCCTCCCTTTCAACCCCAGGAGTGTTGGTGCTCGGGACGGTCTCAGTACGGGAGGAATCTTCGTCTTTTCCTCCACCTGCGTGATCGCTGCCGGCTGTCTCAGTGAGCGCTGGGGCGACTCCCGGCGCGCGAATGAGTACGATGACCACACCGGCGGCTGTCAAGACGCCCAGCACAAACAGTCCTGTCAAGACCGGCTTGAGCTTCGCCTTGGCAATCATGTTTTCAACCCCTACACACCTACCCAAGCTGCGGATGCTCCTGAAGATGGTCAAGGCCACCTGCTGCTGCACCGGTGTCGATTCCTTTGATGGCAAGAGTCAGAGTCATGGTAACCCGCCAACACCAGAATTACCATCGGGGCATTAGTCCTGCAAGAGCGGAAACCGGATCAGCAGCCGTGATCTCTTCGCGCGCCGGCGGCCTCTTGCCATCCGACTGCCCTATGCTATGCTATTTGGGCATTGGCCATGAGCAGAGAAGAAGTCGGATACTGGGTAGCGTTCAACCGCATACCCACCATAGGCAGGGCAAGATTCGCCCTTCTGGAGGGTCACTTCGGCTCCATGGAGCGCGCTTGGCGCGCCTCGTCGGACGAGCTGGTCGCCGCCGGCCTTGACCAACGGTCCGTCCGGTCGCTCGTCACCCGCCGCTCGACCATCTCGCCGGACGCCGAGATGGAGCGCCTCGCTCGCCAGGGCATCGACGCCTTCACCATCCACGACCCGGGCTACCCGCGCCTGCTCCGCGAGATCTACGAGTACCCGCCCGTGCTCTACGTGAAGGGTGAGCTGGAGCCGGATGACGAGCGCGCCGTCACCATCGTCGGCACGCGCAAGACCACGGCCTACGGACGTGAGGTGGCGCACCAGATCGCTTGGGACCTGGCCAAGAACGGCGTCACGGTCGTGAGCGGGCTGGCCCGCGGCATCGACGGAACGGCGCATCGCGCAGCGCTGGACGCGGGCGGCCGCACCGTCGCGGTACTGGCAAGCGGGCTCGACACGATCTACCCGCCCGAGCACTCCAACATGGCCCGCGAGATTGCGCGCAACGGCGCGCTGGTCAGTGAGCACCCTCCGGGTGTGCGGCCGGAGGCCAAGAACTTTCCACGGCGCAACCGCCTGCTGAGTGGACTGACTCCCGGCACGCTGGTGGTTGAGGCGGGCGAAGGCAGCGGCGCTCTGTGGACGGTGAGGCATGCCACCGACCAGAACCGTGAGGTGATGGCCGTGCCCGGCAGCATCCTCTCGCCGGCCAGTCGCGAGTCTAACCGCCTGATACAGGACGGGGCAAAGATGGTGCTCGGATACGCCGACGTTCTGGAGGAGCTGAACTTCTCGGCGTTGGGCCAGCAGATGGAGCTCAGGCAGGTGCTGCCGCAGGACAATCGAGAGATCCAGCTGCTCACGTGGATCACGTACGAGCCGGTACACATCGACGAGATCCAGCGTGCCTCTGGCCTTCCGGTTGCGGCGGTAAGCAGTTCGCTTACAATGATGGAGATAAGGGGGCTGGTGAAGCAGGTGGGCGGCATGAACTACGTAAGGACAAGGGAGGCGCCTGCCCTCTACGAGACGGCGCCGGCGTGAGGAGATATGTCGAAGAATCTCGTTATAGTTGAGTCACCCGCAAAGGCGCGCACCGTCGGCCGCTATCTCGGCGGCGACTACACCGTACTTGCTTCGCTGGGTCACGTGCGCGACCTGCCGCCGCGCGAGCTGGGCGTGGACGTGGAACGCGACTTCTCGCCTCAGTACGAGGTGCTCAAGGAGAAGCAGAAGGTTGTGAAGGAGGTGCGTCAGAAGTCGCGAGGCGTCTCCAACGTCTACCTGGCCACCGACCCGGACCGCGAGGGCGAGGCCATAGCCTGGCACCTGGTGCACTCGGCGGGCCTGGGCAGCAAGTCCGTGAAGCGTGTGGTGTTCCACGAGATCACCCAGGAGGCGATCCGTGAGGCCTTCGACCACCCACGGGACATCGACGAGAACCTTGTGAACGCGCAGCAGACTCGGCGCATCCTTGACCGGCTGGTGGGCTACAAGCTCAGCCCTGTGCTGTGGCAGAAGGTGGTTCACTACTACGCGCGCTCCAAGTCACTTTCCGCAGGCAGGGTTCAGTCGGTGGCGCTGCGGCTTGTGGCGGATCGGGAGAAGGAGATCGATGCCTTCATGCCCAGGGAGTACTGGACGATCGAGGCCGAGCTGAAGGGAGGCTCCGAGCCGTCGGGCGTGTTCAAGGCCGGCCTGCACTCCGTGGCCGGCGAGAAGCGAAGGCTGGACATTCCCGCAGAGGCGGAGGCGATGGGCCTTGTGGCCGACCTGAAAGGCGCGACGTATCAGGTGGCGCAGATCAGGAAGCGGCAAGTGAAGCAGCGGCCCGCCGCCCCATTCACCACAAGCTCGCTTCAGCAGGAGGCGTGGCGCAAGCTTCGGCTCTCGGCGCGCAGGACAATGGCGCTGGCCCAGCAGCTATACGAGGGGCTGTCCATCGGCGACGAGGGCTCCGTCGGCCTGATCACGTACATGCGGACCGACTCGACCAACGTCGCCTCCTCCGCGCTGCAGGAGACACTCGCCTACGTGCGCAAGCGGTACGGCACTGACTACGCTCCGAAGTCAGCGAGGACGTACGCCACGAGGAGCAAGGGCGCGCAGGAGGCGCACGAGGCCATACGGCCGACCTCCGTCCAGCGCGACCCGCAGTCCCTTGCGCCGCACCTGTCCAGGGAGCAACTCCGGCTCTACGAGCTCATCTGGAAGCGAATGACGGCAAGCCAGATGGCCGACGCCGTGCTCGATTCCACCTCCGTGGACATTGAGGCGCGCGCCGAGTCCGGCCGCGCCTATGTGTTCAGGGCCAGCGGTAGCGTGCTGAGGTTCCCCGGATTTCGGGTGCTCTACATGGAGGACCGCGACGAGGCCTCGGACGACGGGGATCAGGCCACGCTGCCCAACCTCACCAAGGGCGGCGCGCTGGAGTGCCTTGGCCTGAAGCCGGAGCAGCACTTCACGCAGCCCCCGCCAAGGTATACGGAGGCGTCGCTCATCAAGACGCTGGAGGAGCAGGGTATCGGCAGGCCGAGCACCTATGCACCCACTATCTCCACCATTCAGGACCGCGAGTATGTCTCCAAGGCCAACGGCAGCTTCCGCATCACTCCGCTGGGCTCTACGGTGTGCGAGCTGCTGCGCAAGAGCTTCCCGGACATCATGGACACCGGCTTCACTGCTCAGATGGAGGGCGAGCTGGACGAGATCGCCCGCGGAGAGCGGAAGTGGGTGCCGTTCCTCGGTGAGTTCTACGGCGAGTTCAGCCGGTCCGTGGAGGAGGCCCTCAAGATCGAGCGCATGCCGGTCGCAGACGAGCTGACGGAGCAGACTTGCGAGCAGTGCGGCAAGCCGATGGCCGTGAAGATGGGGCGGTTCGGGCGGTTCCTGTCGTGTACGGGCTACCCGGAGTGCCGGAACAGCAAGCCGTACAGCGAGGAGTCCTCCAATACCGATCGCACTGCAGTCGCCGACCAGGTGACCGACGAGGCCTGCGATAAGTGCGAAAGACCCATGGAGGTGAAGACCGGACGCTACGGGCCATTCCTTTCGTGCACAGGCTACCCCGAGTGCCGCGGTAGAAAGCCGTATCAGGTGACTACGGGTGTCAGTTGCCCCCGGTGCGGAGGCGACCTGGCCCAGCGGCGTAGCCGCAAGCGAGGCAGGGTGTTTTACGGTTGTTCCAATTACCCCAAGTGCGACTTCCTGGTTGGACAGCGTCCCATTCCTGAGCCATGCCCTGAGTGCGGTGGTTTGCTCGTGGTGTCCGGCCGCAACGGAGTTCGGTGCACCGCCTGCGATTACAGAGGCGCTGCGCCCGGGGCGGAGGTTGACGCAGACTCTCCACGCGATCTGGAGGAGGTGGCCGTGTGAGCGCCGGCGCCGCGCAGGCGAGGGAGCACCTCGAAGGATACCGTGAACACCTTACCGGAGAGCGCAATCTCTCCGAGTTCACCGTGCGCAACTACCTGGACGACCTGAACCCCCTGTTCGAGCTGCTGGAGCAGCAGGGAATCGAGTCACTGGACCGGGTTGATCGCGGTTTCCTCAGGCGCTACATTTCGTGGCTCATGTCCGGCAGGCGCATCCGCGAGGGCCGCGCCCGCACGAGGACGGGCCACGAACGGGCCAGCGTAATTCGTCACCTGGTGGCGCTCCGGTCGTTCTTCCGGTACCTCATGGCGCGAGGAGTGGTGCCGGCAGACCCGTTGTGGAAGCGGGGCAGCCGCCAGTCGCGGTCACTCATACCCAAGACGGAGAGGCTGCTGCCCAGGGTGGTCGACCAGGAGGCGGTGGAGCAGCTGCTCAGCGCGCCGGATGCGACGGAGGGTATGGGCAAGCCCAAGCCCCCGGAGATCCAGATGCGCGATCGCGCAATTCTCGAGCTGCTCTACGCCACCGGCCTCCGCGTGAGCGAGCTATCCGGGCTTGACCTCGGCGACGTGGATCTGCGCCGCCGCGTGGTCAGGACGGTGGGCAAGGGCTCCAAGGAGCGAGAGGTGGTCATGGGACGGCCCGCGCAGGAGGCCGTGGAGCGGTACGTCAAGGAGGCGAGGCCAAGGCTGGAGGGCGGTCGAAGGACGGATGCGCTGTTCCTCAACAAGTCCGGAGGCCGACTCACCAAGCGCTCCGTGCAGGAGATGGTCAAGCGATATGGCCTGATGTCGATCGACACGAAGGTGCACCCGCACATGCTGCGCCACAGCTTTGCGACGCACATGCTGGACGGAGGAGCGGACCTGCGCATAGTGCAGGAGCTGCTGGGCCACTCATCTCCGGCGACCACGCAGATCTATACGCACGTGAGCCTTGCCAACTCACGCAAGGTCTACTTGCAAGCGCATCCGAGAGCGCGCAAGGACGCAGACTAGTAACTGAAATCAGGCAGCGCGGCCGCGGCCTCCGGTCTCAGGAATGAACCTGCCGCCTACGAGCAGCGTCAGCGCCATCGGCGAGGCCAGGGCGAGCCCGAGGAAGAGCGACCCAGTGTCCTCAAGAATGAATCCGACCAGCAGCGGCCCCATCGTCGCGCCGATCGGGAAAAGCGTACGCACCAGGCCCAGGGTCACCGCGACTTCCCGCGGGGGCAGCCGCATGTCCAGCGGGATCGTCGCCAGAATTGGCGGCACCGCCATCGCGCACATGCCTGCCACGAACAGCAGCGCGTACGCCGCCAGGTACGAGTCCACCATCAGCAGGGCCAGGTAGGTTGGAGGCAGGATCAGGCCGGGCACCCATATGAACGGCTTCCTTCGCCCGATCATCCCCGAGAGAATGCCCGCCGCCATGGAGCCGGCGATGCCGCCTATGGGGAAGGCGCCCATCAGCAGGCCGGCGGCCTCCAGCGAGATGTCCAGCTTGTCGATGGCGTAGGTCGGGTAGAAGGTTATGAACGAGGCGAACGCAAAGGCAGCCCCCATCTGGCATCCCGCAACCACCCAGAGCACCTTCTGCCTTCTGAGAACGCCTGCCGGGTTGCCCACCTGCGGCGCGGGCCCGCCCTCTGCCTGGGTTCGCAGCCGTTGGCGTCCGGCGAACAGCCACACCACCAGCATCGCCATCATCGCGGCTGCCATCAACAGGTGGACCTCCCGCCAGCCTCCCAGCAGCGACACCAGCACGGGAGTCACCATCGTGCCCGCCATCTGTCCTATTGAGCGGATGCTGAAGTCCAGCCCGTTTACCAACGCGTACAGTCTGGCCATGAACCACTGCTGTATGAAGATGACCTGCATCTGGATCCGGCAGACCGCCATCACGACGAAGGTGAAGCGAGCCGCCAGCAGCACCTCGACCGTGGGCGCAACTGCGTGGAGCAGAGCGGCGGCCCCCATGCCAAATGCGCTCGCAAGCGTGACAAGCTTCGGGTTATAACGGGTGAGCCAGATGCTGGCCGGAAGGGCCATCAGGCCGAAGCCCATGAAGCCCGCCGAACCCATCAACCCGGCCTGCACGGCAGTCATACCCAGATCTTCACGCCAGATGGGTATGAGCACGCCGATGGACATGAACACCAAGGTGTTGACCAGGTCCATGCCCCACAGGTTGTTCATGACCACCCAGGCGTATCGCGGCTGCCTGTCCAGGGCGGCCGTCGCGCCCGAAGGCGGGGTCGGATATTCCGGTTGGTCGGGTGGTCTCAAGATAGTTCGAACGGAGCGGCTGCTCGACGTCAGCGATACGACGGCGACAGCCTGTCGAGTCGGCGACACGATCGCAGCGGCCCTCCCGCCACCGCGATGCGCCCCATCATACATCGCCCGCCTGTGTTTAGCTAGTCGCGCCGCTGGACGATTGGAGCCTGGTGGGTTAGGCTGGATGCCACCGGATGCGTGATGCGCGAGGGAATCGCGGGGCGGAAGGAGCACACTTGACGAACAATGCTGAGCCCCTGGAACTGGACGTCACAGTCAGGCACGGTCGGATGCACTGCACGCTCCACGGCGAGGGCGAGCCCCTGGTGCTTCTGCACGGCGCGCTCGGCACTGGAGAGGCGCATTTCCGCGGCCAGATCGATGAGCTGGCACGGAGCTACCGCCTGATAGTGCCGGACTTCCTGGGCTACGGACGTTCGGGCCGACGGGACTACTTCGACGGAGCCTTCCACTCGCGCGATGCCGAAGACGTGGTGGCGCTAGTGGAGCAGATAGGGGTGTCGCCCGTCCACCTGTGCGGGTTCAGCGACGGCGCCATTGTGGCCATGGTGGTGGCGACCCACTACGGCGAGATACTGCGCTCGCTTACACTCATCGGCGGGCAGCCCGTTATGGACGAGAAGGGCATGTCTATGACCCGCAAGTGGAAGCCGCCCGAGAATCTTGCGTCCGGCTTCCGGGATGCGCTAGCCCGCTACCACGGCGATCCGTACTGGTCGGAGATGGTCACGAAATACGTGGATGCCTTTGAAGGGCTGTACGCAGCGGGCGGCGACCCTATAGGCGCTCCGCTGGAGGGCATTTCGTGCCCCACGCTCATTGTCCACGGCGTTTATGACCCTTGGGTGGACGTGTCGCACGCCCACGACATGCACGCCGCCATAACGGGTTCGCGCCTGGAGGTGCTGGAGAGGGCGGGCCACGAGGTGCAGCGAGACCGGCCGGAGGAATTCAACCGGCTGCTTCTGGATTTTCTGGCCTCTGTTGGCTAGGCCGCTACCCGGGGCCCGCTCGCATGGTTCGACAGGCTCACCACGAGCGGGCCAGGGACTGGCACTGGCCAAACAGTCCGCTCATCCCCGTATCAAGTACGGGGCAGGCTCTGAGCCCGTCGAAGGAAATGAGCGGACGGCGAGTGGCCCGCTCGCATGGTTCGACAGGCTCACCACGAGCGGGCCGGGAACCAACTCTCGCCAGACAGTCCGCTCACCCTGAGCTTGTCGAAGGGCGTGAGCGCGCGACCTCTTCACACCGCGTCCACACCCAAACGTCCCAGCTCCTCCTGGACCGCCGCGATCAGGCCATCGGCCGCCGGGCTGGACAGCACGAAGGGCTTGGCCTTGGTGGGGGCCAACGTCATGTAGCTCCAGAGCGCGTTCCACACGCGCTGCCTGTCCTCCGGTCGTCGTGCGGAGAACAGCGCGGGCAGGTACTGGCCGGCAAGCCTGTACGCTAGGAGTTCACAGGCAATGGGGTCCTCGGAAACCTCCGTGGAGGCGGCTGAGAGCGCTTCCCTCCACCGGGCCTCGTCCAGCAGTTCGGGTCGGTTCAAGTGACGCTCCATTCGGCGTAACAGGCCGCGGCGTTTGCCAATTCGCGGTCGTTTGCCGATAATGGTAGCACAGGTAAGCGGCAACACGGAGCCGCTGGAAGCGGCCCTGACCCTTCGACAGGAGGTGCGGTGAGATGAGCGACCAGAACACGGAGTTTGCGACGCTTGCGGGTGGATGCTTCTGGTGCCTGGAGGCGGTCTACGAGCAGCTGATGGGCGTCCACAAGGTGGAGTCCGGCTACATCGGCGGGCACGTTCCCAACCCCAGCTACGAGCTGGTGTGCAGCGGACGCACCGGACATGCAGAAGCCGTCCGCATCGAGTTTGATCCGAGCGTGGTGTCGTACCGCGAGCTGCTGGAGGTGTTCTTCACGATCCACGACCCCACCACGCTGAACCGGCAGGGGCCGGACGTGGGCACGCAGTACCGCTCCGCGATCTTCATCCACACGCCTGATCAACAGGCCACTGCGGAAGAAGTGATGACGGAGATCGAGCGGGCGCGCTTGTGGGACCGGCCGCTCGTCACGGAGATTGCGCCGGCCACGGCATTCTTCGTCGCCGAGGACTACCACCAGGAGTACTTCCGGAACAACACGTACCAGCCGTACTGCCAGGTCATCATTCAGCCGAAGGTTGCGAAATTCCGCAAGGAGTACCTGGAGCGGCTGAAGCCCGAGGCGGCAGAAGCGACGATGTACTTGTGAGCGGGCCTGAACCTACCGACGCCGCGGCGGCGCCCACGCCTCGCCGGGCCGCTGTGGGTGGCGGTACATGTGGCCGGAGTTGACCTCCGGAAACTCAACGCCCTCCGCCTGCGCTATGCCCTCTCGATACGCTCGGATCAGCTCGTCCTCCGCATCGTAGGCGAAGGGGTCGCCCAGCTGCTGCTCGATCTCGCCGCCCGGCTCCGGCCTGTTCGCGATGAGCCACTCCGTCGAGCGGGTCAGCGCTTCCGCCACGCTCACGACGTCGTGATACCCGAGCTCGGCCCTGATCTTGGTGATGTCCATCTCGGTGCCGGGGCCGGCCTGCGCGCTTCCTCCCCGGTACACCCTGGCCGCCAGCGACGGAGGCAGCTCCACGAGCTCCCACTCGTGGCCCATCAACCCGCCAATGAATCTGGCAATCTGGGTCTGCGAGTACTGCGCCTCCTCGCCGACGTTGTAGACCTGGCCCGCCGACTCCTCCGGCTTGTCCACGCCGAGCAGCACGGCGTGCGCCGCGTTCTGTCCGTACGCGCGCCTACCCACGCCCCTGCCGCTGGACACGACTAGCTGCCTGCGACCGTCGAGCGCTCTCCGAACAATGCTCCACTCCGGGTTGGCCGGCGCGCCGGGGCCGTAGATGCCGGGGTAGCGGAAGATTGTGGAGTTGTAGTGTCCCTCGTGGTGCGCCTGCAGGACGGTCTGCTCCGTGACCCAGATCATGTACGGAAGCCTGGGGCCGTCGGGGTCTACCGTGACGGGGCTTTCCTCCGGGATGGCCGCCGGCGCGCCGAGCGGGCCCCATCGGGGGTCGTTTCGAGGCGCGTAGAGCATCCCGCCGCTCACGGTGATCAGGCGCTGCGTCTTGCCCTTGAGGGCCTCCGCGATTAGTCGGATGCGCCCGTACGTGGCGATTGAGAGGTCGAAGCTGCGGCCGTCCAGCGCGGCCTCTAGCGTCTCCGCGAAGTGAGGATCGGTGTGGATGTGCTCGACGGGCTGGATGAACTCAGCTTCGTGCTGGCCGCCGTGCAGGACGGCAACCTCGTACCCGCGCTCGATTAGGCCGTTGACGATGTGCGGGCCGGACGGGCCGGTCCCTCCAATTACCAGGGCGTTCATGCGCGACACCTCCTAGTCTACGGCCGCGGCCGTGGCGGTACTCTGCGTATGCTAAGCCATGCTTACGTGGTGGTCAACCGGAGGCCGTTGGCCCAATGGGCATTCAGACTGTCGCCCAAAGTAGAGGGAAGGGATACGCTCGCAATGCGTCCGTGCTTGGAGTCAACGTTCCCAGCGGGTCGTGGGAACGTGCTTCTTCCCAGGAGATGGGGGAGAAGAGGCCTACTCTTCGGTTTCTGCGGGCGCGGCAGCGGTTTTCGTCCTGTTCAGAGCGGGGATGAGCTGGAGCACCAGCATGGCGAGAAAGAGCACTCCCGCCAGAGCGGCGCCGCTGGGAACTACCAGAATCGCAATGTTGGGACTTCCAAAGGCCCCGGTCAGATTGACCTCTCCAATCGAGTCGCTGAGACCGGGTACGGTGTATACGTAGGAGACAGTGGTCATTACCATTCCGGCAACGCTCGTGATGATGGCCGCCACTTTGGGCAACACCACCAGTGCAATGCTCACGAGTGTAACCGCAATTTGGACGACGAACAGGCCCCTGAGAACGTTGTCATCCAGCTCGCTTGACGCGCCCAGCAATGTGAAACCTCCCAAGCCGTCTGTCGCGGTCTCACCACCGATCTCTACGGCTACGAAAATATAGACCCAGGGTATTGCGAGGACACACAGCAATGCCAACGCTCCAAGGACGGAAGCTCCAATGCCGCCAACGTTTACCCGCAATCTTCCTTGCAGCGCACCCAGCCCCTGCAATGCGGCGGCTCCCGTCGCTTGACCTGCTCCGTCGGATTGAGCGCCGGCCGCTCCCGCCGCGGCCCGCTGGTCCAGAAGCTCCTTCACCCACGAAACAGTGTGCTGTGGCGGAATCTGCAGCGAATCGCTATGACGAAACTGCAGCGCACCCATCGCCCCAAGGGACAGCAGGGCCAGCCAGAAGGCCAGGTGGTTGAAGTAGATGAACAGCAGGAGCAAGCCAAGGACTGCGATACCAACCCGAACCTCTACCTGAGCGCCGTGAGGCAGGAGGTACGTGCCGATCGCCGCCAGTCCGAGAAGGCCCAGGGCCAGGAAGTAGAGGATTGATGCGCCGCTTGCCACTGAGCCAAGAGCAGCAAGCAGAATGACGACGCCCAGACCCGGGACGATGTACTCTTCCTGAATTCGCATAACGTCCCCTTCCGTTGCTCCTGAAACCGTTTCCACCAGCAATCGTTGAGAACATACACTGTTGTCCGCATTCGTGCAAGCCGCTCCCAGGCCAGTTACGTATACGGCAGCCGGACTGACCGCGACGAGGCGGCTCTCGCACTACCACGAGTTGAGGCGCGTTACGTC
The DNA here is from genome assembly GCA_028877205.1 of Chloroflexota bacterium. Taxonomy (GTDB): domain Bacteria; phylum Chloroflexota; class Dehalococcoidia; order Lucifugimonadales; family UBA2985; genus JAPPHY01. The sequence continues at coordinate 21,106 of JAPPHY010000012.1, read as the reverse complement.
CTTTACCTACCGCTCCCTTGGCTCCCAGCCAAGCTCGTCGAGGCGCTCCTTGACGATGCGCGCAACCTCTAGGTTGCCCTCCGGCGTCAGGTGGCCCGTGAGGTCCTCGGACACGCGGATGTACAGGTCGTCGAATACCCTATCCAACGAGTTGCGCCGCCTGAACTCCTCCAGCAGGTCCACGTACTCGATGCCCAGCTTCTCGTAGAGCGCGATCAGATGCGTGCGCGTGGCATCCTCCGCGGCGCGCTGCCACGCCTCCTCGCCGCGAAAGCCGGTCCCGTGCGGCACCTGCACCACAATCAGCCTCGCGCCAGTCGCCTGAGCGGACTCTTGCAGCTTGAGCAGCACGTGCTCGACGATGCGGTCCACGTCCCGGTGGTAGCGCTCCTTGACGTCCTGGCCGAACAGGCGCCAGTAGACGCGGGTCAGCCTGTTCCTCAGGAACGCGAGTGAGTAGAGGGCCGGCGGGTCGAGCTCGCGGTCGAGCGCGGCGTACACCTCCTGAGGCGGCGGAATGTCCGTGTTGGTCAGCCGTATGGTTCCGGCGCTCTCGTCGTACTCGAACAGGGGCTTCTCGTAGCCGTAGAACGGCAGGGCCGTCCTTATGTAGTTGTGGGGAAAGGTGCCCAGCAGCACCACGTCGGGCTCGTACTGCTCTCCGTAGGCCTGGTACTTGAGCACGGCCTGGTCGATGCCGTATCCCACCACGCCCATGTTGAGTACCTCGCCGTCCTCCAGCAGCGTTTCGAGGTAAGCGGGGTAGGTCTCGTCGGAGTCCACGTAAGAGCCGAACACGAAGGAGTCACCGATGGCGACCACCCGCAGGACGTCGTCTGCGGGCTGCAGGTCATAGGTGGTGGTTCCAACGGTCCTGCTCCCGCCCGTGTTGGAGTTGTAGGGCTGGTCCCAACCCAGGTATGGGTCGTAGACGTCGCGGCGCCAGTCCAGGTCCCGCGGGTACAGCTCCAGGAAGCTGCGGCGGTAGAATTCGGCGTCCAGGTCGCGGTCGTAGGTCAGATCGGCGTACAGCTCCGAGGGCTGGTCGATGGTGAATCGAAGGACTGCCTCCAGCACCAGCAAGAGTGCCAGAAGCGAGCCAACCGACATCGAAAGCCCAACGGCGATGGTCTTGAGGGTGTTCAATTAGCCGTCATGTCCGTGGGCCATACACCGGTAGGCTGCAACGATGCCGCAGAATAGCATTGCACCCGCGCGGTGTCAACGCGTGCCCCATCCAAATTGACCGACTCCCTGGCAAGTGCTATCATGCGGACTAGGGATAGCCATTGCCGACAGCCGCGGAGCCCATGGAGAACCTAGACCAGATCGGCAGGGAGATTTCGGCGTGCACCGACTGTGCCCTCTCCCGCAACAGGAACCGCGCCGTGCCGGGCGAGGGCCCGTCGGACGCGGACTTCGTGCTGGTCGGTGAGGCGCCGGGCTTCAACGAGGACCAGCAGGGAAGACCCTTCGTGGGCGCTGCGGGCCGTCTGCTGGAGGAGCTGCTCTCGCACGCCGGCCTCAGCCGCGGGCAGGTATTCATCACGAATACGGTGAAGTGCCGGCCTCTCAACAATCGAGACCCGCTCCCCGGTGAGATGGCTGCCTGCCGGAAGTACCTGGACCGGCAGCTGGAGGTGATCTCGCCCAAGGTCGTCGTGACGCTGGGTCGCTACTCTCTGGCGAGCTTCCTGCCGGGCGAGGCGATCGGCAAGGCCAGGGGCAGGCCCCGCAACGTGAACGGGACAATTGTCTATCCCATTTACCATCCTGCGGCTGCGCTGCGTCAGCAGGCGCTCCGCAAGGTCATAGAAGAGGACATGCAGAAGCTTCCGGAGCTGCTGAAGGCAGCGCCTCAGCCCCAGGAGGGGCCGCAGGAAGAACAGCTAAGCATGTTCTGAGGATACACATGGCGCCACATCTGAAGGTAATACCCCTTGGCGGTCTCGGCGAGATCGGCAAGAACATGATGGCCCTGGAGTTCGGGGACGACATCGTCGTCATCGACGCCGGGGTGCTCTTTCCGGCAGAGGACACGCCCGGCGTGGACTTAATCATCCCGGACATCACCTACCTCAAGGAGAACCGGGACCGCGTCCGCGCAATCCTCATCACCCACGGCCACGAGGACCACACCGGCGCTCTCCCGTTCGTGCTGCGGGAGCTGGACGTGCCCGTCTACGCCCCGCGCCTGGCCGCCGGACTGATCGAGGTCAAGCTGAAGGAGCACAGGGATACGCGGGACGCTCAGCTGGAGGTTGTAGAACCGGGCGAGCCCATGGACTTCGGCTGCTTTCGCGTGGAGTGGTTCCGCGTGTGCCACAGCATACCGGACGCTATGGGGCTGGCCATTCAGACGCCCCTGGGGCTGGTGATCCACACCGGCGACTTCAAGGTCGACCATACGCCCGTCGACGGGCGGCCCACCGACCTGAGCAGCCTGGCGGCGCTGACCGGCGACGGCGTGCTGCTCCTGCTGTCGGACTCCACCTACGCGGAGGTGCCCGGCTACACGCCCTCCGAGCGCGTGGTGGGCGAGGCGCTGGACAGGGTGATCGCGACGGCCCACGGACGGGTGCTTGTGGCGAGCTTCGCATCACTCATTTCGCGTGTCCAGCTGGTGCTGGACGCGGCTCGCAGGCACGGACGCAGGGTGGCCTTCGTTGGGCGCAGCCTTGTGGACAATGTGAACATGACCCTGAAGATGGGCTACCTGTCCGCGCCGCCGGAGGTCATGGCGACGCTGCGCGAGGTGAGGGACCTTCCGCCTGAAGAGGTGGTCATCATGACCACCGGAAGCCAGGGCGAGCCGACCTCTGCCCTTGTGCGCATCGCCAGTGGCGAACACCGCGACGTGAGCATCATCCCCGGCGACACGGTCGTCATCTCCGCCACGCCCATACCGGGCAACGAGACTGTGGTAAGCAAGACCATCGACAACCTGCTCCGCAAGGGCGCACACGTCCTCCACGACCGGATCGCCCTCGTGCACGTGCACGGCCATGCCAGCCAGGAGGAGCTGAAGCTCATGATCAACCTTGTCAAGCCGCGGTACTTCGTACCGGTTCACGGGGAGTACCGGCATCTGAAGGCGCACGCTGCGCTTGCGGGCGCACTAGGAATAGCCCCCGGCAATAGCTTTGTGATGGAGGACGGGGACGTGCTGGAAATCGGCCCCGACTGGGCAGAGGTGACGGATAGAGTAACGGCCGGCCCGGTCTTTGTGGACGGCCGGCGTACCTGGGGCATGATGAATGGCGTGCTCAGGGATCGCAGGCTCCTGTCGCAGGACGGCATAGTGGTCATCGTGGTCACCCAGGACGCGCGGACCGGCCACCTGCTGGGCCTTCCTGAGATGGTCTCCAGCGGTTTCATCGACCTGGAGGAGCAGGGCGAAATCGCCGACCTGACTGCGCAGGTGGTGATGGACGCGGTGGGCGGCAACGGCTCGCAGCCGCTGGACAGCGCTTTCCTTGCAGAGCGAGTGAAGGAAGTGACGGCGGGCTTTCTCCGGGAACGCACCGGTAGAAGGCCCATGATTGTACCGGTGGTGAAGGAGGTCTGAGAGGTCCTTATGAAACGGTTTGCCTTATGGATGCGTCAGCACAAGATGGTCTCTGCGGGCGTATTCCTGACGCTCGTGGTTGCGGCCGTTGCGGGCGTCTTCCACGCGCAGATCATTGACGGTTTCATCTCTGCGCGTAACTCAGTAGTTCGCACAGTTGCCTTCGGGTTCGTCCCGCCCCTTGTGTGGGTCGCCGCGCTTGGACTAGCGATCTGGAAGCGTCGGGAGTTGCTTGCCAGGCGACAATGGAATCGATGGGCCGGTGCTCTTGTGGGAGCGGTAGTGGTATGGGGCGGCATGGGATACCAGGTTGGCTACGAGGGCATCCTCAAGGAGGTGTCGCTGGGAGGCACGATCGGGCAGGCGATCAAGGGCCCGTCCGACATCCTGGGCGCAGTAAGACTGCTGGCCCTGGCGTCCCTGGCGCTTGGAATCGCCGCGCCGACCGGTACGCTTTGGTGGCTTCGCAGGTCCGCCCACTTCACGGGCCGCGCCGCCCGCAAAGTCGCGCGCGCTCTGCCCGTGGTCGGGCGAGGCGCTCGCGCCGCCGGCAGGACCGTGGTCAGAGCCTTCAGCGTCCTGCGAAGAGAAAGGCCGGTCGCGGCCACCATATCTGTTCAGGAGGCGCCTGTTCCTCGCCAGTCCGAGCACAGCTCGGCTGTGGCGCTCCGAAGACAGCAGGCTATGCAGGAGCTTGCGCCGCATCCTGCAAGCAACCGGAATGGCGATGGCGCATCCGAAGAGAAGCCCGCCGAGGCGCGCCCGAAGCCCGCTGCGACCGAAGCACCGTCGGCGCCGGCTGCCGCCAGGCAACCGGCTGCGGTGTCGTCGGACGTGGAGAGACCCGTTATCCCTTATGTGTCGCCCCAGGAGCTGGCTCGATGGGCGACGCCTCCCGTGACGCTGCTCGCGGAGTCCCCGCCCGGCAGCCACGAGCCCGGCATCGACCAGGAGGCCACGTCCGAGCTAATCGAGAACACGCTGGCGGACTACGGCATCGAGGTGAGCGTATCCGAGGTGAAGCCCGGCCCCTCAGTGACTATGTTCGGCCTCGTGCCCGGCTGGGTCAGGCGCAACCGACAGTCCAGGAGCCGCGGCGACGGTACGGACGAGACGCCGGGACGGAGCGAGGACAGCTCAACCTCGACTCGGGTGACCATCGACAGGATCCTGTCGAGGGAGAAGGACCTTGCGCTGGCCCTCGCAGCCCCGAGCCTGCGCATCGAGGCGCCCATTCCCGGCGCGTCGCTCGTGGGCATCGAGGTGCCGAACCCGAAGCCCGCGACGGTCAACCTGCGCGACGTCATGGAGACGGACGAGTACCGGTCCATGCTGGAGCGATCCAAGCTGACGCTGGGTCTGGGCACCAAGAGCGGCGGCGAGACAGCCGTTGCCGACCTGGCTCGCATGCCGCACCTGCTGATCGCCGGAGCCACCGGAAGCGGCAAGAGCGTGTGCGTCAACACTGTCATCACCTCCATCATCATGCAGACCTCGCCGTGGGAGGCAAGGCTGCTGATGATAGACCCCAAGCGCGTAGAGCTGACACCCTACAATGGCATTCCCCACCTCATCGTGCCGGTGATTGTGGAGGTGGACATGGCCGTGCAGGCGCTGAGGGGAATGATCTCGGAGATGATGGCGCGCTACAAGCTGCTCGAAGAGGCCGGCTCCCGCAACATCGAAAGCTACAACCGCGACCGGGCTCCTCACGAGAGGATGCCCTTCATCGTGGTGGCAGTGGACGAGCTGGCCGACCTGATGATGACGGCCTCCAAGGACATCGAGAACTCCATCGTCAGGCTCGCGCAGCTGGGCCGCGCCACGGGCATCCACCTGGTCGTTGCCACGCAGCGTCCCTCCGTGGATGTGGTGACCGGCCTGATCAAGGCCAACTTCCCGGGTCGCATCGCCTTTGCCGTGGCTTCGCAAGTGGACTCCCGCACCATCCTGGACGGAGCGGGTGCCGAGAGTCTCCTTGGCCGAGGCGACATGCTCTTCCATCCCTCGGACGCGCCCAAGCCCACCCGTGTTCAGGGAGCATACCTTTCGGACCGCGAGATAGGCGATCTGGTCAGCCACTGGCGAAAGCAGAGCGGCCCGCCACCACCACCGATCTCTCTGGAGAGCCCGGAGGCGCCGAGGGAGAACGGGCAGTTCGATTCGGACTCCGGCGGCGACGACCTTCTGGACAAGGCGTGGGACCTCGCTACGCAGCACAACCGCCTGTCCACGTCGCTTCTCCAGCGGCGCCTGAGGATCGGGTACCCGCGGGCTGCACGCCTGATGGACCTGCTGGAGGAGGAAGGCGTGGTGGGGCCGGGCGAACCCGGAAAGTCTCGTGACGTCCTGGTGAGCAGAGGCAGAAGAACCGGCGCAGGAGGATAAGCGTTGGTAAGGAGTCTCGCGGACAGGCTGGGCGCCTTCCTGGTGAGGACTCCCAGCCCTCCCGTCGATGAGCAGTGGCCCCTGGAGACTTGCACCAGCTGCAAGGCGTCCCTGGTGGACGAGCCACTCTATCTGGAGCAGCACGTTTGCCCAGCGTGCCGCTTCCACTATCCCATCGCTGCAAGGGAGCGGATTGAGTTGCTTGCCGATCCCGGCTCGTTCCGGGAGAGCCAGCGCTCCATCGTATCGCTTGGACTGGCCGCGTCGTCACAGATGCAGCGACGGCGCGACAGGCGCAGGACCGGACTGACTGAGGCGGCGATCACAGGCCGCGCTTCCATCGGCGGCGTGCCGGTGATTCTCATCGTGCTGGACTATCGCTTCCTTGGAGGCACGCTGGGCGCCGTCATGGGCGAGAAGGTTGCGCTCGCCTTCGAGATGGGCACGCGACGCAAGCTGCCCGTGGTGGCCGTCATCACCAGCGGCGGCGCCAGGATGCAGGACGGCGTGCTCTCCCTGATGCAGCTGGCCAAGACCTCCGTGGCGGTGAACGGCCTGCACCAGGCGGGGCTGCCATTTATCTCCGTGCTGGCGGATCCCACCACCGGCCAGGCCTTTTCCGGCTTCGCCAACATGGCCGACGTTATCCTGGCGGAGCCGGGCGCAGTCCTGGGACTCGCGCCGTCCGGGCAGCAGGCCGGAGGGGCGCGGAAGGCCGCGGCCTCGTGGGTGAGCACCGCAGAGGGACACCTGGTCCACGGCATGATCGACAGGGCCGTCGACAGGGAGCACCTGCGCAGTCTCCTCGTCAGACTTCTGAACATGATGGCGCCAAGGCATGACGACGCGGATGAGGCATCGCCCGAACACGCCGCAGGGCCAGCTGCCCACGATGAAGATCGTCTGGAGGAGCTGTGGCCGGCATCGTGGGAGTCGGTTCGCGTTGCCAGGGGCGGACAGTTACCCACGTCGCTGGACCTCATCCGTCGCGCCATGCCGATCTTCGAGGAGCTTCACGGCGACCGACTGCAGGGCGATGACCCCAGCGTGGTGGCAGGCCTGGGGAGCCTGGGCAGCCGCCCCGTCGCGGTGATTGCCCAGGAGCGGGGCCACGACGTCTCCGCGAGGGAACGACACGAGGGCCGGGCGTACCCAGAGGGGTTTCGCAAGGCCGAGCGGATCATGAGGCTTGCCTCCAAGCTCAGGCTGCCGCTGGTCACGCTCATCGACACGCCGGGACCGTACTACGGACTGGAGTCGGAGGAGCGCGGTCTGGGCAACGCAATCGCCTCTGCCATGTGGCGGATGGCGCAGCTGCCCGTGCCCACGGTTGCCGTCGTCGTCGGCGAGGGTGGAAGCGAGGGCGCGCTCGCGCTGTCGGTTGCGGACCGGCTCCTGATGCTGGATACAGCCACCTACTCCGTGACGTCGCCTGACGTGAGGGCGGCCTTGCTATATCGCGACGCGCCGCGCGGCAGGCGAGCCCAGGCGCCGCTCATCCTGACGGCCCACGATTGCCAGGAGCTGGGCATAATCGACGACATCATCGACGGGCCGCCCGAAGGAAGCCGCGCCAATCCTGACGCGCTTGCCCTGTTGCTTCGAGAGTCCATCGAGAGGGAGCTTGATGCACTGCCGGCGCGCTCGTCAAAGCGGCTGCTCAGGGACAGGTTCCGAAAGTACCGAAAGATGGGTGAGTACAGCTCGCACTTCAGGGTTGCTGTGACCCATGAGATCGCACACCTGCAGAGCTACGTTGCGCACAGGGTGAGGCGAATTCGGCGTCGTCGCCGGCGGGCCAGGGGCGCGTTGCCTGCGCCGGAGAGCGGCGGTGGTGAGGAGACCGGAGACTAGCCGTCCGCGTCGGCGGCCAGGGCGGGCTCCAGCGCCAAGGCCACGCTTTCGTACTCGGCGGCCACAAGCGGGCTGGTGAGGACGGTCGGCGCGGAGTTGTCCCGATAGTCGGCTCTCATGTCCATTCGTCCCATGAATGGGATGTCCATCTCCTGCGCAAGCTCTTCGCCCGCGCCGCTGCCGAACACTTCGCCGCTGAAGTTCTCCACTACGCCCAGCACGTTGACGTTTAGCTTGCGGATCATGTTGATGGAGCGCTTGGCGTCCAGCTTGGCGAGCGCCTGCGGCGAGGTGACGACCACGAATCCGTCCAGGCTGAGCGCCTGCATCACCGTGAGCGGCGCGTCCGACGTACCGGGCGGCAGGTCGACCACCAGGCAGTCGAGGTCGCCCCAGTCGGTGGTCTGCAGGAACTGGTTGATCGCGTTGTGCACCATGGGGCCGCGCCAGATGATCGCCTCCTCCTCGTTCTGCTGGAAAAAGGCCATCGAGATGATCTTCACGCCGTACTGGACCGGCGGGATTAGCATGTCGTCCTGCATGGTGGGCTTCTCAGTGGCGCCCAGGACGCGGGTGGCGTTTGGGCAGTCGATGTCGGTGTCCATCAGGCCGACGGAGTAGCCCTTCTGCGCGAGCGTGACGGCGAGGTTCACGGCGACGGTGGTCTTGCCCACGCCGCCCTTGCCGCTGTACACGCCGATCTTCTTGCGGATGCGGGACAGCCTGCCGGTGATCTCGCGGCGCTGCTGCCAGCTCCGCTTCATGGCCTCCAGGCGCGCCTGCTCTTGGGGTGACAGCTGTCGGGCCATTAGGTCATGTACCTCCGGGCGCGCCCTGAAGGGGAGGGCGCGAGTGGAAAACGTCGAGTGTAGGGAGGGAGATCAGTCCAGCCCCAGCAGCTTCTTGCCGTCCTCGGTGATCATCTCCGGGTTCCACGGAGGGTCGAACACCATGTCGACCTCAACGTCCTCCACGCCCTCGATCTCTGCGATGCGCCACTCGGCGTTCTGTGCGATGTACGGGCCCATGCCGCAGCCGGGCGCGGTGAGCGTCATCTGCACGTAGACCTCGCCGCCGTTGAGCTGGATGTCGTAGATTAGGCCGAGGTCATAGACGTTGACGGGGATCTCCGGGTCGTAGACGTCCCTGAGGGCTTCCTTGACTTCGTCGAGTGTGACTTCCTTAGCAGTTGCCATGTTGGACCTCGCTTGGATGTGGGGCTGCGCATACTGCGCTTGCCGCGATTGTAGCAGTGCAGACGTGGAGGTGTCAATTTGACGCGCGCGTTGGCAGTGCCGGCAGGCTATCCTAAATGGCCAGCTTGACGCGTTCGCGCCCGGCGGATCCTAGCAGCCCGGCGCCCCAAAGCAGGGCCACGGACGCGGAATCTCCGCAGGCTCATTGAACCGGCTGAAGGTGTAGGTTCGTACCGACGAGAAGGTGTCCCATCTCGTGGTGCCATCTATCCTCTTGCTTATCTTCCTGACGAGGCCGTCCTCTTTGCCCACCCAGATCTCCAAAGCCTCGCTGCCCACTTTGCTCGCGGCCAGATAGCGCTCAACCGGGATACCGTCAAGCTCGGAATCTTCAAGGCGCTTCACGTTGTCATATCTATCCAAGAGGCCTGTGCCCTCAATGCCGGACACATGCGCCAAGCCCTCGAAATAGAGGTCCGATCCGGACGCGTCCAACAAGCCCCAAGTATAGAGGTCTACCCCGATGGGGCCAGGTAACCCATCGGCGTTTGATGTATGCCAGTACCTGCTACCGCCAACGGTTCTCGACCAGGTCACGCCATCGACGTAGAGAAGCTCCACCGGGGGCCGCTCCATCCGACTGACGCCTGGCGGCGCCGATAATCGTAGGGGCCGGTCGGGCTTCCGAGTTTCGGTGTAGTGGACTGAATCCGGGCGCACAAAGGCTCCTTCTACAGTGGTGCTCTCCGAGTATCCCCATTCGACCTGCCCAACCTCCTCGCCGGTGCCGCGCTTGCGATAGACACAATAGCGATACGTCTCGTCCTGCACGATGCAGTCTTCCTCGGTCTGCTGCTCGAATGCGTCCCAGTCGGCTGGGAAGTAGTGCTCAGAAATCTCGATTCCGAGTACGCCAAGGTTGGTAAACCTGAATGTGCCCGTACCGCCGTCCTTCTCCTCTTCCACGGTGAAGTACACGGAGTCCATCTCGTTCAGGACATCGAAGGCGGCAGCGAAGGAGATAGCTGGATCCGCGGGACGCTCCGACCAGTTAAGAACGGCATAGAAGAGGCCCCCGAATATCAGGAAGCTCAGGATTGCGGCAGAGACAAATGAGGACAGATCGCTACGTGCGTAGAGGACCCTGCCGGCCTGTGCGTTGTACATCTGCCACCCTCCCTCTCACCTAGCCCGGATGTGTCTTAGTCGCTCTGCGGATAGCTGCGCTTTCGGTCTCCAACGTTACGAATCACATTATTGCGCGCCAGGATGCTGAACGTGTGCCACAGCCAAGCTCCACAATGATATTATGATGCGTTGCGTCAGTCTTGTCGAGTGGATGAACTCGCTCGCAACGCAAGAGACCAGAATGTGCGCGGCTGCAATCGCAGTCGCGGAGCCGCCGAAAGGGGACACCGAAGGCCCTCATGCCCAGCCGCACCGGCCCCTCCGCTTGCGCATAAATTCACAATTGATGTATCATGCTCCCCGGAAGTGGGTTGCCGGGCAGGCCAACATGGCGGGCAAGCCGAGGGGTAGCATGGCAGAGTCGGGCGGCCGCGAGGCCCTTGCCATCCGCGCGAGTGGCCTGAGCAAGGCCTACGGGCCTCACTTGGTGCTCAGGGGGCTGGACCTGAGCCTGCCCTGGGGGGCTTTCCTGACAGTCTTCGGCCCCAACGGTTCCGGCAAGACCACCCTCATCAAAGTGCTGGCCACCATCGCGCGCCCGGACGAGGGCGAGGTGGCTATCGCCGGGTTCGATCTCAGGAAGGAAGCCACGGCCGTCAGGAGGAACATAGGAGTGGTCACCCATCAGCCCCTTCTGTACGCCGACCTTACACCGCGGGAGAACCTCAGGTTCCACGGCAGGATGTTCGGGCTGAAGCACCTCGACGAGCGCATTGAGCAGGCCGCAGACATGGTGGGCCTCCGCCCGCACCTGTCCCGCAGGGTGGGCACACTCTCGCACGGGTTGCAGAAGCGGGCGTCTCTGGCCCGCGCCATCCTCCACGATCCGCCCATCCTGCTGCTCGACGAGCCGGAGACGGGGCTGGACCAGGAGGCGCTGGAGATGCTCAGCGCGATCGCGTCCGCCGGCGAGCGCGGCCGGCGCACCGTTCTCATGGCCACGCACAGCCTGGACAGAGGACTTGCTCTGGGCGACCGCGTCGCGATTCTCGCGAACGGCCGCATCGCATTCGAGGAAGAGCGGGCGATGGTGGACGAGGATACACTTCGCGACACCTACGGCCGCCACACGAGGGTGGCGCCGTGACGGGTTTCTGGAGCGTGGTTGCGACCATGATGTGGAAGGACGTGCTCACAGAGCTGCGGGCCAAGGAGGTGGTCACAGCCGTACTGACCTTCGCTATCCTCACGCTGGTGATACTCAACTTTGCGGTGAACAAGGAGACGAGGTTCACGCCGGTGGTTGCGCCGGGCGTCCTCTGGGTGTCGATCACCTTTGCCGGCGTACTGGGGCTGACCCGCTCGTTCGCGCTGGAGAAGGACCGGGGCAACCTGGAGGGCCTTCTGCTGACCCCCACGGGCAGGGACGCCCTGTTCGCGGGCAAGATGCTTGGCGGCCTCGCGTTCATGCTGGCTGCGGAAGCGGTGCTTCTGCCGTTCTTCGCCGTTCTCTTCGACGTGTCGCCGTTCCAGCCGGTGCTGCTGCTCGTGATTCTGCTGGCCACGGTGGGATTCGTCGCCATCGGCACGCTGTTCTCGGCGATTGCGGTGAACACGCGCTCCCGCGAGATCATGCTGCCGATGCTGTTCCTGCCAATCGTGGTGCCGGTTGTCATTGGCGCCGTGGCCGCTTCCGGCGGCGTGCTAGAGGGCAGGCCATGGGGCGAGATCGCCAAGTGGGTCCAGCTGCTGGCCGTTTTCGACCTTCTGGCGCTGGTCTTCTGCGCATTCGCATTCGAGCACGTCATACAGGAGTGATGAGAGAATGACTACGAACCGGCTGGCCAGGAACGCACTGCTCGTCACGAGCGCAGCGCTGATGCTGCTGACCTTGTACATGGTGTTCATCTGGGTGCCCACCGAGAAGAACCTGGGCATCTCGCAGCGGATATTCTACTTCCACGTTGCGCAGGCGTGGGTCGGATTCTTCGCGTTCTTCTGGGTGGTAGTGGGCAGCGTGGGCTACCTGTGGAAGCGGAGCCAGGCATGTGACCGTCTGGCCTACTCGTCGGCGGAGATCGGCATGCTATTCACCACGCTGATGCTGGTGACGGGCGTCACGTGGGCCAAGCCCGCCTGGGGCGTGTGGTGGACGTGGGACCCCAAGCTCACCACGTCGCTCATTCTGTGGCTCATCTACGCGGCCTACCTGATGCTGCGGGCGTACTCTCCGCCCGGCGACCAAGGGTCGCGATTCGCGGCCGTTCTGGGCATCGTGGGCTTTGTGGACGTTCCAATCATCTACCTGTCCGTGGTGTGGTGGCGCACGGTCCATCCGCCGCTGGTTGTCGGTCCTGCGGCAACGGGCGCCCTGGAGCCGTCCATGCGGACGGTGCTGATGGTTGCCACCATAGCGTTCACGTTCCTGTTCGCGTACCTGCTGCTGGAGCGGCTGTCGCTGCGCCGCAGCGAGGAGGAGACAGACCGCGCGCGGGTGAGCGTCGAGTATGCGGTGCCGGAACGCCGGGCGATGGAGGGCACATGAACGCGATCGGCAGAACGACGGGAACCCTGGTGGCGACACTGGCTGCATTGGCGCTGCTCATCCTGGCTTCAACGGCGGTGTTCGCTCAGCAGGACGGCGCCGACCGGTCGGCGGAGGTAGCCGCCGAGAGCAGCGGACCCGAGGCCAACCTTCCATACCTGTTTGCGGCCTACACCTTGACGTGGCTGGGCTTCTTCGCGTACCTGTACTACGTGTCGCAGCGTCAGCGGAGCCTGCGCCGCGAGGTCGAGATGCTGCGGGAGGCGCTGGAGGAGCGGGACAGGCGGGAGCGCGGGACGGAATAGCTGCGGCAGAACCGCTCAAAAATTGCCCGGATTTGCCGTTGACATGCGCGTCCGCGCGTGTTATGGTTATATACTGTCATTTTATGCTTCATCCTGTGATCTCCACCTCTTTCCCTGCGACTATCTAGTTGCTGTTTTCCCGCGCCCGAAGGGAGCCGGACCAAGTTCACCCACCAGGAGCGTGCCTCACAATGGAATCTCTAGCCGTCGTTTCTCCCAGCAGCGTCACCGCCCCCCTCGACCAGAAGTCCTACGCCAGGATTCCCGCGGTTCTTGACGTCCCAAACCTCATCCAGCTGCAGACCGCATCTTTCGAGTGGTTCAAGGGCGACTGCCTCCAGACGCTCTTCGAGGAGATCTCTCCTATACAGGACTTCACCGGCGGGCGGTTCGAGTTGAACTTCACCGACCACACCTTCTATCCGCCCAAGTACACTGAGGAGGAGTGCCGGGACAAGGAGGTCACCTACTCCGCGCCCCTGTACGTGAAGGCGAGCCTCCTCATCAAGGAGACCGGCGAGATCAAGGAGCAAAACCTATTCATGGGTGACATCCCCATGATGACCTCGCAGGGCACCTTCATCATCAACGGCGCGGAGCGCGTGGTGGTCAGCCAGCTGGTGCGCTCCCCCGGCGTGTACCTCACCGTCGAGCGAGACGTTGCAAGCGACCGTGACCTGTGCGCCGGCAAGCTCATACCATACCGAGGCGCCTGGCTGGAGTTCGAGACCAGCAACCGGGACGTGCTCTCGGTGAAGGTGGACCGGAAGCGAAAGGCGCCCCTAACTACGCTGCTGCGCGCTCTCGGGTTGGTTAGCGAGGACGAGCTGTTCACGATGTTCCAGGACGTGGACAGCGATCCTACGCACCAGTACATCCGCTCCACGCTGGAGCGCGATACCCATGTCCTGAGCCAGGAAGAAGCCCTGCTGGAGTTCTACCGCCGCCTCAGGCCGGGCGAGCCTCCCAACGTGGAGAACGCCCGCAACCTGATGGAGAACCTGTTCTTCAACCCTCGCCGCTACGACCTGGGCCGGGTGGGTAGGTACAAGCTCAACCGCAGGCTCGGCATCAGCGTCAGCCCGGACGAGCACAATATAACGAAGGAAGACCTGGTGGCGGTCGTCAGGAAGATGATACTGGTCAACAACGGACTCGAGCCGCCGGACGACATCGACCACCTGGGCAACCGGCGTATCAGGGCCGTGGGCGAGTTGCTGCAGAACGGTATGCGCGTCGGCCTGCTGCGCATGGAGCGCGTCATACGTGAGCGTATGACCACGCAGCCGGACCCCACTCAGGTGACGCCGGGCACTCTGATCAACGTGCGCCCCGTGGTGGCGGCCGTCCGGGAGTTCTTTGGCGGGTCGCAGCTGTCCCAGTTCATGGACCAGACCAACCCACTGGCGGAGCTCACGCACAAGCGCCGCCTCTCGGCGCTCGGCCCCGGAGGCCTGTCCCGAGAGCGCGCCGGATTCGACGTGCGAGACGTTCACCACTCTCACTACGGCCGCATCTGCCCCATCGAGACGCCGGAAGGCCCCAACATCGGCCTCCTCGGCTCGCTGGCCACGTACGCCAGGACCAACGAGTTCGGCTTCATCGAAACGCCGTACCGCAAGGTGGTCACCGAGGTGCTCAGCAACTACCCGGACCTCCGCGGCCGCACAATCACGGAGCCGGTGGAAGGTGACGATGGAAAGGTCATTGCCCGCAGGGGCCAGACAGTGTCGGCGGCGCTGGCCAAGCGCCTCGCCGCCCTGGAGCCGCGCCCGGTCAATGTGAAGCCGTTCGCCTCTGCGGACCCGCTGGACATCCACTACCTGGCCGCGGACGAGGAGGAGAGATTCCGCATCGCCCAGGCCAACTCGCCCCTGGACGCCAAGAACCAGTTCATTACGGACAGGGTGGAAGCGAGAATGGGAGAGGTCTTCACTATGGAGCCTCCCTCCAACGTGGAGTACATGGACATCTCTCCGATACAGATCGTGAGCGTGTCCGCTGCGCTGATACCCTTCCTGGAGCACGACGACGCCATCCGCGCTCTCATGGGCTCCAACATGCAGCGCCAGGCCGTCCCTCTGCTGGTCACCGAGGCCCCGCTTGTGGGCACCGGAATGGAGGGCAGGGTGGCCAAGGACAGCGGGCAGGTAGTCCTTTCCAGGAACCCCGGCGTGGTCTCCAGTGTATCCGGCGAACTCATTGAGGTCACGGACGCGGAAGGCAACGTTGAGTCACATCCGCTGATCAAGTTCCTGCGCAGCAACCAGGGCACCTGCATCACGCAGCGCGCCATCGTGACCAAGGGTCAGAAGGTGGAGGCGGGACAGCCGCTGGCCGACAGTTCGTCCACCGACAACGGCGAGCTCGCCCTTGGCCAGAACGTTCTCGTGGCGTTCATGAGCTGGGAGGGGTACAACTTCGAGGACGCCATCATCGTCAGCGAGGAGCTGCTGAGGCGGGACAAGTTCACCTCCATTCACATCGAGAAGTACGAGGTTGAGGCCAGGGACACCAAGCTTGGCCCCGAGGAGATAACCCGCGACATCTCAAACGTGGGTGAGGATGGCCTGCGCAACCTGGACGAGCTTGGCATAGTTCGCCCCGGCGCCGAGGTCGGCCCCGGCGACATACTGGTCGGCAAGATTACCCCCAAGGGCGAGACTGAGCTCACCGCCGAAGAGAAGCTCCTCAGGGCGATCTTCGGCGAGAAGGCCCGCGATGTGAAGGACACCTCCCTGAGGGTGCCCCACGGCGAGCGCGGCAAGGTCATCGACGTGAAGTTCCTGTCCAGGGACAGCAGAGACGAGCTGCCCCCGGGCGTGAACACCATGGTGCGCGTCTGGATTGCCCAGACGAGAAAGATCTCCGAGGGCGACAAGATGGCAGGCCGGCACGGCAACAAGGGTGTGATTTCCCGCGTGCTGCCCGTGGCGGACATGCCGTATCTGGCCGACGGTACGCCCGTTGACATCATTCTCAACCCCATCGGCGTGCCCTCTCGCATGAATCTGGGACAGCTGCTGGAGACGCATCTCGGCATGGCTGCTCACAGCCTGGGCATGAGAGTGGCAAGTCCGGTGTTCGACGGGGCGAAGGATGGCGCAATTGAGGACGGCCTTGCCAAGGCGTGGATAATCCAGCAGTCCGGCGCAATCGAGCCACATTCCCAAAATGGCGAAGCGGAGCCCGACGTGGACAAGGTGAGTGATTGGCTCACCGCTCGGGGCTTCGATCCCGAGGTGGTGTTTAGCGACAGTCACCCGGGCGAAGCCAGGCAGGCGTGCCTCCGAATTTGGCTGTCGGAGGAGGCCGGCCTGGACACCTCCAGCATGACCGAGGATGAGATGTCTCAGGAGGCGCTCCGGCTGAGCAAGGAGACCGGGAAGTCGGCTCCTACTCTGGGCAAGAGCATCCTGTACGACGGGCAGACAGGGGAGCCGTTCTTCCAGCCGGTAACGGTCGGCTACATCTACATGCTGAAGCTGATACACTTGGTGGAGGACAAGATTCACGCTCGCTCAACCGGCCCATACTCGCTGATCACGCAGCAGCCGCTGGGAGGGAAGGCGCAGTTCGGCGGGCAGAGGTTCGGCGAGATGGAGGTCTGGGCGCTCGAGTCCTACAGCGCAGCCTACAACCTCCAGGAGATGCTCACCGTAAAGTCGGACGACGTCATGGGTCGAGTCAAGACCTACGAGGCCATAGTCAAGGGCGAGGACGTGGTGCAGCCGGGCGTGCCGGAGTCCTTCCACGTTCTGGTGAAGGAGCTCCAGAGCCTGGGCCTCTCCGTAGAGCTGCTGCACGAGGAGGAGGAGCAGCCCATGCTCGCTGAGCCCACAGACGAGCTCACCGTGGAAGGCGAGATTCTCAGCGAGATGGACGCCATGGGGTGGATGATGGACGTGGACGCGGAGCCGGAGAACCGGGTGGACCTGGATGTCTCGTTCCTCACGGACGGCAGCGAGGATGAAGACACGGGCCCGGGAGACGATGTGAACGGCAGTAACGACACAGAGGAGTTGGAGAATGCCCCAGGAATTTAACGCAATCCGCATCTCCATAGCTTCCCCGGAGCAGGTGAGGAGCTGGTCCTACGGCGAAGTCACCAAGCCGGAGACTATAAACTACCGCACGCTAAGGCCGGAGAAGGATGGCCTCTTCTGCGAGCGGATCTTCGGTCCTACAAAGGACTGGGAGTGCTTCTGCGGGAAGTACAAGAAGATTCGCTACAAGGGCGTCATATGTGACCGCTGCGGCGTGGAGGTTGCTCGCTCCAAGGTCAGGCGGGAGCGCATGGCACACATAGAGCTGGCCGCCCCGGTGGCCCACGTCTGGTTCTCCAAGGGCATCCCCAGCCGCCTGGGCCTGCTGCTGGACCTTTCGCCCAGGAACCTTGAGCGCGTGCTCTACTTTGCCAAGTACATCATCACCCAGATCGACGAGGACAGGCGCGCCGAGGTCCTCCAGTCGCTGAAGGATGCTCTCGCTCAGTATGAGGCGAGCGCCGCAGAGGCGGAGGAGGGCTCGTCTGAGCAGGCGGCCGAGTCGGGAGACCACTCGGAGGATTCCCACGATGCAGGCGCCATCGACCTGAGCGCCACCGTCGCAGCCTCGGACGCCGGGCAGGGGCTCAAGGAGGAGGAGGTCCAGGCTCGCATCGACGAACTGGAAGACCTGCGTACCATGCAGCTGCTCACGGAGGCCAACTACCGCGACCTTCGGGACAAGTTCGGCGACGCCTTCCGGGCGGAGATGGGCGCTGAGGGTATCCTGTCCATCCTCAGGCAGATGGACCTGGAGAACGAAAAGCTGAAGCTCCAGGAGGAGATCGTCACCACCTCCGGTCAGCGCCGCAAGAAGGCCATCAAGCGTCTTCGGGTGGTGGAGTCCATAATCAAGAGCGACAACGACCCACAGTGGATGATTCTGTCCGTGCTGCCCGTGCTGCCGCCCGACCTTAGGCCCATGGTGCAGCTGGACGGAGGCCGGTTCGCCACCAGCGACCTGAACGACCTCTACCGCCGCGTCATCAACCGAAACAATCGGCTGCGGCGGCTGCTCGAGCTCGGCGCTCCTGAGATCATCGTCCGCAACGAGAAGCGGATGCTCCAGGAGGCGGTGGACGCTCTCATAGACAACGGCCGCGTCGGCAAGGCGGTTTCCGGCAGCCACAACCACAAGCTGAAGTCCCTGGCGGACCTGCTGAGGGGCAAGCAGGGCCGGTTCCGGCAGAATCTGCTGGGCAAGCGCGTGGACTACAGCGGGCGCTCCGTCATCGTTGCCGGCCCTGAGCTCAAGCTCAACCAGTGCGGCCTGCCCAAGCGCATGGCCCTTGAGCTGTTCAAGCCCTTCGTGATGAACCGCCTGATCCTGGACGGCCACGTGCACAACATCAAGAGCGCCAAGCGCATGGTCGAGCGCGTCCGGCCGGAGGTGTGGGACATCCTGGAGGACGTCATCACGCGCAGGCCGGTGCTCCTGAACCGCGCTCCCACGCTGCACAGACTGGGAATTCAGGCGTTCGACCCGGTGCTGGTCGAAGGCAGCGCCATCAAGATCCACCCGCTCGTCTGCACCGCCTTCAACGCGGACTACGACGGCGACCAGATGGCCGTACACGTCCCCCTGTCGCGCGAGGCCGTGATGGAGGCCAAGCAGCTGATGCTCAGCACCCAGAACATGCTGTCGCCCAGCTCCGGCGAGCCAATCGTGGCTCCCACGCTGGACATTGTGTTCGGGTGCTACCACCTCACCAGTGAGGTGCCCGGCGCCAGGGGAGAAGGCTCGCGGTACAACGACTTCAACGAGGCGAGGCTGGCATACGAGCACGACGTCATCGACCTGAGGGCTCCCATAGAGGTCAGGCAGTACGGCAACGGCGCCGGCGATAGCTGGCTCAGGACAACCGTCGGTCGCATCATCTTCAACGAGGTGCTGCCGGAGGGCATGAGCTACCGCAACCAGATCATGGACAAGAACCTCCTCAAGGACCTTGCGGCTGAGTGCTATCGCACGCAGGGCAACGACATCACCGCGGAGGTGCTGGACAAGATCAAGCGACTGGGCTTCCACTACGCCGGCAAGTCGGGCACGACAATCGCCATCAACGACATCGAGGTGCCCGCTCAGAAGGCCGACCTCATGGCGACTGCCACCACCAAGATCGAGGGCCTTGAGGAGCAGTTCCAGAGAGGCCTCATCACGGAGGACGAGCGGTACAACACGGCCGTGCAGATCTGGACGGACACCAGCGACCAGATGACCAAGGTGATCGAGGAACACCTGCCCACCTATGGAGGCGTCTACCTCATGGCAATCTCGGGCGCCAAGGGAAACGTGGCCCAGATCAAGCAGATGGCCGGGATGCGCGGGCTCATGAGCAACCCCCGGGGACGCATCATCGAACTGCCCATCAAGTCGAGCTTCAGAGAGGGCCTGAGCGTGCTTGAGTACTTCATCTCCACGCATGGCGCTCGCAAGGGCCTGGCCGACACGGCTCTCAGAACGGCCGACAGCGGCTATCTCACGCGCCGCCTGATAGACGTGTCCCAGGAGGTCATCATCCTGGAGTACGACTGCGGCACGGGCCTTGGCATCACCATCGAGACGCATCCCGAAAGGCCGCTGGAGGCCCCGTTCGCCACGCGCATCGTAGGTCGTACTGCGGGCGCGCCGGTCGTGGACCCGGCCACCGGCGAGATCATCGTGGACCGCAACGAGGAGGTCAGCGAGGAGCTGGCGGACCGCATCGTGGAGCTTGGCATCAACGAGGTCTTCGTTCGCTCGCCGCTCAACTGCGAGTCACGGAGCGGCATGTGCGGCCTCTGCTACGGGCGCAACCCGGCGACGGGCAAGCTGGCCATAATCGGCGAGGCCGTTGGCGTCATGGCCGCCCAGAGCATCGGCGAGCCCGGCACTCAGTTGACCATGCGTACGTTCCACACCGGCGGAATCGCAGGTGTCGACATCACGAGCGGTTTGCCGAGAGTCGAAGAGCTATTCGAGGCCAGGTCGCCAAAGGGACAGGCGTACCTGGTGGACATTGACGGCGTGGTGCAGCGACTCGACGAGGGAGACGAGAGGCGAATCAGGGTAGGCAGCACTGAGGAGTTCCGAGAGGAGTACCCGCTGCCCGTCGGCTACAAGCCCGTGGTTGACAGCGGTGAGCTGGTTGAGGTAGGCGCGACGCTGGCCGGCCCTGAGGAGCCGTCGGAGAGCACCGACGAGGACGTCCCGCAGCCGTTGCCCCTGACGGCGCGCGTGTCCGGACGCACGGAGGTCGGCGAGGATGCCATCACGCTCGTCTGGGAAGAGAGCGAGGAGAGAGAGTATTCGATTCCCGCGGCCGCGCACCTCCTGGTGGAGGACGGGGCCGAGGTCCGCGCCGGCGACCCGATCACGGCCGGCCCGCTCAACCCCCAGGACATCCTGCGGATACTGGGGCGCGAGGCCGTGCAGCAGTACCTCCTGGACGAAGTCCAGAAGGTGTATCGCTCGCAGGGCATCAGCATCAACGACAAGCACATCGAGGTGATAGTCCGCCAGATGCTGAAGAAGGTGAGAGTGGACCTGCCGGGCGACACGGACATGCTGCCGGACGAAATGGTGGACCGCATGACATACGAGGACGCGAACGCCAAGGCGCTGGCCGAAGGCGGTGAGCCTGCGACTGCGTCGCCTGCGCTGCTCGGCATCACGCGGGCGTCGCTCAGCACCGACAGCTTCCTGGCGGCGGCCTCGTTCCAGGAGACGGCGCGTGTGCTCACGGAGAGCAGCATGAACGGGGCGGTCGACCAGCTGAGCGGGCTGAAGGAGAACGTGATCATCGGGAGGCTCATCCCGGCCAACCTGACGTCGTCACCCGAGGGGCGGGACCGCCTGGGCCTGATTGGCGACGACGAAGACGGCGAAGGCATGTTGGCTCCTCAGCTCACCCTTGAGTCGGAGGCCATCTCGCACGTGCTGGAGTCTGCGCCGGGCGATCTTGAGTTCTGATGACGTGGCGCCGGCATGCTTGCCGTGCCGGCGCGCCGCAATCGCAGCGTGGGCGGTTAGCTCAGCCGGTTAGAGTGCTGCCTTGACATGGCAGAGGTCAGTGGTTCGAGTCCACTACCGCCCA
>JAPPHY010000009.1 GCA_028877205.1 Chloroflexota bacterium | reverse complement strand
ACTGGAACGTCAGGCATGCAGTGCAGCTGGCTCTCGACCGCGAGGACTGGCTGAGATTCACCACAGTCGGCGAAGTGAACATGGGCGACCCGTACCTGGTGCTGCACTCGGACGCCGGCTGGGGCATCCCGATAGAGGAGTTCCAGACGTTTCCCGGCATGAACCCGGCTACCAAGGACGCCGACATAGCTGAGGCGAATCGACTGCTTGACGAAGCGTTCGGCCCGGGCAACCGGCCGAGGACGGACCAGTACGTCATTCAGCTGCTGAGCCGACGTGAGGTCAGCCTGTGGGGCATAGACTTCTTCAAGAAGAACCTGAACTGGGAGTTCGACGTGCAGTACGTCGACACCTATGGCAACATCCAGACGGACTGCCAGTACACGCTAAGGGCTGAGGCAAGCCCCACCTACGGACAGTCTTACATCCAGCACGCCATTGACGGGTTCCTGAAGATCCACAGCGTGTGGCAGGGCCGAGAGCTGTGCCGTGACGATCCCGGATGGACCGGCACGGGCCCGATTCCTGCAGAGGAGTGGGCCAGGCTGGACGCCCTGATCGAAGAGCTGGACGTGACCTTGGACAGGGAGAGGGGCGAGGAGATAGCCAGGGAACTGGAGCTGTACCTCTACGAGTCGGCCGTTCATACGCCGCTGGGCATCATGAACGTGGCGTGGCCGAACCGGGTAGAGGCGAAGGGAGTCCGGTACTACAACCTGGGCACCTACTCGCAGCAGAGGCTTCACGACAGGGTCTGGTTGGCTGAGTAGCCCCCGATCTCAAAGGGGAGTCCCAAAGGAGGACGCACCATCCGGTGCGTCCTCCTTTCTTTGTCAACGGCTCGCGGGACAACCGGAGGAGAGGACTTTATGCGCGGCATCAGTCATGGCCGCCCCGCCGACTTTGTAAGAATCTTAGGGCCTGGAACGTATTGACAATGCCAGAAACGCTATGTTAGGCTTGCCCGCAACGTTTCTTGCCTAAGTACTCAGAGGAGGCGAGTATGAGATTGGTTAGCGGGTTGAAATTGAGGCCCCTCCTGGGGGTCTTTGCCGCCACCGTACTGGTGGTAGCGCTAGCGTGTGGCGGGGAAGACCCGACGAACACGCCTGAACCGACGGCTACAACGCCGCCCCCAACGGCGACGCCTGAGCCGACAGAGGCGATGATGCCGGAAGAGACGGCCGCGCCGGAGGCAACCACGGCTCCCGGCGAGCCCACGAATACGCCGGCGCCCACCAACACGCCAGTCCCGGAGGAGGCGGCTGTTGACTACCGGGATGACTGGGTCGGCTGGCTGATGGACCACCCCGGCTACAAGCCCGAGTGGGGCGAGCCGCAGTACGGCGGGATCTACAAGACTGCAGACCCGAGGCCTGCGTCCCGATTCCAGACGACGCTGGGTTACAGCGCGTTCAGCCGGTGGCAGTTCGCAGCGCACAACGCCCTGCTGATGCAGGACCCATGGGGCACCATCCGTGACGCTCCCATCTGCGACCTGTGCGAGAGCTTCGAAGTGTCCGCCGATGGTCTGAGCTACTCCTTCGTGCTGCGCGACAACGTGTACTTCCACGAGGAGGGCTGGGCCAAGGAGCAGGGAGCTCCCGGCTTTGGAGAAAAGCTGGGTTGCGAGGACATCAAGGCGAGCCACGAGTGGTTTGCCAACCCGCCTCCCGAGACTCGAGCAAGCTACATCAAGACCGGCCAGGCCTACATGGGTCACCAGGAAGAGATTCTCTGCCCGGACGGCCCCGATGGCCTGACAGTCGAGATCAAGTTCGACCGCTTCAGGAACGCCACCCTCCAGTGGATGGCGGCTGGTATAGCGATCTGGCAGAAGGACTACCGTGAGTGGATGGACGCGGAGTATCCCGGCGTGCAGTCCACGGCAGTGCCCGAGGGCTACATGATCAACATGGGCACGGGCCCGTTCATCCCAATATCTGCTGACTCGCAGACGGTGATGAAGTCCCGGAAGAACCCCAACTACTGGCTGACCGGTGCTCCGTTCGTAGACGGGATGGACAACTTTGCCATCCAGGACTACAACACGAAGTTCGCTGCTCTGGTGACCGGCAAGATCAACCAGGCCGGCCACGGTAGCAGCGGCATCACCAAGGCACAGGTGAAGCAGGTATCGGAGCAGTACTCGGACATCATCGAGCAGCAGATAGTCCGGTACAACCACATCTCCGGCATCAGGGTCAACCCCCTGAGGCCTCCGTTCGACAAGTGGGAGGTCCGCTGGGCCGTCCAGCTGTTCCTTGACCGGGGCGACTGGGACAAGTTCAGCACAGTTGGCGACATCAAGATGTCCAACCCCGCCTACTTCCTGCACATCGACAGCGGTTGGGGCAAGCCGACCGAGGAGTTCATGCAGCTCCCCGGCTGGAACCCCGCCACCAAGGACGCTGACATAGCAGAGGCGAACAGGCTGCTGGATGAGGCGTTTGGCCCGGGCAACCGGCCGCGCACCGACCAGTACGTCATCCAGCTGCTGAGCCGGCGTGAGATCAGCCTCTGGCTCATAGACCAGATGAAGAGGCACCTGGGCTGGGAGTTCGACGTCCAGTACGTTGACACCTACGGAAACATCAGCACCGAGTGTCTCTACACCATCAGGGCAGAGGCCAACGCTGCCCCCAACAGGCAGGTGTACACTTCCGACCCGGCGGACGCCTTCTGGGGTATGAACACCGACCTGACGACCAGCCCAGATTGCGACGTGACGGGCTGGAAGGGCGATGGCCGAGCCCCCGATGAGGAGCTGGCGAGGATCAACTCGATGATCATCGAGTTGGACGAGAGCCTGGACCAGGACCGGCGCCGCGCACTGACGCTTGATCTGGAAGAGTACATGGTCAACGAGAGGACCACGGCCTACCAGCTGGGCGTGATGAACGTGGCATGGCCTAACAGGACTGAGGTGAAGGGAGTCCGGTACTACAACCTGGGCACCTACTCACAGCAGAGGCTCCACGACAGGGTCTGGATCGTAGAGTAGCCAGAAACCCTCGACTCGGAACCGGATGCGAAGGAAGCGCCCCCAATCGGGGGCGCTTCCGCGTTTACGGCCAGTGCGCACGTCGCCGAGTGTCCCCTACTGCCTCAATCGAAGTCTTCCGCGAGAAGCGGCGCGCCGCCAGGAGGGCAATTTGCCCCTTATATCGGAATCAAGTCGGCCCGTCT
Organism: Chloroflexota bacterium; assembly: GCA_028877205.1. Classification (GTDB taxonomy): domain Bacteria; phylum Chloroflexota; class Dehalococcoidia; order Lucifugimonadales; family UBA2985; genus JAPPHY01. The sequence goes on along the minus strand of JAPPHY010000009.1, from coordinate 115,167 downwards.
CGTCGATTCATGATATTGTAATAATCATGGAGGCGGCTTTATTGACAAACCGACCGGTGTGGTGCTATGTTGAAGGGCATATTGGAATGAGGCCTGACGATTGGGAAGCCTGTAGCGGATAGCAGGCGGAAACCAGATCGATTGTAGGAGGGGCCATGTTACAGTACACGCTGCGGCGGCTGTTTCTGGGATTGCTTACGGCACTTCTGGTGTCGATAATCGTCTTCGTCATCCTGCGAATCGCTCCCGGAGACGTCGTTGACGTCATCCTTGGCGGAGAGGACGCATTTTACTCCCAGGAGACGGAGGAACTGCTTCGTGAGCAGCTTGGCCTCAACAAGCCTCTGTACGAGCAGTACTTCATCTTCATGTTCGACTTCGTGAGGCTCGACTGGGGCGAGTCCCTGGTGGACAGCAAGCCAATCTGGCCACAGATCCAGCAGAAGCTGCCGATCACTCTCCAGCTCGCCATCATGACGGTTTCGCTGGCCGTGCTATTCGGCATTCCGGTTGGAGTCATCATGGCGCTGAGGCAGGACTCGTCGCTCGACTACTTCCTGCGAATCGTGTCGTTGGGCGGTCTGTCCATTCCCAGCTTCTGGACCGGCACGATGATAATCCTCATCGGCACCCTCTACTTCAACTGGAGTCCCAGACTGGAGTACGTGTCGCCCTTCGAGGACCCACGCGGCAACTTCATCATGTTCCTGTGGCCCGCCTTGGCAACGGGCTGGGTATCCCAGGCCACCAAGGCCAGGATGATGCGTTCCACAATGCTTGAGGTCCTGCGTCAGGACTACATCAGGACTGCGCACGCCAAGGGCCTGAGGTACATGGTGGTGGTTTACCGGCACGCAATGAAGAATGCGCTGCTACCGGTTGTGACCATCATCGGCATCACCGTTGCCCTGACGGTGGGCGGCTCGGTCATCATGGAGACCATATTCCTTCTGCCGGGCATGGGCTCCTTCCTGGTATATAGCTTGAGCAGATGGGACTACCCGGCGGTGCAGACACTGGTGTTGTTCTTCGCCGGCTGGATTGTGGTGACCAACCTGCTGGTGGACCTGAGCTACGGCTGGCTTGACCCCCGCGTCCGGTACGACTAGAGGGGTATCTGACAATAGCGTGAGACACGTCTCAGCTTAGGAGGAAGAAGCACATGGCGGCACAAGAAGGCATAGACATCCTAAGGCGCGGGGATCGGGCGCCGCTGGGAGTCCGGATGTACAAGGGTACCGTGACTTTCCTGCGGAGGAAGCCGCTGGGGGCTGCGGGCGCCCTGATCATCTTGTTCATGATTGTCTTGGCCCTGGCGGCTCCACTGATCGCCGGTGATCCCAACGAGTGGAACCTGAGCGACAACTTCCTGGCTCCCTCGTCCCAGTACTGGATGGGCACCAACGACGTGGGCCAGGACATCTGGGCGCAGATAGTCAATGGCGCCCGTGTATCTCTGTACGTGGGAATCCTGTCGGTGGCATTCGGCTCCGGATCAGGAGGACTGCTGGGACTGGCCAGCGCCTACTACGGCGGTAAGGTAGACGTGGTGATGCAGCGAATCATGGACGCCCTGATGTCCATTCCCACGCTTATCCTCGCCCTTGCCATCATGGCTGCCCTTGGCGGCTCGGTGAACAATGTGGTGCTTGCCATCGGCATTGTTCAGATACCCAGGGCCAACCGCATTGTGCGGTCGCAGGCCCTGGCAGTGAAGGAGTCCGAGTTCGCCCTTGCCGCTCGCTCAATTGGCGCCGGCGACATGCGCATCATGCTGCAGCACATCATGCCTCAGTGCGTAGCGCCCTGGCTCATCATCGCCAGCGCCGGACTGGGCACCGCCATCATCTCGGAGGCCTCGCTGAGCTTCCTCGGCATGGGCGTGCCGCCCACCACCCCGACCTGGGGCGGAATGCTGTCCCAGAGGGGCAGGGAGTACTTCGCACTGGCGCCGCAGATGGCCATCTTCCCGGGCATCGCAATATCCCTGGCCGTGTACGGATTCAACCTCTTCGGCGATGCGCTCCGGGACGTCCTGGACCCCCGCCTGCGGGGCACCTAGACCGGGCTTCAAAGTCTCCAAACAGGGAGAGAGAGTGGAAGGCCGAGGGTTCTACCCTCGGCCTTCCCTCATTTTGTGACCGAAAGGCACACGGAACCAGAACGAAGATATCGCGTTTGACTGTGTGTCGGCTGCAACGTATGATTGGCGCAACCGTTGCCTGAAAGGGAGAATCTCTATGCTCGCGAAGGCGCTGAGCTGCGCCATGATCGGCCTCGAGGGCTCCGTAGTGGAGGCAGAGGTCGATATTGCGCCCGGCTTACCCGCGTTCAACATCGTGGGGTTGCCGGACACGGCCGTTCAGGAGGCGAAGGAGCGCGTGCGAGCTGCCATACGAAACTCGGGGTTCGAGTTCCCTATGCGCCGTATAACGGTGAACCTGGCGCCCGCCGATCTCAAGAAGGCCGGTCCTTCCTACGACCTCTCCATCGCTATCGGAATCCTCTCCAGTTCCGGCCAGATCACGGCTGACATTTCCCAAGCCGTTTTCCTGGGTGAGTTGTCGCTCGATGGGGGCATCAAGCACGTCAACGGCGTACTGCCCATGGTGGGGCATGCGGAGGGCGAGGGCATCGGCGAGGTGTATGTGCCGGCGGTGGACTCCAAGGAAGCCTCGCTGCTGAAAGGTGTGACCGTCTACCCGGCCGGCACGCTGGGCGAACTTGCCTCCCACCTGCGCGGGCAGACCTCGATTGCGCCCTACGCGGGCTCAGACGAGGATGAGCTTTCAAGCGAGCCGTCCTGGGATGGCGGCGACCTAGCGTACGTGCGAGGCCAGGAGCATGCCAAGCGCGCTCTTGAAGTGGCGGCCGCCGGCGGGCACAACCTCCTGATGAGCGGCCCGCCCGGCAGCGGCAAGACTCTCCTTGCACGCTCCCTGCCGTCGATTCTGCCGGCCATGAGCTCCTCGGAGTCGCTGGACCTGACGAAGATATACAGCGTGGCCGGACTGCTGCCGTCCGATACGCCTCTGGTGGCGCACCGGCCGTTCCGAGCGCCTCACTACACCATATCGCATGCCGGGCTCGTCGGCGGCGGTAGACTGCCCAGGCCTGGCGAGGTCACGCTGAGCCATCGGGGCGTGCTGTTCCTGGACGAGCTTCCAGAGTTCGGCCACAACGTGCTGGAGGTACTGAGGCAGCCGCTGGAGGACAGGGTGGTCACCATCAGCAGGGCGCAGGGTTCGGTGACGTTCCCGGCCAACTTCATGCTGGTGGCGGCGATGAATCCCTGCTACTGCGGATACTACGGCGATCCGCAGCGTCAGTGCACCTGCTCGGCGGGCATGGTGGACAAGTACCAGAAGCGCATCTCCGGGCCCCTCCTGGACCGCATCGACATCTTCGTGGAAGTGCCTAGGGTGGAGTATGACAAGTTGACGGGCGAGGAGGTTGGCGAGAGCTCGGCGCAGGTGCGCGAGCGAGTGGAGAGCGCCAGGAGCATGCAGAGAGAGCGGTTCGAAGACTCGTCTGCCGTACGGTCAAACGCGGACATGGGCCCGGCCGAGGTGTGGGAGCACTGCAAGCTGGCCGATGCCGCCCAGGGACTGGCGCGAGCCGCGATGGACCAGCTCCACCTATCGGCGAGGGCGTTTCACCGCACTCTGAAGTTGTCACGCACCATCGCCGACCTGGCCGGCGAAGAGGAGATCGGCGTAGCGCACGTGGCGGAAGCCATCCAGTACCGACCTCGGGCCACGTAGCGCGTCTTCAGCCCGGTGCAGTGGCTGTTACTCCTCTGCAAGCGACCTGTGCGCCGCTGCCACGGCGGCTCCCGATGCCAGTTCCACGCCCTCCCTGGCCAGGAGCGTTTCGAGCGCGTGCAGCAGCGTAAGCACGTGGCTGGCCTGCGAGGACTCCCCCATCAGGCCTATGCGCCAGATCTTGCCCGCCAGCGGCCCGAACCCGCCCCCAATCTCGATGCCGTACTCGTTCAGCAGGGCGCGTCGGACCTTCGCCTCCTCCAGCCCCTCCGGCACCAGCGCGGCGGTCAGCGGGCTGGCCCGAATGCCCTCCGGCGGTACCGGCCGCATGCCGAACTCTGCAAGACCGGCCCGGAGCGCGGCAGCGTTGCGCTCGTGTCGCCTTTGCCTGTTCTCCAGTCCTTCCTCCATAGCCATAACCAGCGCTTCCCGGAGGGCGTAGATCATGGGCATGGAGGCTGTGTGATGGTACGTCCGGTCAGTGATCCAGTAGCGTTGCAGGTGCAGCAAGTCCAGGTAGAAGCTCTGGACGGGGGTGCTGCGACCCGATATTGCCTCCACAGCGCGCGGACTGAGGGTGATGGGCGAAAGGCCTGGCGGTGCACCAACGCACTTCTGGGTGGCGCTGTAGCACGCGTCGATGCCCCACTCGTCCACTCGCAGGTCCACGCCGCCTAGCGACGTCACGGCGTCCACCAGGAAGAGCGCGCCGTGCCGATGAGCTGCCTCAGCCAGCGGCGGCAAGGGCTGCACAACGCCGGTGGATGTCTCGACGTGAACGACGGCCAGGAGCTTGACCTGCCCCGCGTCCGCCAAGGCCTGCTCGACGGCGGCCGGGTCGAGAGCCTGTCCCCACTCGGCGGAAACGGTGGTCACGCTGGCGCCGCACCTTGTGGCGATGTCCGCAAGGCGTCCTCCGAACAGGCCGTTGACGCCAACCACCACGGAGTCGCCAGGCTCCAGCAGGTTCACAAGCGCGGCCTCCATGCCGGAAGTGCCGGTGCCGGAGATGGCCAGCGTCAGCTCGTTCGAAGTTCCGAATGCCTGCCTGAGCAGCGACGTAACGTCGTCCATCACCTTGAGAAACGTGGGGTCCAGGTATCCCATAAGGGGCATGGTCATGGCCCGAATGACCCTGGGGTTGACGTTGCTGGGGCCGGGGCCCAGCAGAAGGCGGTCTCTTGGCTCTGTGAGTTCCTGCATCTTTAGTTTCGTCCTCCTCCGGCTAGGTTGAGAGTTTCGAGACGGCAAATTGCCGGCCTCGTTCGGGTTCGGTATCAGCCAAGGTACTCGAGCGTCGCTCTGGAGAGCGTCTCGGCGGCGACCATGAGGGCGTCCTCGTCGAAGTCGAAGCCCGAGCTATGGTGCGGCGCGTCCAGCCCGGCGTCGGCGTTGGACGACCCGACCAGGAAGTAGCAGCCGGGCGCCCGGAGCTGGAAGAGCGCCATGTCATCGCCTACGGTGCTTGGCACGACGGCGGGAAGGTTGGCCTCGCCGACCACCTTCGTTGCCACGCGTCGCACGAAGTCGGCGACCTCCGGATCGTTCATCACGGCCGGACAGCCCTGCAGGTGCCGGAACTCAAACTCGGCGTTGAAGGCGGCGCAAATGCCGGCCATGACCTCCGGGATGCGGGCCAGTATCTGCCTGCGCAGACCCTCGTCGAAGGTGCGCAGGGTGCCCTTCATCTCCACCTCAGTCGCGATGATGTTGAACGCGGTCCCGCCCTGTATGCGGCCGATGGTCAGCACCGCGCCCTCAGCGTAGTGCTTCTCCCGGCTAATCAGGGACTGTAGAGCGCTGATCACCTGCGCGGCAACGGGTATGGGGTCTACGGTCTGGTGGGGCATGGCTCCGTGTCCGCCCGTGCCCTTTACCACGAGCTCTATCTCGTCAACGGCGGCGAAAATGGCCCCCGGCTTGACGCCCACCTGGCCCACCGGCAGGCCGTTCCAGAGATGGAAGCCGAGCACCCTATCCACTGGTGGGTCGGTCATGACGCCTTCCTCTATCATCAGGCTTGCGCCGCCCATGATCTCCTCGGCGGGCTGGAACACCAGGAGAACCCGGCCATTCAGGTCGTTTCTGCGCTCGGCAAGGATGCTTGCGACCGTGACCAGGGCGGCGGTGTGGCCGTCGTGGCCGCAGGCGTGCATGACACCCGGATTGCGGGAGGCGTACGGCCTGTCCGACGTCTCCTGGATGGGCAGGGCGTCCATGTCGGCGCGGAGCATCAGAGTTGGGCCGGGCGCGTTGCCTTGAATCACTGCGGTAACGCCAGTCCGTGCCGAGCCCGTCGAGACCTCAAGGCCAAAGGCAGCCAGCCGTTCGGCCACGAGCCGGGCCGTGCGCTCTTCCCGGAAGGCGGTCTCCGGGTGTGCGTGAAGGTCACGCCGGAGAGAGACCATCTCCTCCCGGCGTGCGCGTACATCTTCCGTGACGTCTACGCTCATGTAGACAGCTCCACCTCCGAGGCGCGTACATTCTAACACATTGGAGCTGCGCCAACCCGCCCACGGGCCTGCCGGGGTGCCACGGGCAGGCCACGCGCTCCGCTAATTCGTAGTATAATGGGCGAACCATCGGAGGGAGTGGCACACGTGGACCTGTACTTCGAGCGCGGTGAAATGGATTCCCCCAAGGGGCACGCGCTGGTGTTCTTCCGCCGCAAGTTCGATCCCAACACGGTGCTGGCAACCTACATCATCGCGCTCCCCATTAAGGTGGACGTGACCAGGTACATTCCCCCCATGTTCGCCGGCAAGATGCAGGACATGCTCACGAACGATCTTGCCGGTTTCGCGTTTCCGCCCTTGCCGGAGAAGATCGATGACCTGGACCACATCAGGCGCATGGCCGAGGCGAGGGAGGACGACCTCATAGACGGCGGCTCGGTGGACGACAGCGACCCCATGGAGCTCATACAGGTGGTCAGCGAGGTGCAGCAGGAGTATTCGAGGCGGTGGGAGCGGCTTATGGAGGCGCAAACGCCGCTGCCGGCCTCATCGGTGAACGAGCTCATTTACGAGCTGATGGGCGAGCGGGACAAGCTGAGTGAGCTGGCGAAGATGGTCGGCAAACTGCGGTTCGCCGCGGAGGGTACAGATCCCCGCATGGTTCGAGAGATCGAGGAGGAGGTCGCCACGCTGGCCCGCTTTCTGCCGGAGCACTATCGCATCCCGCTGCTGGTGCGGGCAACGGTGACGCCGACGCCGGCAGCCTCCGTATTGGCCCAGCTCTACCTGGAGCGCTGCTACAAGCTACTCGAGGAGGACTACCGCAGGCTGCAGGAAGTGGAACGGGAGATTCAGCGTCTCGAAGACGCAATGGAGTCCTGAGCGGGAATGTGTCGGCACACAGGTCGACGCTTCGCGAAGCATGAGAGCACGGAGGAGGTATCATGCCCACAGTCAACACAATGCGCGGCCCCGTGGACGTCAACGACCTCGGCTACGTACTGACCCATGAGCACGTTCGAGAGAGCTCTGCGGGGGTGCCTCAAACGTACCCGGAGCTCTTTGACCACGAGGAGGACGTGGCCCGCGGCATCTCGCGCCTCAACGAGGCAGCCGCAGAGGGCGTCGGCACGGTCCTCATAGTCACCCCGCTTGACCTGGGCAGGGACATGAGGCTGCTTCAGGACGTGGCAGCGGGCGTGAACCTGCACATGGTGCCTGCCACCGGCATGTGGCGTGACATCCCGCGCCACATCGGACTGGGCGCGACGGTCGAGCAGATGGCCTCGGCATTCATCCGCGAGATCGAGGTTGGCATCGAGGGCACGGGAATCAAGGCCGGCGTCATCAAGGTGGCCACGGACGTGGAGCACATGACGGAGGACGGCGGACTGACCCGCCCCAACGAGCTGATACTGAGGTCAGCGGCGCGCGCCTGTATCGCAACCGGCGCTTCCATAATGACGCACACGGCGGCCCCGGCCAGGGCCGGCGACCTGCAGGTGGCCATATTCGAGGAGGAGGGCGTGGACCTTGGGCGCGTGTGCATCGGCCACAGCAACGACACCGACAACATTGAGTACCTGACGGGGATAATGAAGAAGGGCGCTTTCCTGGGCATGGACCGCTATCCCGGAGGCCGCGCCGGAGGCCTGAACTGGGAGCAACGCACTGAGGTTGTGAAGCAGCTGATAGACCTGGGATTTGCCGGCCAGATCACCCTGTCCCACGACTACGGCGGAGCGCGTCCCGCTCTCCCCGAGGCGGCGGCGGCTCGCCCTGCCCATAACCCGGACGGCTACTGCTTCATCATTCGCAGGGTTCTGCCGAGACTGCGGGAGCTGGGCGTGAGTGAGAACGCCATCACCGAGATGACCGTGAACGGCCCCAGACGCCTGCTCGGCGGGGAGTGACACCGCTGCGCGGTCGGTCGGCGGCCCGGGACGGCGGTGGGGAGGTGACGTGACCGATCTCTTCGAGAGGCGCGCCAGGGAGATGCTGGGGCAGGAGGCGCCTCTGGCCGCTCGCATGCGGCCCCGTGGATTCGACGAGTTCGCGGGACAGGAGCACATCCTTGGACAAGGCCGCGTCCTGCGACGCAGCATTGAGTCCGACCACGTGCCGTCGATGATTCTGTGGGGGCCTCCCGGGAGCGGCAAGACCACGCTGGCTCATCTCATCTCCGGCATCACGCAGGCCCACTTCGCACCGGTTAGCGCCGTCACGGCAGGCGTAGCAGACCTCCGCAAGCTCATCGATGCTGCAAGAGAGCGCCGCGGCATGCACGGCCGGCGCACGCTCCTGTTCGTGGACGAGATTCACCGCTTCAACAGGGCGCAGCAGGACGTCATACTCCCCCACGTCGAGGAGGGTGCCGTCACTCTCATTGGGGCCACCACGGAGAACCCGTCCTTCGAGGTGGTGGCGCCGCTGCTGTCCCGGTGCCGGGTGTTCACGCTCAGTGCGCTAACCGATGAAGATGTTGCGGCCATCGTGGAGCGCGCGCTTGCGGACGACGAGCGCGGGATCGGCGAACTGCGAGCGAGCCTGGCGGAAGATGCAATGAGGCACCTGGTCACCATGGCCAACGGCGACGCACGGGCCGCCCTCAACGCCCTGGAGCTTTCGGCATCCGCCACGGAGCCGGACGCCAACGGCGAGCGGCACGTCACGCTGGCGACGGTTGAGGACGCGTTGCAGCACCGCTCCATACTCTACGACAAGTCGGGCGACCAGCACTACGACACCATCTCCGCGTTCATCAAGTCGGTGCGGGGATCGGACCCGGACGCCGCGGTCTACTGGCTGAGCCGCATGATCGAGGCGGGCGAGGACCCCATGTTCATCGCACGGCGGCTGGTCATCCTGGCCGCGGAGGACGTGGGCATGGCCGACCCGCAGGGGCTGCCCGTGGCCGTGGCGGCGCAGCAGGCCGTCCACCTGATCGGGATGCCGGAGGGCGCGATCCCGCTGGCTGAGGCGACCGTCTACCTGGCAACCGCGCCCAAGAGCAACTCCGCTTACATGGCGCTGAACCGCGCTCGCGAGGACGCGAGGCAGACCCGCAACGAGCCGGTGCCGCTGCACCTCCGCAACGCCGTCACGTCGCTGATGAGGGCACAGGGCTACGCCAAGGGCTACCGGTACGCGCACGACTACGCCGGGAACTTCGCCCCGATGGACAACCTGCCGCCGTCGCTCGCCGACAGACGCTACTACGTGCCGGGCAATCAGGGGTATGAGCGCGCCGTGGCACAGAGACTCAGCGAGTGGTGGGACGAGTATCGAGAGGGGCGCGGCGGCCCGGATAGCGCAGCAGGAGCGGGGGAGTGATATAATGGTGGACAGGCCAGCGTAGCTCAGTGGTAGAGCAGCGGTTTCGTAAACCGCAGGTCAAGGGTTCGAATCCCCTCGCTGGCTCCACAACCGCTTTCCCGTGATGCAGTCCGCGCCACCCTAGCGCGGGAGCTGTCCGGAGTTCCGCGGCAGGGTGTCGCCCGTGTACGTTTCCCATCTCAGCCTCACCAACTTCCGCAACTACCACCACCTGGAGCTCGACCTCCCGGAGGGCCTGCTGGTCTTTTCCGGCGGCAACGGGCAGGGCAAGTCTAATCTCCTGGAGGCGCTGTACCTCCTGTCCATCGCCAAGGCGTACCGCGCCAACGGAGACAGGGAGGCCATCAGCCGCACCGCTACGGAGGACCCGGGACACGCACAGGTTGTCGGTGTGGTGCGAAGGGAGCGAGACCGGGTCCGCATCCTGGTGGACATGGCGCTCGAGGGCTCTTGGGACGACGGCGAAAGACCGCCGCACCTGCGCAAGGAGGTCAGGGTCGATGGCATCCACGTGTCGGCCGCGGACCTCGTCGGCGCCGTCAACGCCGTGCTGTTCGACGCCGAGGACATCCGGCTGGTGACGGGCTCGCCGTCCACGCGCAGGAGGTTCCTGGACATCCTGATATGCCAGCTGGACAGGATGTATCTGCGCGCTCTCCAGAGGTATCAGAAGGTGGTGTACCAACGCAACCACTTGCTGAGACAGATTCGGGAGCGCAGGAGCCGCGCAGCAGAGCTGGACTTCTGGAACGAGGCATTGGTGGAGGATGGCGCCTACATCATGCTGAGGAGACATAGGACCGTGGAGGAGCTGCGTCCACTGCTCACGGAGCTGCACGGTGAGCTGACTGAGACGATTGAGGAGTTCTCAGTCGAGTACGCGGCCGGAGTTCCGATCGAGCAACCCGGCGAGGCAGAGCTCAAGCGCTCGTTTCAGATTGCCATCGAGCAGGGCGCGGAGAGGGAGATCGCGCTGGGCGCGACCCAGTCAGGCCCGCATCGCGACGACGTCCGCCTCACGCTGGGAGGCATGGAGGCGGGAATCTACGCATCTCGCGGGCAAGCGCGCACGCTGGCGCTGGCGCTGAAGCTGGTGGAGGGTATGCTTCTGGAGCGGGAGCGCGGCGAGTCCCCGGTGCTGCTGCTGGACGACGTGCTCTCCGAGCTGGACGCCACGCGCCGGCGACTGCTGCTGGAGCGTGTGGAGCGAAGCCAACAGGCCATCGTTTCGACTACGGACGTGGACAGGATCGAAGGAAGGTTCCTGGCGCGGGCCATCGCGTTCCGGGTGGAGCGCGGCAATGTGATGACGCAGTGAAGGCCCGAGGTTACTTGGGAGCGCAGCCGGGGCATGGACCTCGTGCCCACCAGGCGTCCCGGTAGAAGAATGGCGTTGCCCAGTGGCCGCCGTCCTTGAAGGGGCGTCGCTCCGTCCGGCCGCAGATCTGGCAGTAGTTGACGATTACGTCATCGTCCTTGGGGCTGTGTGGCGCCTCTGTGGTCACTTCATGTACCTCGGTTGCGCCACTGTAAGGCCAACGCAGCTAAGGTGTCAATCGCGTTCGAGCCGTATTCGAGGTGTTCGGAGGCCAGCTGTGGCGATTGACATCCTGTCGGCGGTTGGCTTACTCTTAGAGGCGAGTCCTGCGGGAGCTTGTTGCGACAGGCTGAGAGGCCCCAACGTATTGGGGCGACCGTCGGAACCTGAACTGGATAATGCCAGCGAAGGGAGAGTGAACTTGCTTACGTTGTCCTGCATTGTAGACGGTCGCCGCACTTGGATGTACCTGACCGGCGACCCCCGTTCGAGCCTCCACCATCACCGCGCCGCCGGGCTGCCGCGCGATCATAAGGCGGTGTGCACATGAATGACACCCTCACCATTGCCGGAGTCGAGTTTTCGTCAAGGCTCATCCTTGGCACCGGCAAGTACCGCAGCATGGAGGAGATGGTGGAAGCCATCGAGGCCTCCGGCACCGAGATGATCACGGTGGCCATTCGCAGGCTGGACCTGGACGACCCGGACAAGAAGACCCTGCTGGACTACGTGGACTGGAGCCGGTACCGCATACTGCCCAACACGGCGGGATGCTCCACGCCGGAAGAAGCTCTGACCATCGCGCGGCTGGCGCGGGCCATGGGCCTCTCCGACTGGATCAAGCTGGAGGTCATCCCGGACCCCAAGTACCTGCTGCCCGACCCCGTCGGTACTCTGGAGGCCGCCCGCGCGCTCATAGACGAGGGATTCACCGTCCTGCCGTACATCCACGCAGACCCCGTGCTGGCGAAGCGGCTGGAGGAGATGGGATGTGCCACCGTCATGCCGCTGGGCTCGGCCATAGGCTCCGGCCAGGGCATACACACCGCTGAGGAGATACGCATCATCATCGAACAGGCCAGCGTGCCCGTGGTCGTGGATGCAGGACTGGGGGTGCCCTCGGACGCGGCGCAGGCGCTGGAGATGGGCGCCGACGCCGTTCTGGTCAACACGGCCATCGCCCAGGCCGACAATCCGGCGCTTATGGCCGAGGCGTTCCGGCAGGGCGTGGAGGCGGGCCGCAAGGCTTGGGAAGCTGGACGCATCGCCCGCAGGCCTCACGCGTCGGCCAGCAGCCCCGTGGAGGGGCTGGTAGGGCAGAGCTAGCCGGCGATGATACCTCCGCTGACTGAGCGATTCCCATTGCTCTGTCTGGTTACCGACAGGCACCTCTGCGGCGCGGAGGCGCTGGAGGCGACAGTAGACGCGGCGGTTTCGGGAGGCGTGGACCTCGTGCAACTGCGCGAGAAGGACCTGCCCGCCGGTGAGCTGCTAAGGCTGGCCCGCAGCCTCCGCCGAATCACTCGCGGCAGGGCGGCACTCGTGATCAACGACCGCCTGGATGTGGCGCTGGCTGCGGAGGCGGATGGCCTGCACCTGCCGGAGGCGTCCATATCGGTCGCGGACGCAAGGGCAGTGGCGCCGTCGCATCTGATGATTAGCAAGGCCGTCCATGATGCCGCGGGGGCTTCCGAGGCCGACGCTGAGGGCGCAGACATGCTTGTGCTCGGAACGGTATTCGACACGGCCTCCAAGCCCGGTGCGGAGTCCGGAGGCCTGGCACTGGTACGTGAAGCCACGAGAGGTGTGCGCGCCCCGGTGCTCGCTATCGGAGGCATTGGACCCGCCAATGCGGGCTCCGTGATCGAGGCAGGAGCAAGCGGCGTTGCGGTGATCTCGGCCATCATGTCGGCTGCGGACCCGGAGTCGGCTGCGCGGGAGCTGAAGCAGGTCATGCTGGCGGCATGGAATAGCAGGGAGCGGGTTGGCGCGGGGGCGTGAGGTCGGCGTGAGCGGCCTTCAGACGGCCGCCGGGAGCAAGCGAGCACATCCAAGCCGTGTATTCGTGGCGGGTCGTAGCGCGTGCTATACTAGCCTGCGAAGGAATATGCCGATGGCTACACATGAAGAGCGAATCCAGGCGCTGGAGGACTTTGTTTACCGCACATTGCGTTGGCAAGAAATGATTGTCGAAGCCTTGGGTGAGATAATCGAGGATCTCCGGGACATCGCAAGGACGCAGCAGGAGCACACGGCGATCCTTCGGGAGCACATGGTGCTGCTCAGGTCTATCGTCGCGACAGCTCGGAAACACTCATTGAAACCGGCCCGTATTCGCTGGAATATGGAGATGGGCTAGGTGCCGCGCACGCGAGGTCAGGGAAGGGTCGGCACTCCGCCATGACACCGATGTGTGAGCCGGTAAGATGATATCGCTCAACGTGAACGGCAAGCGGCGAGAACTGGAAGGTCCGGTGAGGCTCATCGACTTTCTGGAAAGCAGTGGAGTGAATATGCAGTTTGTGGCGGTCGCGCACAACGGGGACGTCGTGGATCGAGAGCGGTTTGCCCACGTTGTCCTGAACGACGGAGACGTGGTAGAGGTAGTTAGACCTGTGGGGGGCGGATGAGCCCCGCGATGGAGCGACCGAGTGCCTGGTGAGCGAGTCATCGTAATCGGCGGCGGCGTGATAGGCTGCTCCATCGCCTACCACCTAGCGGGAGCGGGCGCCACCGTCACTCTGGTGGAGCGCGGAAAGGTGGGCAGCGGGGCGTCCGACGTGGCTGCGGGCATGGTTGCGGCGCTTTCGGAGAACCTGGCGCTGGGCGAGCCTCTCAACCTGGCGCTCCACAGCCGGGCGATGCTGCTGGACATCCTCCCATCGCTTCAGGCGGAGTCGGGCATAGACGTGGAGTACCGGTCGCCGGGCATCCTCCACGTTGCCGTGACGGATGACGAGGAACGGGAGCTTCGCAGCCGCCTGGAGTGGCAGGAGCCGCTGGGCATGGGCGTTCGGTGGCTTACGGCGCAGGAGGCCTACCGCACCGAGCCTGCTCTGGGAGAGGGTGTTCGCGGCGCACTCTCATCGCCCAACGAAGGACATCTTAACAGCAGGCGGCTGGTCCGCGCATACGCACAGGCCGCGGCCAAGCGGGGCGCGGACATCCTGCAGGACACGGAGGTCATGGGTCTGACGCTGCAGGGGAGCCGGGTCACGGGAGTGAAGCTGGCGGCCGGCGAGATGGAGGCGGACTGGGTCGTGATGGCGTCGGGCGCCTGGGCGACACGCTGCGGCGAGTGGCTGGGCCTGCAACTGCCCGTTCAGCCCGTGAGGGGGCAGATCGTGTCTGCGAGGATTCTGCCCAGCCCCATTTCGTCAATAGTTTGGCGAGGCATAACCTACCTTGTGCCCAAGGCGGACGGCGCCATAGTCATCGGCACGACCCGCGAGTGGGTGGGCTTCAAGGAGAGCGCGACGCTCAGAGGCGTCTCCGGCATCCTCGCTGGGGCGATCGAGCTGGTGCCCGCGGTGGCCGACGCCGAGCTGGGCCACGTGTGGGCCGGCCTGCGTCCGGGGTCCCCGGACGACGCACCAATGCTGGGCCCCATCGACGGCTGGGACGGCCTGCTTCTGGCCGTGGGCCACTACCGCAGCGGGATACTGCTCAGCGCGGCCACCGGCAAGCTCATCACAGACTGCATCACCAGGGGCGACGGCACCGCCATGCTGCCCTTCGCTCTCTCTCGATTCTCCTCGTAGGCGAGCGCGCCGCCGGGCGCGGGGATTGTCTTGGATTCTGCCCGCGCTTATAATTCGTCCAGCATTTGGCAAGAGGAGCCTGAGAATGACCTACGCCTTCATGAACGGTGAGTTTATGCCCCTGGACCAGGCCAAGGTGGGTGTGATGACCCACGCACTCCACTACGGCACGTCCGTATTCGAAGGCATACGCGGCAACTGGAACGAGGAACAGGGGAAATTGTACGTGTTCCGCCTCAGGGAGCACTGCGAGAGACTCCTGCAGGGCTGCAAGATAATGCGCATCGCCATTCCGTACTCGGCGGATGATCTGTGCGCCATCATACTTGAGCTGGTGGAGAGGTGCGGTTATCAGCAGGACATATACATTCGTCCGCTCGCCTTCAAGGGCGAGGAGCGGATTGCCGTCCTGAAGCTGCAGGATCTGTCGGACTCGCTGTGCGTCCTGACCATCCCGTTCGGGGCCTACCTGGACCCGGAGGGCGCGGCGCAGTGCTGCACCTCGTCGTGGCGCCGCATGGAGGACACGATGATACCGCCGCGGACCAAGATCGGCGGGCTGTACGTGAACAGCATCCTGGCCAAGACCGAGGCAACGCTGGCGGGCTTCGACGAGGCAATACTCCTAACGCAAGACGGATTCGTCTCCGAGGGCACCGGAGAGAACATCTTCACGGTGCTGGACGGTAAGCTTGTGACACCCGCCCTCTCGAGCAACATCCTGTCCGGCATCACCAGGGACGCGGTTATCCAGATTGCCGCCAACGAGCTGGGCCTGGAGACTGTGGAGCGCGGCATCCGCCGGAGCGAGCTGTACAACATGGACGAGTGCTTCCTCACGGGCACGGCGGCCCACCTCACGCCCGTAGGCTCCATCGACAATATCATGATCGGGGACGGGAGCATGGGCCCCGTCACACGTCAAATGCAGAACCTGTACTTTGACGTCATCCGCGGCAAGGTACCCCGCTACCTCCACTGGTGCTCCCCCGTCGGCGCGACGGCGAAGGCCGCTTCGTAGGCGCCGCGGGGCGCGTTTCAGACGGATACCTGCGAAAGCTGCCGCAATTGGCTTCAGCTACGGTTGACCTATGCGGCCCAATGGTGTATCGTCTTGGCCGATACGCAATGGTCGTAGCTTTAAGCCGGGGTCTTTGACGATGAACCTGGGACAGGAATACCTGCTTCTTGTGTTCGTGGGTTGCTGCGGGGTGTTGCAGTTGGCCGCCGCCTTTGGCGGCCTGAAGGGCATGCTCATCGCCGGCGACAGGCGGTTTTCCACTGCGGTTGGTCTACTGCTCGTGGGGGGCGCGCTTACCTGGTTCTTCTGGGAGGGGGGCCGGAACCTGCCGGATACGGGCGGCGGCATTGCCGGGGCGGCCCAGTTCTACCTCTTCATGCTTGGCATCTTTCTTGCCCTTCTCTTTACCTTCCTTTTCACCTCTCTTACCAACGTCGGAAGAAAGACCTCCGTAGACACTTCGGACGGCCTCCCCGCCTTGAAGGAGACCACCTATATGCATGCGCTGACGCGTAACCTGAGCATGGTATGGAAGCTATATCACAGGTTGACTCGCAAGTTTTCCTCTGGATAAACGGCTGGATAGGCACGTCCGCCACCTTTGACCGGGTCATCCACTGGGTGGTCAGTGACTATCTCGTACCCGTTGTCTGCTCGCTGACGCTCCTCGGCCTTTGGTTCGCCTGGCGAAACGGGGAGATGCGCGAACGTCACCAGCGCGGCGTGATGCTGGCCGGCGTGGGCGTGGGACTCGCCAGCGCGATGGTCAAGGCGTCCAACCTGGTCTTTTTCCGCCATCGCCCCTTCGATTCCTACGAAATCGAGATGCTGTTCTATCCGCCCACCGACTCCTCCTTCCCCGCCAACCCCGTGGCCGTGGTGGTGGCGATGGCGACAGGCGTGTGGATGGCCAACCGGCGCATCGGCGCGGCCATGTACGCTGCGGCCTTCGTTTACGGCTTCTCGCGCGTCTATGCGGGCGTGTTCTACCCGCTGGACGTGCTGGGGGGCGCACTGTTTGGCGCAGCGGGCGTCGGCCTGGCCTACCTGCTGCTGCGCCGGATCGAGCCGCTGCCCACGCTTGCACTCAGGGTGGCCCGCTTTCTCTGCGTCGCCTAAGCTTAACCGGCTACTTCACCCGGCTCTCAAGCATGGCCCGTGGGGTCGAGTCCACCATCCTCCGCGCTGCCTCATCTCCAACGACAGCGGCCGCCGCGGCCACGCCGCGCGAGAGCTGCGGCGCCCTTGTGCCGGACGGGGCGTGGCCGTCGGAGGCGATCACGTGCGCCAGGCCCAAGCGCAGGAGCTTCTCGGCCGAGTGCTGGGCATCGAGGCCCATGTCGCCGGTCAGGCTGCCGGCCGTTATCTGCGATACTACGCCGTCTTGCACGAGGCTTGCGAGAAGCTGCGGCTCTCGCTGAATGGCAAGGTTGCGCTCCGGGTGCACCACTACCGGCGTCAGGCCGCGGTTGCGGAGGCTGCGGAGAGTGTCGCGGGTGTGATAGGGGTAGAACTCGAACGGCAGCTCGATTAGTATGCAGCGTGTGCCCTCGATCGGCAAGCACGTGCCGGCGTCCACCTGCTCCGGCGTGTCGAGCGCCAGGTGGTTCTCCATGCCCAGCAGCACGTCGAGCGGAATTGAGCGGGCGCGGAGCTCCTCATTCAGTCGCTCCGCTAGGGTCCTGACGCAGGCAATGGAGGAGCGCTCGTTGACGTCGCGGCTGTGGGGCGCGGCGACGATGGTGCATGTGCCGTCCCGAAATGCTGCCACAGCCATCTCGATTGCCTGCTCCATCGTGGGCGGGCCGTCGTCAACCCCGGGCAGTATGTGGCAGTGCAGGTCGAGCATCGCGTGGCTCAAGTGGGTGGCGGGCTGCGTTTGGTCTCACTCCGCGCCGGCGGTCAGGAGGCGTCCAGGGATGCCTCCGACAGCAGACGCTGATATGTGTTCAGGAGATTATCTGACACCGCCGCCCATCCCATTGACACGGCCGTCTCGCGGGACGCTTCACTCATCGCCTGTCGGATTGCAGGGTTTCCGAGGAGCACGTCAAGTCCATCGGCGAACGGTTCCGGGCTGCGCGAGGGGATGAGGTAGCCGTTCAGCCCATCCTTGACTATCGTGGGCAGCCCACCGACGCGCGAGGCGATCACCGGGGTGCCGCAGGCCATCGACTCCAGCGCCACGAGGCCGAAGCTCTCGTAGTGGGAGGGCAGTACGAACACGTCGGCCGCGCTGTAGTATAGCGGAAGCTCATGCTGAACCATCCGGCCCAGGAAGCTCACCCGCTCAGCGATTCCCAGCTCCCCGCACAGCGCCGTCAGCCTTGCCGCCTCCGCATCAGCCTGAAGGTCTCCGCCTACAATGAGAGTTCTGGTGGTGTCCGCGAGTTCGAGCTGCGCCACGGCCCTCAGCAGGATGTCGACTCCCTTGAGCGGCTCCAGCCTTCCCACGAACAGCACCACGCCGCCGTCTCCGAGGCCCAGTTTCTGCCTTGCCTCATCGCGCTCAACGGGCCTGAATAGGTCCACGTCCACGCCGCACGGAATGACCTCGACCTTGTCTGCGGAGGCGTCGTAGAAGCGCACCAAGGCGTCGCGCTCGTGCCGGCTGAAGGCCACGATGGCGTCGGCGGCCCGGACGACCATGACCTCGCCCACGGAGCGTTCCTCCGGCTCATCCTCGCCTGCGCGTGCCCGCTTCTTGACCTCCGCCAGGGTGTGGAAGGTAGCCACGTGGGGCACGCCCCAGCGCCGCGCCAGGAGGGTGGTCGCCATGCCTGACAACCAGTAGTGTGAGTGAACGATGTCGTAGATCAGGCCGTGGTCACCCGTGTAGTCCAGCACGGCGTCCACGAACGCGGGCAGGTTACGGGACAGCTCCGCCTTGTCGTCAGACGGGTCGCCGGCGTTGACGTGGACGACGCGTGCGCGCTCGGCAAGCTGCACCGTGGGCGGGACATTCGCGTCGTGGTTGCGGCTGAACACGTCCACGAATACGCCGCGGTCGCTCAGCTCCTCTGCGACCTTGCGAATGTACACGTTCATGCCGCCTGCGTCCTTGCTCCCAAGTGGAGCGTCCGGGCAGCCGTGAACGCTGACCACGGCGACCCGTTCGACGGGCCGGATCGGTGATGGAGTGATGGCGCTGTCGGTCTCAGTCATCGTGGCCTGGCCAGGTTCTGACCGCGGCGGTCGTGGACGCGGGTGTGAGGCGCCGGGGTCTAGCGTAGGATGGACAGGGTGTACAGACCACGCCCGGTTGCTCCCAGGTGGTACTTGTACTGCTCGGTTCCGCGGAGGAGGTCGAAATAGGCTTTGCCTTCGCCGATGGCGTCCTGAATGCACATGGCCTTGAGGAGGAAGCTAGTGCCCAGCGCGGCGTAGTCGGTGTTGTGGCCGCTGTTGTACAGGTACCACACGTTGTTGTAGTCGAAACACACAGTGGCAGCCGTCCTGACGCCCTCCACCTCCAGGAAGAAGAGGTGGAGGAGACCCAGCTCCGCCATGCGCGGGGACATGTCGCGGAAGAACGTGTACCGCTCGTCGGTGAGGAACCTGGACTTCTCCTCACGGCTCTGGCCCATGAGATCCAGGAAGTCGTCCATAGCGTCCGCTACGTCATTGGCATCGCTCAGGCGGTATATCCTGTAGTCCACGGCCTCACCGAGCCGGCGCAGCTTGCGGCGAAGCTCGTGGCGGTCCTTCTTGCGCAGCCCCATGAGATACTCGTCCCATGTGCCGGGCAGAGACACCCCCATCAGCGTGTCCTCTTCGACCTGTTCCACGCGTCGCCCGCGTTCCGCAGCCAGGGTGGGCAGGTGGCTGAGCGTGTGCGACGCCTCGGGCACCGACTCCAGCCTCACCTCCGACCACTCCTCGCCCTCCAGGTACTCCATGAATCCGCGGTAGAAGTCATGCTCCCTGCCGCGCACAACTATGAAGTCGTGCATGTCCCACAGGTCGGTGCTGCCCAGGAACGTGATGAGCCCCCCGTCCTTCATCAGGGGAGCGATGCCGACTGTGGACTCGCCGTCGGTGAACTTCACGATACGGAGTTCCTGTCCATCGGCGCCCATGCTCTCCCACCATGCACCCTGCCAGTATGGCGTAAGGAATATGCTGCTGTGGTCGCTGCAAGCCAGGATGTCTTGCCACTCCGCGTCCACGCTCCGGAAGCTCTCTAGGCTGAAGGAAAGGTCCAACGCTGCTCCTGTGCGAGTGGTCCGGACCCGCCGTGGCGGCAGTGGCGGGGATTCGACGTCACGCCTTCGGCCCCAGGCTGAGGGTTCCCTGCACAACCTCCTCCAGCACCTTCTCCATTGCCCAGAGCTCGGGCGGAAGCTCCTGCAGGGACATGTCTATGTTCTGGGTGGCAAGGTCTGGGTCCTTCAGGCCGCTGCCCGTGATGACGCATACCACACGCTTGCCCGCCAGATCCAGCTGCCCGGAGAACTTGATTACGCCGGCGACTGACGCGGCGGAAGCCGGTTCAGCGAAGATACCCTCGCGTCGCGAGAGCATCCGGTAGGCTGAGAGGATCTCGTCGTCTGTCACGGAGTCGATAACGCCTCCGGACTGGTCGCGGGCTGTGAGCGCCTGCTGCCAGCTCGCCGGGTTGCCGATGCGAATGGCCGAGGCGACGGTGCTCGGCTCAGCGATCGGCTCGCCGCGCACGATGGGTGCCGCGCCTTCCGCCTGGTAACCCATCATGCGAGGCAGGGTCTCGGCCCTGCCGAGGTCGGCGTACTGGCTGAAGCCCCTCCAGTACGCGGTGATGTTGCCGGCGTTTCCCACCGGAATGAAGAGGAAGTCCGGCGCGTCACCGAGGTCGTCGACAATCTCGAAGGCTGCGGTCTTCTGACCCTCCAGCCGGTGAGGGTTGAGGGAGTTGACCAGGGTGACGGGGTACCGCTGAGTGAAGGTGCGAACCATCTCCAGTGCCTGGTCGAACGTGCCGTTGACCACGAGTATCCTGGGGTGGTACGCAAGGGCCTGTGCCATCTTGCCGGCCGCGACGTCGCCGCTGGGCACCAGCACGATGGTGGTGAGGCCGCAGTACGCGCCGTATGCGGCGGCGGAAGCGCTGGTGTTGCCGGTGGAGGCGCACATTATGGCGGCGCTGCCGTCCTCTATGGCCTTTGCCACGGCCATGACCATGCCACGGTCCTTGAAGGAGCCGGACGGATTGCAGCCCTCCAGCTTGAAGTACAGCTCCGCGCAGCCCACTTCGTTTTCGATGAATCGCGATCGCACGAGGGGCGTGCTTCCCTCACCCATGGAGATCATGGGCGTGTTCGGAGTTATCTCCAGCAGTTCCCGATACCTCTCCAGGACGCCTTGACGCATGCTCACACCATCTCCGCCGGGAGCTACTCCTCCACCCGCAGGAGGTTGCCTATCTCCTTCACCACGTCCAAGCCTGCCAGTTCCCTGAGGGCCTGCTGCACGTCGCGCTCCCGGGAGTGGTAGGTAGTGATGACCAGCTCAGCCGTGCCGTCGTTGAGGCCCACCTCCTTCTGTATCACGGAGGCAATGCTTATCTGCAGGTTGCCAAGTATCGAAGCCATCTGCGCCAGCACGCCGGCGCGGTCGAGCACGGTCGCCCGTATGTAGTATCGGGTTACCAGGTCCGAAATGGGGCAGAGGCTGACCTCTCGGTCCAGCGTGAGGAATCCGGCAGCCGGGAGTCCGTTGGCCATGCTCCACGCCACCTCAAGTATGTCTCCTACCATTGCGCTGGCCGTGGGCATGGAGCCGGCGCCCCGCCCGTGGAAGAGCACCCTGTCCACCAAGTCACCCTCCACCTCCACGGCGTTGAGTACGCCGTCCACCTTGGCCAGAGGGGCGTCCTCCGGTACGAGCGCCGGATGAACGCGTGCTTCCACGCTGCCGTCGCGGTCGGTGGCGATGGCCACGAGCTTGATCACGTAGCCCAGTTCGCGGGCGTACCGGAAATCCCTTCCGGTGAGGCGCGAAATGCCCTCCAGGTGGATGTCCTCAGCGGCGACTCTGGTGTGGAAGGCCAGGGAGGCCAGGATAGCCAGCTTGTATCCGGCATCTATGCCCTCCACGTCGTTCGTGGGGTCGGCCTCAGCGTAGCCCAGCTCCTGGGCTTCGCGCAGGGCGTCCGCAAACTCCGTGCCCTCGTGGCTCATCTTGGTGAGTATGTAGTTGGTCGTGCCGTTGATGATGGCGCGTATGCCGCGTATCTCGTTGCCCCTGAGGCTCCTGGTCAGCGGACCGAGAATGGGAATGCCGCCGCCGACGCTTGCCTCAAAGAGCAGATGGGCTCCCCTGCGGGCGGCAAGCTCAAGGAGTTCCGGTCCGTGCTTGGCCATCACCTCCTTGTTGGCGGTGACCACGGACTTGCCCGCTTCCAGGGCGGTGCGGATGTAGTCGAGCGCGGGATATTCGCCTCCCATGGCCTCGGCTACGATGTCGATGGATGGGTCCTTGAGGACGCTGGCTGCGTCCGCGGTCAGAATCTGCCGGTCGAACTCCACGTCGCGAGGTTTGTCCGGGTCTCTGACCAGAATCCTGGCGACCCGGATCGGGCGGCCAACGGAACGAGGAACCGTCGAGCCGTTCCGGCTGAGGGCGCTGAGGACGCCGCCTCCAACTACTCCAAGGCCCAATAGGCCCACGTTGATTGGACTATCCGGGGACCGCACGCTGCCCTCTACTCAAGCGTTGCCTCGGTCACCTTCCGGACCAGCCAGTCGTACTGCCAGTCGCAGGGACCGCCGGCGGAGCCGCCGCCAAAGCATGAGGTAATCCGGTGGTTGCCACGCTCCTGGGCAATCCAGTTCTGGAGTTCGGCATTGCGCAGTCTCTCAAGCTGGTCCTCTTCCAGTGCCCTGTCCTCTTCCACGTCCGTGACCTTGAAGAAATACGTGAATTGACCCGTGCTGACGGCCTCGCTTACCTGATCGATTTCCAGTGCGAAAATGGTCTCGTCCAGGATGCCAAGCGTGCCCTCCGGTAGCCATCCGTACTCACCGCCGTTCACTGCTGTGGTGCGGTCGTCTGAGAAGTTCTCGGCCACGGTTGCGAAGTCCTCACCGCGCTCCAGTCGGAGCGCTACCTCCTGGACAGTCTCCTGGGCGGCGAGGGCAGCATCCTCACCCTCTTCCGCCCTCGACGAGATGACTATCCATGACATGTTCACCTGCCTGGCTGACTCCGGCAGGCTTGTCCCCAGGTACTCCCGGAGCTCGGCCCTCAGCAGTGAGGCCTCCACAAACATGCGGTGCTCGCTCTCAGACAGGTTGGAGGTGTCAAGGTACTGTCGGTACGCCTCGCTGAACTCCCTGTCCAGCTGGTCCGGCGGGACCTCCGCCAGCTCAGGCGACCTGCCGATGATCCTGTCGCGCACCTCTTGGTCTATGGCTTCTTCGCTCACGGCTATACCGATACGTGAAGCGCCGCTTCGGACAATCTCATCCTGCTGCAACTGCTGCATCAGACGGAATGGCTCGCTGCTCAGGCTGACCTGGCTTCCCAGCGCCTCCAGGCCCAGCAGGTACTTCGTCAGGAATCCGAGGGTGTACTTGGTATCGTCCACCTGGAGCACCACGCTCCTGGGCGGCGCCACGAAATTCGCATAGTAGCCGTATGCCGGTATGGCTATGATGAACAGGATGGCAATAGCGCCGGCCACGAATAGCGCGCGCTGCTTTGCCTGTTCCCTCTGAAGCTTGGACCTCTGCCGGCGCTGGCTGGGCCGGATGATTATCTGACTTCTCTGTCTTGCCATTCTGGTTCTTGCACCCCTGATGTGAGGGCTTGTGTGCTATTACGGGGAGACGGCGACTGCCGGAGTCGGCAGGAGCGCTAGGCGTATGCCTCTCTCTCCGAGCGGAACTGGCCCTGGATGAATGGAATGAGCGCAAGGTGCCTCGCCCGTTTGATCGCCATGGTGAGAGCCCGCTGGTGTCTGGCACACGTGCCGGTCTTGCGCCTGGGCTCGATTCGCGCTCTCTCGGAGACGTACCGGCGCATTCTGGGCAAGTCCTTGTAATCGATCTCGGATACGTGGTCCACGCAAAAGGCGCAAACCCTGCGCCGGGCGTAGAATCTGGGCCTTCCGCGCCTCCTGGGGCCTCCCGGTCTTGGCCTGCTAGTCATTTGTTGCTGCTGCTCCTATCGCTCTTTGTCTCAGTAACGGCCTTCAGGTAGCTGTCATTCGAAGAAAGCCCTGAATCAGAATGGGAGGTCCTCAGGATCAAAGGACGCTTCCGATTGCTCTTCCGACGACGGCTGGCCCTGCCCTGGGCGGCTCAGAAATCTCACGTTGTCGGCGTTGATCTCGTTGACATGCCTCATCTGCCCGTCCTGGCCCTCCCATGACCTGCTGCGCAGTCGCCCATCCGCGTACACGAGCTGGCCCTTGTTCAGGTACTGATTACACTGCTCCGCGAGGCGGTTCCAAGCCACGACTGTGAACCACTCCGTCTCATCGTGCCTTTCGCCGCTGGAGGTCGTATAGGACCTGGATGCGGCCAGGCGAAAGGAGGTTACGGGATTGCCGTTGGGGGTGTAGCGCATCTCAGGGTCTGTGCCCAGATAGCCTATCACCGTCATCCTGTTGAAACCCGCCATGCAACTGCTCCTCTCGATTCGTTAAGGGGCTACCTGGTGCCTCCGCTCGCTTCGCCCTGAGCCTCGCCGGTCGACGGCTCATCCGCCGGCGGTTCCTCGGCTTCTTCCGAGGACGCGCCTGATTGATCCGTCTCCGCTTCGGCCTCGACGGGCTCGGTAGAGGCCACCGGCTCCGTCACGTCGGTTGTGGTCTCCGGCGCCGCCTCTTCGGTTTCGGTGTTCTCGGCAGAGGCCTCGGGCTCCGTAACATCGGTTGCGGCCTTCGTGGTCGCCGCTTCGGGGCTGGTTGCCGCGTCTTCCGCTGCGGTTTCGGCTTCGGAGGCCTCCGCTTGAACCTCGGTCGTTTCGGTTGCCGCTTCCACCGGCTCAGGTCTTGGAGCGGGCGCGGGAGGGATGGCGTCGACCCTGACCAAGAGGTGCCTGAGCACGTCCTCGGACAAGTGCAGGCTGGCCTCCAGGTCTCTGGTGTCCTGCGGGTCCATCTCCAGGTGGGTCAACACGTAGTTGCCCTCATTGAAGTTGCGAATCGGGTATGCAAGCCTTCGCAGTCTGCCCCACTGCTCCTGCCGGACCACGCTGCCGCCGTGCTCGCTGACGTACCGGTTCACGCGATCCAACGTTACGGTCAGCCCCTCTTCGTCAACCTGGGGTGACACCACCATCATTAGCTCGTAGTATCTCAAGCGTTTCTCTCAGCCCGCACCGCAGGCCGTCTCCTTCCTATGATAGGCGCCAATCAAGGCGCGGACATTATAGCACCGCCGGGGTGAAGCCACAACGAAAGGCCGGCTAGGCCTCAAGACCCGGCGCTGTGAACCTGGAGGTGATTGCCCCCACGTCCTCCCTGACTTCCCTTTCCACGTTGGCGTCACCGATGTTGGACAGGGTTCTGACGATCAGCCTCGCGATGTCACCCATATCCTGGACGCCGAAGCCCCGGCTGGACACGGACGGGGTTCCGAGCCTCAGGCCGCTGGTGACACGCGGGGGCCTGGTGTCGAATGGAATAGCATTCTTGTTGACGGTGATATTCACGTTGCCGAGGGCCGTCTCGGCGTCCTGGCCGGTCACGCCAAGAGGCGACACGTCCACCAGCACGAGGTGGTTATCGGTGCCTCCCGATATCACGCGGAGACCTCCACCGGTGAGCCCCTCTGCCAGGGCACGGGCATTGTCCACCACGGACTGCTGATAGTCGCGGAATTCCGGCTTGGCCGCCTCCCCGAACGCCACGGCCTTGGCAGCGATGATGTGCATGAACGGGCCGCCCTGAGTCTCGGGGAACACCGCCCGGTCGATGGAGCGACCCAATTCCTCGGTCGAAAGGATGAACGCGCCCCTGGGGCCGCGCAGGGTCTTGTGGGTTGTCGACGTGACCACCTGAGCATGGGGCAGGGGAGAGGGGTGTACGCCAGCGGCTATCAGTCCTGCGATGTGCGCCATGTCAACCATGAGCGAGGCGCCGGTTGCGTCCGCAATTGAGCGGAATCGCTGGAAATCTATGGTGCGCGGATAGGCAGTATAGCCTGCGACTATGACCTTCGGTTTGTGCTCGTTAGCAAGACGTTCTACCTCGTCGTAATCTATGTGCTCCGTCTCCCGGTCTACACCGTAGGCCACGAAGTTGTAGAGCCTTCCCGAGAAGTTCACCGGGCTTCCGTGGGTGAGGTGCCCACCTTGATCAAGGCGCATACCCAGGACAGTGTCGCCCGGTTCAATGAGTGAGAAGTAAGCGGCCATATTGGCCTGCGCGCCGCTGTGTGGTTGTACGTTGGCGTGCTCCGCTCCGAACAGCGTGCGGCTTCTGTCGATTGCCAGTTGCTCTACGACGTCCACGTGCTCGCACCCGCCGTAGTAGCGGCGACCCGGGTAACCCTCTGCGTACTTGTTCGTTAGATGGGTCCCTTGCGCCTCCAGCACTGCCCGGCTCGCGTAGTTCTCGGAAGCAATGAGGACGATGTTCTTCAGCTGCCTCTCCGCCTCTTTCTCAATGGCGCGCGCAACGTCCGGATCCTGCGATGCTAGCACTCCCATGATGTCTCCTTGCAGGTCGTCACAATACAGGCTCTCGCTATTGTTCAAATGGAACGAGAGCTAGGCGGCCTACCGCCATAGCTCTCGCCTGTCGATCCATTGTGTGCCCTGAGCCTTGGTTGGGATGGTAGGGCATGATTCGTAATTTATTCTAGTGAAGGAGACGTATGCTGTCAACGCCGCGTGCTTGTCTACGCCTCGCGGGCCAGCGTGACCCCGTATACACGGGCAGCCCCGGCCTCCTTCAGCGCGGTGGCGCATGCGTCTAGCGTGGCACCGGTTGTGCAGACGTCGTCAAGGAGTATCAGGGTCCGGCCTTCTATCCTGGATGGGTTCTGGCAAGAGAAGGAGTCCCGAACATTAGCCTTCCTGTCAATTGACGATTGGCTCCGTGCCTGCGGGGGTGCATTGCTCACACGCGTCAAGAGACGAGAGTCCACGGCAATGTCGAGCAGTTTGCCTGACTCGCGGGCAAGCAGTTTCGCTTGGTTGTAGCCGCGCTGGTGCTCCCGCTTGGGGTGAAGCGGCACGGGAACCAGCGCGTCCCCACTCAGGCCTTCCGAGGACATATAGTCGGCAAGGAGCCCGCCAAGAATGGGCGCAATGGCGCGCAGATTGCCGTACTTGAGCCGGTGGATTGCATGCCGGATCGCGCCTTCCATCAGGAACGGTGCGCGTATGGCGTCGATGGACATAGGCGCATTCCGGCATTCGGCGCACATGCTGCCATGCGAAAGAGGCTGCGCGCAGGCTAAGCAGTACGGAGGCTGCAGGCGCGGCTGCGCGTTGAGACAGGCGTCGCAGATGAACTGCCCCTCGCGATTGCATCCTGCGCATCTGGGCGGGTACAACAGATCCAGCCCTGCTGTAACTATGCGAGAGATGTGAGTGATAAGTGTGGTGGTTTGCATTCGGATTGGCGCGGCCCGCGGTATCTCTCTTGGAGGTCTACTATTGCTGCTCGGATCCCGGTTCTTCCGTATCCTCCGGATCTGCGTTGACGATGTACTTGCGGAGCGCTTCGTTTATTCGACTCTGCCATCCTCTTCCTGACGCGCGATAGTAGGCGAGCACGTCCTGGTCCAGCCTTATGGAGATGGCCTCCTTGGTAGGCGCCTTTTGCTTGCCGCGAGTCCTGCGCCATCGCTCAACCACCTGTGGCACAACTTCTGTTGCGGGCCGGGCGCGCTGGAACCAGTCCTGGCCCAGTTCTAGGGTGTCCTGGTCTCTGATCACGCCAACCTGGATGGCCGTTTCCTCTCCGAACTCCGCTGCTATCTCTTCGAAGGTCATCCGGCTTGCGGCGATTTCTTCAACTGATAGCTTCAGCATATCTTTGCCTCTCTTCCTGGCTGGCTCTGCGCAGACTTATAACCCTTGTTATGCCATAGCGGTCTGTGAACACCACCACGTGCAGCCGGTCCTGTAGGTAGCCTACTCCTGTGTATCTTTCTTCTCCGTGTCTGTCACTGCGTTCTACTAAGGCACTGTCCCACTGGAAGTGTTCTATGTCTGCAAAGTCTACGCCATGCTTGTTACGGTTTTCCTCTCGTTTGGCTTGGTTCCATTCGTAGTGTGTCATATTGTATATGCAGTTAGCCCCCTCCGTCAAGCGTTCTTGGTCTGTTTTCGGGGCTCTCTGGGTTCCTGTGGTAAGATTAGCCTGCAATCTTGGGTGGCGCAAGGAGTAGCGGGTTCCAGTGATCCGGGCGGTGCTCTTTGACTTCTACAACACGTTGGGCAGGTTTGACCCGCCGCGTGAGAAAATACAGGCTGACGCGTGCGCCGAGTTTGGCATAGAGGTAACTTACGAGGGCATCACGCGAGGGTATGCCCTCGCCGACTCTTTCATGGCGCAGGAGTCCGCGCGCCAGCCTCTCTGGACGCGTAGCGACTCTGCCAGGGCCGCATTCTTCGGGGAGTATCAACGATTGCTGCTTGATGGTGCCGGGGTGGAGGTATCTCACGAGTTGGCGCTGCAGGTGTTCACACGTGTGCGGGATACTCCGCGTGGCTATGCTCTCTATGATGACGTTCTACCTGCGCTTCGCTCTCTCAAGAGCCGTGGCACAATCTTGGGGTTGCTCACCAACAATCGGGGAGATGTCAACGCGCTGTGCTTGGATATGGGACTGTCCCCGCTCTTGGACTTCGCGGTGAGCTCGGAGGACGTCGGAGCCGGAAAGCCGGATCCTGCGATTTTCTTGGAGGCACTCCGCAGGGCCGGCACCGAACCCCGCGAGACTATTCACGTTGGCGACCAATACGACACCGATGTCAAAGGCGCAAGGGAAGTGGGGATTCATCCGGTGCTGCTTGACCGGGACAATATGAAGATCGGTGATACGGATTGCCCCCGCATTCTCGGCATGGGGGAACTGCCTTCCTTGGTGGAGGCTGTAGGGCAGGAGGCCTAGGCGAGCGATGCCGAGAGTTCCATCACCTCGGCTCTGAACTTCGCCAGTCCTTCCAGCGTCTTGACCAGTTCCTCCCTCCATCCGTCCCTCAGGTTGAGACGTATCTGGCTGTGACCCACTCTCGGCGTGGTGCCAAGCGACTTCTGGAGAGCAAGACGTGCGCCGCCCACCGGCTCTCGCAGTTGAAGCACGACCTCGCGGCCCACTTTCGATATGGCCTCCACGCCAACGTCCTTTGCCAGCGCTCGGAGTTTCACCACGTACAGCAGGTCTCGCACTGCCCGCGGCAGCGGCCCGAACCGGTCTCGAATCTCCTCGCCGATGGCGCCAATCTCGTCAATGCGCAGCGGCCTCGCCAGTCGCTGGTATACGCCAAGTCGAGTTGTGAGGTCCGGCACGTAGTGAAGCGGAATGTATGCGGATATGGGTAGGTCCAGCTTCACTTCGGTTGGTAGGAAAGGGGAGTTGTCTCCGTCCTGCTCCGCCCTGAGCTCCGCCACGGCTTGCGACAACAACTGCGAGTAGAGGTCGTAGCCGATCGCATGGATGTGGCCGCTCTGCTCCGCTCCCAGGATGTTGCCTGCTCCCCTGATCTCCAGGTCTCGCATGGCGATGCGGAATCCCGCTCCTAGCTCCGCAGCCGCCAGTATGGTCTTCAGCCGCTTCTCGGCCGTCTCCGTGATGCGGTACTGCCGGGGCACCATAAGGTAGGCGTAGGCGCGATTCGCGCCCCTTCCGACGCGCCCCCTTAGCTGGTAGAGCTGTGCCAGTCCCAGCATGTCAGCCCTTTCCACGATCAGGGTGTTGACGTTGGGCATGTCCAATCCCGCTTCGATTATGGTGGTGCACACCAGCACGTCGCTCCCGTAGTCGGCGAAGTCCGCCATTACGCTCTCGAGCTGCTCCTCCGCCATTTGGCCATGTCCAATGGAGACCCTGGCCTCCGGTGCAATCCTCTGCACCCGTAGAGCCGCCTCTTCAATGGTGCGAACGCGGTTGTGAAGATAGAAGACCTGACCGCCGCGGTCCATCTCCCTTAGGACGGCCTCCCGCACCAGCTCCTCGCTGAATTCCGAAACGTAGGTCTTGATAGCGAGCCTCTCCTCCGGTGGTGTCTCGATTGTGCTCATATCGCGCACGCCGGAAAGGGCCATGTGCAGCGTGCGGGGTATGGGCGTGGCGCTCAGCGTCAGGACATCGGCTTCCCTCCGGAGCCCCTTCAGCCGCTCTTTGTGAGCGACCCCGAACCGCTGTTCCTCGTCCACGATCACCAGCCCCAGGTTCTTGAAGGACACGTCCTTTTGGAGGAGCCGGTGTGTGCCGATGCAGATGTCCACCTCACCGGCTGCTAGGCGTTCTGTTACTTGTCGCTGATCTTCGGTCGTGCGAAAGCGGCTCAGCACGTCAACCTTTACGGGGAATGGCGCCAGCCTCTGGGTGAACGTCGTGTGGTGCTGGTGAGCCAGCACGGTTGTGGGCGCCAGCACTGCGACCTGCATTCCGTCCATGACAGCCTTGAAGGCCGCTCGCAGGGCCACTTCGGTCTTGCCGTAGCCCACGTCGCCGCATACCAGCCTGTCCATGGGCCGGGCCGTTTCCATGTCTTCCTTGATGTCTCGTATGCTCTGAAGCTGGTCTGCGGTCTCTGTGTAAGGGAAAGAGTCCTCCATCTCCTGCTGCCAGGGCGTGTCCGGCGAGAATGCGATTCCGCTGGTCACCTCCCTTGAGGCGTAGAGAGCAAGGAGCTCCCGGGCCATCTCGCGCGTGGACGCTCTTGCCCGCGCCTTCGAACGGCTCCACTCCTGTGTCCCCAGACGAGTCAGCGTGGGCATCCGCTCTCCAGGCGCCGTGTACGGCGTTACCCTGTCCAGCTGGTCAGTGGGCACGTACAGCTTGTCGCCTTCGGCGTACTCCAGCACCAGATACTCACGCTCTCTGTCGCCGCCTTCCATGCGACGAGTACCCGCGAACCGGCCAATGCCGTGATCAGTGTGGACGAGGTAGCTGCCCGGCACAAGATCGGACAGGAAAGCGGCGCGCTGCGCGGGTTGGCGCCTGCGCAGTGGCCTTTCCTTGGCAACCCCCATGATCTCAGCGTCCGAAAGAAGCCGGAGTGAGGAGTCGTCAAGGGGAAGGCTCCATCCCTCGGACAGTGAGCCGCGCGCGAGCAAGACCTTGCCCCTTGCAGGGCTATCGGTCAGTTCCCCCTCGATCTGAACGGCGATGCCTTGTCCCATCAGCACTTCCGACAGCCGAGCGGCGTGTTGGGACACGAGCACTACGCGTTCACCGTCTTGCTGCCACGCGTGTACGTCCGAGGCCAGCGAATCCAGGCGCCCCATGTAGCTTCGAGGAGGCGCGAACCCCAGATCGATGAGAGGCGCTCCGTCCGTGGCCTCTGTATCCGGCGACCACGGGTAAACCTCCAAACGCCGCGGCGCGGTGGAAAGCTGGTCTTCGATACGGCTTCGGGACGCGTAGAGTGAGGGCAGCCGCCGCGGAATGTCGCCGCGAGCCTCCTTGACTGCCCGCAGCTCTGCGAACTTCTTCTCCATCACGAGCAGCTCACCCTCGATTTCCCCGGGCCTCTCCATTACCAACAGGCCGTACTCCGGCAGGTATTCCAGCGGAGCGCCCTGGTAGAAGAACCCATTGTAAAAGCCCGGCTCGTCCAGAGCGTGGCCGCTCATCAGCAGCGATAGCTCTTCCTTGAGCTGCTCCTGAGTTACGGGCGAGCAGTTGGAGGCGTCCAGGCTGTTGTACAGTGCCCCCACCTCGCCCGGGTCGGCGAGAGCCGAAAGCGCCTCCTGCGCGGGTAAAATGAATATGCTGTTGACCGGCATGACCGAACGCTGGGAGACCGGGTCGAACAGACGGAGGCTCTCGACTTCGTTGCCCATAAGCTCAATGCGCGCAGGCAGTTCCGAGCCGGGCGAGAATACGTCGAGGATGCCGCCGCGCCGGCTCACCGTGCCGGGCACCTCAACCGCCTGTTCATTGCGGTAACCCAGCTGCTGCCAGCGATCCAGCAGCTGGGCGAGGTCGACGCGCTGCCCGACTGTGATCTCGTGGGATGCCTCTAGGAGAGCGCTCCTAGACATGGTCTGCTGGGCGACTGCCGCGAGGGACGCTACGACTATCGGCGGCATTGAGTTGCTCTTCGGGTCCGCTCCCGCCATAGCCGCGAGCGCGCGGATGCGCCCGTGTGTCGTGGCGTCGTCCGCGGTGAGCCGCTCGAAGGGAAGTGTCTCACCCTCCGGCAGGTGATACACCGCGGCGTCCTCGCCGCACCAGACCAGGATGTCTTCGTACAGGCGGCGCGAGCGTGCCGGCCGCGCCGTCAAGAGAAGAACCGGAGCCTGAAGCTCATCTCGCAGAGCCCCAGCGTAGAAGGAGACCGCGGAATCCAGAAGCACAGCTTGGGAGGATTCGGACGGCGGTTTTCTGAGCCGCTCAATCAGGCGCCGGTGCTGCGTGCTCTTGGAGAGCAGGCTGAAGAGTCCCGATAGTGGCATTTTCACTCCACAATGACTAAAGGGGCTGGTGGCACAGCCACAGCCCGTTGAGGGATTGTAGCACTCCCGCGTGTGGCGTTCAACGCGAGTTCTCCACGTGGTTGATGGCAAGTATTTCGTTCCTCTCGTGGTGAGATTCGGCTGCGTACCTGCCTGTGAACTCAGTCGAGTGGGATTGCCACTCTCCGATTCAAGGGCTAGACGGGACGTTGAAAGATGGCGCCTCAAGCTCCATAATGTGCGAGGAAGGAGATTGGCACAGGCCATGCTGGAGAGATTGCAGTCGCTCAGTGAGAGGTTTGCCGAGATCGAGGGACTGCTCGCGCGACCGGAAGTCGCTACGGATCCGATACGCCTGCAGGAGCTGGCCAGAGAGCGCGCTTCTCTGGAGGACGTGGTCGGTCTGTACGAGCAGTTCGTGAGCGTAAACAGGCAGCTGGAGGACGCTCTCGTAATCCTCGACGAGGGCGATGATGAGGACCTGAGAGCGCTGGCCCAGGAGGAGCTGTCTTCACTGGAAAGGCGGCGGAACGAGCTTGAGGATCGGATCCGCATGGCGCTTCTGCCCAAAGACCGCAATGCCGACAAGGATGTAATCGTGGAGATCAGGGCCGGCACGGGCGGCTAGGAGGCCGCGCTGTTCGCGGGCGAGCTGTATCGCATGTACGCCCGCTACGCGCAGGCCAAAGGTTGGGGTGTTGACGTCATCGATTCCAACCCAACCGGCATCGGAGGGTTCAAGGAAGTGGTCTTCGAGGTCAAGGGCAGGGGAGCGTTCAGCCGCCTGAAGCACGAGAGCGGCGGCCATCGAGTCCAGCGAGTGCCCACCACGGAGACACAGGGACGGATTCACACCTCGGCGGCGACCGTGGCCGTTCTGCCGGAAGCTGAGGAGGTCGACGTCGAGATCGACCCCAGCGACCTGAGAATCGACATATTCCACGCCAGCGGCCACGGAGGCCAGAACGTGCAGAAGGTGGCTACGGCGGTGCGCATCATCCACAACCCCACGGGCATCGTGGCCGTCTGCCAGGACGAACGCTCGCAGCTCAAGAACCGGCAGCGGGCCATGGCAGTGCTCCGGGCGCGGCTGCTCGACCGTGAGGTCAGCCGCCAGCAGGAGGAGATGGCGGCCTCTCGCCGTTCGCAGGTTGGCAGCGGCGACCGGTCGGAGAAGGTTCGGACCTACAACTTCCCGCAGAACCGCGTGACCGACCACAGGATCGGCGTCACCAGCCACAATCTCGAGCGCATCCTGCTGGGCGAGCTTGACGAGTTCATAGACGAGCTGGCGGCGCGTGAGCAGGCGCGACTGCTTCAGGAGGCGTGACGTGACACTGGCACGCGTGCTGGAAGAGACTCGCCGGACGCTAGAGGCCAACGGCATCGAGGAGGCCGCTGTCGAGGCCGATCTGTTCTTGATGAAGGCGCTTGGCGTGGACAGGGCTGGTCTCTATGCTTCGCCGGAGCGAACGCTGTCCACGGAAGAGAGACAGACCCTGGCGCGAGACATGGCGCGGCGCCTAAACGGCGAGCCGTGGCCCTACATATCCGGGCACAGGGAGTTCTATGGCCTGGACTTTAGAGTCGGCCCCCGCGTCTTCATCCCGCGGCCGGAGACGGAGCTTCTGGTCGACCTGGCATTGGAAGCGGCTCATGCTCTGCCCGCAGACAGGACGATACTTATCGCGGACGCCTGCACCGGAAGCGGCGCGATAGCGATTGCGCTGGCGGTGCACCTGCCAAATGCGCGATTCTATGCGACCGATATGTCCACCCTGACGCTGGACGTGGCCCAGCGCAACTGCGAGGATCACGGCGTTGAGGATAGAGTGACTATCCTGGACGGCGACCTGCTGCGTGGGGTGCCCAGCGGCCTGGACATTGTGGTGAGCAATCCGCCCTACGTGCCGCGGACGGAGCTGCCGTATCTCGCACGGGAGGTTCGAACGGAGACCCTGGTGTCGCTGGACGGAGGCGACGGAGGCCTGGAGATCATCCGGGCGCTGGTGCCGCAGGCGCTGGGCAGGCTGCGCAGGCCTGGGACATTCATCATGGAGCTCTCGCCGGAGCAGGGTGACGCGGTGCGGGAGATGTGTCTCGCTATTGCCCCGGACGCCGACGTCACGCTCCACAATGACCTTGCCGGGCTGACTAGGGCGATCCGCGCGATGTTGCCGTGAGTGTGGCTGCAGTTCAACAAGTATGGCGTTGACCTGGACTTCGCCTCTTTAGTATCATTTCTGCGGACTATCGGAAGAACCAAATAGGTCGCACCGCAAGATACCGGGCGGGTCAACTGAAGAGAGACTGGGGGAATCGGCTATGACGGAAAACGAGGGCAGGGGGGACTTCTCCTTCGCTGCCTTTTCGAAGGCGCCCTTCTATCAGAAGATCAACCAGGACCTCGTGGACCTGTCGCAAGTGGGGCCGGGACAGAAGGTGGTGGACCTGGCGTGCGGTACCGGCGGGGTGACCAAGATCATCCTGGAGAAGCTGCGCGGCGCCAGGGACAGCGTGGTCATCGGCGTGGACATGTCGATGACGGCGCTCAAGCAGGCGAAAACGGAGTTGAGCAGCGCCAGGGACGCGATGGTGGAGTTCGTTCTGGGCCGCGGGGAGCAGCTTTCACAGCTGGTCCGGGACAAGATGGACGCTGTTGTGTTCTGCAACGCCATTCACATGGTGCCGGACAAGACCCAGCTTTCGGGCGAGGTGTTCTCCACGCTGAGAAGCGGAGGCGTGTTTGCATTCAACACCTCATTCTACGAGGGTGGGCATCCGCCGGAGACGGAGGAGTGGTACCGCAAGTGGATGTTCCGATCGCTGCGCATCCTGAGGTCGGAGTACGGGCTGTCGCCGGTAAAGGCGGCCAAGGTGGAGGCGCGCCAGCACCTGTCGGCTGAGCAGTACGTGGAGCTTCTCAAGGAGCGCGGTTTCGAGATCAAGGAGCACCGGGTAAACACCGTACAGGTTCCCCTGGAGGGCTGGGTGCTCATCAGCGGGTTTGAGGATTGGATCACCGGCGTGATGCCTGGCGTGCCGCTGGAGGAGGCCAGCAAGTCGCTCCAGAAGGGCGCGGCACAGGTCTTCGAGGAGATGAAGGTGAACTTCATCCCTCGCAACTGGCTGGAGATCGTCGCCGTCCGGCCCTAGTCCGCGAGAGTTGCCTGAGGCCGCCGCCGGGTTTCCTCGTTCTATTGCCCATTTGGCGTGACCGGACTTCATTGACCCATGCGGGAAGGGGCCCTAGAATGGCATCGTCAGGATGCCGAAGCGGGGTGTGACGGAATGATCCTTCTTGGAGTGGACCCCGGCCTTCTTCGAATGGGATACGGCGTGATTGAGGCCGTGGGGAACGACGTGCGGTTGAAGGAGGGCGGCGTGATCCGCGGGGGAACGTCCGAGGTACCCGTGGAGCGGAGGCTGGCTGTTCTCTACGACGGCCTGCGGGAGGTGGTGGAGGAGTTTCGCCCCGACGCCATGGCCCTCGAAGAGGTCTACTCCCACTACGCTCATCCAGGCACTGCGGTACTCATGGCTCACGCCCGTGGTATCGCTTGCCTGGTCGCGGCGCAGGCGGTAATTCCACTACACAGCTATGCCTCCACACGCTTGAAGCACTCCATGGTTGGCAACGGCCGGGCGAGCAAGGCCCAGGTGCAGAGGGCGGTGCAGGCACGCCTGAAGCTCACGCAGCTTCCGGAGCCCAACGACGTCGCCGATGCGCTCGCGCTTGCACTGTGCCACTGGCAGGCTATCGGAGGCGCCGGAGCGGCCGTGTCGGGACCCGGCGCAGGCCGAGCGACGGGCGCGGTGGTGTAACGGGGCATGATCAACTACCTGAGTGGCACTATTCGCAGGGTCTACAAAGAAGAGGCGCGCGTCGTCATCGACGTTAACGGCGTGGGCTACGAGCTGCTTCTCCCTTACTTCGTCATGCGCTCTCTTGAGGAGGACGAGACGGGCGAAGGGCACGAGGTGGAGATGGAGGTCTACTACCACGCCTCGGAGAGGCAGCCCAAGCCGCTTCTGGTGGGCTTTCGCAAGGAGTTCGAGAGGACGTTCTTCGAGAGGCTCATCCAGGTGGAGGACGTAGGCGTCAACACGGCGGCCCGCGCCCTGGTGTTTTCGGTCTCCACGGTTGCCAGGGCCATCGAAGAGGGGAATACGGACCTTCTGGTCAAGATGCCCGGCATTGGCAAAAGAACGGCGGACAAGATGGTGGCTACGCTTCGAGGCAAAATGGCGGAGTGGGCTCTGCTCCGCGACGAGGGCTACACCGCCGTCCCCGCGGCTCCGAGGCGAGGCAACGTGCTGGACGAGGTGGTGAGCGTGCTGGTCAACCTGGGCCATCGCAGCGCCGAGGCGCAGCAGAAGGTGGAAGAAGCGGCCGCGGTCGTGTCCAACCCCGGTGATCCGCAGGAGCTGCTGCGTGAGGTGTTCAGAATCGAGCGTGGATCGAGCGAGTAGATGGCTAGAGAGCGCGTCATAGGCGAAAATGAGCAGCTCCCCGACCCGGAGGAGACCGCCGAGTCCGAGGAGGTCCTGCCGCTGAGCCTGCGTCCCCGCTCGCTTCGCGAGTACGTAGGTCAGACGCAGGTGGTGGAGAGTCTGGGCATAGCGATCGCCGCCGCAAAGACGCGGGGTGAGCCGCTGGAGCACGTGCTATTCCACGGCCCGCCCGGGCTTGGCAAGACCACGCTGGCGCACATCGTCGCCCGCGAGATGGGCGGGGACATGGTTCACACGTCCGGCCCTGCGCTTGAGAAGCCGCTGGACATCGTGGGAGTGCTGTCCAATCTCGGTGAGGGCGAGGTCCTTTTCATCGACGAGATACACCGGCTGCCGCACACCGTGGAGGAGTACCTGTACTCTGCCATGGAGGACTTCCAGGTGGACTTCGTCACCGGCAAGGGGGCGTATGCCAGGACACTTCCCTTCCAGCTCAAGCGGTTTACGCTCATCGGCGCGACCACCAGGGCCGGGCTGCTGACGCCGCCGCTGCGTGACCGGTTCGGAATGATATACCACCTGGATTTCTACTCACCGGAGCAGCTTACGGAGGTGGTGAGACGCTCATCCGAGATCCTGGAGGTGGGCATAGACCGGGACGGCGCAAGTGAGATCGCCAGCCGCTCACGCGGCACGCCCAGGGTGGCCAACAGGCTTCTGCGGAGGGTGAGAGACTATGCGCAGGTGAAGAGCGGCGGTCACGTTGACCGGGACGTGGCGGACGTTGCGCTTGCGAGGGAGGGCGTGGACGAGAACGGGCTTGACCGGCTCGACAGGCTGTATCTGACCACGATCGCTGAGAACTACCGCGGAGGGCCGGTGGGCATCGACGCACTCGCCGCGACGGTCAATGAAGAGGTGCAGACGCTGGTCGACGTGGTCGAGCCGTTCCTGCTGAAGGAGGGTTTCGTGCTAAGAACGCCGGGCGGTCGCAAGATCGGCGAGGCGGCGATGACGAAGCTGGGCTTGAAGGAGCAGGGCAGGCTGCTGTAGGAGGATGGCGGGCCGCCCCCAGTCCGCTCATCCTGAGCCTGTCGAAGGACATGAGCGGATCAAGTACGCCCTGCGAAATGCAACCTACGGAGGTGACGAAATGATATACGAGCTGAGGACATACGAGGCAATGCCGGGCAAGCTGCCGGCGCTGAACCGCCGCTTTGCCGAGATCACGATGGGGTACTTCAAGAAGCACGGCCTCAACCCCGTGGGGTTCTGGACTGAGGACGTGGGAACCAACAACACGCTGGTCTACATGCTGTCATTCGAGAACGCCGCCGACCGCGATAGGGCATGGAGCGCCTTCCGCGCGGACGAGGAACGGGCAAAGCTGTTCGCGGAGACGGAGCAGGAGGGCCCGCTTGTTGCGAGGATTACCAACCGACTGCTGAGAGCCACGGACTACTCACCGATGCAGTAGGGCGCCCATGATTGTTGACTGGCGCGCCATGCGGCCTTAGAATCGCGGAGGTTGCGGCGTAGCGTATACTTGCCGCGGCCGGAGGCTAAATGTTCGAGACAATTGGCAGAAGCTTCAGGCTGTTGAAGCTGTGCCTGCACGTCCTTGCGGTGGACAAGGAGCTGATACTATTCCCGGTCTTCTCCTCAATCGGAGTCATTCTGGTTACCTTGTCATTCCTCGGCGTCAGCTTTGGGATTGGCGCGTTCGAGCGATTGGATGAGGGAACCTCAAGCGTTGCTGACTATGCCCTCCTCTTCGCCTTCTACGTAGCCTCCTACTTCATCATCATATTCTTCAATAGCGCGCTGGTGTTCGCCGCCCACGAGCGGCTGGCCGGCGGCGACCCCAACATTCGCTCCGGCTTGAACGGCGCGTTCCACCGGGTCATCACGATACTCAAGTGGGCGGTCATTGCGGCCACGGTCGGGCTCATCCTTCGGATCCTGGCCGGCCAGGCGAGAGAACGTGGAGGCATCATTGGAATCATTGGACATATCGTGGTGCAGCTGCTTGGCGCCGCCTGGACGATGGTCACCTTCTTCGTGGTGCCGCTCATCGTGATAGAGCACCTGTCGTTGGGAGACGCCTTCAAGAAATCCCTGTCCATGCTGCGCCGCACCTGGGGCGAGCAGATTGTCGCCAACTTCGGATTGGGGATCGCCGGGCTTCTGGTAGGCCTCGTTGCCGTTCTCGTATGTGTGGCGCTGATTGCCCTGCTCTCTCTGTTAGGGACGTTCGGTATAGTGCTGGGCATTGTCATCAGCATCGCGCTGCTCGTAGGCGTGGCCCTGGTGTTTGCCACTCTGGACGGCATCTTCAAGGCTGCCCTGTACAACTACGCCTCCGACGGACAGGTCCCCACGCTTTTCCCCGACGACGTAGTCCGGAACGCGTTTCGCCAGAGTTGAAGTCAATGCCCGCCGCCAGCAGCACACAGGCGCTGAGGAGCGCCGAAGCAGCGTATCAGTTCTACGCGCAGGTCGAGTGCGCGCGGGCCGCGCGATGAGGTAGCGGAGTCTTGCAGGATTCGTGGCGCCCAAGGCCGGGCGACAGGATGGTGAGGCATCCCCGGGAGGAGGAGATTCGGCCGCTTCGCATCACGGCCTCTTCGCCCAGGGTTCCGCCCAAGAACTTCGGCTCGCCGTATCTTCTGCTGGGTGGCTTTGCTCTCATGATCGCCGTGGGCACGGCCCTTCTGCTGATGCCGTTCGCCAACAATCAGGGCGGTATGACGCCCTTTATGGACGCGCTATTCACAGCGACTTCAGCTGTCACCGTCACAGGCCTTGTGGTGGTGGACACGCCCACGTACTGGAGCTTCCCCGGACAGCTGGTGATTATGGTGCTCATATTCACCGGTGGACTGGGCATAATGACCAGCGCCACGCTGTTTCTGCTGATCATCGGCCAGCGCATAACGCTGGCAAACCGGCTGCTGATGAGAGAGAGCCTGGGCGCCAACCAGCTCGGGGGTCTGATAAGGCTCACGATCCGCATCGTGCTGGTGGTGCTGGGTATACAGCTGGCGGGATTCCTCGTCCTGACGGCGCGGCTCATAAGCGAGTATCCACTTTCCACGGCCGTATGGCAATCGGCGTTCCATGCGGTGTCCGGCTTCAACAACGCGGGGTTCGTGATCCTTCCCGAGTCGGACAGCCTTAGCGCCTTCCTGGACGACTACACCGTGCTGGTCCCCATGACCATACTCATCATCCTGGGAACCGTTAGCTATACCGTTCTGCTGGACGTATTCGGATACCGTAGATTCAATCGCTACACGCTCGATACCAAGCTGGTCGTGACGGTCACGGCGTTCCTGTTGCTGCTCGGCACGGGGGTAATCCTGGTGGGGGAGTACATGAACGCAGAAACGCTGGGCCCTCTGTCGGTTGTCTCCAAGGTGTTCACGGCGTTCTTCCACTCCGCCAGCGGCCGGACAGCAGGCTTCACGACGGTGAGCTTCGAGAACATGGAGCTTCACACCAACTTCTTCATCACTGGACTGATGTTCATAGGCGGGGCGTCCGCCTCCACGGCCGGGGGCATCAAGGTGAACACCATTGCCGTACTGATGGCCGCAGTCCTGTCGTCGATTGCCGGCAAGAGCCACGCCACGGCGTTTGGCAGGGAAGTGCCGCAGACGCAGGTGTTTCGAGCGCTAACGGTACTGGTGCTCGGGATATTCATGGTCTTCTCAGTGGCGTTCTTCCTGACCATGAGCGAAGGTCTTCCGCTCAATCAGACGCTCTTCGAGACGGTGTCAGCATTCTCCACGGTGGGCCTGTCCACTGGCATCACCGACGAGCTGTCACCGGTTGGAAGGCTTATAATCATCCTGACGATGTACTTCGGTCGAATTGGGCCGCTCACGCTGGCGCTGGTATTGGCGCAAAAGGAGGAGACGGCCACCTATCGCTTTGCCGAGGAAAGGGTTAAAATAGGCTGAGACATGGCAAGATCGATAATGGTAATAGGTCTGGGTCGATTCGGGACGAGCGTTGCGCATACGCTGTTCCAGATGGGCTACGACGTACTCGCGATCGACACTGACGAGAAGGCGGTCCAGGCCAACCTGGGCAGCGTGACCTACAGCGTGCAGGGTGACGCAACCAACGAGGCGATCCTGCGAGAGCTGGGCGCGGCCAATTTCGACGCGGCGATAGTGGCCGTTGGCTCCGATATGCAGGCCAGCCTGATGACATCGGTGCTTCTGGCAACCCTTGGCGTTCCTCTCATAGTGGCCCGGGCGGAGAATCAGCTCCACGGCGACACGCTCCTGAGAATAGGCGTGCACAAGATCATCTACCCGGAGCACGAGATGGGTGAATTCCTGGCCCACAGCCTGTTCAACCGCGATATCCTGGAGTATATGGATCTGACGCCCGATTTCGGGCTAAGCAAGCTGAGAATCGCTGACTCGCTTGAGAACTTCAGCCTCAGGATGGCCGGACTGGGAGGCGGCGCAAGGGACAAGTACGGCATGGCGGTTATAGCCATCCGGCGCGGCAAAGACGTCACGCTGGCGCCCGACGAGGACGAGGTGCTTCGCAAGGGCGACATCCTGGTGGTTGCCGCCAGAAACGAACAGCTTGACAGGTGGTACTCCCTCAATCCGGACTCCACCAACGGCGCCGAGTGACGCGCCCGGGAGGAGTGGGGCAGAAGTGGGGCATCGCTGGCGCCGTCCCATTGCGCGACGAAGCACAACGGCGTCTCCACTGGATTCGGGCGCGCTCAATGCGTTGCAAACCCGCCCCGCAGACCTTGATACATAATAGATCAGTTCGTATAATCTGGCACTGATGAGCTTAACGAACGGACTGATAAGGATAGGCGAGAAGATCCTGGTGCCCGTTGCGGGCAACGGAGGCGACGAAAAGGCTCTCCTGCTCGCCGGCGAACTGGCCAAGGCCAACAAGGCGTATGTGGAGGCCCTGTACGTAATCGAGGTCGATCATGCGCTGCCGCTGGACGTGGAGTTGGCGCAGGAGACCGCTCGTGCGGAGAGGCTTCTCCGGGACCTAGAGCGTCTGGGCAGGGAGATGAAGTGTCCCCTGGAGGCCACCATGCTGCAGGCCAGGGACGCCGGGCCGGCAGTCGTGCGGGCTGCCGTGGAGGGCAAGTGCAACATGATAGTCCTGCACATGGCCTACAAGCGCCAGTTTGGCGCCTTCACGCTCGGGCAGTCCATCCCGTACATTTTGGAGAACGCGCCATGCCAGGTGCTCCTGTGCAGGGATGCGATGGGAGCGGAAGCTGGCAACGGCTCAGCTTGAGGCCGGGGTAGCCATGTATGTTCTCGTGATGGGCAGCGGCGAGATTGGCGCCCTAGTAGCCACATCGCTCTGGCAGGAGGGGCACTTGGTGTCGGTCATCGACACCTCTCTGGAGAACCTCCGCCGGTTGCCAAAGGGTCTG
Source organism: Chloroflexota bacterium (assembly GCA_028877205.1). Lineage (GTDB taxonomy): Bacteria > Chloroflexota > Dehalococcoidia > Lucifugimonadales > UBA2985 > JAPPHY01. Next base: position 73,049 of record JAPPHY010000009.1, on the reverse strand, counting down.
CAGGAGAATGCAATTCTTGGGGACGGCGTTCAGGAGGAGAACCTGAGGCGCGCGGGAGCCGAGGATACGGACGCCTTCGTGGCCGTCTCGTCTGAGGATATCGACAACATATTCGCCGCGCAGATGGCAAGTCACGTATTCCAGGTAGGACGAGTGGTATGCCGCATTGACGATCCGGCTCTCTGCCAGCTCTACTCCGAACTTGGCCTGGACGCCGTGAGCGGCGCTGAGGCTCTCTCAGGCCTGATCTTCCAGGCGGTCAACGGCTAGCACCCATGTACATCGTCGTGATCGGCGCCGGAAAGATCGGCTACAATCTCTCCAGGTCGCTTCTCAGAAGCGAGCACGAGGTCATGCTGGTGGAGCGGTCTGCCGACCGCTACGACGCCGTCAGGCGCGAGCTCGGCAACATGGTCACAGCCGGGGACGGGTGCGACGAGGAGACGCTGATGCGTGCCGGCACTGCAAGGGCGGACGTGTTCATTGCCACCACCGGGAGAGACCAGGACAACCTGGTGAGTTGCCAGATTGCCAAGCACAGATTCAGGGCAACCAAGACCATCGCGCTGGTCAACATTCCGGCCAACGTCAGGCTTTTCGAGGCGCTCGGCGTAGACGCCTTGGTTAGCAGCACGGACGTCATACTCCGCCGCATTGAGGAGGAGCTGCCGGTAAGCTCACTGGTGCACTTGATGTCGGTCAGGAGCGCCAACCGACAGATGGTCGGCATACGGATTCCCTCCGACGCGGCCGTGGTCGGGATGTCGCTCGGACAGGTGAGCCTACCTGCCGACAGCCTTATCTCCTTCATAGTGAAGCGCAACGGGACGCTCCTGCCGCCGGACCAGGACGCCATTCTGGCATCCGACGACGAGGTGGTTGCGGTAACCACCTCGGACAGCGAGGAGATACTGCGCGAAGCCCTGACGGGGACAATGTAGCGCATGGCCAAACGAATTGCCTACCTGGGTCCTGCGGGGACGTTCACGGAGGCGGCAGCCATCCTCTACGATCCCGAAGCTGACCTCATTCCCCTGTCCTCAATCGCGGCTGTGGCTGCGGCCGTGGACTTCGACAAGGCGGAGGAAGGCGTGGTGCCTATCGAGAACAGCATCGAGGGCTCCGTCACCGATACCCTGGACCTGCTGATTCACGACTCCACGCTGGCGATCCGGCGCGAACTCGTGATACCCATCGAGCACTGCCTGCTGGTCAAGCCCGGCGTCACGATGGACGGGATAGAGTCTATACACTCGCACACGCAGGCCCTGGGGCAGTGCAGGCACTACATAGAGGGGCGGTTTCCCGGCGCCCAGGCGGTTGCAGCCCTGAGCACGGCCGCCGCCGTGGAGGACATGATGGCCGGCCCGTCTTCGGCGGCGGCCATAGGCACCGCAAGGGCGGCGGAGATCTACGGGGCCGAGGTGCTGGCCCGCGGCATTCAGGACAACCAGGCCAACTTCACGCGCTTCGTGGCGCTTGCGCACAGGGACCATCCACCCACCGGAAGCGACAAGACCTCGCTGTGCTTCTCGTTCAGCGACGACCGCGCTGGAATACTGTACAACGTGCTGGGCCACTTCGCCACGCGCAACATCAACCTGGCAAAGGTGGAGTCGCGACCGAACAAGGAGAGCCTGGGGCGCTACGTCTTCCTGGTGGACCTGGACGGGCACAGAGAAGACCCGCTGGTGCGGGACGCGCTTGCGTGCATGGAGGCCGAGGTGTCCATGCTCAAGGTCTTCGGCTCGTACCCCAAGTACCGGGTATCCTAGGCGGGGGTCTCCTCCCGGCTGTCCGCGGCGGGTTCGGCCGCAGCCGCGCCCTCCTGCTCCTTGGCGGGCATGATCCGGTTGGCGACAACTCTGCCTTCGTCCATGACTTCACGCACGGTCTCCCGAACTCGCTCGCGGAAATCTGCGGTCATGTCCTCGGCTCGTTGCCTCAGGCCGGCCGTTCTCTCCACCACTTCTGCTCGTGTCTGCTCGCCGGCCTTGGGCGCGAGGAGCAGGCCTGCAAGCAGTCCTATAGCTCCACCAAGCACAAGTCCGGTCCCGAATCCGGATTCATTTGCCATTTTTCCTGTCTCCTTTTCCCTGCGAAAGTCCCGCGATGAAGCCCAACACTCGCCCTGTCGTGTAGGCCAAAGTGGAGGCGTTCACCATGGGCTTGATGAACTTCTCCGAAATCTCGGTTGTGGCCTCCTCAGTGCGCTTTGCAGTCGCCTTCGCCGAGTCCAGCGTGGGCGACACCTTGCGGTAGAGCATTAGCAGGATCACGCTGGCAATCAGCATCACCAACACTCCGGCCATGGCGAAGAAAATTATGGTCAGGTCGCGCACGACCTGTATGATCTCCGTTGCGCTCATGCCACCCTTCCGCGGCTGCCACACACTGCTCGATAGAGGGCTAACCTGTCAATTGTATCACGGGGTAATGGGGGTCTCAAGCCTCAGTTCGGGCGGCAACACTCTGTATATCTCAACTGTTGGGCTGGAGTAGGCCAGTTCCAGGAGCGTGCCCACCATTTGCCCGAACTTGTCCAGGCCTGCGTCCGGATAGTAGTGGCGCTCGATCTCCCCAACGTAGACGTACTCCACGCTGTACTTGTCCATCAGCTCCAGCGCGACGTCCCAAACTGTTGTGGAGTAGATGCGCTGCACGTCCCTGAGCCGCGTGGACACTCCCGCGCCTCCTCGCTGCTGGGATTGGTGGTTGTCCCAGCCGATGACGGTGGGAAGGCCTGTGTAGATGGCAACGCGTGTGTGGAGGCTGCGATACAGCTCTCCGTGCCCCTCCAGCACCACGGGCGAACCGGATACCTCCTCCGACCGGAGCCACTGGATCGCATCGTACTCATCGGCCAGAGAGTCGGTGCCGCTGCCTCTGTCGAATGTGTACGATGCGCTCTCCATGAAGGCCAGTCCGTCCAGCGTAAGAGGCAGCACCTCGAACCTGTCCCTGAGCCGGTCCTGCGTGCCGCCCACGGTGTAGATCGCGCTGCTCACCACCAGCAGCGCCAGCATACCCAGCCACGCTGCGCCCAGCAGGCGGCGTCTGAGGCCGACATCCTGTAGTCCGCCCCGCAGACGGCCGAGAATCTCTACGCCGAACCCCATGCGCCATAGCAGGTACGCCGCCGCGGCCGCCATGAGCGCCCACGCCTGCAGGTAGAATTTGAACACCGTGTTCATGCGGGATATGTCGTTCTCGATGGTTATCAGCTCCACTGCTACCCCGATGGAAAACGCCATTGCCAGCATCAGGAGAGCAAATGCGCCAAAGGTCTCCTCTCCCTCGGCGGCCCACTTCCAGGCGAGGACTGTTGTAGGCATCAACAGCAGCAGTATGAACGCGGCAGTTGCATAGCCGCTGAGCGCCAGGGCGAGCAGCACGGCGACCGGCAGGCCGCCTAGTAGCGCCAGGCGTACGGCCTTGCCGGCGTCGGCGGCGAGCTCCTCACCGTAACCCTTCAGCCCGCGGCCAGGAGCCGCGCCCGTGGCCATCTCGAACAGGCGGGGCAGGTAGCTGCGGCGAGAGTACACCAAGAACGATGCGATGACGAACAAGAACAGGCCGTGAATGCCGACGTAGGAGTACAGGGGCGTCTGCCACCGGCTGGGGAATACCCCGTCGGAGAAGGATTGGTAACCCTGGATGAAGGGAGCGAAGAGGAAGGTGGTTGCCCAGAAGAGGAACGCCGACTGCACCGCTACCCGCGCCGCCAGTGACATCGTGAGCCTTGGAGACCGCGCGTATTCGCCGAGGAGCACAGCGGCTCCGCCGATCGCCAGCTGCGTCGGGTAGTCCCACGTGTTGATTGCCCGCAGCGAGCCGACCGCTAGTGCCAGCGCCAGCAGGTGCGCTACGCGGGGCAGGATGCCCGCGCCGTCGCGGATGCGGAGCGCAAGGGACAGCGACAGGCCAACGGCGAGCAGCGCGAACGGTATCGCCATCATGTGCGCGTGCAGGTCACCGAAGAGGAAGGTAAAGAATGGGAACTCGGTTATCTCGTGGCCCGGCGGGTCGCCCGGCGGAATCAGCCGGCTGCTACGCCAGAAATCGAACTCGCCGAGGGGCAGCCCACTGAATATCGCCCTGGATGCGCCCTGTGCCAGCTGCACCGCGCCGTCCAGGTTGCCCAGCACAGCGACGAACACCGCGCCGACCAGTCCCGCCGCCACGGCTCCCGCCTGGCCGCCGGCAATGCCTAGCCCGCGGCGTGTGCCCATCGCCAGCGAGTACACCAGAGAGAACACCGCCGAAGTGGTGAGCGCGAAGAACAGGGGGACGGCCAGGTTGAACGCAACCTCGGTGGTGATGCCCGTGGCCCGCACCAGGCTTGCCACTATCATCTGCCCGAAGTAGTAGTAGTTGATGTAGCCGCCCGCGAACCACGGATCGTAGGGAGGGAAGAAGGTGGAGCGGACCGCCGCGTTGAGGTAGGCCATTTCCATCGGCTTCTCCCCGCCGTTGAACGGATGCCACAGGTCCGGGTTGGCCGCCCTCACCAGCAGGAACACGCCGAACGAGACCGCGAACAGCGCTTCGCCGATCACCACGAGGCGCACGTTCTGCCGGAACCACGACAGCATCTCGGCGCGGCGGGCGTAGGCCGCGACGGCCGAAGTGCCTGCCAGCAGCAGCGCCACGATCATTACGGAGCCCCGCGAGAACGGCATCCACTGCAGGCTTGCGAGTGCCCACGCCCCATAGGCGACAACCAGTATGCCGAGTGGCTTGGCCAGCAGGTAGCCCCGGTCGGGCAGAGGCCGGAAGGCGAGCAGGCTCAGCGGCAGGGCGGCCAGCGCCAGCACCTGCACCCAGAGGTACCACGCCCCGATCGGGAAGCGGTTCGACAGGCTGCCGGAGTCGACGATGTCGGTCCACGTGCCGCCCTCGCGTTGGGCCGCAAGGGTGGCATCGGACAGGAGCAGTGTCTTGGTGGTTGGGGCTTGGGGCCTGGGCGTGAGGATGCGCCGCAGAATCTCCCCCTCCTCAAGCCGCTCGCGGTTCTCAAACACGAGCACTTTGGGGCGATCGTACACGCTGAAGCTCTCGTCGGCGTAGCCCATGCCGATGGAGAGCGGGGCGGGCCGGTAGGCGCCGAGCGGCACAGGCGTGGGCAGACCGGGCCGCGTGAGCGTGTCGTCCACGAACGCCACGCCCAAGATCGACGGGTAGTCGGTCTCCCAGTGGGCCAGCTCGTAGCCCAGCTCCCCGCCAAACAGCCTCCGGTAGTACTCGCCGGTGAGGGGATACTTCTCCGGAAGGCGCGCGGTGCTCCCGTAGAGGCGGTTGCTGAAGAAGACCAGGTAGTCGGCGCCGGCCAGCTGCTCCGCGACGCGCTCGATCTTGTCCTGGCCGCTGGAGTAGCGGACGCTGTCGGAGTCGTACATGGTCATGCAGGATCGGTTGTCGTCGGGCACGCCGCGGCAGCCGATGACGTAGCCCTCCATGTTCGGCAGCGACTCCTCCCAGTGCTCCATGAGGATTACGGAGCCGGTCGGCACGTTTTCCCTGATCCACTCGGAGGCGCGGTTGGCGTTGTGCGTCCCGGCGTAGGTGGTTGTGTAGGACAGAGCGTAAAAGGCGGTCGCTCCCACCACGAGGCCAATGCCCCATCGCATGGCGATGTCGCGCTCGCGGCTGTGCGCGGCGGCCCAGTCCCGCGCCCACAAGAGCATGTGGCATGCCATGATAATGAGGAAGGGCGTGAGTGGCAGCATGTAACGCAGGAACTTGACCTGCACGAACCCGGTCAACATGAAGTACGGAACTACCCACGCCAGCAGCAGCAGGTCCGCCTTGCTGCGCCTGGCGATTGCGAGGCCGATAGTGAACAGGATCGAGGCCCACGCCGCGATGCCCAGCGGCAGGCCAAGGCCGAACAGTGCCAACTGCCGCACGTGGTACCAGTAGGGAGTCGTGTCGATGTACTGCTGGGTGTACGGGCGGCCGGAAATGCCGCGGGCCATGGCGTACTCGCCGCCCACGTCGCAGGCGTAGTAGTTCTGGTCGAGGAATGATAGCGCGGAGTACGGCACGGGGCACGGGTTGGGTTTCGACCAGTCGAGGAATGCGTACGGCGTCGCCAGGAAGAACACGAGCAGGGCCGCCGCGCACGACAGCAGAAGGTGGTGCGTCGCGCTGGCCAGGACGGGGCGTCTCGGCTTGGCGAGGGCAAGCTCGTCGCGGGAGCTCGAGAAGACGTGGAAAGCGTGCGCAAGCACGAGGGCCAACAAAAGCGGCGCGACGCTGATCTTGGACGCCAGCGCCAGCCCTATGAACACGCCCGCCAGCAGCGAGTTCTTGAGCCCGCCTTCCTGCGCCCTGCGCGCCATGAAGTACATGGCCGCCACGATGAAGAATGTCAGGAACGTATCGGAGGTGTAGAAGTGGCTCATCTGCACGTGGATGACGGCCACCGCCGCCAGCAGGGCCGCAAGCAGGCCGGCGCGCCGGCCGTACAGGCGGCAGCCGAGCAGGAACACCATGAGCACCGTTCCCACGTCCGCTAGGGTCGAGAGGCCTCTGCCCAGGAAGCGGAGGTCGCGGAAGTCCAGCGTCGCGAACGGTGACAGCAGCGACTCCGCGGCCATGCCGGCGTAGATGGGAAGGCTGCCGTAGGGGAACCATCGCGGGTTCAGCGGGCTCTCGTCCACGTTCAGGAGCACGCCGAGATCAGAGAGCGGCGGCCAGCTCAGGTCATTGACGCGGAAGAGGATGGCGCGTTCGTCAGGGTGGAAGAGGCCGCCCTGATCCCAGTCGATTCCGTAGAGCCGCAGAGCGAGCGCAAGCAGCAGTATGAGCGCAGGCGCGATGAGGGCGGCGCGGCCGCCGCGGGAAGGCGGCGCGTCAGAATCCTGAGGCGAAGGCTGCTCTGTGTCGGGCTGCTCCACGATAGGCTATTCTATCAAGGTGAGCGGGCAGGGGCAAAGTGGGGAGGCTGAAACTTCCGGCAGACGAATTGCCTCAACGCCCCTACTAGCACAGTGAAGCAGGCGTCTGCCTTAATGCAGGCGCCCGCTCGCACTCTTCGAAAGCCTCAGGGCGAGCGGGCGTCAAAGCTGTGGTCGTGCGTGAGCTTCTACAGTCCCTGGTCCACCAGGTAGGCGCACAGGTCGGCGGTGCGGCAGGAGTAGCCCCACTCGTTGTCATACCAGCCCAGGATCTTGACCATGTTACCCTCCATCACCATCGTGGAGAGGGAGTCGAAGATGCAGCTGTGCGGGTTGTAGACGATATCCGCGCTCACCAGCGGGTCCTCGGTGTACTCCAGCACGCCCTTGAGGTTCGTGTCCGCTGCCTCCTTGAACGCCGCGTTGACGTCGTCGACGCTGACCGACTTGTCCAGCTCCGCAACGAAGTCCGTGATGGAGCCGGTCGACACCGGGACTCGAAGCGCCATGCCGTGTATCTTGCCCTGCAACTCCGGCACGATGACGCCGACGGCCCTCGCCGCGCCGGTGGTCGTCGGGATGATGTTCTGCGCGGCCGCGCGGGCGCGTCGCAGGTCGTCGTGGGCTTGGTCAAGGATGCGCTGGTCGTTGGTGTAGGCGTGAATCGTGGTCATCAGGCCGTGGTTCACGGTGAAGCTGTCGTGCAGCACCTTGACCATCGGGGCGATGCAGTTGGTGGTGCAGGACGCGTTCGAAAGCACCTTGTGGCTCTCGGGGTCGTAATTCTTCTCGTTGACGCCCAGGACCACCATCACGTCTTCATTCCTGGCGGGAGCGGAGATGATCACCTTCTTGGCGCCGCCCTCCAGGTGCCCGGCCGCCTTGGTCGCGTCCGTGAATATGCCCGTGGACTCGACGACGATGTCCACGCCAAGGTCGCCCCAGGGCAGGCTGGCGGGGTCGCGCTCGGCCAGCACCTGCACCTCCTTGCCGTCGATGACGATGGCGTTCTCCTCCGCCGACACCGTGCCGGGGTAGACGCCGTAGTTGGTGTCGTACTTGAAGAGGTGGGCGTTGGTCTTGGCGCTGGTGAGGTCGTTCACTGCGACGACGTCCAGCTTGTCCGGGTGCCGCTCCATCGAGGCGCGGAGCACCTGCCGCCCAATTCGTCCGAATCCGTTGATGCCTATTCGCGTGGTCATTTGCGCCTCCTTTGCCTATCGCTGTTCTGGCCTTGGCATGGCCTCAAACCGGCAGGGCGTCCCGCCCGGGATAGCGGGCGTTCGCTCCCAGCTCCTCCTCGATTCGCAGCAACCGGTTGTACTTGCAGACGCGCTCGCTGCGGGCCGGCGCGCCGGCCTTGATCTGGCCCGCGCCGGTGGCCACCGCCAGGTCGGCGATGGTCGTGTCCTCAGTCTCGCCGGAGCGGTGGCTGATGACGGAGCTCCAACCGGCCTTGCCGGCCATCTCGATGGCGTCCAGCGTCTCCGTCAGGGTGCCGATCTGATTCAGCTTGATCAGGATCGAGTTGCTGGCTCGCTCCTGCACTCCCCTCAGCATCCGGTTGGTGTTGGTGGTGTAGAGGTCGTCACCCACCAGCTGCACCCGGTCGCCCAGCTTCTCCATCAGCAGGCCCCAGCCGTCCCAGTCGTCCTCCGCCATGCCATCCTCGATGCTGACGATGGGGTAGGCATCCACCCACCGAGCGTAGTAGTCGACCATCTGCGTGCTGTCGAGCGTGACGCCTTCGCGCTCCAGGACGTACGCGCCACCCTGCAGTAGCTCCGTGGCGGCCACGTCCAGCCCGATGAAGCAGTCGACTCCCGGCCGGTAGCCCGCCGCATCTATGGCGGCGAGAACGCACTCCACTGCGTCGCGGTTGGAAGGCAGCGACGGTGCGAAGCCACCCTCGTCTCCCACGTTCGAGCTGTAGCCGCGGCCGTACAGCACACGCTTCAGCGCCTGGTAGACCTCTGCGCCAGCTCTGAAGGCGTCCCGGAAAGATGCCGCGCCAAGCGGGATGACCATGAACTCCTGGAAGTCCGTGGAGTCCTGCGCGTGCTTGCCGCCGTTCAGAATGTTGAACATTGGCACGGGCAGCAGGGTGGGGGAGCCGGCGCACAGGTGTTGGTAGAGCGGGACGCGCAGCGAGGCTGCGGCGGCGTGAGCGGCAGCAAGGGAGACGCCCAGGATGGCGTTTGCGCCCAGGCTGCCCTTATTGCGGGTGCCGTCCAGGCTGATGAGCCGCTCGTCCAGCGTGCGCTGCTCGGCAGCGGACATGCCGGCTACGGCGGGCGCGATGCGATCGTGGACGTTGGCTACCGCGTTGAGAACTCCCTTGCCGTCGTATCGCGAGGAGTCGCCGTCACGAAGCTCAACCGCCTCGTGGGCGCCTGTGCTGGCGCCGGACGGGACGGCGGCGCGGCCCGCGGAGCCGTCGTCCAGCGTCACGTCAACCTCCACAGTGGGGTTGCCCCTGGAGTCCAGTATCTCCCTGGCCCGCACGTCTCTGATGACGCTCATCTGAACTCTCCTCGGGCGGCCACTGCGGCGTAGTCCCTCGACTCCGCGGCCCGGAACGCCCTGTCGACGGCATCCGCGGGGTTGCTGGCGACCTCGATTGAGGTGTCTACGCTGCCGTTGCGGGAGAGGGTCCACGTGCTGAGGCCGATGACGGGGATGCCGTCGCCCAGCGCGTGCGCGATCTCGGAGAGTGTGCCGAAGGCGCCGGACACGGCGATGACGGCGCGTCCGGAGCGGACTACGGCCAGGTTCCGGGCGTAGCCGATGCCGGTGCAGATGGCGATGTCGACGTATGGGTTGGCGTCTCGCGGGTCGGTACCGGGCAGGATTCCGATGGTCGTGCCACCGGCCTCCTTGGCGCCCCGGCAGACCGCCTCCATGATGCCGGCAAGTCCGCCGGTCACCACGATGGCTCCACGCCTCGCAAGCTCACGCCCGACCTCTTCGGCGAGGGGGATGGCCTCGGGTGGAGGCTCGCCTGCGCCGATGACGGAGATTTGGAGGCTTCGGGTGGCGTCCATTTCGTAGGATTATACCACACGGCTGCCCTTGCTAGCTGGCAGCTGGTTACGCACAACTCAATAGCGGTCCCCTACGGCATGCAGTGGCCGCATGGAGTCACCGCGCCGATGTTCTGCGGGCTGTCCTCCGCCAGCTCAAGTCGGCCGTACGGGCCGTGCCACCAGCCGTTGTCGGTCTGGCGCGCGGTGCGCGGCCGCTGGTACCACGGGCAGGACTCCTCGTGAATCCGTGAGTACCGGTTCCGGCTGTTGGTGTACACGTAGTAGGCGGTTGCGGTTCTGACCGTCACCTGCTGCCCGGCCGGTCGCTGCGGCGAGGACGAGATTGGGGCATCCACGGTGCGTTCCGTGTGCACGGCCGCGGGCGGCCGCGGCGTCGGTCTGTAGGGAGCGGGCGCCAGCCTCTCGGCCAGCAGCCTCTGGAGCAGTATCAGCATGTGTTGCCTCCTGTCATGGCGCCGCCGGTCAATTGCCCGTCCGGCCAGGCTCAACTCTCATGCCCACGAGACGGACGGCGGGCAGCTCCTTAAGTGTCTCACTCACTGGATCCACCTCCATACCGGTCGACTCCAGAGCGGTCACCCCCAAAAGAGGCTCGCTGCCCGGCCCGCCCATGATTATGTCCTTTGCAGTGGCCTTGCCCATAAACTCCAGACGGGCCTCCGTGATGTCGAACGTGAGGCTGCGCCCGTCGCCGAGCCTGTAAGTGCGCTGCCTGAGAGGCGACAGCCCGATGGCCTCCAGGAACTCCCTTGGGACCATGCTATCCGTCGCTCCGGTATCTACCACAAACAACCCGCTCCAGGACCTGTCCGGCGCAGAGATGTTGCGGACCGTGACGTTCACTCGTGTCACTCCCATACCTGGTCTTTACCTCCTAGCCCTCGCGGAGCATCCGGCGAAGAACGGTGTGGAGTACGCCGCCGTTCCTGTGGTAGTCCACCTCCACCTGGTTGTCTATGCGGCAGGTGACGCTGAAGTCCACCGAGGAGCTGTCCTCTCGGGCGGCGTGTATCTGCACGTCCTGGCCCGGCGTGATCCCGCCGGCGATGCCGGTGACGTCGAAGGTCTCGCGGCCGGTTAGGCCCAGGCTGTCGGCACTGTCGCCCGGCTTGAACTGCAGGGGCAGCACGCCCATGCCGATGAGGTTGCTGCGGTGGATGCGCTCGAAGCTCTCCGATATCACGGCATGCACGCCCAGCAGGTTGGGGCCCTTGGCGGCCCAGTCGCGGGAGCTGCCCTGTCCGTACTCCTTGCCGGCGATGATGATGGTGGGGATGCCGTTGGCCTGGTACTTCTCGCCGGCCTCGAAGATGCTGGTCTCCTCGTTCTCCGGGAAGTAGACGGTCCAGTCGCCCTCCCTCTCCGGGGTCAGCCGGTTTCTCAGGCGGATGTTGCCGAACGTGCCCCGCATGAGCACCTCATGGTTGCCGCGCCGGGATCCGAAGGTGTTGAAGTCCCTCTGCTCGACGCCCTTCCCGGCAAGGAACCGTCCGGCGAGCCTGCTGGCGGGGATGGCGCCTGCGGGGGAGATGTGATCAGTGGTGACGGAGTCGCCCAGCATGACCAGCACGCGTGCGCCCGTGATGTCCTCGGTGTCCTTTATGTCGTCGCCGATGTTGGCGAAGAAGGGCACCTCCTGGATGTACGTGGAGTCCGGGTCCCACTGGTACAGGTCATCCTCCGGCGTTGGAAGAGTCTGCCACTCCTCCGGGCCGGTGGACACGATGCTGTAGCGGCTCTTGAACATGTCCGGGTTGAGCGAGCCGCTGACGGTGTCCCTGATCTCCTCCTGCGACGGCCAGAGGTCGCTCAGGTACACGGCGTTGCCCTGCGCGTCCTGGCCTAGCGGGTCGCTGTTGAGGTCGATGTCGACCGTGCCGGCGAGGGCGTATGCCACCACGAGCATCGGCGACGCGAGATAGTTGGCCTTCACGTCCGCGTGGACGCGACCCTCGAAGTTGCGGTTGCCGCTGAGGACGGCCGCGACGGTCAGGTCGTTTTCGCCCACGGCCCTGGATACCGCGTCGGGCAGCGGGCCGCTGTTCCCGATGCAGGTGGTGCAGCCGTAGCCGACGGTCTGGAAGCCCAGCTCCTCCAGGTAGGGCGTGAGGCCCGCGGAGTTCATGTAGTCGGTGACAACCTGCGAGCCGGGCGCAAGACTGGTCTTGACCCAGGGCTTGCTGCGCAGCCCGCGCTCCACGGCCTTCTTGGCGATGAGGCCGGAGCCGATCATCACCGAGGGGTTGGAGGTGTTGGTGCAGCTTGTGATGGCGGCGATCACGACGTCGCCGCTGCCCAGCGATGCCGTCTGGCCGTTGATCTCCAGTTCGGCCTTGTCATCGTTGTCGCCGAAGGTGTCGCGGAAGTTGTCCCGCACCGCGCCAAGCACCACGCGGTCATGCGGCCTGCGCGGCCCGGCCAGGCTTGGTGCAACGTCGCTCATGTCCAGGCGGAGGGTGTCGGTATAGGATGGTTCGGGCGTGTCCGCGGTAAGGAACAGGCCCTGGGCGCGTGCGTACTGCTCCACAAGCTCCACCTGTGCCGCGTCTCGCCCCGTGCCTCGCATGTAGTCCAGCGTGATTGAGTCGATGGGGAAGAACCCGCAGGTTGCGCCGTACTCGGGGGCCATGTTGGCGATGGTTGCGCGGTCGGGCAGCGGCAGGCTGGCAAGGCCGGGGCCGTAGAACTCAACGAACTTCTCGACCACGCCCTTCGCCCGCAGCATTTGCACAACCGTGAGCACGAGGTCGGTGGCGGTGACGCCGTCTTGAAGGGAGCCGCTGAGGTGGAATCCGATGACCTCCGGAATCTGCATGTAGTAGGGCTGGCCCAGTACCACGGCCTCTGCCTCGATGCCGCCGACGCCCCAGCCCAGCACGCTCAGGCCATTGATCATGGTGGTGTGTGAGTCGGTGCCCACCAGCGTGTCCGGGTACACGGCCGTCAGGCCCTGCGAGTTGCCGGTTGAGACCACGGAGGCCAGGTACTCGAGGTTGACCTGGTGGACGATGCCGGTGCCGGGCGGCACCAGCGTGAAGTTGTCGAAGGCGCTCTGCGCCCAGCGCAGGAAGGTGTATCGCTCCTGGTTGCGCTCGAACTCCCGCGCCACGTTCATCTGGAAGGCGGTGGGAACGCCGTAATAGTCGACCTGCACCGAGTGGTCGATGACCAGGTCCACGGGCACGATGGGGTTGACCTTGCGATAGTCGCCTCCCTCGCGCGCCATCGCCGACCGCATCGCCGCCAGGTCCACGACGGCGGGGACGCCGGTGAGGTCCTGCATCAGCACGCGAGCGGGCATGAACGGGAACTCCCTGGCGGACTGGGAGCCGGGCTGCCATCCGGCGACGGCCGCGATGTCTTCCTCGTTCACCAAGTAGCCGTCCAGGTTGCGCAGTGCGTTCTCCGCCAGCACGCGGATGGAGAACGGCAGATTTGCCAGCGTGGTCAGGCCTGCTTCTTCGAGCGCCGCCAGACGGAAATAGCTAACCTCGCCTTGAGGGGTTTGCAGCGTGGACAGGGATCTCTGCCGCAGGTTCTGTTGACTCATGTAGCTACCTACCTTCCTTCCAGTTGGGTGGGCAATTCTGACGCCCCTGATTATGCCACAGTACCGCTCGGAAACGCCAGTGCAGCGGCGAAAACCGTGCGTGAGACGTGCCTACGTCTGGCACGGGGAAGCCGATTCTGCTAGACTTGCCCACGCTGAAACGCCCCCGCGGCGTCCTCGGCAAATCCCGCACCAGTGAGGAAGAAGCGTGGCCAACAAGTACAGCGCACCACCTCCCATGACCATCGACCCCGCGAGCAAGATCTCCGCCACCATGCACACGAGCGGCGGGGCCATCGTATTCGACCTGTTCCCGGCGGAGGCGCCGAAGACCGTGAACAGCTTTGTGTTCCTGGCCAGAGAGGGCTACTACGACGGCGTCATCTTCCACCGGATCATCTCCGGCTTCATGATCCAGGGCGGTGACCCTACCGGCACGGGCCGCGGCGGCCCCGGTTACACCTTTGAGGACGAGCCGGTTACCCGCGACTATGATCCGGGCATTCTGGCGATGGCGAATGCGGGTCCCAACACCAACGGCAGCCAGTTCTTCGTGGTGCACAAGCGGGCCAACCTCCCCAAGAACTACACGATCTTCGGGCAGGTGAGGGAGGGCATGGACGTTGTGGACGGATTGGCCAACCTGCCCGTTACCGTCGGCGCGTCGGGCGAGCGCTCCAGCCCTGTCAATCTGCCCACCATAGAGCGCATCGAGATAGTCGAGGAGCCGTAGGCGGCGGGCGGCGCGCCGGCCCGCGCTCCCGTCACGGCGCGACAGGAGGCGCGCAAGCGCGTAGTCCGCGGTGAGTATAAGCTCCGCTGTTGCGCGCCCGCACCCGTTAGCCGAGGCAATGTCGTACGAGCTGACAATCCTGCACCTCGTGATGCTGCCCTTGGTGGGCGCTGCGGTGGCCGCTTTGGGAACGCTGGTCGGCCTGGGCGGCGGGTTCGTTCTGGTGCCCCTGCTGCTCTTCATGTTTCCCGACGAGTCGCCGGCCGTCATCTCCAGCATCTCATTAACTGTGGTGTTTCTGAACGCCGTGTCCGCGACGGTGACCAACTACCGGGAGCATCGCATCGACTTCAAGACGGCCGGGCTGCTGGCCGTGGGAGGCATTCCGGCCGCGGCCATAGGAGCGATTGCAGCCAGCCGCGTGACTCGCGACTCCTTCGAGATATACATGGGCATCTTGCTGATACTGGGCGCTGTGTACGTGCTGTGGCGGAGCACCAGGGCAATCGAGCTGCAGGGGGACGTTGAGCACGCCCCGAACAGGGAGATACGGGAGCGGATGGGCCGTACCTACCGCTTCTACGTCAATACGGTGATGGCCGGCGGGATAAGCCCCGTGTCCGGCTACATATCGAGTTTCTTCGGGATTGGTGGAGGGGTCGTCAACGTTCCGGCGATGACGTTCCTCCTCAGGATGCCGCCCCGAGTGGTGGCGCCCACGGCGATGCTGCTGCTGGTGGTGACGTCCTCCTCCAGCCTGATCACGCGCATAGCCACCGGTCAGTTCCAGGATGGGTGGCTCCGGGCGGCGCTGCTGGGTGCGGGCGCGCTGGTGGGGGCGCAGATCGGGATATACCTGCGGTCGCGCGTTGACCATCGGGTGGTGCTGGTCATCCTGGCGGCGTCCATGATTCTCGTGGGCGGCAGGCAGCTCATCGTCGGCATCTAGGTGGGCCGCTCATCCGAGGCTGATGGCCGCGTAGCCTCGTCTCTGCCGGTAGCTCTGCTCCAGCGTGCGGAACTTCTCGCCGTACTCCAGTGAGGAGATGGGAGCGGTGGTCATGATGTAGGCGTCCTCGTGGTTGTCGGTGTAGTATCCCTTGCGAAGCCCGGCCTGGTTGAAGCCGTACTTGGTGTACAGTGACTGTGCGACGCGGTTGGAGACGCGCACCTCAAGGGTCACCACGCGCGAGTTCTTCCGCATCGCAAGCTCTATGGCCGACATTAGAAGCAGCTCGCCAAGGCCGTTGCCGCGGTGCAACCCTCGCACTGCGATGCCCGTCACGTGCGCTTCGTCCGTCATGTAGGAGGTCGACACATAGCCGGCTATGAACTCGGCCGGCCCGCGATTCGCCTGACGGTGGTTTCGGCCGCGGAAGATGCGCGCCAGGAGCCCGGCCAGGCCCCGAGGCTGCTCGGCATCGCCCGCGGGTAGATCGGGTTCAGGCGGAGGTGGATTGTCCTCCTCGGGCAGTGTGTAGACCACCAGCAGGCTTATCGATTCTCTGGAGAGGTCTCTCCTGAACGGAGTGGCGGGCCAGTTGGTGGGGAAGGCCTCCTTCTCTATCTCCGCCAGCTGGGGGACATCCTCTTCCCGGGCGAACCTTATGGCGTATGGCACTGTGGCGCTCTCTAGGGTGAGGTAGGTTTATGGCTTCCGATTCTACCACAATCTACCTGAGAAGGGCGTTTCCACGTATAATGAATACAAGGCTACCAGTGGAGGAGGTGGGGCATGAGCATTTCATCGGCACTCAAGGTACTTTGCGTTCTGTACCCGGACCCCGTGACCGGATTCCCTACGGCCTACGCACGCTCTACCATACCCACACTTTCCCACTACCCGGACGGCCAAACGCTGCCCACACCCGCCTCAATCGACTTTATGCCCGGGCAGCTTCTGGGATCCGTGTCGGGAGGGCTGGGTCTTGAGAAGTTCGTGACCGAGCGCGGCCACAGGTTCGTCGTCACGTCGGACAAGGACGGCCCGGATTCGGTCTTTGAGCGCGAGCTGCCGGACGCCGACGTCGTCATCTCACAGCCATTCTGGCCGGGGTACCTGACCGCGGAGCGTATCCGAAACGCTCCCAAGCTCAAGATCGCGATCACCGCGGGGATCGGCTCGGACCACGTTGACCTTCAGTCGGCCATTGCCAGGGACATCACCGTGTGCGAGGTGACGTGGTGCAACAGCGTCAGCGTAGCGGAGCACGCGGTGATGCAGATGTTGGCTCTGGTCAGGGACTACATTCCCCAGTACGGCTGGGTGATGAAGGGCGGCTGGAACATCGCAGACGCCATCTCGCGGTCCTATGACATCGAGGGGATGGACGTGGGCGTGGTGGCCGCCGGCCGGATCGGCCTGGCGGTCCTGAAGCGAATGAAGGCCTTCGACGTGAAGCTGCACTACACGGACAGGCACCGGCTGCCCGCGGAGGTCGAGCAGGAGCTAGGGCTGACGTTCCACCCCAACGTGGAGTCGCTCGTCAGTGTGTGCGACGTGGTGAGCATCCACTGCCCGCTCCACGCCGAGACCGAGCACATGTTTGACGACGCGCTCATCGGCAGGATGAAGCGCGGGTCTTACATCGTCAACACCGCGAGGGGCAAGATATGCGACCGCGACGCGATCGTGAGGGCCCTCGAGAGTGGACAGCTTGCAGGATACGCCGGCGACGTGTGGTTCCCGCAGCCCCCTCCCAACGACCACCCCTGGCGGTCGATGCCCAACCACGCGATGACGCCGCACACGTCCGGGACGTCGCTTTCGGCTCAGGCTCGGTACGCTGCGGGAGTCCGCGAGATACTAGAGTGCTGGCTGAACGGCCGTCCTATCAGGGAGGAGTACCTGATCGTGCAGGGAGGCGGGCTTGCCGGCACGGGCGCGCACTCCTACAGCGCAGGCGACGCCACGGGCGGCTCCGAGGAGGCGGCGAAGTTCAGGGCCGTCTGACAGGGCAACAGGCCGGAGAGTGGGCCGGAGCTCGTGACGCGAGGTGGCATGCGCATCGCCTTGCCGCCGCAACGACAGGTGCATGCCCTCACCGCGCCCCGGCCGCGTTCGTTGTGCAGCGCTCTGTGCGTGTGCTACACTGAGTTGAGAATTCCACACTTCGGCGCACATGGCCTACGGCAGTTCCACACCCGATTTGCACGCTCACGCGGAGTGTCCGCGCCACCCGCCGAACGGCTCCGGGGCGCTCTGACGTGACCACGCTTGTCGTCCTCATCCTGACGCTTATGGCAGACCAGTCCACCAAGGGGCTGGTCACCAGAACCATGTCGCCCGGCGAGTCCATACCGGATGATGGGTTTGTGCGTGCGACGTACGTGTTGAACACCGGCAGCGCGTTCGGACTGTTTCCCGACCAAACCCTCCTCCTGACTCTCGCCTCGCTGGTGGGGATTGGGGTGCTGCTTGTGTTCTATCGCACTCACCCTGTCGACAGCTTCATGCTCCGGCTCAGCCTGGGGCTGATGCTGGGAGGCGCAATGGGCAACCTGATCGACCGGGTGAGGCTCGGTCACGTGGTCGACTTCATCGACGTGGGTGCCTGGCCCGTGTTCAATCTGGCGGACTCCTCAATCGTGGTAGGGCTCATAGGGCTCCTGTTGACCGTGACGTCGGCGAAGTCCGGCAGTCGCGCTCCGACCGATGCAGCGCCGGCGGCGGCCTTCGCGTCCGCCGAGAGCGACTGGGCCGAGCAGGCCCCTGATGCGTGGTCCGGCGACTACAACGACCATTTTGGCGTGGCTCCAGAGACGCTTGGAGAGGCCCTTCGGTCGGGAAAGGAAGAGGGCGTGGGAGTAGTGCGAACGCTGGTGGCCGACGCGCCCGGCGAACGCCTGGACCGCTTCCTGGCCGACCGGAATGGCGACCTTTCTCGCTCTCACGTCGCGGGCCTCGTGGGCCGGGGGCTGGTCAGGGTGAACGGCGCCGCCGCGAAGGCGTCGTACAGGCTGAAGGGCGGGGAGACTGTGGAGGTTGAGGTTGCACCTCCGCAGCCCACGCAGCTGACGCCACAGGACATTCAACTCTCCGTGATTTATGAGGATGACGACGTCCTGGTGGTAGATAAACCGGCAGGGATGGTCGTGCATCCTGCGCCGGGGCATCCCGTGGGGACGCTGGTCAACGCGCTGCTGGGACGCATGCCTGAGCTGGCGCGGAT
Organism: Chloroflexota bacterium; assembly: GCA_028877205.1. GTDB lineage: Bacteria > Chloroflexota > Dehalococcoidia > Lucifugimonadales > UBA2985 > JAPPHY01. The sequence continues at coordinate 54,645 of JAPPHY010000009.1, read as the reverse complement.
CGAAGATGGTCTGAGGCCGGGAATTGTGCATCGGCTCGACAGGGACACGTCCGGGCTGATGGTGGTAGCCAGGAACCGGCAGGCGCACGAGTACGTCGCGCGGCAGCTCAAGAATCGTGCGGTCCGGAAGGTGTACACGGCCCTGGTAGAGGGATGGTTGGAGCCACCTGAGGGCACAGTAGCAGCCCCCATCGGCAGGGACCCTCGGAACCGCAAGCGCATGGCCGTTGTGCAGGAAGGCCGCGACTCAGAGACCGCCTTTCGAGTCCTGGAGAGGCTGCCAGGCTTCACGCTCGTGGAAGCCTACCCGAAGACGGGCAGGACGCACCAGATTCGTGTTCACTTCGCCTCGCTGGGTCATCCGCTGGCAGGCGACGGGGTGTACGGCGGGCATGACATTGGGCTTGGCCGGCACTTCCTTCACGCGGGCGTGCTGGGCTTCAAGCTCCCCGGCGACGGTCGGTACGTCGAGCACTCTGCGCCGCTGCCGCCGGAGCTGTCGGCGATGCTGGCGGATCTACAGAGCACGGCTGCACCCTCCCTGACTTCAGCTGGCCGACCGCCGCAGCAGGCCCTGGAGAGGAGCTGACACATGCCTGATGACCGAGTAAGAGTAAGGTACGCTCCCAGCCCGACGGGAGACCCGCATGTGGGCAACATTCGCACGGCGCTATTCGCCTGGCTCTTCGCGCGCCATACAGGGGGCGACTTCATCGTGCGCATCGAGGACACTGACACGGCGCGCACCCAGGAGGGGTCGCTGGAGGCCATACTTGAGTCGCTGAGATGGCTCGGCCTGGAGTGGGACGAAGGGCCGGAGGTTGGCGGCCCGCACTCGCCCTACGTGCAGTCGCAGCGCCGGGAGCTGTATCAGAACGCGGCGCGATCGCTGGTGGAAGCCGGACACGCGTACTACTGCCACTGCACACCCGAGCGCCTGCATGAGATGCGTAAGGAACAGCAGCGGCTCAAGCAGCCCACGGGCTATGACCGGCTGTGCCGTGAGGCAGGCCGCGGGCCGGACGGCGACCCGAGTCCCGTCGTGCGCTTCAAGATGCCACTGGAGGGTGAGACCACATTCAATGATTTGATCCGCGGCGAGGTCACCTTCGCCAACGCCACCGTGGACGACTTCGTGATGCTGAAGTCGGACGGCTACCCGACCTACCACCTGGCCAGCACCGTGGACGATCACCTGATGGACATCTCTCACGTGCTGCGCGCAGAGGAGTGGCTGCCCAGCACGCCCCGCCACGTCCACCTCTACGATGCGCTGGGCTACGACATGCCGCTGGTGGCGCACCTGCCCATAATCCTGGGCCCGGACAAGTCCAAGCTGAGCAAGCGTCACGGGGACGTGGCCCTGCTCCAGTACCGGGAGATGGGCTACCTCCCGGAAGCCATGATCAACTTTCTGGCCCTGCTGGGATGGTCGCTTGACAATCATACCGAGCTGCTCTCCCGAGATGATCTGGTGAACAACTTCTCCATCGAACGGATCGTCCGCTCCGCAGCCGTGTTCAACTTGGAGAAGTTGACATGGATGAACGGGGTGTACATTCGCAATCTGGGCGAGGAGGAGCTGGCGGAGCGCATTGCGGGAATACTCGACGAGTCACTGTCGCAGGAGGTTGCCAGGCCCGTTTCAAGGGACTACGTGCGCTCAATTACCCCGCTGGTGCGGGAGCGCATCAGGACCATGACCGACATCCCCGAGCTTACGGACTTCTTCTTCCTGCGAGACCTCGATTACCCGCCCGCTGATCTGGTCCAGCGGGGACTCGAGCCGGCGGACACGGCGAACGCGCTTGATTCGACCGTGGAGAGGCTCGCAGGTGTGGGGGAGTGGACGGCCGAGGCGCTGGAGGGTGAGCTGAGGCCCCTGGCCGAGGAGCTGAACGTCAAGACGGGGCAGCTGTTCGGCGCGATACGCGTTGCCGTGACCGGTCGCAAGGCAGCGCCGCCTCTGTTCGAGACGATGGCCGTGCTGGGACGCGACCTGTGTCTGGAGAGACTGCGGAAGGCCGTCGCTTCGGTCTCAACAGTTGACTAGGCGGGCTGAGAACCATACAATTCTTGTAATCCTTCCGCGATGGGCGGCTCGTTCTCCCATTCGGAAGGCGAGATTGGAAACGAATGCAGCCGCAGGCGCTGCGAGTGAAGCTAGGAGGAGATGAGATGACCGCACCTATGGCCGTAACCGACAGCGACTTTGAGCAGGAGGTACTGGAGGCTGAGACCCCGGTACTGGTGGACTTCTGGGCAGAGTGGTGCGCCCCCTGCAAGATGGTCGCTCCGGTAATCGACGACCTGGCCGAGGAGTACGAGGGCAAGATCAAGTTCACCAAGGTGGACGTGGACGTGAACCCTCAGACGGCCATGAAGTACGGGATTCGCAGTATCCCCACGCTCCTGGTGTTCAAGGGCGGCAGCCCCGTGGACCAGGTGGTGGGCGCAGTGCCCAAGGCCGTCATCAAGAAGCACCTGGACTCCACCCTTTAGACTGCGCGGCAGGCGAGGGTCTCGCCTCCGAGAACAGGCGAGACTCCTGCCGTTTGGAGCAACGCAGCCGCGGGGGCGGATGGGCTCTGGTGGGCTTCGCGGACTTCAAATCCGTTGGTGGGCGCCCTGCGGTGTCCACGGGGGGTTCGACTCCCTCCCGCTCCCGCCAGTGTCATGCCCTTCACGCGGTTCAATGCCGGAACCCGGCTCTGAGAGCTGAGACAGGAGATATATGCCGGACAATCCTCTGAAGGTGGTGGGCTTTGCAGGAAGCCTGCGCAGGGAATCGCTCAACAAGCTTCTCCTGAAAGCCGCGGCACGCTTGGCGCCCGAAGGCATGAGCATCGACGAGTTGGACATCCAGGACGTCCCGCTCTACAACGGGGACATCGACGGGGAGGACGCACCGCAGCCGGTCCTCGACCTGAAGCAAGCGATAGCGGACGCGGATGGGCTGCTGATCGTCACGCCCGAGTACAACTGGGGCGTTCCCGCGGTGACCAAGAACGTCATCGACTGGGCGTCCAGGCGACAGTCGCCGCCCGGCAACGTGCTAATGGACAAGCCGGTCTCCATCATGTCGATTTCGGCCGGACTGGGCATTGGCGCCTACACACGCGGCCAGCTGCGTGCCGTCCTGATTTCGCCGAGAGGAGTCCCGATGCCGTATGGCGACGTGGGCGTGTCCGGCGGGATGTCGAACTTCGACGAGGAAGGCAACCTGGTTGACGAGGGCGTCCGGGACCGCGTGATAGAGAACCTGACGGCGTTTGCGGACTGGATTCGCAGGGTATCTGCTAACGGCAGCTAGAGCAGTGCAGGGATAGTCCGGCTACCCAGGCAGGAGGTACAGCGTCGTAATGGGAAACGTGATACTGAACATTGTGGCGGCCTCGGTGGCGGCCGTCGTAACGTGGGCTGCAATCTACTACTGCCCGCCTCCGCTGGCGGCTCGCATCGAGAGGGTTACCTTCGCGATGTCCGCGCCCGCGAGGTGGGCCTCGAGACCCTTCCTTCGCTACATGGGAATCATAGATCACGACTAGGGCAGTCTCGGACACTGCCGCGGAACAGGCTTGAATAGCACTTGCACCTGGCGAACAGGCGTGCTATACTCCGCCCGTCATCATTCATCCAGTCGAGGGGAAGGAGGGTAGCCATGTTCGACGATAGACTGGCCCTGTCGGTCAAGGAAGTGGCCCGGCAGCTTGGCCTCAGCACAGACTCCGTTTACGAGGCGGTTCACAAGGGGAGCATTCCCAGCGTGAGGCTGAGCCGTCGCGGTCGCATACTGATACCGAGGGCAACCGTGGAGCGCATGATGGCGGAAGCCGCAGGCGAGGATGCGCTCCCCGTCGCTTCCGCTTGACGTGAGGACGGCGCGGGGCAAGCGTTGGCTGTCGGCACCGGCTATGCTATTGCAGTTACGACTTTGGAGGTGAAGCGTGTACGAAGAGAGCGTCCTTGGACTGGATGAGGCCCTGAAGGCAATGCAGGCGATGCTGGATCAGGCTCTGAAGGAGCCGGAGCGCCCCTTGGCCATCGCCATCGTCGACGCCAACGGCAAGCTGGTGCAGTATGCGCGGATGGACCGCTGCCGCGCCCTCCCGCAGCAGATCGCCTTCAAGAAGGCGTACACCGCAGCCGTCATGCGCAGCGACACTGCCGCGCTCGCCGAGCGGTTCCAGAGCATGGGGCGAAACATCAGCGACTTCTGCGACCCCAACATGCTCGCGCTTCAGGGTGGCGTGCTGATCACGCGGCCCAGTGATGGCGCATGCCTTGGCGCAATCGGCGTCAGCGGCTTGGCCGCTCAGGAGGACGAAGACCTGGCACGCCTGGGCGTCCAGGCGATGAGCCTGTAGGCGCTCACCTGAGGGCCGCAGTGTGAACCCCGAATCGGTTACGTTCGCCGGACCGGCCGGAGAACTGGAAGGCCGCCTCCACCTGCCGGAAGGTGACCGGCCTGTCGCGGGCGTTGTCGTGTGCCATCCGCATCCGCTCATGGGCGGCGACTTGAACAACAACGTGGTGATGGGCGTGTGCCGAGCGCTCGTGGAGATGGGCATGGCCGCCCTGCGGTTCAACTTCCGTGGCGTGGGCGCGAGCGCCGGGATGCACGATCAGGGCAGGGGAGAGGTGGAGGATGCATTGGCGGCGCTGAGATTCATGGCGGCCCGGCCCGAGCTTGGCGGTATGGCGATTGGGCTGGCCGGATACTCCTTCGGCGCTGGCGTCGCCATGAAGGCAGGCTTCGCCGACGACACGCCGAGGGCGCTGTCCGTGATCGGCAGGGCCAGGGTGGAACCCGATGACGAGCTTGCGCGCAGGCCGTCCCTGCCGGTGCAGTTCGTGATTGGAGAGCGGGACAGGCAGATGGCGCCGGAGCACGCCGAGCGGCTCAGCGCCGAGCTCTCCGCGCCGCCGGAGATTCACGTTATCGCAGGCGCAGACCACTTCTTCGTGGGTCGGGAGCGCGAGATCGGTGCGCTCGTGGCTGCCTTCCTCCGTTCCAGCCTCATGTCGGAGGACGAGAGCGCGTGAGGCAGCAGGCCATCGCGTTTCGGGCGGGCAAGCTGACGCTGGAGGGCGTGGTCACGCTCCCGACTAGTGCGTCCGGGCCTTTCCCCGGCGTGGCGTTGTGCCATCCCCATCCAATGTTCGGCGGCAGCATGGACTCGCCAATCGTGCAGGCGCTGTGCTTGGCGCTCAACGATTCGGGCGCGGCAACGCTGCGCTTCAACTTCCGCGGCGTGGGATCGAGCGAGGGCCGATTCGACCGGGGTGAGGCCGAGCAAGAGGATCTGAGAGCCGCGGTGGAGACCCTCAGGCGATGGCCCGGCGTGGACGGCAAGAGGATCGGCGTGGCGGGTGTGTCGTTCGGGGCTGTAGTCGCGCTGGAGGCGGTGAGGAAGCTGAAGCCGGTCGGCGCGCTGGCGGCGCTGGCGCCGACGCTCGGAGGAGTGCGCAGGACCAAGCTCGACAAGTTCAGGGGTCCGAAGCTGGTGTTGGTGGGTGATCGGGACCTGCTGGTGCCGCACGAGGAGCTCGCAGGCCTGGTCTCGGAGATGCCGCCGCCCACGGAGTGGGAGGTGATGGCGAGTGCGGACCACACCTTCGCGGGCGCGGAGACCGTCGCGGCGGAGCGGGCTGCCGGCTTCCTGGCGGCCGCGCTGAGGTAAGGGGGGTAGTCGGGTTCACTGCCGCAGATTACCAGCGCGACCGATGCTACCGCCAGGTAGAGTATCTTCTGAGATTCGCGCTCCCGGGTTCCAAGTTTACATTACGTCCTAAGTCTTGTAAGCTAGCGCAATATCCCTAATAACTCTCTGCAAGCGCCCGTTTTTCTCGCACACTTCGGTTCACCAAGGTGGCGGTATGAACTCCTCAGAAAGCGGCCTGGTTCACCTCTTCAAGGCACAAGCAGCCGCGACCCCGGATGAGGTTGCGATAGTCTTCCCCGGCGAGGAGATGTCTTACTCTCAGCTGGACCAGGCTACGGATGCGCTTGGCGCGTATCTCCACCATTGCGGCGTGTCTACCGATGACCCGGTGGGCATATTCATGGACACGTGCCCGGAGTATATCGTGGCAAGCATCGGGGCCTTGAAGGCCGGCGCAGCCTTTATGCCAATGTCCGTTGACTCCCCTGAACCTCTGCTTCGTTCCGTAGTGTCCCAATCGCAGCCCAAGGTGGTGATCACCAAGGCAAGCTACGTGCCCAGGCTGAGTGAACTCTCAGCGACGCACGTATTGCCAATGGACAGCGATCAATCCTGGAAGCGCTCCGGGGCGGCAACCCCTAAAGTCGATCCCGCCTGCGATAGTTTAGCGTTTATCCCCTACACTTCCGGCACGACCGGAGACCCAAAGGGAGTGATGCTGGCCGGCAGCTCCGTCGCTTCGTCATATTTCGCCAGGTACAGGTTCAGCTCCTACAGCGTTGGAGACCGGGTTGCATGCAACATATTCTTCCCCTGGGAGTTTCTTCGACCGTTGTTGAAGGGAGGGACTGTCTACGTAATCCCCGATGACGTAGTGTTCCTGCCTCGCGCTCTCACCGAGTTCATCTCGGAGCACCGGATCTCCGAGATTCTGTTTACACCTTCTCTGCTGCAGGGGATCTTGAACTCTGCAGACCACCAACTCTTGCGCGCCCGACTTTCGTCACTGCGAGTGGTCTGGCTGAATGGCGAGGTAGTGCCAACCAGCCTGTTGAGGCTCGCCCTGGACGTGCTGCCCGATACAGCCCGGGTGTTCAACACATATAGCATTAGCGAGACTCACGACGTTTGTACCGTCGACCTTACGGACTTGCGCCTGGATGGTGTGGACGTGTGCCCGGTGGGCCTGCCGATGGATGGAGTGGCGGTTCGAGTCATCCCGGAAGGGGGGTCCACTCTTGCCTCACAAGGCGCCGGTGAGTTATTCATCGGCGGCCGAGGGTTGGCCCGGGGCTATCTGAAGAGACCTGACCTGGATGCCGGGAAGTTCGTCAGCCTGAATGGAGATAGGTACTACGCCACCGGAGACCTGGCCGAGATCGATTCGCAGGGCATGACTACGATCATCGGCCGCAACGACTCTATGGTCAAGATCAGAGGCTACACCGTTTACCTGGGCGCCATCGAGGAGGCGCTCCGGAAGCATTGCAACGTAGCAGATGTGGCGGTGCTGGCTGAACCCGTGGACGAGACGACCAAGCGGCTCGTGGCTTACGTGGTGCCAGCGCCGCAGGCGACATGGAAGGTTGACTCTAGGAGTGGGACAAGCAAGGACTTGCGGTCGATTCTGGAGAGGTATCTGCCGCTCTACATGGTGCCCAGCCACTTCGTTCGACTGGGAGCGCTTCCGATAAATCAACAGACCGGCAAGCTGGAGCGAAAGGCTCTTCCGGCAACTCGGACGACGAGGCCAAGTGCAGAGGAGAGAGCTCCACTCCCGAGGAACGCCACGGACGCGGAACGCCTCAGGGCCTTGCGGGACATCTGGGGCAGAGCCCTGGACGTTGACGGCGACTCGCTGGAAGACGACTGGAACTTCTTCGACGTCGGCGGCCATTCGCTGGCGGGACTGGAGATTACGCTAGGCATTGAACGCGCCTTTGGAGTCCAGCTTGGCGGCGCCGAAGTCTACGAATACCCAACCATTGGCGAGCTTGCAGCGTACCTGCAAGACAGAGGTACCAGCAGGGAGTCAAGGGTGACTCTTGCAGAAGACTCTGTGTTGGACCCGGAGATATCGCCAAAGGGCAATGTGAGGACTACCCGCTTGAGCGAGGCGTCCTCGGTCCTGGTCACGGGAGCAACCGGCTTTCTGGGGGCCTTCCTGCTTGACGAGTTGCTGCGTTCTACGGGACGGGATACGCTGTTCTACTGCATCGTAAGGGACCGGAGTTCAGCGGCAACAGCGCCAACCAACCGAGTGTTGGAGAGCCTCAGGTTCTTTGGCCTGCCCGGTCAGTCGGAAGAAAACAGAATTGTACCTCTTACGGGTGACATCACTCAGCCCCGTATGGGACTGGAGGAGTACGCATACCGGGAGCTGGCGGACAAGATAGACCTGATATTTCACTGCGCCGCCTCGGTCAACTATGCCTATCCGTATTCCGCGGCCAGGCCCCACACTGTTGGAGGGACATTGGAGGTTCTGAAGTTCGCCTGCGCATCCGTCACCAAGCCGGTCGTGTACATCTCCTCCAACGGCATATTCCCCGGAGGCGATGAATCTCCCTACCTGGAAAACAACCTGATCGACGGCTTCGTAGACAGGATGGAGGGAGGCTACAACCAGGCCAAGTGGGTTGCGGAACGGCTGGTGTGGTCGGCCGTATCTCGAGGGCTACCCGTTTGTATCTTCCGACCTGGCAATATTGGGCATCACAGTGCGACAGGCGCAGTCAATCCCAATGACTTCCTGTCGCTGATAATCAAGGCATGTGCCCGCTTGGGGTGTGCGCCTTACGCACCGGAATGGTATTTCGAAATGACCAGCGTCGACTTTCTGACCACCGCGATCGCGAGAATCGTCGACGACACAAGGCACCTCGGAAGGGTTTACAACGTAGTGCAGCAGAAGCCGGTTCCCGCTGACAGCGTCTTCGCCTACATGGAGAGCCACGGATACCTGACGGACCGCGCTCCGATAGGAGAGTGGAAGTCAAGATTGGAGGAAATGGCCGACCGTGAAGAGGACATGGAGCTGAAAGTCCTGGTCAGGTCCCTGGAATCGGTTGAGCCATACTTGGCTGATACCAGTGTCTACGACATCAGCCAGTTTGCCAAGACGATCTCGGAGATTGGTCTCACTATGCCAAAGGTGGATGTAGACTACGTGACCAGCTTCCTGAGAAGGTAAAGTGCAGCTGGCAGATGTAATTCCCCATCGATTTGCCCTTGTGACTCCCGCCGCAACGTGGTACAATAACGCTTGATCTGCGGGTACCGAAGGGCACGCCGCAGACGCGCGGGAACCTTTAATTCCAGTCCCGTGAGGCTGGCAAGGTGCGCGGGGGCCGTGGCCCAGGCCACAGCTCGCGATGATGAAGTGTAACCTCTTGCCGGCCGCGGCAGGAGGTTTTTTCGTGGCCGAGAAGCTGCTGATGTCCCAGGAGGAGATCCACCGGGCACTCAGCCGCATTGCGCACGAGGTTCTGGAGCGCAACCGTGGCGTCGACGACCTGGTGTTGGTCGGCATGCACACGAGGGGCGTGCCGCTGGCGCGTCGCCTGGCGGACCGCATCCGACGCTTCGAGGGGCGCGACGTTCCCGTTGGCGCGCTCGACATACAGCTATACCGCGATGACATCACCGTACGCGGCCTGATCGCCAACCCTCCCACCGACATCCCCGTTTCCATCGCTGACGCCAAGGTGGTGCTGGTGGACGACGTGCTATACACCGGCCGCAGCATCCGCGCCGCCATGGACGCGCTCATGGATCTGGGCCGGCCGCGCCAGATTCAGCTGGCCGTTCTCGTGGATCGCGGACATCGGGAGCTACCGATTCGAGCCGACTACGCCGGCAAGAATGTGCCCACGTCCACCGGGGAGCGCGTGGAGGTGCGCATGGAGGAGACCGACGGATATGACGCCGTGGTGATCCAGAGCGCGTCCCGCAATTCGGACCGCTCGAGGCCTAGAGCCGTAGGCGCTCTTTCGGAGCCATCGCCATGAGCGAGAGCCGCGTCGCGAACAGCCTGGCGGGTCGCAGCACCATCTCCGTGGATGACCTTAGCCTGGAAGACATCCGGGCAATCTTCGACACTGCGGACGGCATTGTGCAGGACAGGCCGTCATACTACGGCTCGGCGGCCGGCAGGATCGTGGCCACACTGTTCTACGAGCCGAGCACCCGGACCCGTCTCTCCTTCGAGGCCGCGATCCAGAGGCTCGGTGGAGGCGCCATCTCCACGTGGGACGTGAGTGCCTCCTCAGTGTCCAAGGGCGAGTCGCTGGCGGACACGGTGCGCGTCGTAGGCGCGTACGCCGACGTGTTGGTGGTGAGGCATCCGAACGAAGGCGCAAGTAAGCTGGCCGCGGAGTACGCGCCGGTGCCCGTCATCAACGCCGGAGACGGCGGCCACGAGCACCCGACCCAAACCCTCTGCGACCTCTACACACTGCGGGAGCGTCACGGCTCCATCAAGGGCCTCAACGTGGCCCTGTGCGGCGACCTTCAGCACGGACGCACCGTCCACTCCTTGGCGTTCGCGCTCGCACGCATGGAGGCCAACATCGTGTTCGTGCCCGGGGCCGGCAACGACGTTCCCGACTACGTGCTTCGCCGTCTGGAGCGGGACTACCACGCCCACATACAGCGAGAGCGCCTCGGCATTCTGAGCGCGCTCTTCGACAGGCCGCAGATAGAGGACGGCCCTGCAACCGTCAACGCCATCTACATCACGCCCAGCGAGCCGCACCAGCTTGCGATGTCCTCCGTGGAGGGTACCACGTTGGAGTACCGGGTGGGCAGCGGTGAATCGCTGTCGCTGTATGTGACGCGCAGGCAGACGGAACGCGGCAGCGGTGGTGCTGGCGGCCAGTACCCCGCCGTAACCCTGGACACGCTGAAGGGAAGCCAGTTCGAGAACATCTCGATCCTGCACCCGCTGCCGCGCGTGGACGAGCTCAGCCCGGAGGTGGACTGGGACCCGAGGAGTCTGTACTTCCGGCAGGCCGCCATCGGCATTCCCGTGCGTATGTCGCTGCTGTGGCATACGCTCGGCCTCGGGGGAGAGGTGGACGCTGCCCGCAAGAGACCCTACGAGCAGGAGGTCAAGGGCCTTCGGTACTCCCACGCCGACTTCGATTGCTCAAACGCGACGTGCATCTCCAACGGCGAGGGCCGCTTCGCCACACCCCAGTTCGAGGTGGTTCGAGACGAAGAGTACCTGCTGCGGTGTCTCTACTGCGACCAGGAGACGCGCGGCGCATACGTGGGGAACACCGAGTCTCGCTTCTACTATCCGTCGGAGCTGCTGGACAGGTTTCGTCCTGCCGTTCGACCGGAGCACGTCCGCTTCCACCGCACGGAGGAGTCTGCGGAAGCGGCGGGGTTCAAGCGGGCATCCACCAGGTGGGACAACCTTCCGGCCAGGACCGGCGACGCGGCGCGTCGATGGCTGGACACAGCCGTGGGGTGCGGCCGGTGAGCCTGGTCGTCAAGGGCGGACGCATCATTGATCCCGCTGCGGGAGTTGACCTGGTTGGCGACGTATTGATCGAGAATGGCGTAGTTTCCTCGGTGGGGGAGTGCGTAGAGACTCCGCCGGGAGCGGAGCTGCTGGACGCCACGGGGCTGATCGTCTGCCCCGGCTTCATCGACGTACATTGTCATTTACGCGTGCCCGGCGAGGAGCATAAGGAGACCATGGCATCCGGCACCGCATCCGCGGCTGCCGGCGGGTTCACCACGGTGTGCGCCATGCCCAACACGCGCCCGCCGGTGGACAGAGCGGAGATTGTGGAGCTGGTCTTGAATCGCGCACGGGCCGAAGCCGTCGTCCGAGTGCTGCCGATCGCATGCGTGACCAGAGGCCGTGCGGGCTCGGCGCTCGTGGACATCGAGGAGGTTGCACGCGCCGGAGCCGTGGCGCTCAGCGACGACGGCAGCCCCGTTGGCGACGAGGAGGTGATGCGGGAGGCTCTCGAAAAGGCCGGATATCTGGGTCTGCTCGTCATCGACCACTGCGAAGATTCTGAAATCTCGGCCGGCGGCGTCATGAACAGCGGCGATGTGGCCGATAGCCTGGGATTTCAAGGCTGGCCGGCACGCGCGGAGGAAGATATGATCGCCCGCAATGCCGCGCTTGCAGAGGCTACCGGCGGTCGGGTTCACATGGCGCACGTCACGACAGTCGGAGGAGTGGAGCACATGAGGCGTGCCAAGGCGCGTGGTGCGCCGGTGACCGCGGAGGTCACTCCTCATCACCTGACCATCACGGAGGAGTGGGTGAGAGCCAAGTCCGGCAGCTACGGCCCGTACGACACCAATGCGAAGGTCAATCCGCCGCTCCGCACTCAGAAGGACGCGGACGCGCTCGTGGCCGCCCTTGCCGAGGGCATCATCGACTGCGTGGCGACTGACCACGCGCCCCACAGCGCCGCGGACAAGGACTGCACGTTCGAGGAAGCGGCGTTCGGCATCAGCGGCCTGGAGGTTGCGCTCGGCTCGCTCATGAGCCTTGTCCACGATGGGCGACTGGAGCTGCCTACGCTGATTGAGCGACTGACCGCGGCGCCTGCGAGAGTGCTGGGCCGCCCGGACCTGTGCGCGGGCACGCTGAGGCCGGGCAGCCCTGCCGACGTAACGATATTCGATCCGAACGCGGAATGGGTGGTGCGCGCAGACCGGATGGTGTCGGCAGGCAGGAACACGCCGCTGGACGGCGTCACTCTCAAGGGACGCGTGGCGGCTACGCTCGTTGCCGGGCGCGTGGTGTACAGGAGTGAGGAGGCACGGCTTGGCTAGGCCGGCGATTCTGGCGCTGCAGGACGGCTCCTGGTTCGAGGGCGAGTCATTCGGCGCTGAGGTGGACTCATTCGGCGAGGTGGTGTTCAACACCAGCATGACCGGGTACCAGGAGATTCTGACCGACCCCTCATACGCGGGCCAAATCGTGATTCCCACTTACCCCATCATCGGTAACTACGGCGTGAACGGCGAGCACATGGAGTCGCGGGCCATTCGCGTTGCCGGATTTGCGGTGCGCGAGCACTGCCTGGAGCCCAGCCACAACCTGTCGAACATGACAGTGCATGAATACCTGGCGTCGCAGGGCATTGCAGGCATTGCGGGCATAGACACGAGGGCCGTCACTCGCAAGCTCCGGTTCGCAGGCGTGATGATGGGCATGATCGCGGTGGAAGCCTCGCCGGAAGAGGCGCTGGAGCGTCTGCGTTCGGCGCCCCGCTACGACGAGGTGGACTTTGTCGCAGGAGTGAGCGCAGAGAAGCCATACGGCTGGGAGGACTCTTCCGTTGAGCAGGGGGGGCCGCTCGTGCTGGTCAGCGACTACGGCCTCAAGTACAACATTCTGCGCCTGCTGCGCTCGCGAGGCTGCAGGGTAATGGCCATGCCGGTGGAATCTAAGGCGGCGGACATTCTGGCGTTGCAGCCGGATGGAATCGTGCTGTCGCCCGGCCCGGGCGACCCGGCCATGCTGGACTACGTGGTAGAGACAGCCAGAGCTCTCATCGGCCAAGCGCCCATCCTCGGAATCTGCCTGGGGCACCAGGTCATAGCGCGGGCGCTGGGGGGGAGCACCTTCAAGCTGAAGTTCGGCCACAGGGGCGGGAACCACCCCGTCCGCGACATCAGTACGGGGCGAGTCCACATCACGGCCCAGAACCACGGCTACGCCGTGGACGGCGACAGCCTGCCTCCGGAGCTGGAGGTCAGCCACGTCAACCTCAACGACGGCACGGTGGAGGGCATGCGCCACAGGGAGCTGCCTGTGATGAGCATTCAGTATCACTCTGAGGCTTCGCCCGGTCCGCTTGACAATGTGTACCTCTTCGACCGGTTCATGGACATGGTGGTGAAGAAGGACTTGTGATGCCGGTAAGTGATGCGGTATAATGATGCAACAATCTTGCATCCAAGAATGATGCTCTGGAAAGGCGCGTACCAGCGATGAGAACTACACTTAACATTGACGACAAGCTCCTGGAATCGATTGTCGAAGCGACCGGAGAGAGCACCAAGAACAGGGCGGTGAACGCCGCTCTGAAGGAGTATATCCGGCGGAAGCACGTGCAGGAGCTGATCGACTCCTGGGGCAAGATCATCGTGGACGACTACAGCGAAGAAGCTGAGGCCGCAGAAAAGAGGCGGGAAGAGTTCCTAAACTCATTGCGGGACGGCACGGCGTGATTGTCCTTGTGGACTCATCAGTGTTGATTCAGGCCCAACGAGTACCTCACTCCGAGACTGCCCGGGATCTCTTGGACTTGCTTGCTTCTAGTAGCGTTGCAGTCACCGGCCCTGTCATGATTGAGTATCTCCGAGGAGCCCGATCACAAGAGGATATCGAGTTTCTAATGGACCGCGTTATGTCCCTTCCCTACCTGGAAACTGACCGGCAGGTCTGGCTGATTGCTGCAAGACTCAGTAATCGCTTCATGCGGGAAGGCTATACCGTTTCAGTTCCGGATGCCACTATCGCCGCCGCCGCAATACGTCATGATGTACCGCTTTATACCCTCGATAATGTCTTCAACCGCATTCCCGAGCTCAAACTCTACGATCCCGCATCATAGTGAATTCCAAAGATGACTACCCAGACTCACATTGACGAAGGGCGCAGGATGGTGGAGCAGCTCCTGGAATGCTCGCCAATCCCCTTTCAAGGCGCGACGGTCAATGAGGTGCCTGACAATGGAGGCGTCTATCTGTTCTCTAACCGAGAAACGGGAGAAGCTCTCTATGTCGGTCAGAGTCAGAAGGGAATCAGGAGCCGTTTGAAAGACCATTGGGCTGGTACTGACTCTTCTGACTTAGCAAGGGAATTGGTAAGACAACGCGTAGCTAACGACCGTTCTGAGAGCCAGGAATGGATCAAATCAAACGTTGACTTACGTTTTCTAACGAGTGAAGAGCTCGGCATGGAAGTCAAATGGGCTGAGCACTTTGCAATCGGAGCGCTACGCCCCAAGCTGAACAAATGAATGTATCTGAGGGAGATGAAACATTGACCTCTAATCTCTCCAAGGTTTTGGTCATCGGCTCGGGCCCAATCGTGATTGGGCAGGCCGCGGAGTTCGACTATGCGGGCACGCAGGCCTGCAAGGCCCTGCGCGAGGAGGGCGTCACCACGGTCCTCGTCAACTCCAATCCCGCCACCATCATGACCGACGAGGGCATCGCCGACATCGTCTACATCGAGCCGCTCACGGTGGAGGTGCTGTCCCGCATCATCGAGCGCGAGAGGCCGCAGGGTATCCTGCCGACGCTGGGCGGGCAGACTGGCCTCAACCTGGCCGTGGAGCTGGCTGACGCAGGTGTTCTGGAGAAGTACGGTGTGCGTCTCCTTGGTACGCCTCTCGACACCATTCGCAAGGCGGAGGACCGCGAGCTGTTCCGCGATCTGTTGGTGGAGATGGGCGAGCCCATCCCGCCAAGCGCCACCGCGCAGTCGATGGAGGAGGTGGCGCGTATCGCCGGCGAGATAGGGCTGCCGATGGTGATCCGCCCCGCGTATACGCTCGGCGGCACGGGCGGGGGCATCGCCAACACGTGGGAGGAACTGGAGGAAGTGGCGCAGGGCGGACTGAACGCCAGCCCCATCCACCAGATACTTCTGGAGCGTTCCCTGGTCGGCTGGAAGGAGCTGGAGTACGAGGTGATGCGGGACGGCGCCGACAACTGCATCACCATCTGCAACATGGAGAATATGGACCCCATGGGCGTCCACACCGGCGACAGCATTGTCGTGGCGCCAAGCCAGACGCTGACCGACCAGGAGTACCAGATGCTGCGCTCCGCAAGTCTGCGCATCATCCGCGCTCTTGGCATTGAGGGCGGGTGCAACGTGCAGTACGCTCTCCGTCCCAGCGACCTGGTGGCGGAGGCCATGCCTGGCGACTGGACCGCGGACAGCTCGTACTACGTCATCGAGGTGAACCCGAGGGTGAGCCGCAGCTCCGCGCTGGCGAGCAAGGCCACCGGATACCCCATCGCACGGGTGGCCGCCAAGATCGCCGTGGGCAAGCGCCTGGACGAGATCCCAAACGCGGTCACGCAGCGTACGCTCGCCGCGTTCGAGCCTGCGCTCGACTACTGCGTGGTCAAGATCCCGCGGTGGCCGTTCGACAAGTTCGCCGCCGGCAACCGCGTCATCGGCACACAGATGAAGGCCACGGGCGAGGTGATGGCCATCGACCGCTCGTTCGAGGCGGCGTTCCAGAAGGCGGTGCGCTCCCTGGAGATAGGCAACTTCACGATCATGTGGGAGGACAGCGAGTGGCGCGACGAGGGAGACTCAGGTCTTGATGCCCTTCCCATGATGCCCACGGACCTCAGGCTGTGGGCGCTGATGGCGGCTCTGCGTCGGGGCATAACGCCTGAGGACATTGCACGGCGCACCGGCATCGATCCCTGGTTCCTGTACCGCTTCCGGCGAATCGTGGACATGGAACGACGCCTGCTGGACCAGGACCTGACGCCGCGGCTGCTGTGGGAGGCCAAGCGCCTGGGCTTCTCGGACGCGCAGGTGGGCACGCTGGCCGACAGGCTGCCGGAGCAGGTGAGAAGCCTCCGCCGTGACTGGGACATCAGGCCCGTCTACAAGATGGTCGACACATGCGCCGCGGAGTTCGAGGCAGCCACGCCGTACTTCTACAGCACGTATGAGCAGGAGAACGAGGCGCTGCCTTTGCCCGGCCCCAAGGCCGTGGTGGTGGGCAGCGGCCCCATCCGCATAGGCCAGGGCATTGAGTTCGACTACTGCTCCGTGCATGCAGCATGGGCGCTGCAGGCGGAGGGCGTTCGCAGCATCATGGCCAACTCCAACCCGGAGACCGTGTCCACGGACTTCGACACGAGCGACCGGCTCTATTTCGAGCCGCTGGACGAGGAGAGCATGCTGGACATCCTGGAGAACGAGTTCGACGAGCAGTCGGACTCGCCGGAGTATCCGGCCAGCATGGTGCAGTTCGGCGGCCAGACCGCAATCAACCTGTCGCAGGCGCTGGACAGGGAGGGAATGCCAATCCTCGGTTCCACGGCGGACTCCATAGACATAGCGTCGGACAGGGGGCGCTTCGAGGACTTCCTCGCGCGGATGGGCATACCGCAGCCACCCGGCGCGGCGGTGACCTCACTGGAGGAGGCCATGAAGGTGGCGGAGGGCACAGGCTACCCCGTCCTCGTCCGTCCCAGCTACGTGCTCGGCGGCAGGGCGATGGAGATCGTCCAGAACACCACGGAGCTCATTCGATACGTGACCGCGGCCGTGGACATGGGCACGCAGCACCCGATTCTCATCGACAAGTACCTGGGCGGCCGCGAGGTCGAGGTCGACGCGATATGCGACGGCGAGCGCGTGCTCATCCCCGGCATCATGGAACACGTGGAGCGAGCGGGTGTCCACAGCGGCGACTCGATGGCGATCTACCCCGGCGTCACGCTCACGGAGAACGAGGTGGGCGTGCTCGTGCAATACACCACGCAGATCGGGCTGGCGCTGCAGGTCAAGGGCCTGATGAACATCCAGTACGTGCTGGTGGGCGGCAGCCCCTATCGCAGCCCAAGCGTCCTGCGCGACGACAGCGTGGAGTCGACGGCGTACGTGCTGGAGGTCAATCCGCGGGCCAGCCGCACCGTGCCGTTCCTGTCGAAGGTGACGGGCGTGCCGATGGTGCAGCTTGCCACCAGGGTGATGCTGGGCCGCACGCTCGCCGACATGGGCTACGAAGGGGGACTGTGGAAGCGGCGCAAGCTGGTTGCCGTGAAGGCGCCCGTGTTCTCGATGTCCAAGCTGGCGGGCGTCGACACCTACCTGGGGCCGGAGATGAAGTCCACGGGCGAGGTCATGGGCATCGACGGGGACTTTCAGGGCGCGGTAGCCAAGGCGCTGCTGGCCGGAGGGCTGTCGTTCCGCTCAGGCGCGGCTGTGCTGCTGAGCATCGCAGATCGGGACAAGGTGGAGTCGCTGCCGCTGGTGCGGGCGCTGGGCGAGGCCGGATGCAAGCTGTACGCCACGGAGGGGACGGCAGGACTGGTCGAGGGCCTGGGTCTGCCCGTGACGATGATAACGAAGAAGCTGAGCGAGGGTCACCCCAACGTGATGGACATCATCATGGACGGGACGGTGCAGGCGGTGGTGAACACCGTAACGGGCGAACGCGCCAACCTTCAGGACGGCTTTGAGATTCGCAGGGCGGCGGTGGAGCGCCGGATCCCGTGCTTCACGTCGCTGGACACAGCAAGGGCTGCGGTCGAGAGCCTGCTGCACGGCGCTGCGGGCTACAGCATCCGCCGCCGCGACGAGTACCTGGAAGAGAGGTAGGGGGGCGGGACACTCTACGCGGGTGCTAGGAATGGCCCATGACACTGCTCATACTGAGACTATCCATCTCATATATTGAATAGACACCAAGAGATCCGGTACTAGTGGGTCGTCGATTTCGAAGCGGCTAGCGGAGACGGTTGGATCTCTTGGTGGTATCACCGTTTCAGTCCAGTTGGCTAGCCCTGGACAACCTGATTAACTGATTCCGGTCTGGGTAAGTGGGCTAATCGGGGTACTTGCTCCAGGTCGTCCAGCACGAATCTGTTGGAGTGTAGGCGCCCGATACTGCGATCTCAGCTTTGTTATTCACTTGGCGATTGCCTGCCTGTCCCCTTATCTGCTGGATGCAATCGTTGTGCAACCAAACACGCGTGCGTCCGCTCCCGGTGTTGCCTCCACTGGATGAGAAGGGATGGGGACCCTCAACGGTGATGTCCCCAGCCCAAAAGTCGTGCGCCTCTCCTCGCCTTACACCGTGCCACTGGAAGCCCTCCAGGTAGTACTGTGTAAAGAGCGTGAACCCGTCGTACGGATTGAACACGTCTATGTCGTTGGCAGTTATGCCGGATCCGTCGAATACTTTGCGCGCTATTGCATCCGTGGAAGCCTCTACCTCGTCCAGTGTTTGGATATTGCTTCGCACCTTGGGGACATTCGAAGCGTGGTTGAGGATATAGACAGGAGGCTGCCTCATGTCCTTCGCTCGATCTGCAGTGGTGAAGACATAGGCGAATGACACCTGGATAGGCATGTCGGCATCGTAGAGGTTCATGGGTTTGGCCAACCATCTCGCAGCGAGATAGTCCTCAACAGTGATCGCCTCGGGCCGATGCTGGTAGAAGAATCCATCCGGATTCATGAGTCCGTTCCGCCGCTGATTCACGATGAAAGGGGCCATCCTGTCGTGGCTGGAGCCGTACTTTCGGCAATACTTGTTGAGCAGGTATCCGTAGGTGGCGCCGGCGGCGCTCCAACCCCAGGGACTTGTCCACTGGGCGCGGCCGGGTGCGGTATCCAACGCGTTGGCGCCCCACTGGGAGTATCGACCTGAGAGGTTATTGAGTGCCCGAACAACCAGGACGGTATTTGCTTCTCCATCACCCACTATTTGGGCGGCAACGACAATGGCTTTCGACATGCACGTCGGAGCGTGCATGGCAAATGTGACGTTGCTCAACTCAGGCATATTCTTGACGAGCCAATCGGCGCTCATCGAGCTGATTCCGTCGTTGGGATCATCGGTGGGAATGTACGCTTGGGCGAAGTCTTCCGGAATGGGTCTCGGCGCCCAGGGCTCCCCTGTGCAATGCGGAACGACAACAAGGCCGTCGATCGCCCCCGGGGATATCCCCGCATCCTCCAGGGCTTTGTTGACCGCAATTATGGTGTTTGCGCCCACGCTGGTTTCCGGCGTTTCGTCCCAGCGCCGGGCTGTCGGAGAGCACCCCAATCCCGCCACCGCCACCTTCCCCCTGTGCTCCCATATTCCCAGGTTCTCTCTCTCCCTGTAGAGCGAAAGCGGAGCCAACGGAGTTGGTGCCATTTGCTTACTCCTCTCTATTCGTTGGCGTGTCGCAATGATGGCTAGTCTGCCTAATGCACAATTCGCCATTCGGGAATCAGTTGACCGGGCGCCGCCCCCTCCACGAATATGACCTCCACAGAGGCTCCCACCGGGACCTCATCTACCGGCGTCCCAGGAAGGTTGGAGAAGAACTGGATGCCAGGGTCTTCTTCGAGCTGTATGATGGCGACGTTGTAGGGCTGTTCTTCCACAAACAATCTGAGGCGTGAGTCATGTATCACTACATAGTCATCTATGGTACCCCTCCCGCTGACCTCACTCCACTCCAGATTCTCGGCAGAGTTGCATTGGGGGCAGATCGATTCCGGTGGGAATTGCAATAGATCGCAAGGGGGGCAGATCTGGACAATTAGTCTCCGTTCGTTCGCAGCCTCCCAGAAGGGTTTACTTACCTCATCGGGAATTGGTACGGGCCTTGGCATGGGAACCTCCTATTCGGTCCAGAATCCCTGCAAGCTCCCTAGGGCTCCTGAGCTACAAAGAACTTTATCATGATACCAGAGATTCCTGGATTTGCCAGCCATCTGTATGGGATCAGGTCATATCGCACAAGACCTCCTCTCGTGTGGCATTAGCATTGAGCGAGTGTTGATAGGACTGAACTGGTGACTTGTAGCCCTGTCCCTGGAGCGCTCGGCGGGGCTGGTCGAGGGACTAGGCCTGCCCGTCACGCCCCCAATCACCGCGTCACGATGTGCACGCCTGTGGCCTTGAAGGACGCGCTGACCTGCGCGCCGGACGACAACCCCAACTCCTGCGCCGACCTCGCCGTGACCAGCGCCACCAGCGGGAACCCGCAGTCGACCGTCACGCGCACCAGCGGCCCCATCGACGCCGTGGCCGTGATGACTCCCGGGAAGGCGTTCCGCGCGCTCGTCGGGGCCTGTGTGAGCGCAAGCACCACCTCTTCCGGCCTCACGCACGCGATCACCGGCACGCCCGGCTCCAGCTCGGACACGCCCTCCACCAGGTGAGCGCCGACGCGCACGTTCACCATGCCCGCCTCGCCCGACTCCACGGTGCCCTCCAGCAGGTTCTCCACGCCGACGAATCGGGCCACGTGGACGCTGCTCGGCAGGTTGAACACCTCGCTGGGGTTGCCCACCTGCAGCATGGAGCCGCCGATGAGCACGCCGATGCGGTCGGCGAGGCGCTGGCCTTGCGCCATGTCGTGCGTAGCCATGACTACCGTCGTCTGCAGCTCGGCGATAACGCGGCCGATGAGCTCCTCGACTCTCGCCGTGGAGATCGGGTCCAGGTTGGCCGTCGGCTCGTCGAGCAGGAGGAGCCGCGGCTCCGTGACCATCGTGCGGGCCAGCGCCACGCGCTGTATCTCGCCGCCGGAGAGGGTGCGAGCGCTTCGGCTCTCGTAGCCGGCCAGATCTACGGTCTCCAGGGCGCGGCGCACGCTCTCTCGAATCGATCTGCGGTCGTGGCCGCGCACGCGCAGGCCGTAGGAGACGTTGTCGAGAACGCTGCCGCTGAACGCCACGGGGTTCTGGAACACTATGCCGATCCGCCGGCGCATAGACAGCCGCGCGGCCTCGGTCGCTGGCGCCTCCGCGCCATCGAAGACAATCGAGCCAGCGTCCGGCTGCTCAAGCAGGTCGAGAAGGCGAAGCAGCGTGGTCTTGCCCGAACCGCTCGGGCCGATGATCGCTGTGACGCTTCCGTCCGGCACATCCAGGTTGACGTCGCGGAGGGCGGCGTGGCCGTCGTACTGCTTGGAGAGGCCCTGAATCGTGATCATCGCTGCTGCCTGTGCTGGAGCCTGCCCACCAGGATGTTGACCGAAAGCGCAAGAGATACCAGGATGATGCCCAGCGCCATCGCCAGCTCGAAGTTGCCGATGGAGGTCTCCAGCGACATGGCGGTGGTGAGCGTGCGGGTGTAGCCGCGGATGTTGCCTCCGACCATGATGGCGAGGCCGATCTCGGAGAGGGCCCGCCCGAATCCCATGAGCACCGCGGTCGTCACGCCGTACCGGGCTTCCCTGACCATTGCGACGATGGCCTGCGTCCTGCCCGCGCCTAAGGAGACGGCGGTGTCGCGAATCTCAGGCGCGACGCCGCGCAGGGCGGAGATGGTCAGCCCGGCCATGATGGGCGAGATGAGCACAACGTGGCCCACCACGATGGCCGCGGGCGAGAAGAGTATGCCCAGACCGCCCAGCGGCCCGTCGCGCGAGAAGGTGATGAATACCAGAAGCCCCACGAACACGGTCGGCATGCTGAAGAGTGTCTGGATGACGTTGACCAGCAGCGCCTTTCCGCGGAAGTCGTGGAAGTGGATAAGGCTTCCGGCAGGGATACATATCAGAGCGGCCAGGACAGTCGAGGTGGCGGCGATGGCCAGGGTCCTGCCGGTTATGCTGAGCACGTCCCCGTCCAGGGACACAATGAGGCGCAGGGCAGACAGCAGGCTATCGATGATCAGTTCCAAGGACGGTCTACTCCTACTGGCATAGCCCGATGCGCGTGTCGCGAATGACGCTGCTTGGCGCTTCGCCTGCGGGGCCCCAGTCTCTGGCGGGCACGAGCAGGGGAGCGCCGTAGTCGTCCACGCCCAGACTCCCGATGATGTCCTGGACGTCGTCGGATGTGAGGAACTCGATCAGCCTGGCGGCCTTCTCCGCGTTCACGCCCGGGTGCCGCTCCGGGTTGACGGCGATGGCTGAGTAGATGTTCAGCAGTACGTCTCCCTGATCGACGAGCGGCGCCAGCGTCTGACGCTGCCTCGACGCCTCGTAGGTGCTGCTGACCGTCAGCGTGTATGCGGACTTCTCGTAGGCCATCATCAGCACGGCGCCCATGCCTGCGCCTGCCTCCATATACCACGGCCCGGACGACCTGACCGCCTCGTAATCCTCTCCGGCCATGCTCCACAGCAGCATCTCCCGCGAGTGTGTGCCGGACCAGTCTCCCCTGGACACGAACTTCACGGCTTCCGGCTCGGACTGGCCGCGCTCCATGATGCGCAGGAGGGCGGCCTCCGGCTGAAGGCCGCGTATGCCCGCGGGGTCGCTCTCTGGCCCCACGATGAGGAAGCGGTTGTAGGAGATGGGGTAGCGTGCGACGCCGTGGCAGTCCGCGATGAAGTCCCGCTCGCGAGCCTCATCGTGCAGCGTGAGCACGTCCACGTCGCCGCGCTTGCCCGCCTCGATGGCCTGGCCCGTGCCGCCCGTGAGCACCAGCAGGTCCACGCCGTGCTCGCGCTCGAACATCGGCTCCAGGACGTCCCACAGGCCGATGTGGTACATGCTCGTCGTGGTCGCGAGCTTGAGGCGGCCGGCGGGCTCGCCGCCCACGGGTGAGCACGCTGCGAGGGTCGTCATCGCAAGCGCCAGGAGAGCGGCGGCCCACGCGGCCGCGGTCGGGCGCTGCACACCGCAGCTTGAGGCGCGGTCGTATGGCTCGTGGAGTGCGGTCGATGGTGCGTTCGGGGTGTGCAAGGGTCTCCTGTTGGGTCTGGGCCGTGGAGGCGATGCGGAGATGGAGGAGGGTGTCTGCCCCATCGGCCTCGTTTCAGCTACGAATCGGAACCGCCGAGAGCTCTCATCCTGCGTTGAGGCGCATCCGGGCCGGCGCCGGAGTGTGGGAAGCATGATCGCATTGGTACTCCCGGTATTGTAGCCGACATGCGGGCAGGGCACAACGCGGGATGGACGAGTCGAGCCGATTGCCTTCGAGCGCCCGTTTGAGACTGCACACTTATCGGTTCGTCCAACCGGCCCTTCGCTGGAACGGGTTGCCTGTGACGGCCGTGTATAGCGTCCAGGCGCCCGCCACAAGCGCGGCTGCGACCAGGAACCCCCCGCGAAAACCAATCAGGTCGGCAATCAGGAATCCCGTGAACGGGCCCAACGCCGCACCCAGGTCCAGCCAGGTTGAGTATCTGCCCACCACCGCGGCGCGGGCTGAGTCGGGCGAGCTTTCGCCTATGGCCGCATCCAGCGCCGTGTTCACTCCAACGGCCGCAAGGAACAGAAGCGGTATCCCGACAATTGCGCCTACCAGGGAGTCGACGGCGCCTATGAAGGCCAGCAGAGTGAACATTGCGATCATTCCGTAGGCGATGGACGTACGCCTGCCCATCCGGTCCGACAGGTGGCCCAGCGGCACGCCAAGTCCAAGGTCCGTAAACCACCTGAACCCGACCAGGAATCCCGCGAGCGTCACCACGGCAAGCGACCCTCCCAGCACCTTCTCGTTATCGTCGGCGAATTCGGCCAGATACGGCGCCACGGTGGCAATGACCAGGCCGTTTCCCGCAAACGTTGCCGCAAACCGCATCAAGCTGATCGAGAGAAGGCGTAGCCTTAGCCCGCGTTCAGACTCGGGCAGTCTGGATACCGCGAGGTCCCAGAGGTTCAGCCGGCTCCGCAGGCCTCCACCGGATGGTCGTATGCGCTCGGGTCTGAGGTTGGGAACTCGAGTGGCGATTATCACTCCAACCAGTCCCAGGCCCGCCAGGGCTGCGAAGGTCACCTCTCTCGACGTGAGCTGGAACAGCAGAACGCCGACAGTGACTGCGATAAGGCTGCCGAGGCGCTGGCCGGAGTTGAAGAAGCCAACCAGCCTGCCTCGCATTGAGGACGTGCCAACCTCGAACGCCGTCAGGAGTGCAGCCAACCGCATGTGTGAGTAGGAGACGCCCCAGACGGCCCGGGCAACCAGCAGCGACACGGGACCAGTTCCCAAGCCGTATGCAAGCGTGGTCAGTGCGCCCACGGCAATGGAGGCAACGAAAGGCCAGCGCACGCCAAACCGCTGGTACACGGATGCGGCGAGGGCGTTGCTCACCAGGCGAATGAAGCGGTTGATGCTGAGTGCAAGCCCAATCCAGAACGCCGCGCTCAGTCCGAACTGCTCATGGATCCCGAAATCGAGTGCCGCGACAGGCAGCACAACGTACATCAGGGAGTCCCCCATGATCACCGCGGCGGTGGGGGATACCGCGTACACCATCCCGGCCGGAATGATCCGTCTCATACGCACGTTTGAAGCGAGGCCTCCCCAAGCTGCTCGTTATGGCCAAAGCCCTGGATAGGGTCCGCCCGGGCCGGTCGCTCCGGCATGACGCAAGCCGGCACAACGGGAGACGAAGAGCGGCTTGTGCCTTACGCCAGTGTCACAAATGGCCTGACCGGCCTCCGGGCTATGGACGCCCGCCCGGGACACAGGGATTGCAACAGTCCCGGAATCATGTACATCGTCTGTCGACTCGAAATGGCGGAGAGGGTGGGATTCGAACCCACGAGAGGATTGCTCCCCTACGCGATTTCCAGTCGCGCCTGTTCGGCCACTCCAGCACCTCTCCGCAGGCGGGCGTTGCACGCCGCGCGCCTGGGCCGCTGGCGGAGAGGGTGGGATTTGAACCCACGTCCCGGTGCAACCGGGAACCGCTTTTCGAGAGCGGCGCCATAAGCCTCTCGGCCACCTCTCCGCGAATGTATAGCATACCACAGTGCGGCGCTCGCCCGATGCTCGGCCGGCCCGGTTTGACAGCGCGAAAAGCGCCATGCTATCATCCTGACGGGATGAGTTCTTACCCAGATCTTGCGTGAGAGGGTGGCTTTCGCATTGCGCTCGGCAATAGTGGGGCCGCCTTCTGTGTTTGGTGGCGAAAGTGGATAGCTGGAAGGCCGTCATACTGGCGGCGGGACGAGGCAGCAGGATGAGGTCCAGCGTGCCGAAGGTTCTCCAGCCCATCTGCGGACGCGCTATGGTCGGCCTGGTGGCCGATGCCCTCCGAGGCGCGGGCCTGGACGACCTGGTCGCGGTGGTCGCGCCCGGCGCACGGGGCGTAGGCGAGGCCATCGGCGGCTGCGTATCGCCGGTTGAGCAGGCCGAGCAGCTCGGCACGGGGCACGCTCTCGCGCAGGCCGGCGCGTTGCTGGCAGAGCACAGGGGCCACGTGCTCGCAATCAACGGCGACGTACCGCTGGTCACGCCCGCCACGATCTCCGCGCTGGTGAATCGCCACGAGTCGACGGGCGCCTGCCTGACCATCCTGACCTGCGATGGCCCGCCTTCACACGGCATGGGTCGCGTGGTCAGGGACGACAACGGCGCCGTCGCAGCAATAGTCGAGGAGGCCGACTTGGACGCCCGGTCCGCCTGCAGCGCGGAGGCAAACGCGGGCGTCTACTGCGTTCAGTCTCCGTGGGTGTGGAGCGCCCTGAGCGGGCTGCCGACCGCTCCAAACGGCGAGGTGTACCTCACGTCCCTGGTCGCAGAGGCGGTGCGCCAGGGCCACGCGGTCGAGTCCCTGTGCGTCTCGGACGCTTCGGAGGCGCTCGGCGTGAACGACGGCGTGCAGCTCGATCGGGCCAGGGAGGCGATGCGCCGGCGAATCAACGACGGCTGGCGGCTGCGAGGCGTCAGCGTGATGGAGCCCGCCTACATCGACGTGGCAGTGGAGATTGGCGAGGACAGCGTATTGTACCCGAACTCGTTCCTTCAGGGCAGGACGTCCGTAGGCAAGGGATGCGCTATCGGCCCAGGCTCCATGGTCACCGACTCCTCCATCGCGGACGGCTGTCGCATACTGAACTCGGTTGTGGAGGGTGCCGTGCTCGAGGAGGGCGTTGACGTCGGCCCCTTCAGCCACGTTCGCCCCGACTCGCACGTGGAGACGGGCGTGCACGTGGGCAACTTCGCAGAGATCAAGAACAGCAGGCTTGGGCGTGGCACCAAGATGGGCCACTTCAGCTACGTGGGCGACTCGTGGGTGGGCGCGGGCGTGAACATAGGCGCGGGCGCCGTGACCTGCAACTTCGACGGAGTTGACAAGCACCGCACGATCGTGGAGGACGGCGCCTTCATCGGCAGCGACTCCATGCTGATCGCGCCGGTGCGGATCGGCGCGGGGGCCAGTACGGGCGCCGGGTCAGTGGTGACGAAGGATGTGCCGCCCGGCGCGCGCGTTGCAGGCGCCCCGGCCAGGATCATCGGCAGAGGCAGCCCCAGCGAACTGAGGGAAGCATGAGGGCGTGGAAGACTCCGAGAAGCGCCCGCAGGGAGGTGATGCGCCTTGGACGGTGATGGCTCGTTAGAAGCCATAGCCCTTGTCGTATCCTTGATACTCTTCGGACTGCTCGCTGCGGTGGACGGACACGCGTCCGCGGGCGGACAGGGCGGCGCGGCGGAGCAGGGTAGAGCGCGTCGCCGGGTTCACATAGCAAACGACGGCGTGCGCGTCGCGTCGCAGCTGATCGTCGCAGCCGCGGCTGTTGTGGCCGTCACGTCGCTCGCAATCTCACAGGACATCGGCTGGAGCGCGTTCGCGCTGTGGGGCGCAGGCCTCCTGGCCGCGCTGGCGCTACTGCAGGGCGTTGCGTCCGCTCTGGGCGCGCGATGGGCCGCCGCGGCGCGCCTCGCAATCCTGCTGCTGTGGCCGCTGGCATTGCTGGCCACGCCGCTGGACTTGCTGCGCAGCGCGATAGCGGCTGCGCTGGCAGGGAACGCCGGCCGCAATGACGCCAGTGCGGACCCGGTGGATGCTCTGGCGAACGGGCTCTCCGAGCACGTCGCCGAGGGCGACCACGATGAGCCACTTGAGCCCCACGAGCGCAGGATGATTCGCTCCATCCTGAAACTCGACCAGACCACGGCCAGAGAGATCATGGTGCCCAGGATGGATATTCTGGCGGCCGATGCGGAGTCCACGCCGGCAGAAGTGGCGGACATGATGCACGAGAGCGGGCACAGCCGGATTCCGCTCTTCAGGGAGTCGCTGGACGACATTATCGGAATCTCCCACTCGAGAGACCTGCTGCGAAACTTCGGCGCCGGAGGCGAGGACGTGAAGCCGTCGGACCTTGCTCGGCCAGCCCTGTTCGTTCCGGAGTCCAAGCGCCTTGACGACCTGCTGCGCGAGTTCCAGGAGAATCACATACAGGTCGCCATAGTCGTTGACGAGTATGGTGGCACCGCTGGGCTCGTGACCATCGAGGACCTGCTGGAGGAGATCGTGGGGGAGATCGAGGACGAGTTCGACGTGGACGAACCCCTCCACGAGATGCTCGACGAGCGCAGGGCAGTGATGGACGCTCGCATCCCGCTTGACGAGGTGAACCGCGTTCTCTCCGTCAACCTGGAGGGCGACGGATTCGATACGCTCGGCGGCCTGCTGTACCAGCAGCTGGGGAAGATGCCCAGCCCGGGTGACGAGCTCCAGGTGGACGGCCTGGAGATCAGGGTTATATCAACGCTGGGCAGACGGATAAAGAAGGTGGAAGTGGCGCTGACAGCCCAGCCGGACAGGCGCAGGGGTGGTTAGGAGTGGAGGGGTGTAGGGGGAGGATGAGGCCGGTCAGTACGTGGGGTGGTTCAAGGAGCAACAAAGAGCGGGGGTTGGCATCTGCACAACCCCCGCTTCTTATCTCTCGTAGAGATTTCGAGTACGGTTGGCGCCGGCTACTACGGCACCGCTCCGTGCTCTACTTCATCATCATCTTGTCGTCCATCATCATGGCATCCTCGCCGCACTTGTAGGACACGGCCATGATGGGAGTGGTTGCCAGCCTGCCGGACACGCCGAAGGCTTCAAGCGTCCAGAGGCCGTCGCCGGGGTACCGCACAAAGACGCTGGTGTCGTTTGGAGGACTGGATGCGAGGTAGAAGTTCAGCTCAGCGGCGCCCGCGGAGTTGACCTCACCCGAGAACCAGATTAGGGACTCGTCCGCGTTCTTGACCAGGGAGAGGATGACGACCTCTCCGGCTCCAAAGCCGGAAACCCACACGCTGAACTCATGTCCTGCGAATTCGCTCAGGTCCTTCCGGTGGGGGTTTCTCTCCTCGGTCGCATTGGATGCGCAGATATCGCTGGTAACGATGGTTGCGCCGTCAGTCCTCGTGAGGGACTCCTGGGTCGAAACCGACGCCTGGGGCCCGGCCATGGCCGTGCCTACCCCCAGAGCTGCAACCAGCAGCAACGTCACTATGAGAACGCCTTTGACCGACATAATCTTCTTCACAGCTGACAAGCCTCCCATTGCTCGTGATTGGTTCTGCGAAGCGCCTGCGCTCTCCGCGGGAGAGGTGCGCCGTCTTCGATTCCCTGTCACAAATCCGCCTTATGATAGTCATCTCGTGCTTTTGTGTCAACCCTTATGGCTGGCAATTTTCGTGGTCTTTGGCTGGGAAGAACAATCCACTGCCTGAGACCAGGCTGCAATCCAAATTGGAAGCCCCACTCCGGGGTGCACGTGGAGTCTCAATCGCCAGGAGGCTCGTGAGTCCACTCTTCGAGTGCCCGGCGATTTACTTGCAGTGATACTCTGATATAATTCCCGCTTGGCGCGACCACCCTTTACCGCTTGGTCAAGGAAGGCATGGAACACGACCTAATCGAGAAGGTAACTCACTTGGTGTTCCAACTGGCCGTCATCCTGGCGGCGGCCAAGGTGGGAGGCGAGATTTGCCAGCGCTTCCTGAGAGTCCCGCCTGTTCTGGGAGAGTTGGTCGTAGGGATCATCATTGGCCCGTTCGCTCTGGGCCAGATAGACATCCCGGGCCTGGGGCCGCTGTTCGAGGCTCCGCACAACGGGGGGACCGTTCCCGTATCTACTGAGCTCTACGCCGTATCGCAGATAGCGGCGATTGTCCTTCTGTTCACCGCGGGGCTGGAGACCGACCTCAAGCAGTTCATTCGCTACGCCGGCCCGGCCACGGCCGTTGCCATAGGAGGCGTGGTGTTCCCCTTCCTGTTCGGAGTTGGGGCCACGCTGCTGTTCAAGCCCGGCGGCCTGGAGGGCGCCCCTCTCCTTTACTCGGCGCTGTTCGTTGGCGCGGTGATGACGGCGACATCAGTGGGCATAACCGCCCGCGTGCTGAACGACATTCGCCGGCTGGACTCCGCCGAGGGTGTCACAATCCTCGCTGCGGCGGTTGTGGACGACGTCCTTGGCATCCTGGTGCTCACCATCATCGTCGGCCTGTCCGGGCCGGACCACAGCGCTGACATCGGCAGCGTGGCGCTGGTGGGCGCCAAGGCAATCGGGTTCTGGCTCGCCCTCCTGGTGGGCGGCATCCTGATCTCAAAGTACATATCCGCCGCGCTGACGTCCTTCCGGGGTGCCGGCTCAACGATTGCTCTTGCTCTTGCGCTGGCGTTTCTGGCAGCGGGCCTCGCGGAGAGCTTCGGGCTGGCCATGATCATCGGCGCTTACACCATAGGGCTCGCGCTCTCTGATACGCCGCTGGCCCGTCGAGTAGAGGAGCCCATGATGTCGGTGTACCACGCCCTGGTGCCCGTCTTCTTCGTAGTGATGGGTATGCTGGTGGACATAACGGCGATGAGCGGCGTTCTGCTCTTCGGCGCGGTGATTTCGATTCTTGCAATAGTGAGCAAGGTGGTGGGTTCCGGCCTTCCGGCGCTGTTCACCGGCTTCAACCGGATCGGCTCCTGGCGGATTGGCATAGGTATGCTGCCGAGGGGCGAGGTGGCGCTAATCATCGCGGGCATTGGGCTCTCGCGCGGCATCATCGGCGTGGATGTGTTCGGCGTGTCCGTACTGATGACGGTCGTGACAACTCTGATGGCGCCGCTGATCCTGGTGCCGTCCTTCAGGAGAGGCGGACGTGGCATGCGGGGATAGCGTTTGCAGGTTGCTTGAGGAAACACTCGGCTGGTATAGTAGCGCCTGCCGGCCGCCAGGGACGATGTGCATCGTCGCGGAGAGCGGCCCGGAATTGAATTCCGACAGGCCCCTGTAGCTCAGAGGATAGAGCACTGGCCTCCGAAGCCAGGAGCGTGGGTTCGAGTCCCGCCAGGGGCACCACGGTCATCGCTGCCCCTCAATCACCCCGTCTGCGCACTGTTTGACGCCCGCCGTGCCTTTGATTCGCTTGTGCCATCCGCGCTGCCACACTTTGCTGATGCCGCTTTAGTGCTATTGACACTCTCCTGCATTAGCACTATGATGCTCCTGCAACTAGTTGCAGGAGCAAGCAATGGCAGGACATGGGAACGTGGTTGCCACCCTCAAAGAGGCCGGTTACCGCCTTACTCCGCAGCGCGTTATGGTGCTGCAGGCCATAGCCGAGGGCGGAGGCCACCAAACCGCCGAGGCCATCCATCGCGAGGTCGTCAAGACCTACCCGTACCTGGACATTGCCACGGTCTATCGCATCCTGCAGTTGCTCAAGCGGCTGCACCTGGTCACCGAAATCGACCTGGGAGGCGACTCGGCGCGCTACGAGGTCGCCGAGCCGAACAAGCACCACCACATGGTCTGTCGCGTGTGCAGCCGCACATTTGACCTCAGCACGTCCTACCTTGAAGAGCTCAGGCTTCGGCTGGTGAACGAGTTTGGATTCGAGCCGGACCTGGAGCACTTCGCCATAGGAGGGCAGTGCGCGGAATGCGCTTCAGGGTAGCTAAGGAGGCATCCATGCATCCCATTACCGAGTTTGCCGGACCCTTTGGCAAGCTGACGCCGCTAGCCGCTCTCCTTGCGATGGCCGTTCTAGCGCTGTCCGCGGCGTGCGATACCGGCGGCGAGCCTGCCGACGACGAGAAGCTAATGGTAGTCACGACTGTGTCGCCCATTACCAGCCTCGCCGAGAACGTAGGAGGCACGCGCATCCGGCTGGAGGGCGTGGTGCCGGAGGGCACCAACTCGCACACCTTCAGTCCCGCGCCGTCCGTAGCCATAACGCTCACGGAGGCTGACTTGTTCATCGCAAACGGCCTGTTCCTGGAGGAACCCACCATCGAGATGGCTGAGGCTAACTTAAAGGATGGCGCGGTTATCCTGACGCTGGCGGACAAGGCCATCAGCGAGGATGAGTGGGTCTTCGACTTCTCGTTCCCGGCGTCGGACGGCCATCCGAACCCGCATCTGTGGACTTCACCCCCGCTGGCCCTGCGTTACGCGGAGCTCATCCGCGACGCGCTCGCTGAGCTTGACCCGGACAACCGCGACTACTACGACGGGAACCTGGAGGTCCTGCGGACGCGCATCGAGGACCTGGACGGCCGCATAGCAAGGGCGGTGGAGACCATCCCGCCCGCCAATCGCAAGCTGCTCACCTATCACGATTCCTTCCCGTTCTTCGGGCCGCGCTACGGCCTGGAGATTATCGGCGCGGTGCAGCCATCGGACTTCACGGAGCCGTCGTCTCGCGAGGTGGCCTCGCTCATCGACCAGATAAGGGAGGCGGAGGTCCCGGCGATATTCGGCTCCGAGGTGTTCCCAAGCCCAGTGATGGAGCAGATCGCGCGTGAGGGCGGGGCGGAGTTTGTGGACCAGCTTCGGGACGACGACCTGCCCGGCGCGCCGGGCGATCCGCGTCACACGTACCTGGGCTTGATTCTCACGGACGTGGAGATCATAGTCGAGGCGCTGGGAGGCAGCACTGAGGCCCTTGACGGGTTTGACGTCGGCCTCGTGTTCGAAGGAAGCAGCGGAGCGGTATATCCCCAGTAGGGGTCGCCATGCTTCATCCAGTCCCGCACGAGTATGGCCCGGAACCTCCTATCGTTGAGCTGAAGGACGTGTCGTGTGGCTACGACGGACGCGTGGTGCTGCGGGACGTCAGCCTGAGCATCATGCCGGGAGACTTCGTGGGTCTGCTGGGGCCGAGCGGGTCCGGCAAGAGCACGCTGCTCCGTAGCCTCGTGGGTGCTGTCGATCTGTACCGCGGGGAGGTGGTTGTCGAGGGGCATTCTGTGGCGAAGAAGCGGCCGCGGACGGGCTACGTGCCTCAGCTGGAGACCATCGACTGGAACTTCCCCGTAACAGTCTGGGAAGTCGTGATGATGGGATGCACAACGGACAGCCCTGTCTTCCCCTGGTACGGAAGCAGGCAGCGGAAGAGGGGATGGGAGATCCTGGAGCGGCTGGGTATCGCAGGGCTGGCGGGCAGGCACATCCGCGAGCTGTCCGGAGGCGAGCAGCAGCGCACGTTCCTGGCGCGAGCCCTGGTGAGCAATCCGCGCTTGCTTGTCCTCGACGAGCCTACGTCCGGCGTGGACATCAAGACGCGCGACGACATGATGCACCTGCTCGACGACCTGAACCACCAGGACATCACGGTAATCATGAGCACCCACGAGATCAACTCCGTGGCCGCCCACCTGCCGCGCGTGGTGTGCCTCAACCACAGCGTC
Source organism: Chloroflexota bacterium (assembly GCA_028877205.1). Taxonomy (GTDB): domain Bacteria; phylum Chloroflexota; class Dehalococcoidia; order Lucifugimonadales; family UBA2985; genus JAPPHY01. The sequence continues at coordinate 21,926 of JAPPHY010000009.1, read as the reverse complement.
ATCGCGGACGGGCCGCCCGGCGAGGTGTTCACCAGCGAAATACTCAGCCGCACCTACGGCGCCCACATGCCCATCACGCAGTACGAAGGGATCACGCTGGTGGCGGAGACGCCGCACTTCTTCGGGCGGGACAGCCACGCCGCCGGCGGGCGAGCGCGGGCAGGGGAGTAGCGGGTCGCCATGTTCGAGCCGTTCCAGTACGAGTTCTTCGTCAAAGGCGCCATCGCGGCCACTCTGGTCGGCGGGCTGTGCGGGTTCGTGGGAGTGTACGTAGTGCTCCGCGGCATGTCATACATAGGCCACGGGCTGGCCCACGCTATCTTCGGCGGCGCGGTGGTCAGCTACGTCATGTCCATCAACTTCTTTGTGGGCGCCAGCCTGTGGGGATTCGTATCGGCGGTCCTCATCAACATGACCACGCGCAGGCGGAGGATAGGAGCGGACGCGGCGATAGGCATAGTGACGACCGCGAGTTTCGCTCTTGGCATCGCGCTCATCAGCCGTTACAAGACGTTCACGCGGAGCTTCGATGCTGCGCTGTTCGGTAACATCCTTGGAGTCACCTATGGCGACCTGCTGGCCATAGTGGCCGTGGTGGCGGCGACCGCCATGATAGTGACTTTGGCCTACAAGCAGTTCCTGTTTGCGGCGTTCGACCCGGAGGTGGCGCAGTACTACGGCGTGCCGACAGGCTGGGTGGACTCGATGCTGGCGCTGGTGCTCGCGGCGTCCATCGTGGTGTCGATGCAGGTGCTGGGCGTGACCATGATCGCCGCGGCAATTGTCATTCCGCCCATCATAGCAAGGCTTCTGACCAACAGCTTCGGCAGCATGATGCTGCTGTCCGCGGGGGTTGGATCGCTCTGCGGCCTGGGGGGGATTTACCTCAGCTTCTACGTTGACGTGTCGTCGGGCGCGACCGTGGTGCTGTTCTCCGCGGCGCTGTTCGTGGCGGCGATGGGCTACTCGACCCTGCGTGCGCGGCTTGCCTCCGCGAGAGGCCGTATGGCAGGGCGCGCGACGCTTTCCGACGTGGACGGCGGCGCTTTCCACTGATTCGGCGCATCGCGCCTACCGCAACTGCCAACGACAACCGGCCTATTTTGCCGTGCAGACTTGTTGACTCCGAATGGGGGTGTGCATATACTTGCATCCGATGTTCGCTGATACTCCTTTGCGTGTGCCCGCGGCTCAAACGTCGAAGCTCAATATCCGGCGACAGGCGAGTAGATGAAAGTAGGCGTACCCAGAGAGATAGCGGCCGGTGAGAGACGGGTGGCACTGGTCCCGGATGCCGTTGCAAGGCTGGCAGCAGCCGGTACGGAAGTAGTGGTGGAGACAGGCGCGGGGGAGGAAGCCACCTACGACGACGATTCGTATACACAGGCAGGCGCAGCAATCGCGCCTGACGCCGCGTCTCTCTACGGCGAGTCGGACGTGGTTCTCAAGGTGCAGGCGCCCGCGATGAGCCCGACGCTCGGCAAGCACGAGGCGGAGCTTCTGAACAAAGGTGCCGTCCTCATCGCCCTGTTGCAGCCCCTGACCAACCTGGATCTGGTCCGCACGCTCTCCGAGCGCGGTGTCACAAGCTTCAGCATGGACACCATCCCGCGCATAGCCCGCGCGCAGAGCATGGACGCCCTGTCGTCAATGAGCTCGCTGGCGGGCTACAAAGCGGTCCTGATGGCGTCCAACTCGCTGGCCAAGTACTTCCCGATGATGATCACGGCCGCGGGCACGTATGCGCCGGCCAAGGGACTCGTCCTTGGCGCAGGCGTTGCGGGACTGCAGGCCATCGCAACGGCTCGGCGGCTGGGCGCGGTGCTGCAGGCGTTCGACGTGCGACCGGTCGTGAAGGAGCAGGTGGAGAGCCTGGGAGCCACGTTCGTTGGCCTGACCGAGGAGATGCACACGGAGGATGCCGGCGGATACGCCACTGAGCTGGCCGAGGAGACACAGCGCAAGGAGCGCGAGCTCATCCACACCTACGCGAAGGATGCGGACTTCGTCATCTGCACGGCGCTGATTCCCGGAAGGCCGGCGCCGCTCCTGATCACCGAGGATATGGTGAAGGACATGCGCCGCGGCTCGGTCATCGTGGACCTGGCGGCGGAGGCAGGCGGAAACTGCGAAGTCACGGAGCCGGGCTCGGAGGTGGTGAAGCACGGAGTAATCGTACAGGGGCCGCTCAACCTGCCGAGCACCATGCCCCTCCACGCAAGCCAGATGTACTCGAGGAACATCTCCACGCTATTCGCGCACCTGGTGAAGGACGGCGAGCTTGCGCTGGACTTAAACGATGCGATCATTCAGGGCTGCTGCATAACACACGACGGCAGCGTGGTCTATGAGCCCGCGCAGGCACGACTCGCGGAGTCCGGAAACCGGTGAAGGAGAAGGCACGATGATAGAGGGGCTTCTCGTATCGCTGTTTGTATTCGTGCTGGCGGTGCTCTTGGGCTTTGAGGTCATCAGCAAGGTGCCGCCCATCCTCCACACGCCGCTTATGTCCGGCTCCAACGCCATATCGGGAATCGTACTGATCGGAGCGCTGGTAGTGGTGGTGCGCAGCGACTCGGTGATCGGCGACTCGCTCGGAATCGGCGCGGTGGCCCTGGCCACGATCAACGTTGTGGGTGGGTTCATGGTCACCGACCGGATGCTCCAGCTGTTCAGGAGGGGGCCGGACAGGCCGAGTCAATGACGCTAATCAACGTAGTAAACCTCGCGTATCTGCTCGCGGCGGTCCTGTTCATCATCGGCCTCAAGCGGCTGAGCTCGCCTGCCACGGCGCGCTCCGGGAACAGGATGGGCGCCACGGGCATGCTCATCGCGGTCGTGGTGACGCTACTTGACCGCGAGGTCTTGGACTACACGCAGATAGCGGGCGGCGTGATCGTGGGCGCCATTGTCGGTGCGACGCTCGCGCGCACAATCAAGATGACGGCCATGCCGCAGATGGTGGCCATCTTCAACGGTCTCGGCGGAGGCGCATCCGCGCTGGTGGCCTCCGGCGAGTTCCACAAGCTGACCTCGGACGCTGCGGACGTGGGCACGGACGTCGGCGTGACCATCATGCTCGGCACCTTCATAGGCGCCGTCACCTTCTCCGGCAGCTTCATCGCGTTCGGGAAGTTGCAGGACATCGTAACCGGCCGGGCCATCAGTTCGCCAATCATCAAGACTCTAAACCCGATCCTCTTCCTGACCGCGCTGGGCCTTGGCGGTTTCATGGTTGTCTTGCTTGCGGAAGGGTCGGCGAGCATGTCCGAGGTGATGCCGCTGTTCCTGGCGCTGGTGGTGGTGTCGCTCGCGCTGGGCATTCTGCTGGTGATGCCGATCGGCGGAGCGGACATGCCGGTTGTGATAGCTCTGCTGAACTCGTACTCCGGGCTGGCCGCTGCGGCGGCCGGTTTCGTACTGGACAACATGGTGCTCATCATCAGCGGCTCACTGGTGGGCGCGTCCGGATTCATCCTTACGCGCATCATGTGCATTGCGATGAATCGCTCGATCTGGAACGTGATGTTCGGTGCGTTCGGGGCGCAGGCCACCGGCCCCGACCAGGCGGGCGCGGAGGGCAGGCAGGCGCAGTCCACCACGGCGGAGGACTCCTCGATCGTGCTGGCGTACGCCAAGTCGGTCATCTTCGTGCCGGGCTACGGGCTGGCCGCTGCGCAGGCGCAGCACCAGGTGAAGGAGCTGGCGGACCTGCTGCAGTCGAAGGGCGTTGAGGTGAGGCACGCCATTCACCCCGTTGCGGGCAGGATGCCGGGCCACATGAACGTGCTGCTCGCCGAGGCCGACGTGCCCTACGACCAGCTGTTCGCGATGGAGGACATCAACGACGACTTCGATCGCACGGACGTGGCGGTGGTAGTCGGCGCGAACGACGTGACCAACCCGGTGTCCCGCGACGTGCCGGACAGCCCAATCTACGGGATGCCGATCCTGAACGTGGACAGGGCCAGGAACATCATCTTCATCAAGCGGAGCCTGAGCCCCGGGTTCGCGGGCATAGACAACCCGCTGTTCTACAACCCCAAGACCAGGATGTACTTCGCGGATGCCCGCCGGGCTCTGACAGACCTGGTGAACGCCATCAAGGAGCTCTAGGCGGAAGCGTCTGCGCCGCGTGCCGCGGCTGCTAGAGGTAGCGCGCGAACCGGTTGTTCTCTTCGACCAGGATGTTGCAGGGCGTGACTTGCGCGTCCGTAAGCTCGAAGCCCATGACGATAATCTGGTCGCCCACCTTGATGAGGTGAGCGGCGGCGCCGTTCATGCAGATGACGCCGGAGCCTCTTTCGCCCACCATCACGTAGGTCTCAAGCCTGGCGCCGTTGGTGTTGTCCACCACCAGCACTCGCTCACCGGGCCACAGCCCAGCCCGGTCGATCAGGTCTTCGTCGATTGTGATGCTGCCGTTATAGTTCAGATTGGCCTCGGTGACCGTGGCCTTGTGTATCTTCGATCTCAAGATCCAGCGCATAGGTACGAGTCTCCCCTTTCAAGTGGAAGCTCCAAGTCAACCGCCTGATTATACTACAGATTAGAAAAGGCGAAAGTGGGGACTGCCTCAAGACACCTCTATCACCACGCGGGAGTGATCGCTCGGCCCCCACTCCTCCGGCTCGTTGAGGGCGCGAACGCTCATGGATTTGAGGAGCGGTCGAGACGCGAAAACGAAGTCCAGCTGCCGTGTGGCGGTTGTCGGGTTTTGCCGAGTGGTGTGGTACGTCGGCACATTCTTGCTCTCACGGGGCAGCTCGTCCGGCCAGGGGTGGGCCTGCCGCCCGTTGGGGTGCTGCGGCCCCGCAAATGACAGTCCCAGCGCCTCCATCCTGTCGAATACCGTCCGGTAGCGCGCCGCCCAGTACGAGTTGCCGTAGTCACCGTATCCGTGCAGGATGTTGAGGTCTCCCGCGGCGATGATGCGATAGCCGCGTTCCCTGCCGATGAACGCCTCGGACAGGTCTGAAATGACCCGGTGTGCGGAGCCGTCGGCGGCGATCCATTTGCCCGCGGTCCAGTCGTGGGGCACCCTCCACTGTGCGTACATCGAGACCACGATGATTGGGTCTCCTTCCGGAGGCGTAACCCTGGCGGCGGCCACCGTGCCCGGGATGCTGACGGCGAACTCGCTCGTGCCAGCCTCGGCTATGGGCTTGGACTCAATCCACTCCACCTTGATCCTGTCCGATAGCCTGACGATCGCCGTGCGCCATTGCTGCGGTTGCGTGTAGCCGCCGGTTATCTCAATCGGGCCGGGGTCGACTTCGAGCAGGCCAGCCACGTCCGCAGGCGGTGGCGCCGCCTCCTGCAACAGCGCGAGATCGGCGTCCATGTGCATCAGCCAACGCCACGGCTCGCTCTTTCGAGCAATGTTCCATGAGACGATTTTCACTCTGCAACCTCCCGCAGGCATTGGTACTGAGCCTTACCCCTCAAGCCTAGCACAAGGGTAGGCGGAAGCGCGCAAGAGTTCCGACTACCCGATGATTCGGTATTCTTGCTCGCCAAGCGCAGTCCGCTAATCTCCTTCGACATGTTCAGGATGAGCGGACCGAAGGGCGCCCCGCCTCGCGTCCTTGACACGCCTGCGCGCTTCCGCTAGGCTAGTCCACCGTACAGGCGATGACGGAGACGAGTACGGGGCAGCGGGGCCTCTCAGCGAGCCTGGCACGGTGAGAGCAGGCGCGGCCCGACCCCGGAATATCACTCCCGAGCCGCTCCCCCAACGTCGCAGCGACCAGTAGGCGGAGCCGGAGGCCGCCGTTACCGGCAGGGGCGTGGTGGCGCCCCGACAGAGCGCCCCGAGTCGCATCGGGGAATGAGGGTGGTACCGCGGGCACAACGCCCGTCCCTGAGTGGGGCGGGCTTTTTTGATGACCTTCAGGAGCGACCTATGTTCAAACCAGTAACGTCGAGGGTGGACTTCCCGGCCATGGAGCGCGATCTGCTGGAGTGGTGGAACACCACCGGCATGATGCAGAAGTACCTGCAGCGCAACCGGGACTCGGATAGGCGATGGTCGTTCATCGACGGCCCCATCACGGCCAACAACCCGATGGGTGTGCACCACGCCTGGGGTCGCTCCTACAAGGACCTGTTCCAGCGCTACAAGACCATGCAGGGCTTCCGGCAGCGCTACCAGAACGGCTACGACGGCCAGGGCCTGTGGGTGGAGGTTGAGGTGGAGAAGGAGATGGGCTTCAGGTCCAAGCGCGACATCGAGGCTTACGGCATCGACCGGTTCGTGGAGGCGTGCAAGGAGCGCGTTCGCCGCTACGCCGACATCATCACGCAGCAGTCGATACGGCTCGCGTACTGGATGGACTGGGACGACTCCTACCACACCATGTCGGACGAGAACAACTACACCATTTGGCGCTTCCTGAAGGTGTGCCACGAGCGGGGCTGGCTCTACGAGGGTACGGACGTGATGCCGTGGTGCCCTCGCTGCGCCACCGGCCTCTCGGAGCACGAGATCGTCACGGAAGGGTACAAGGAGGTGGTGCACAAGGCCGTCTTCCTGCGCTTCCCGCTGGAGGGCAGGGAAGGGGAGTCGCTCCTAGTCTGGACGACCACGCCCTGGACGCTCACGTCCAACGTGGCGGCGGCCGTGCACCCGGAGCTCACCTACGCACGCGTCCGGCAGGGCGAGGAGACGCTTATAGTGTCGCGGGCGCTCGTCGAGCGGCTGCTGGGCAACGCGCAGATCGTGGAGGAGCTGCCGGGATCGCGACTGGTCGGCCTGCGCTATCGCGGCCCGTTCGACGAGCTGGCGCCTCAGCAGGGGGTCGAGCACGCGATACTGGCCTGGAACGAGGTCAGCGAGACAGAGGGCACCGGTATTGTTCACATTGCGCCGGGCGCGGGCAAGGAGGACTTTGCCCTGGGCAAGGAGCACGGGCTGGAGACCATCGCGCCCCTGGACGAGTTCGGCAACTACGTCGACGGGTTCGACTGGCTGGTGGGGCGCAACGTAGCGGACGTGAACGAGGACATCTTCGAGAGCCTGCGCGAGAAAGGCCTGATGCTGCGCGTCGAAGACTACGCGCATCGCTATCCCGTCTGCTGGCGGTGCGACTCGGAGCTGGTGTTCCGGCTGGTCGACGAGTGGTACATCTCGATGGACGAGCTTCGCCACCTCATAGCCGACGTAACGCGCAAGATCCGCTGGATCCCGTCGTTCGGTATGGAGCGGGAGCTCGACTGGCTTCAGAACATGGACGACTGGATGATCTCCAAGAAGCGGTACTGGGGCCTGGCGCTTCCCATCTACCGCTGCGACTGCGGAAACGTGGAGGTGATGGGCAGCGAGGCGGAGCTGCGCGACCGCGCGATCGAGGGCTGGGAGCAGTTCGAAGGCCACTCGCCGCACAGGCCGTGGGTCGACGCCGTGCGCATCGCGTGTTCGAAGTGCGGCGAGCCGGTGTCGCGCATCCGTGACGTTGGCAACCCGTGGCTGGACGCAGGCATCGTGCCGTTCTCCACGCTGGGGTATCGCCACAGCCGCGAGGAGTGGGAGAAGTGGTACCCGGCCGACTGGATTTCGGAGAGCTTCCCCGGACAGTTTCGCAACTGGTTCTACTCGCTCCTGACCATGAGCACGGCGCTGGAGAACCACGAGCCGTTCCGCTCCGTGTTCAGCTACGCGCTGATGCGCGACGAGAAGGGCGAGGAGATGCACAAGAGCAAGGGCAACGCCTTGGAGTTCGTGGAGGCGGCTGAGCGCATGGGGGTGGACGCGATGCGGTGGGTCTTCGCTCGCCACAATCCCGCGCAGAACCTGAGCTTTGGCTACGGCACTGCGGACGAGGCGCGGCGACGCTTCCTGCTCACGCTGTGGAACGTCTACTCCTTCTTCGTCACCTACGCCAACATCGACGAGTTCCGGCCGGGCGCGGAGTCGACCGGCGCGCCGGCATCGGAGATGGATCGATGGATCCTGTCGGAGCTCCACTCGCTGGTGGACGGCGTGACCCACAGCCTGGACGAGTACGACTCGGCGGACGCGGCGCGGAGCATCGAGGACTTCGTGGACGTGCTCTCCAACTGGTACGTCAGGCGCAGCCGCCGCCGCTTCTGGAAGAGCGAGAACGACCAGGACAAGCTGGCCGCATACCACACCCTGTACACCTGCCTGGTGACGCTGGCCAAGCTGATTGCCCCCATCACGCCGTTCGTCGCGGAGGAGATGTACCGGAACCTGGTGTGCTCCGTGGACGATGATGCGCCTGAGAGCGTGCACCTGGCCTCATATCCCGTCGCGGACGCGGCGCAGATCGACGACAGCCTGTCGGTGGCCGCCCGGCTGGCCATGCGAGTGTCAAGCTTGGGCCGCTCGGCGCGGAGCAAGGCCGGAATCAAGGTGCGCCAGCCGCTGACCAGGGTGCTGGTCAAGCCAAGGACCCAGGAGGAGGCGGCGATGCTGGCGCAGATCGCGCCGCAGGTCCTTGACGAGCTGAACGTCAAGGAGGTGTCCTCGCTGGAGGCCGAGGAGGACGTGCTGGACTTCCAGGTCAGGCTCAACCCGGCAGTGGCGGGCGCGCGCTACGGCTCGGAGATGCCGGCCATCGACGGGCAACTGCGCAGCGGCGATGCAACGGCGGCGGCCCTGCGCGTGCGAGCAGGACTGACCGTTGCGGTGGGCGAGCACACCGTTCAGCCGGACGAGGTAGCGGTAACATCGAGCGACCGGGAGGGGTACGCCACCGCGTCGGACGGCGGGTACACTGTGGCGGTGGTCACGGAGGTCACGGACGAGCTTCGCGACGAGGGCACGGCGCGCGAGCTGGTGCACCGGCTGCAGAACATGCGACGCTCGGCCGGCTTCGACATTGCGGACCGCATCGTGACGTACCACGACGGCGAGGGTGAGATTGCGCGGGTCGTTGAGCGCTTCGACGACTACGTTCGGCAGGAGACGCTATCGGATCGGCTGGTGGCGGGCGCTGCTCCTGAGGGTGCGTACGCGGAGCAGCAGGACGTGGACGGGATGCAGGTGTCGCTGGCGGTCCTGCGGGTTGGGTGAGAGGCCTATCGTCCGCTCATCCTGAGCCAGTCGAAGGACATGAGCGGACGGCAAGAGCGGCCTCACCGCTGTCCCGCTCGTAGCCTGCCCCGCACCACGAAGCGTGGGTGAGCCCGTCGAACCATTCGAGCGGGCATCCGGTCTCCACTCCTGCGAAAGCAGGAGTCCAGGCCCATGACGATTGTGTGGGGGATGGATTCTCGCGTGCGCGAGAATGGTCAGCACGGGTGTCTCGCCCGCTCGTGGTGAGCCTGTCGAACTAATCGAGCGGGGTAGGTGGCCTGCATTCCAGAGCTAGACCTGGAGCACTATCTCGAACTGCTCAGCGGTGAACGGCAGGGTTGTGAAGTTGCTCCTGGCGGGTGGTCTCCACGAGCCGCCCCGCTCGCCAGGGGGCGCGAACTCGGTGTGCAGGGTGAAGCCCACGAACCTGTTGAACGAACCGAGCTCGCGAAGAAGCAGACGCCTCACAAACCGCGGGTCGCCCTCCCTGGCGCCTTCCCAGTACACCCTGCGGCTCTCGATGAAGGCTGGCACCGCGCCATCCACGTCGACGATGAAGTCGTTCAGATTGACGACCCCCGCGCGGCCTGGACCGTCGATTTCTAACACTACCTCGTATCCTAGGCCGCTGCCGTTTGCGGTGAACATGCCGGTGGTAGAATTGGCTTTCAGGAAGCTCACCAGTGCCGTGGATTGGATGGCCGCGCGCCAAGCCTGCCGGCTGTCCCACAGCGTTAGACTAGTATACTTGTCCAGATGTGCGAGCGAGTTCAAGATGAAGGATCCCTGGAATCCCGGCTGGGCCTGCAGGAATTCACTAACTCTCTCGCTCCACGCGAGGTAGTCCCCGATGTTCCTCACAGGTACAATTCCCTCTCTGCGCGTCACGAATGTCATGGCTAACCCCTTCTCGAATCGCGTTGCGGCCGCAGGTACATCCGGCGATTCATTAGTTGTCGCGTCGCATGAGGCTGAAGCTCTGGGCGGTCGGCCCCCTGTCGGGCTGGGTGGCTAGGAACAACGCCAGCTGCGTCACATCCTCCGGCGACTTGACCCACTCGCTTTCGATGTTGTGCACCGAGCCTTCCGGTCGGGGAGTGGAGTCTGCGGGCGAGCGAGTGTCGACCGGGCCGGGGATCAGCTCGTTGACGCTGATATCGTACTGCCAGAGCTCCTGGGCCGCGACCCGCGTGAGCGTCCACAGCCCGGCCTTAGCGCATGCGTACGCCGACGAAGCCACTCTTCCGCGGTGACCGATGCCGGAGCCCACCGTGATGATCTTGCCGCTTCCCCTGGCCTTCAGGTATGGGATGGCTGACCTGACGGTGTAGTACGCTCCGACCAGGTTGACCTCCAGGGTCGCGAGCCACATGGCTGGATCGCCGTCGTCGACACGACCGTTGTCAAGCCTGCCTCCGGCGTTGACGACCACGATGTCTATGCCCCCGAAGAACTCCGAGGCCGCGCTGAATATCGCCTCCACCGACTCCAGATTGGTGACGTCCGCTTGGATCGCGAGTCCGATTCCGCCTGCGTCTTCTATCTCCCGGACCGTGTCCTCGATCTCCGATGTGGTACGCGCCGCGCAGCAGACCCCCGCGCCCTCACGCGCATACGCTTTGGCGATGGCCCGGCCGATGCCTCTGCCGGCGCCCGTCACCACCGCGACTTTGCCTTCCAAGCTGCGCGAATGAGCTGTCATTGTTGCCTCTTTGGGCGTCGTCTTCCTAAGCGATGAGCTCCGCAATCGATCGCACCGTGCTGTCCGGGGTCGTAGGGCAGCCCTCGGGGAGTCCCTTGCCTTCCCAGTCAACCCAAACCGTGCGTATGCCGAGGGACTGAGCGCCTGCGATGTCGGCATTCAGATTATCGCCGATCATCACTGCCTCCGATGGCTGAGCTTCCAACTGCGCCAAGGCGTGTTGGAATACCCTTGGGTCAGGCTTGCCTACGCCGAACTCCTCTTGAATTATGATGCAGTCGAATAGGGGCTTCAGCCCAAAGCGGTCGATCTTGATTCGCTGGCTTCTGGAAAGGCCGTTTGTGATCAGCGCCATCCCCTTACCCGTCTCCCGAATGTGAGTCAGAGTACCAATTGCACCGGGGAATGCCTCTAGAGACGCCTCCTTGATTTCGGCGTAAGCCTCGGCGATATCGTTGGCAGTCTGCCCAGCGTCTAGGCCTAGATTAGAAAGAGTCAGGGCAACCAGCTCTCGGCGGGATTCGGCCAGGTTCATGCCCGACCATCGATTCCACTCGGGGTCTTCCAGGCGTTGCCGACGAATTTCGTTCAATGCACCGGCGAGTTCTTGAGCGTCCAAGCCGCCCAATCGGGGTGCAAATCTAGCGAAGGCCCGTTCCCAACTTTTCGGCGATATTTGACCATCTGCTAGGATTGTATCGTCCATGTCGAAGAGTATTGCCTTGGGTAGTTGAATGTTCACTTTGCATCCTCGCCGACAGAAGCTGCCAATTGGATCATTCGATTCCCGCACGGTTGGGACACAACTGATGCCGATGATCGGGATACTCCGTCGGCAACAAAGTACAACCGCGCTTGGGGGCTGTCAACCGAAGCGCCCTAGCTTGACACCCACGTTCGGAAGTGCGACCATTTGGTAGCTATTGAGACTCCAATGAGCGCACTTTACGGCGATTCCGTCCTCTACCACACGGCCGATGGCGTGGCCTGGATCACCCTCAACCGTCCCTCGGCCCGCAACCGCCTCGACCTGCCCATGACCACCGCGCTTCGCAGGGCGTGCCAGCTCGTCATGCAGGACGACGAGGTGCGCGCGGCCGTGCTCACCGGCACGCCGGACGTGTTCTGCGACGGCGACGACTCCGACGTGCCGCCCGCCGGCGGCCCCGAGGAGCGTCAGGCCTACCTGGAGTCCAGGCGTGCCGCTGCGTTTCTGGGCGCTGTCGAGAAGCCCGTCGCGGCGCTGCTGAACGGCGACGCAATCGACCACGGCCTGGAGCTTGCGCTTGCGTGCGACTTCCGGCTGGCGGCCGCGGGCGCTCGGTTCGGCATGACGCAGGTGACGCGCGGCGCCATCCCGTGGGACGGCGGCACGCAGCGACTGCCTCGCGCCGTGGGCCGCGCCTGGGCGGCCGACCTGCTCCTCACCGGCAGGCTGATCGACGCGCAGGAGGCGCTCGACATCGGTCTGGTACATGAGGTGCATCCCGCGGACCGCTTGACGGAGCGCGGCGAACAGCTGGCCCGCTCGCTGGCTGCGCTGGCGCCCATCGCCGCTCGCTACGCCAAGGAGTCGGTGCTGAAGGGCATGGACATGACGCTGGAGCAGGGCATGCGCCTGGAGATGGACATGAATCTCATCCTGCAGACCACGCTCGACAGGGCGGAGGGGATAGCCTCCTTCCTGGAGCGCAGGGAGCCGAAGTTCACGGGCGAGTGAGTCCCGTGCGAGATCGAGAAAGGGAGTGGAGCACATGATGGAATCGACAAGTTCCAGGAACTGCCCAAGGTGCGGAACACCGACTGAGCCGGATGCCCTCTTTTGTCCCACCTGCGGCACGCCCATGATGGGCCCTTCGGATTCCTCCGGCGGGCCGGTGCCATACCTGATATCTCCCACCCGAATTATCATCCTGAACATCCTGTCGCTGGGCCTCTACACCCTCTACTGGCTCTACAAGACGTGGCAGCAGTACCGGGACCACACCGGCGAACAGGTATTTCCCGTTTGGCATGGCCTGACCGCGTTCGTGCCGGTCTATGGCTCCTTCCGGGCGCATGCCCACCTGCGATTGTTCGGCGAGCTGGCCGTTGCTGCAGGACTCGCGCTGGCTTTCGCGCCGGGACTGGGCTTCGCAGGGGTGCTCGTCGGGTGGCTCAGGTTGTTCGTCGCAGAAGGTTCGGCGGCATCGTACGCGCTGCTGGCGATATCAATCGCCGCACAGCTGGTGATGATGCTCCACGCGCAGCCAAGGATTAACGCATACTGGTTCCACATGTACGGAAGCAGGGTGGTGTCGATGGGCGTGGGCAAGGGCGAGATCGTCGTGGCGATATTCGGCGTGCTGGGCTGGCTTGGCCTCATGGGTGGCGGCGCCAACACCGGCATGGAAAACGCGGCCCCGTGACATCGCCATTCCAGACTATCACGCTTGGCGTGAAGAACGGCGTGGCGGAGATCGCGCTCAACCGCCCGCGTGTGCTCAACGCCCACAACATGCAGATGCGCGACGACTTGTACGAGGCGCTGGAGGCCGTCCGTGACGACCCGGACGTCAACAGCGTGCTGCTGCGCGGCGAGGGCGAGAGGGCGTTCTGCACGGGCGCGGACCTGACTGAGTTCGGCACTGCGCCGTCGAGGGTCATTGCTCGCCAGGTGCGCTGGGAGCGCGACCTTTGGGGCCTGTTCCTCGACATAGACAGGCCAATCGTTGCGGCACTTCACGGTTTTGTGATAGGCTCTGGTGTTGAGATGGCCCTCCTCTGCGACCTGAGGATCGCGTCCGAGGATGCGGTCTTCGGGATGCCGGAAGCGGCCTTGGGGCTGATTCCCGCGGCGGGCGGGACCCAGACGCTGCCCCGTGCGCTGGGCGCACCGCGAGCCCTGCAGGCACTGCTGGGCGGCGAGCGCATCCCGGCGTCGAGGGCGGTGGCGATGGGGCTGGCGCACCGGGTGGTGCCACGAGACAGGCTGCTGGAGGAGGCGCGAGGGCAGGCGAGGCGGCTCGCGGAGCTGCCTACGCAGGCAGTGAGGGCGGTGAAGCGGGCCCTGCGCAGGGGCATGGAAATGCCGCTGGAGAGGGCCCTGGAGACTGAGCTTCGGCTGGCGGCGTCCGTCACGTCGATGAACCGATAGGAGAGCGCAAACGGAATCAACCGTGCTTGGAGGTAGAGCGTGAACACAACGGAGCTGTTGAACATTACCGCGATGATTGTGCCGGACAGGCACGCAATCGTCTTTGACGACCAGCGGATCACCTTCGGCGAGCTTGCCGATCGGGTGAATCGCCTGGCCAACGGCCTAGCGGAGCTTGGCGTCGGCGCGGGAGACCGGGTCGCCGTTATGCAGGTGAACTGCAACGAGCACATCGAGAGCTACTTTGCGACCGCCAAGCTGGACGCGATCTTCGTGCCGATCAACTTCCGCGCCCGCTCGGAGGAGCTCAGCTTCATGCTCAACGACTCGGGCGTGAAGGCCATCATCCTGGGGCAGCGCTACCAGGACATGCTTCGCCAGGTGAAGCCGGAGCTGACCACGCTGGAGCACCAGATCACGCTGGAGGCCCCCGCCGACGACTTCATCTTCTACGACGACCTGATCGCCAACTCGTCCGCCGATGACCGGTTCCCCACCGCCGACGGCGAGGACGTGACGATCGTCATGTTCACCGCGGGCACCACGGGGACGCCCAAGGGCGTGATGCTGAGCCACAACAGCTTCAGCTCCTACATACTAGCCAACGTGGAGCCGGTGGACATGGAGGTTGCGGAGAAGAACATCCTCACCGTCCCGCTGCACCACATCGCAGGCGTGCAGGCTGTGATGGCCGCCATATACGGAGGCCGCACGCTCGTCCTGCAGCGCCAGTTCGACGAAGAGGGGTGGATGAAGCTGGTGCAGGACGAGCAGGTAAACCGCGCCATGATGGTGCCCACCATGCTCAAGCGGCTGATGGACCAGCCCAGCTTCGGGAGCTACGACCTGTCCAGCCTGCAGGTCATCACCTACGGTGCCGCCCCCATGCCGCTGGAGGTCATCAAGAAGGCCATCGCTGAGTTTCCCAACACCCGCTTCATCAACGCCTTCGGCCAGACCGAGACGGCGTCGACCATCACCATGCTGCCGCCGGACGCGCACGATATCCGCGAGGGCGACCCGGACTACGACAAGAAGATGCAGAGGCTCGGCTCGATCGGCAAGCCGCTGCCGGACGTCGAGGTCCGCATCGTGGACGAGGACGGCAACGACGTTCCGCTGGGCGAGAACGGCGAGATCGTCGCACGCGGCGAGCGGCTGATGAAGGGCTACTGGAACCGCGAGGAGGCCACGAAGGAGACGTTGCGTGGCGGCTGGCTCTACACGGGCGACCTTGGCTACTGGGACGACGAGGGATTCATCTTCCTCTCCGGCAGGGCCAAGGACTTCCTCAAGCGGGGCGGCGAGATGATCGCGCCCGAGGAGGTGGAGCAGATCATCATGTCGCATCCCGCGGTCGACGAGGCGGCGATCATCGGCGTGCCCGACATCGAGTGGGGCGAGCGCGTGAGGGCCATCGTGGTCAGGAAGCCCGGCATGGAGCTGACGATGGAGGACGTGGTCGAGCACTGCAGGCCTCGCATGGCGGGGTTCAAGCGGCCCGAGGACGTGATCTTCATCGACGAGCTTCCCAGGAATCCGATGGGCAAGGTGCTCAAGCGGGTGCTGCGCGAGGAGTACCCGGAGCCGATAGCCTAGTCCCGGCAAGACTAATAGCGAGCAAGGATCGCAAGCGATCGCCCGTCCCGAGCGCGACTTGGGGCGGGCGACGCATTTGTCAGGAATCCCATGAGCCAGGAACGCGAACGAGACACGAGGGGAGAGCGGCGCGAGGAGCAGCGGCGCAAGCGGCGGCATGGCCCTCGCATTCACGGCAAGCGGCTGGCAGAGATCGTGCGTAACGCCCTGAGCAAGCGGGCCAAGCGGGGTGGGTAGGGGAGCGGGGGCACCTAACCCGCTCGTACTTCGACAAGCTCAGCACGAGCGGTGGGAAGCCGGCGGACACCTTGTTTCGCGTCTGCGGCTAAGGGGCGCCACAACCGTCACTGCGGCGTAAGCCGCGGTCCCGCGATGAGGAGCAGGGATGGATTCCTGCTTCCGCAGGAATGTAGGAACGTGAGGTGGCAACCGCCCGCCAAACAGCCCGCTCACTCCCTTCGACAAGCTCAGGGTGAGCGGATGGGGCGGCAGTGTTCGCCCCCGCGCGGCCTACACTCCCAGTGCGGCCTTCATGGTGATGCCGATCTCCGCGGGCGAGGGCGCGATATGCGCGCCCGCTTCCCGCAGCGCTCGCACCTTCTCCTCGGCGCGTGCGGCTGAGCCGGTGATGATGGCGCCGGCGTGGCCCATGCGCTTGCCGGGAGGCGCTGTCACTCCGACAATCAGCGACACGACAGGCTTGGTGACGTGGTCGCGGATGTACTCGGCCGCCTCCTGCTCCTTGGAGCCGCCGATCTCGCCTATCATCACAATCGCATCCGTGTCGGAGTCGTTCTGGAACAGCTCCAGCACGTCTACGAATGACGTTCCGACGATGGGGTCGCCGCCGATGCCCACGCACGTGGACTGGCCTATGCCAAGCGCGGTGAGCTGGTTTACGGCCTCGTAGGTGAGCGTGCCGCTGCGCGAGACCACGCCCACGCGGCCGGGCGTGTGTATGTTGCCGGGCATGATGCCTATCTTGCAGTTGCTTCCGGGCGAGATTAGGCCGGGGCAGTTGGGGCCGATCAGGCGGGACGGCCTGCTCTCCAGGAACTTCGATACGCGCACCATGTCCATGACGGGAATGCCCTCAGTGATGCAGGCGATGAGGGGTATACCGGCGTCGGCGGACTCCAGGATGGCGTCTGCGGCGAAGGCCGCGGGCACGAAGATCAGGGCCACGTTGGCCTCCGTTTCGTCCACGGCTTGGCCGATGGTGTTGAATACGGGGACCTTGTCCTCCCACATGGTGCCGCCCCTGCCGGGGGTGACGCCGGCCACCAGGTTGGTGCCGTACTCCATGCAGCGCAGAGCGTGGAAGCTACCCTCCCGGCCCGTGATGCCTTGGACTAGAAGGCGGGTGTTCTCATCGACAAGAATGCTCACTGGTACCTCCTCGGCATCGCTAGCCGGCGGCCTGCCGGATGGCGGCGGCCGCTTCGTTGAGATCGTTTACCAGGGTTACGCCCAGGTTTGACTGGGCCAGGATTTCCTTGCCCTCGTCGGCATTGGTGCCCAGCATCCTGACGACGATCGGCACCCGGTCCTCGGCCTCTTCCGCGGCGGCCACTATGCCTCGCGCCGCAACGTCGCATCGCAGGATGCCGCCGAACACGTTGACCAGGATGCGCTTCACCTGCGGGTCCGACAGCAGGAGCCTGAAGGCCTGCGCCACCTGCTCTTCGGTGGCGCCACCGCCCACGTCCAGGAAGTTCGCGGGCATGGCCTCCGCCATCGTTATCGAGTCCATCGTCGCCATTGCGAGGCCGGCGCCGTTGACCATGCACCCCACGTCGCCGTCCAGCTTGACGTAGGAGATGTCGAACTTGCTAGCCTCCAGCTCCAGTGGGTCCTCCTGGTCGGTGTCCCGCAACTCCTGCAGTTCGGGATGGCGGGCCAGGGCGTCGTCCTCGAAGTCCAGCTTAGCGTCCAGCGCCAGGAGCTGGCCCTCCTCCGTGAGGACGAGGGGGTTGATCTCGGCGAGGGAGCAGTCTTTGGCCTCGAACACGCGGTACAGGTTGGTAATCAGGGCCGCGGCGGGGCGAATCAGCTCGCCCGGCAGGCCCAGGCCGTAGGCGAGGTGGCGGCACTGGAAGGGTTGCAGCCCGATGACCACGTCGATGTTGGCGCGGAGAATCTTCTCCGGTGTTGTGGCTGCCACCTCCTCGATGTCCATGCCTCCGGCCTCGCTGGCCATGATGACAGGGCCGCGAGAGCCGCTGTCGATGACCACGGCCAGGTAGTACTCCTTGGCGATCTGCGCAGTCTCTTCGATCAGCACCCTGGTCACGGGCACGCCGTCGGGGCCGGTCTGGTGCGTGACGAGCTTGTTGCCCAGCAGGTCGCCCGCGACGCTCGCGGCTTCCGCCGGCGAGCCGACCACCTTCACGCCGCCGGCCAGGCCTCGCCCGCCGGCATGTACCTGCGCCTTCACCACCGACCGCTCGCCCATCTCGGCGGCGATTGCGGAGGCCTCATCGGGCGTTGATGCCACGCCGCTCTTGGGCACGGGAATGCCGAACTCGGCGAGGACCGCCTTGGCCTGATACTCATGGATCTTCATACGCTTCTCCCCAGCCTGAAGTATTGGGTCTGCGACCTTGAGTCGAGCTACGGGGGACGCGGAAGTAGTGTGTTCGAAAGGTTGCGCGTCCGCACACCATCATAGCGGGCAGGCGGCGCGGTGTCCAGCGCGCCCGCTCAATGGTTCGACGGGCTCACCACGAGCGGGCTTGGACGACCTCATCGTTGGGCGAGGTGCCCACCGCCTACTCGTAGCGGAGCGCTTCTGCCGGGTACGTTCGCGCCGCCTGCCGGGCGGGCAGCCAGGTGGCAAGCAGTGAGAAGCCGTACGCCAGCGCCAGGATGGCGCCGATCTGGACCCACGGCACCACGAACCGCAGATTGCCGATCGCCGCGTCGTCGCGGATCTCAGTGAAGGCCTGATAGCTGAGCACGACGCCCAGCGTCCCGCCTATCGCAATGCCCAGCAGCGAGATGAATGACGACTCCAGCATCAGGCTGAGCTGTATCATGCCGCGGCGGTATCCTATCGCGCGGAGCACGCCTATCTGCTGGCGCCGCTCGACCACGGCCCGCGTGCTCACCACGCCCAGCGCGGCTATGCCCACCACCAGCCCAAGCGCAACGAACCCCACGAACAGCCGGAAGATGGCCCTTGTGCTTGCGGTTTCCAGCTCAAGCTCGTCGGCAAGCACGGTGGTCTCCATGCCATGCTCGAGAAACGCGCCCTCCAGGTTGTAGGCAGCCTGCTGCGCGTCCACGCCTTCGGCGACGCTGAACCGGTAGCGAGTGACTGGTATGTCGAACGGGAACAGGTCGTCGAGGAGCGATTTAGACGCCAGCATTGAGAAGGAACCCTCGTGCTCTCGTGCCAGCACCCCGATGACAGTGACCGTGGTCGTCACATCCGACGTTCGCTGGCTCAGCTCCAGCGTGAAGGGCTGCATGGTCTCGTCCCCGTAGAAGACGCTCTCCACGAACTCTGGCCTGAATCCGTCCTGTGCATCAGGACGGGTACGCACCAGGTTGCCGCCGAGCACGGCCAGCGAGGGGTCGCCGCGCAAGGCCTCGAGGACCTCCTTCGAACTGGGGCCGTAGCCCTCCGCGATCAAGTGGAAGTCGTACTCGGAAGCTTCCAGGAAGTCATCGTCGACGCCGCGAACGCTCAGCGACTCCCAGTCGCGGCTTTCGCTACCGAGATCGCGAGCCCGGACGCTGGAGAACGTGTAGCCGCCCACGGCGCGGAAGTCGTCGGGCTGCAGGCCCAGCTCCACGATGCTGCGGTTCACGTCCTCCACCGGAGTTCTGGCGCCGATAGTCCCCTCGATGTGCCAGCCGCCGGTGACCACCTCCGGGTCCGTGAACTGCGTGCTGAACGTCTCGGTGAGCACGGATATGAACATCAGCGTGAAGAACACGAGGGCGAACATGGCCAGGGTGAGTCCCGTTCTGAGCTTGGCGCTCATGGGGTACGCGATTGCGGTCACCAGCACGGGTCGCAGCTTGCCAATGGGCGAGGTGAGCCACGTCACCGCCTTCAGGAGCAAGTCGGCGTTGTACATCACAGTCCAGACCGCGGCGGTGACCATGCAGATGCCGGACACGAACAGAATGTCGAAGTCGCCGACCAGCTCGCCGACCATGCTCTCGATGACGTCTGCAGGCAACAGCCAGAAGGCCAGCACGACGACGCCCGCGAAGGTGAACGCGATCCTATCCCGCAGCTCCGGACGCATGCCGGCCCGCTCGAGGGCGATGCGCAGCATAAGCGCCACACCAATGATCACAAGCGAGACCCCCGCGGAGAACGGAGCCGCCCGGTCCATCTGCGCGGCCCCGAGGTACGCAAGGAGAGTGCCCAGCAGGACGGCCAGCCAGCCCTGCATGAACAGCCGCCCTACAACCCTTCCCAGGGTCAGCCAGACGATAACCGGCACCATGACTACGGCCCACGCGGCCCGCAACAGGTACCCAAGCGCGGCGAGCGGTCGCACCCGCGCCACCGATCGGGCCGCATGCCAGGCATATCGAAATGGCATAGTCAGGGCGCGAATGGGGGCAAACAGCACGCTCCGCCAACCGGTGGACGTGGTCTCCGGTGGGTTGGGCAGGCCGCGGACGGCAGTCACGATGTTCAGGCGGCTCACCCGGTGGGCAGACACGGCGACGGTGGCCATCGTGATGACCATGCCCAGGCAGTAGGACACAATCATGGTGCGCAGCGCAAACTGAGGCGTCAGGCGGAACAGCTCACCGTCGTCGAAACCGGAGAATATGCGGTTCAGGATGCCCACCATGAGCGCGCTCACAACCAGCCCAAGCAGCACACCCACGGCCGCGGACACGAGCGCGTAGGCGGTGCCCTCGAACACGAACATCTGGACAAGGTGGCTTCGCTTTGCTCCGACGGCCCTGGCCATGCCCATCTCTGACCTGCGGGCTGCGGCCAGCATCACGAAGATGAG
The DNA here is from genome assembly GCA_028877205.1 of Chloroflexota bacterium. Taxonomy (GTDB): domain Bacteria; phylum Chloroflexota; class Dehalococcoidia; order Lucifugimonadales; family UBA2985; genus JAPPHY01. Next base: position 1,458 of record JAPPHY010000009.1, on the reverse strand, counting down.
GAAGATGAGGAGCACTCCTACCATGACCGTGAAGAGCCCCATGTTCAGGAACAGAGTGGTGACGACGCTTCCCGCCTCGTCGGCCGCCTCCAGAATGTTGCGCTTTATCTGAATGACCCTGAACGGCAGCAGGTCTGAGAACAGGGCAGAGGCTTCCTGCTCGACGTGCTCCAGGCCGATGCTGCCTATCACGTCCGTCACGTGGTCTTCCACGCTCTGCCTGTTGAGCAGGCGAATCAGCCTCTCGCTCACCTCGGGCCGCTGCAGTTCCTCGCGCAGCTCCACGGCGTTGTCCCTGAGGTCGCCGGTGAGATCGGCCTCCGCCTCCGTCAGCGCGTCGATCACAACCGGCTGCCGCAGCAGCTCCCACAGACCTGCCGCCGCCTCTCGGTCGCTGAGCGCAGCGCGGAGCTCCTGCGAGACCTCGCCGCTCAGCGCTGCGCCGTCGGTCTCGCCGCCGCGGTTGGAGACGGAGATGAGGTTGATCTGCTCGGGCTTGTCGAAGAGACGCTGGGCGCGCTCGAGGGGGACGAGAAGTGTGGGGTCGCGGCCCGCAAGACCGTTGCGCTCGACCACGGCAGCCACACTAAACGCGGCGGTGTCTCTGCCTATGAAGAGAGTCAGCTCGTCGCCCGGCGAAGCGTCCAGCGCGTCCGCCGCCCGGTCGTTGATGAGTGCCTGCTCGTCAGACAGACTCTCCAGGCGCACGGTCTCACCGGAGACCGACGTGAACGGGATGAAGCCGTCCAGCGAGGCCGCGTCCACGCCGACGATGTTGAGCCTGCCCTCGCTCACCGAGTTGCGGCTGTTCAGGGCCGGCACTACCTCGGCAATGGACGGCGTGAGGCCGTCGATGGTGTCCAGCCCTGCCACCTGATCCCGAAGCTCGTAGAAGCGGTCGATGTGGACGTAGGGCACACTTCCAAAGCTGTCGCCGGCGCCTGCCCTCGAAGGAACAACCACCTCGTCGATGGTGCTGAGCGACCGGATGGCCTCGGTGCGAATGGAAACGCCCAGCGTGTCGCCCGTGCCCAGTGACGCCGCAATGATGACGGTGCTGAGCATTACGCCGATGATGATGAGGATGGTCTGGCCGCGCCTGCGGGGGATGTTGCGCAGTCCCAGCCTCACCATGACCCTGTTGCGCAGGGCCAGCCATGCCACCACGGCCATGGAGGCCAGGAAGGCGGCAAGCAACACCGCCATGATCAGGTCCATTGAGACGCCGAAGAGTTTGTCCACCAGCCGCCCTAGGCCTGTTCCCGGCTGCCTTCGTCTGCGCCCGGCCCTGCGGGACCGCCGCCGGAGTCGGCGATCAGCCCGTCACGCATCATCACGATGCGGTGCGCGCGCTGCCCCACCTCGGGGGAGTGGGTGACGACCACAAAGCTCTGTCCGTTGTCGCGGTTCAGCCCGCACATCAGATCGATGATCTCGTTTGCCGTCTCGCTGTCCAGG
>JAPPHY010000005.1 GCA_028877205.1 Chloroflexota bacterium | reverse complement strand
GTACAGGCTGGGGGCGAGGGTCTACGCCGGGCCGGTCTCCCAGCTTGTGAGGAGCGAGCCGCCCGCGCCGCCACAGCCGGTCAAGTCCGGCCCCGGACCCCTTCGCCTCATGGCGAAGCGGTCGAAGCGCCTCCTGCGGAGGATGCGCAAGAAGAACCGACGCCAGAACGACCGCCGCGACGGGCGAATGCCCTTCCGACCCCATACCTGGTTCGGCAAGCGGCGCAAGCGCGGAGAGCGCGGGCAGCGGCCCGGCCACATGGCCGAGACGCTGGAGAGCAGACGCCGCGGACCTGGCAAAGGCGGTATGGCGGTCGTGGCCGCCGTCCTGGTGGCGATGGCCGCCGCCGTGCCCCAGGCCATCGTCCTCGCCGACGACCACGAGCCCTGGCGGGACGAGATCGACTTCGAGATCACCGAGCCGGTGGAGGGACGGCGGATATTCGTCGAGGGGTTGTCAGTAACCGGCGACCGTGCCCTAGTCACCCTCCGGGCCGCAACGGACGTCGAAATACGCGTCCGCGCCTTCGGAGGGCCTGACGGGACGCGGCTGAGCTTCTGGGCATCCGACCAGCTCGACCAGGGGGAGATCGGCCGTTACAGGTTCCCGCTGCATGGCGCGGCGCCGTCATTCACCGTGTCCTGGGAGGACTCCCTCGGACAGGCGGGGGCGCTCACCGTCGAGCATGACCGGATACCGTACCCGCTCCCCGAGGCCGAGGGAGAGCTCTGCACCGTCAGGCTTTCGTCCCTGGGCTGGACTCCCGGAGCGGTCACCGGCGTCGTCGAGTCGGAGTGCGTGACGACCATCGAGCACCCGGTCGAGCTCCAGACGGTGGCCGGGCACGAGAGCGTCACCCAGACGGCCCTCATGGACGCCGGGGTGACGGCGATCACGGGGACGGTCGACGCGGCCTCCGGCGCATCCACCGCCAGCGTCGCCTTCGTCCCCGATGGGGCGACGCCGTTCACCCTGCCCATAGGCGTCGGCCAGGCCGTCCACGACGTGAGCGTGGACGTGAGCTTGGAGGCTTCCCTGAGCGTCCCCATCCCTCCGCTGACCGTGCTCACCCACCACCCGGAGCGGACGGAGGAAATTACCGAGACGGTGAGCCTGTACAGGCCGGGGGCGAGCGACTCCGACAGCGACAGCGACACCATCACCGTCACCCACGAGGACGGCACCACGACGACCCACACCGTCTCCGCCTACGCCTATGCCTACGTGCCAAGCACGACGATCCAAAAGGACGTGACTATCACCATCGTCCACCCCGAGCACGTCAAGGCCGAGGTGGTGGAGCGCGAGCCCGTCGCCGCAAGCCGCGAGGAAGGCCTCGACCTTGCCTCATACGTGGGGTCCGACGACCCCTACGCGACCCTGGTGGTGCCGGAGCCCGAGCCGGAGGACCCGCCAGCCGAGCAGTCGCCAGCGGGCGGACTGCGCGACTGGTTCAAGCGGCTGGGATGGGAGTGGCCCTGGTGAAGCGGACGCTCACGACAGTCCTACTGGCCGGGGTTGCGCTGGTCACGACCGGCGCGGCCCCGGCCGAGGAGCGGGCGATGCTGGAGGCCTTCGACCGCGTGCTCACCGCCATGTCCTACGCCGCCGCCGGCCTCGCCGTCTTCGCCATCGCCTGGGCGGGCTTCGTCCTGATGGCCGAGGGCAGCGAGGAGCGCGGCGGCGGCAGGGCCAAGTCCGCCGTCTTCCTGGCGGTGGTCGGCCTGGTCCTCGTGCTGTCGGCAAAGGGCATCGCGACCCTGCTCAGGCACGGCGTCATCCCGTCCCTGCCAACCCCCTAGAGAAAAGGAAGCCACAAAGTTGAAGAAGCTGCTTGACCGAATCACAGGACGAAGAACGGAGACCCAGGAAGGCGCATCTGCGACCGACCCTCAACCCGTCGCCGAAGCGCAGGCACCGGTCTCCAAGCTACCGCCCGAGCTGCCCCTGTCCTTCATGCTGTCCCACCTGGAGGACGACGGGCCGGTGCGCCTGGACGGGGTGAAGCTCGGCGTCTGCGAGCTGATGGGACTCGAGATCGACGAGCCGAAGCTGGGGGCATTCGCCGGGGCGCTCAACGCCCTCGACTTCCCCGTCCAGCTTCTCATCAGACAGCACCCGCCTCGACTGGGAAGCCTCAGAGACAAGCTGCAAGAGGCCCAGCCGGAGGGCCTGCCCCCACAGACGAAGGCGGCTGCCGAGTCGCTCCGTCGTCTGTTGACCGACCTTGAAGCGAGGGACGGCATCCTCGACCGGCGCTTCTACGCCGTCTGCGAGTTTCCCCGCATCGACGACCTGCGCGGACTGCTCGCCAGGGCAGGGCTGTCCGTCCATCCCCTGAGAGGACGCCAGCTCCGCATGTTCCTCGTGTCGGCATTCCTGGGCGGCTCCCCCGTCGAGCCGGACGAGGATGCCCCCGTCGAGGTGGAGACCGGACGGCGGGAGATGCGCGTCGGAGACCGGCTCGTGCGCTCCCTCCACCTGGGCAATTGGCCCCGCTCCCTCGCCCCCGGCTTCCTGCAAGGACTCATGTCGGCGGGAGCGCCCATGGACCTGTCCGTCCACATCGGCCCGATTCCGGCGGAGCAGGCGGCTAGGACGCTGGAATGGCAGAAGGTGAGGTTCGAGTCTGCCCAATCCCTGTCGTTCAAGAAGGGTCGCACCATGTCCCCCGAGGCGGAGATCGCCCTGGAGGACGTGACGCGGCTCAGGGACGAGGTGCAGCGCGGGCGCGAGCGTCTATTTCATTCCTCTCTATCCGTGACCCTCCACGCGAGGGACGAGGCGTCGCTGAAGGAGATGACCCAGCGGGCCAAGGCCCACTTCGGCGCAACGCTGGGCAAGCTCGACAACCTGGCCTTCCGCCAGCGCGAGGGGCTGCTTTCGACCCTGCCGCTGGCCCTGAACGCAGTGGCCGAGTGGCGCAGCCTTGACACGTCGAGCCTTGCGAGGCTCTTTCCCTTCTCGCCGCCCGATCTCGACACCCGGAGCGGCACCCTCTACGGCATCGACATGCGCGCCTGCTCCCCGGTGGTCTACGACCCCTGGGACGGCACGCATCTCAATGCGAACACGGCGGTACTGGCACGCTCCGGCTCAGGCAAGAGCTTCTCAACCAAACTCGGAGTTCTTCGCGGCCTGTGCCGGGGCGTGACCGCCTACGTCATCGACCCCGAGGGGGAGTACGCGGACATGGCCCGCGCCGCGGGCGGGCGCGTCCTCTCCCCCGGGGTCCCCGGCGAGGGCATGAACCCCTTTGTCATCGACAAGGGCGACTCCGAGGAGATGCTCCAGCGCATCGGCAGCCTCAGAAGGCTCATCGAGGTGATGGTCGGCGAGAGCCTGGGCGCGGAGCGCAGGGCCTCCCTCGACCACGCCCTGGCGGGCTACTACTCGAAGCCCCGCGAGCGCACCGGCTTCGGCGACTTCTACAGGTATCTGCAGGAGAGCGAGGGGGGAGATCCCGACCTCGCGAGGCTGCTGAGGCCCTTCGCCACCGGCAGCCTCCGCCACCTTCTCTCCGACGAGGGAGACGACCTCCTTTCCAACGAGGCCCTGGTCACCGTCTTCGACCTGCGACTGCTCGAACCCGAACTGCGCCCCGCCGCCGCGATGGTCTGCACGGAAACCGTGTGGGCCGCCGCAGCCCAGGACCCCAAGCCTCGCCTGCTGGTGGTGGACGAGGTGTGGAGCATCATGCAGCACCCCGAAGGGGCGGCCTTCATGGTCTCGATGGCGAAGCGGGCGAGGAAGCACCGGCTGGGGTTGCAGTTCATCACCCAGGACGTGCAGGACCTCCTCTCCGAGGACTCCTCACGCACCATCACCGGCCACTCCGGTCGGGCTCTGCTTCAGAACGCCGCCTTCAAGCTCCTGCTCCAGCAGGACGCCGCCGCCATCAGCACCGTGGGCGACGCCTTCGACCTGCCCGAAGACCTCCAGCGATGGCTGCTTTCCTGCCCGCGAGGAGACGGGCTGCTCCTCGCCAGGGGCAACCGCTTCCCCGTCCGCATCGAGGCCACACCGGAGGAGACGGAGGTCATCGAGTGGAGTCCGGGAATCCACTAGAGAAAGGACTTTTCTACCCATGAAGCTGAACCCGAAGGAAATCCTGTTCGGGAACGACAGGGACAGGAAAAGCCCCGTCCTGCTGGCGGTGACGCCGCCGAGGGCCGGGGAGCGCACCCTGCTGGGCGTCGAGAATCTCCTCCAGTCCATCGCCGTCCCCGAACCCTTCTCCCTGGAGCTTGCCGGGAACGCCGACGGCGTGACCCTGATGGCCCGCTGCATCGACGACCGGGTGGTGCGCGGCCAAATTGCCGCCCACTACCCCCAGGCACGTATACAGGAGGTGCCCGCCGAGGCTGATCCCCTGCGCCTAGACGAGGGGGAGCAGGCGTGGTCAGTGACGCTTCGGGCCGACGCACCGGAATACGTCCCCCTCCGAGTCTTCCGGGACGACGACCTGCTGGACCCCGGCTCCGATCCCCTCATCGCCCTCTTCGGCGCGCTCTCCAACCTTAACGAGGGAGAGCGCATCGTGGCGCGGCTGATGCTTCGCTCTCTGGGACCCGACTGGTCGCAGGCGCACCTGGTGAAAGCCCACAAGAAGCCCGTGACAGAGCGGTACGAGCCCTCCTACACCTACCAGACGCGGCCCCTGCAGATTGACGGCGTAACGATGGCCGTTCTGGGTGTGGGGGCTCTGGCCGCCCTCCGGGGATACCTTTGGTGGCAGGCCGGAGAATCCTGGAAGGCGGTGTTGCTGGGCGCGGGAGTCGCCCTCGGTCTTGCGGTGGGCGGCTGGGCTTGGCATCGCCTCAAGAAGGCTAGGAACCGGGTCTTCGACCCACTGCTCATCAAGGAGAAAGTCTCCCGCATCGCATTCGACGCCGAGATCCAGGTCACGGCGATGCTGCCGGAAGACACGGGGCAGCAACGGGCCGGGGAGCTCTTAGCTTCGGTGGCCGCGGCTTACCGCCACTACGACAACCCCGCAGGCGCGCGCCTCCAGGCGAGCCGGGTCCGGCCCGCCGTCTCCGACCCCGACGTTTTGCACCCCGCAGGCCCCGGACTCTTGGGCGGGCGCAGCGTCATGGGTGTACGCGAGGTGGCTTGCCTGTGGCACCCCCCAGGAGCCGGGGACGAGACGCCCCTGGTGGCCCGCGCCGGAGCGAGGGTTTTGCTGCCGACTGCCCGCAGCGTGAGCGGCGGCGCACACGTCGGCGACACCACTTCCGGGACACCCAGGAAGATCCACTTTCCCCCGGACTTGCTGAAACGACACCACCTCTATGTCGCCCGCACCCGTATGGGCAAGTCCACCCTCATGCACCACGTCGTCCGCCACAAGATGGATGAGAAGGCCGCCGGAAGGGACGGCGATGCCATCGTCGTCGTCGATCCTCACGCCGACCTAGTAGGCGGCCTGCTGGAGCACGTGCCGGAATCCCTGATAGACAGGGTGCGCCTCATAGACCTCGCCGACGACCGGGGGGCTCCCGGCGTCAACATCCTGGACGCCCGCGTCTTCTCCGACCGAGACCGCACAGCCGACTCCGTGGTGCGCATCTGCAAAGGCCTGTGGGACCAGTGGGGGCCGAGGATGCAGGCCATCCTGGAGCAGACCGTGAAGAGCCTCCACGAGGCCAACGAGCACAGGGTTGAGGACGAGCAGTACACCATCCTCGACGGCTTGCGCATCTTGGCCGACGACGACTTCCGCGCCGAGGTCCTGGCCAAGGTCAACGACCCCTTCCTGCTTCAGTGGTGGGCCCGAGACTTCGCCGGATGGCGGCGGGACACCAAGGCCGACGCCCTGGCGCCCGTGCAGACCCGCCTCTCATACTACGCCTCCTCCAAGAGGGCTAGGACCATCCTGGGAAAGTCCAGGTCCACCATCGACATGCGCAGCGTCATCCACGACGGCGGCATCCTGCTGGTCTCCACCGCCCAGGGCAAAGCGGGAAGGGACGTAGCCGCCCTGGTGGGCGCGTCCCTCCTCAACTTGGTCGACGCCGTGATCCGGGAGCAGGGCAGCCTGCCGTTCGAGCAGCGGCGGGGGGTGCTGGTGGTGGTGGACGAGATGCAGTCCATGCCCGGCGTGGACTACGAGTCGATGCTCTCCGAGCTCGGGAAGTTCGGGGCCAGCTTCGTACTGGCCACCCAGAGCCTCGCCAAGCTGGACGACCTCTCCCGGACCATGCGGGACACCCTCCTTGCCAACGTCGGCTGCCTCGCAGTCTTCCAGATCGCCGGGTCGGACGCTCGCCAGATGGTGTGGGAGCTGGGCAAGGAGCGAGTGACCGAGGACGACATCACGTCGCTTCCAGTCCACCAGTGCTACATCCGCGCCACAGTGGGCACGGAGCGCATGGAGGCCTTCTCCATGAAGGTCGCAAAGCCGGAAGAGGGAGACCCTGACGTGGCCGATCGCCTCCGCGTCGAGGCCGAGAGCTACATCACCACTGGGTGGGAGATCGACGAGAACGACGCCGACCTGCGCGACCTGGTGAACAAGTACCGGAAGGAGCTGGATGAGCTGAGGAAGCGGCAGGACGGCCAGGCACCCGAGAACACCGGGCAGCCCCAGGGGCCGAAGCGGGGCAACGTGCGCACCAAGCGTGGCCGCAACCCCAGAGACTACCCACCCAAGGCGGCGGAAGAGGAGGGTGAGGAATGAGGCCGTTGGACGGAGAGCTACTGAGCCTCCTTGCGGACATGCCTTTCCTCGACCGGCTGGAGGCAGTCGCCGTTTCCGGCTGGTCCAGGGGCGGGGTGTACGGCGCAGGCCGGAGGCTGGAGGACGCGGGCCTGGTCTCCGCCGTCCCTCACGCCACCGACGTCACCGCGCCAACACGCAGGTTCCACCTCACATCCGCCGGAGTGGAGTTACTGGCCGACGTGGAAGGCCGCTCACTTGAAGCCCTGCTCCGGTGCCGCCCCGTCTCGAACCAGTGGCGCCGGACTCTCCTGGAGAGGCTGGACGGGGTCGCCGTCGTCTATCGTCTGGCTGCGGCCGTCGCCAACATCCACCACCCCATCCGCTTCCGCTGGTATCGGGCCATGCCGATGGACGCGGCAATCTCGCTCCCCGGCGGCTGCACCATAGCTGTCATTCGCCAGGGACCTACAGCCGACCGGACAGGCTTCTCCAAGCGGCTCCGGCGGCTCATGGACGGGCCTCGCTTCGGGGGAGTCCTTCTGCTAGCGCCCGACGAGACCGGACTGCGCTACGCCCGCCGGCTGCTGGCCGGAGCGCGAGCCGCCGCAGTTCTCGCCCTCGAACGGGATGCGGCGGCGGGAGCCACCGGAGACCGCGTGTGGCGATTGCCGTCGCTCAACGCCGCCATCGACCTGCGCACGGCCATCGACCGCATGGGGAGGGGCGGCGCTTTCCCTGCCGAACGGCCCCTGGCGCGAGCCTACGTCCCGGAGAGCCTCGCCCAGGACGTCCCCTCCCGTCCCATCCCCGACTACATGCTTCCCGCGCTGCTGAAGCCTGCCGAAAAGCGCGTCCTCGACGTGCTCTCCGACTGGCCCTGGATCGCCCTTGAGGACCTGGCCGGGCTGCTGGGCCTCGTTCGCAGCCGCACCTACGAGATCGCCGCCGCCCTCCAGGGGTTCGGTCTCGTCACCCGCGTACCCGCGGGCGGACGGCGCCTCACCCTCACCGACCAGGGACTGGCGATGCTGGCCCGCAGGGACCGGACCGCCGTTGGGTTGGCAAGGAGGCGATGGAGCGCAGCCCCCAACAACGCCGGAGACTGGCGCAGCATCTCCGGCAGGCGCAGCCGCCAGCTCCTGCGCAACATGGAGCACACCGCAGCCGTCCACGGCTTCGTCGCATACATGGCCAGGCAGGCCCGCCACCTGGGATGGGAGGTCGACCAACTCGATCCGCCTAGAAAGTCCTCGCGATACTTCCGCTACTTCGGCGGCATGCGCTCCATCCACCCCGACGCCTTCGGCGTGCTGCGGCGGGGCGATGTCACATGGCCATTCTTCCTAGAGTGGGAGCGCCGGGCCGTGCGGCCCGTAACGATGGTGGGGCGGCTGGCGCCCTACTTGCGCTACTACTCGTCCCACCGTCCCATCGACGACCACGGAGCGCCGCCCATCGTACTGGTCGTCTTCGACGACGACATCGCCCGGACCCACTTCCTGAGTGTGGCGCAGGAGGAGATGGCGCGCCTCAGGGTGGCCGTGCCCCTGCTGGCCTCCCACCGGGGCCTGCTGGAGAGGGAGGGGCCTCTGGGACGGGCCTGGCTCGTCCCGGGAGGCCATAGGCCAGTGAGTCCGGTTCCGTCGGCGTGAGCTTCGACAAGAAACGGGAGAACCAATGCCATGAGACTGTACTACATCGACGAGTCCGAGGGTCCACGCTGCTACGTCCGCTCCGCTCTGGGTGTCGACGCCGAGCGGTGGAACGACCTGAACCGCCGCGTCCGCGACTGGCGGACGGAGCTACAAGAGTGCTACGGAGTGCCCGTCGACCGGGAGCTGCACGCCTGCGACCTGCTGGCTGGGCGGGGCAAGCTGGCTCGGATCGACGGGGCGGACCTCAGGCTCTCGCCAAAGCACGGGGCCGAGATCTTCACAGGGGGGCTGCAGGTCATCGAGGACACCGCCCGCGCCGCCGCCGGCGTGGAGGTCATCAACGTCTGCCTCCGAAAGTCCGAAGTCATGGGCTACGAGCGAGCCAGCCTCGACCGGCTCCTCAACCGCATCAACACCTCTGTCGCATCCGGCGACCGCCACGCCTTCCTAATCTTCGACGAGGGCAGGGAGGAGATGATCGCCCGCCTCTACCGAAGGCTCAAGAGCCGCAACCACGTTCCCAGCAAGTTCGAGGCCTGGGAGGACGGAGAGCGGACCAAGGACATCCCGATAGAGAGGGTAATCGGAGGCCCCGCCTTCCGAAGCTCCCGCTCCGACCACCTGCTCCAGATTGCCGACCTCATCGCCCACGCCCTCCTCAAGCAGGAGGAGCCGTCGCCCAGGGTGACGCGCCTGGGCATCGACCGGTCATTCGGAATCCTCGACCGCGCCCTCAACCGGAAGGCTTCAAGGCGAGACCCCCATGGCATCGTCAGAAGGTGAAGGGGGTACAGGCGAAGGGCCAGAAAGCAAGGAAGGCCGGGCGGGTTCAACCCACCCGGCCTTCTGTGTTGGTGAGGAGCCCCGGCGTTGGCTCCCGTGGGTCCGAAATCTGCAGACACCGTCTGGAGAATCCCACTCTCCCGAGGACAGCCCGTCTATTCGTCCGCCCCGTCGTCACCGTGCATCATCAGGTCGTAGCCTCCGGGGACCTCGCGGGCCAGCTCCATGATGGCGAGGTAGTTTGCCGCCGAGGGCCTCCCTCCTCTGCGCCACTTCAGCGCGCCCCGGTCCGTCACGCCGACAAGCTCGGCCATCCGCTTCCAGGAGACGCCGGCCATCTCCTTCAGCTGCTCCAGCCGTTGCGGAAAGTCCTCCGGCCAGGGCGGCGGACGGTAGTCCTCGATCCGCACCAGTCCCAGTGTTGCCATGTCCATCCCTCCTTGCTTGAAGATCACTATTGCATTCTCGAGACGACAACGGTCACGCGACTCGCGTGGGAAGCGCCTCCAAGTTCACGGCCTCGGGCAGGTCCCGCTCGGGGCACATCAGGATGCCGTCTCGCAGCCCCATCTCCCCCGCTAGCGTGAGGAGCAGGAAGAGGCGGGCGGAGCTCGGAGCCACGCCCTTGTTCCACCACTGCCTAAGCTGGTAGGGGCTGATGCCCAGGAGACGGGCCAGCGCCTTGGTGCTCAGCCCGCTGGTCTCTTTGAACCGAATCAGCCGGTCGGGAAAGTCTGGGGGAAAGTCGAACTCGACGGGCCGGTGGAACCGCTGTTGCACTCCCACGTCCCTACTCCTCTTCGCCTAGCTCTTGGGGTGATGCCGAGTTGGATAGGAACGCCACCCCGATGCCCGCGCCATCGGCTAGGGCCTCCAGCAAGTGCGGCTCTGGCGGCAGGACGCTTACGCCCAGCAGTATGTGGACGCCTCCGGGGAACTGGGAGGCCAGGGTGAGCAGGGCGAAGAGACCGTCCCCGCTGGGCCTCGTGCCGTGCCGCCAGCGTCGGAGCTGGCGCGGGTCGACGCCCATGCAGGCGGCCATCGCGTCCCAGGTGAGGCCACTGGCCTCCTTGAAATGCTCCAGGCGTTCGGCGAAATCCTTCGGAAGGAAGGTCCCTCCGAGGAGAAGGCCGGTGGGCGGAAGAGCGACGGGCCTCACTCAACAACCTCCAGGACGAACAGATCGTCGAAGATTGGGATCTCCAAGGTCTCTTGGAGTCGCTTGCGCACTTCGGCGGAAGGGGAGCGGGTTCCGGTTATGAGCTGAGAGAGGTAGCCGGAGGTGATGCCCACCATGGTCGCCAGCTGGTTCTGGGTGACGTTGAGCCGGTTGAGACGCTCCCACACGGCGCTCGGTCTGACCTTCACACGACAAGCCGGTTGCCTGCGCTTCACGCCGCGCCCTCCCTCCGGGCAGACTCACCGCCTCCGGTCTGGCGACCGCCGGCCGGGGATGAGCCGTTGCCGTAGAGGTGGGGATTAGCCAAGTAGTGGCGCGCGATGATGCGGGCCAGCGTCCGCAGTCCGTCCATGCGCCGCAACTCCTGTGCCTTGGTGAGCTTTCCCTTGCTACTCACGATCCGTCTCTCAAAACCTTCTCTGGCAGTGCCTGGCGCGCCGTTTGGGGGTGTCCCTCAGCAGCGTCGGTGATGTATACTCGCAACAATTATCAGAATGGGTGTGCGAGTGGCGATGAGTGTATCAATATGGTGTACACGATGACAAGGCCTACAAGGCAGTATGGCACCGTCGATTGACAAATCACTTGCTACGATGTAACAATATAGCCGTATCGCTCTCTGGTTATCAAGAGTGATACAGCAGTGATACGGCAGGAGGAATCGAGATGGACGAGCTAGACGACGGGGATCTGGGCCAGGGCGAGGAGATCGGCCTGATCCTCAAGCGGCTGCGGGGTGAGCGCAGCCTCCGCGACGTGCAGCGGCTCACCGGCGTTTCCAGCTCCTACCTCTCCCTTGTGGAGCGGGGGGAGCGCACGCCGGGCGTCAACCTCATCAACAAGTTGGCCGTCCTTTACGGCGTGGACGCAAATGAGCTGCTGCAACGGGCCAGACGCCTGGGCACCGGAGACCCCAGGGACGACGAGCCGCTTGAGGTGGAGCGGGCCTACCAGTACGTGCTGGCCGACCCCCAGTTCCGCGTGGGCACCCGGCCTGACGGCCCCCTGTCCATCAACGCCAAGCGGTTCATCGTCGAGATGTACGAACGTTTCACGGGAAAGAGGCTGCTCGAATGAACGGAACGAGAGAGGGCTTTTGCCGAGACCTCCTCGACGACGCCTTGGAGTTGGGACTCGATCCCGAGGGCGTCGCCGACCGCTTTCTGCGCTACTTCAACGTGTCGGGCCGTCCCACCGTGCCCGAACTGACCGTCCTGCTGGAGGAGGCGGACTTCGGCACGGTGACGGGCAGGTGCCTTGAGGCCATGAAGGGCATCCACTACAGCGCTCCGGGAGGCGGATACGACATACACTACCGGGAGGACCTGTGGGACGGAGCGAAGGAGCACACGCTCCTCCATGAGACATTCGAGATCATCAACGAGACCATGTGCGACCTGTACTCCGACTCTGTGCCCGTTCTAAGGGTGTGCAGGCAGGCCGACAGGTTCGCGGCCGCCGCGCTGATGCCGCCGGACATGTTCTCCCTGTGCGCTCAGGCATCAGGGTTCGATGTGGTTGCGCTGCAGGCGATTTACCAGCGCGCCTACGCCTCCATCACCATGAGGCTGGCCGAGGTGATGCGCCACCAACCCCTCATGACGATCCTGTACGAGCGGAGGGAGGTGGGGAACCCGCGCCAGTGGTTCGACGCGCTCACGCCGGGGGGCCTAACAGCCAAGGTAGTCGCGCGTACTTCGGGGTTCCGGCTGAGGACGACCAGGAGGCCCTTGTCGTGCCTGCGGAGACTGCTGCCCCGCCGGGGCGCTTCCCCCACCCCCGGGTCTGTGGCGGAACGGGTGGCGCTCACAGGCAGGCCGGTCTACGTGGAGCGAGTGAGCGGCTACGACCTGTGGCAGAACGACGACGTGACCGTAGTGGCGCGGCCCGTCATCTGGCACGGGCGCGTGGCCAAGATTGCCGTCGTCGCCGTGCCTCATAGGGACCGCTCGGTCCTGGCCCCCCAGCTGGACCAAGCCTATTTTGAGCGCATCCCCCACGCTCACCAAGTCCTCTAGCAGTTAATGCCGGTTGCGTCGATAGCATATCGTAAGTCATAGCATGACAGTCGAAGGCAAAAGAGAGAGCGTGACCACTCCCAGGCGATCCAAGACCATCACCTTCTCCCTGCCACCGGAGATGGAGGCGCAGGTCAGGCAGGTGATGAGTGAAGACGACCTCTCCGAGAGCGAGCTGCTCAGACAGGCCATCCGCCTGTTCATGGAGGAGCGGGAGTAGCGCAGACGGGAGCGGCTGGAGTGGCTGCGCTCCCGCAGGTCGATAAGCTAGGAAGACACGGGAAGGAGAGACCGATGAACGACCGATCAGACATGATACCTGCGGCCCTTTACGCGAGGGTGTCAAGTGACCGCCAGGACGTGGACCTCTCCGTAGCCGCCCAGCTGAGGGCTCTCAGAGAATACGCCGACAAGTATGGCTACGCCATAGCCCGCGAGTACATAGACGAGGCTGAGAGCGGGCGGATAGCTGACCGACCCCAATTCAAGAAGATGATCGACGAGGCCGGCAAGGCCAACTCCCCGTTCAAGGAGATCCTGGTCTGGAAATTCTCGCGGTTCACGAGAAAGCGAGAGCACGCAGTCGCCTTCAAGTCCATGCTCAGGAGGCGCGGCATTAGAGTCGTCTCCATAACGGAGCACGCCGACGACACTCCTACTGGCAAGCTCATGGAAGCAATCATCGAGAGCGTGGACGAGTTCTACAGCGAGAATCTTGCCCAGGAAGTTACGAGGGGAATGAGAGAGGCTGCTTCGAGAGGCTTCTGGGTTACCAGCTACGCACCCTACGGCTACCGAAGGTCATACGTTCAGGATGGGCCGAAGAAGCGCCCCAAGCTAGAGCTCGACGCTCCCGCCGACGCTGTAGTCCGGCGTATCTTCGACATGGCTCTCCAGGGCAAGAGCATCCTCGACATAACCAAGACCCTCAATGCCGAGGGTATCCCCACCGTCAACGGCGAGAAGTGGGTCAAGACCTCCATTCACACCATGCTGGACAACGAGGCGTACACAGGAGCCGTGGTCTGGGGAACTACCGCAAAGGACGGCCAATCCCCCGTGAGGGTGGAGGACGCTCACCCTGCGATAATCTCCAAGAGGGAGTTCCTGGTGGTCAAGCGCCTGCTCGCCTCCCGCGCCCCTAAGAAGGTGAACCCCCGCAGAGCCTCAAGTCCCTACCTGCTCAGCGGCATCCTCAAGTGCGAGACCTGCGGCAAGGCTATGACCGCAGCCGAAGCCAAGAGCGGCAAGTACACCTACTACGTCTGCCATTCCCTCCTCAAGCGGGGCAGTGGGACCTGCAAGACCCCCAGGCTCAACGCCAAGAGCTTCGAGAACCTCATCGTAAGGGAGATCAGGGAGAACATCCTCACCGAGTCCAATATCAGGGACCTGGTGAAGCTGCTGGACGAAGAGATGGACGGGGTGGCCCACGAACAACGGAAGAAGCTCGAGCACATAGATGAGGAGATTAAGGATGTGAACAGGCGGCTTGGCCGCATATGGAACGCCATCGAGACGACCGACATCGGGATGGCCGACGCCTCGGACCGCATCCGGGAGCACCGGGAGCGTAAGGAAAGACTGGAGATCGCCGCAGAGGAGGCGAGGGCGCTGCTAGGTGAGAGACGGCAGTTCCTGGACTCGGCCGACGTCATCGCGACCTTCGCCGAGGAGATGAGCGAGTTCCTCAAGACCAGCGAGTTGACTGAGACCCGGGCCTTCGTCCGCTCTTTCGTCAGGGAGGTCGAGGTTAAGCCCGGCAAGGCCGCCATTGTCTACTCGATACCCACGCCGGAAGACAGTCCGATGGGAGGAGCGAACATCGCCGAGGTAGCCCTCAACGGCGGAGTTCGCAGTTCAGTACGTCATGGTACCCCTGGGCGGACTCGAACCGCCGGCACACGGTTTAGGAAACCGTTGCTCTGTCCTCTGAGCTACAGGGGCATGTCGTCACATGGGCAATTGTGCCACTATTCCGCCGACTTGTCGAATCCCCCGGAGGCGGTCGACTCGCCCCGAAAGGCGTCGCGCTCCTCCGCAAGCGCCTCCCATCGATCCCTCATGAGCTCCATGAGCAGGAAGTCGTAGCCGCTTCGTCGCACCTCTCTCAGCGCCACGAAGCCGCACTTGGCAAACGACTTCTGCGCGCGGGTGTTCCACGTGAGGGTGTGCAGGTAGATTCGCTTCAGGCCGGTGGTGGTGTATATGTGGCTCACGAGAGTGTTCACCGCGTCCGTGCCGTAACCCTTGCTCCAGTAGTCCCTGTCGCCGATCAGGATGCCAAGCTCCGCCTGTCCCTTGACGTTGTCAATGTCGTAGTACATGCAGTTGCCGATGAGCTTGCCGTCGTGGGTCTCGATGGCGAAGCGCCTGGACCACGGCGCTGGGTACTTCAGCTCGTCTTCGATGAGTCGCGCGTAGCTGGCGTAGGTCATGCGCAGGGGCGTGGTCGCGTCGAGCGCAGCCAGCTCCTCGTCGACGCGCCACTTGTAGTCCTGCTCCGCGTCCTCGATGCGCTTGTCCCTGAGGACAGTGAGTTCTCCCTTGATCAGGATTGGCTTCATGTCGCGCCTTCTACGAAACCATTGCAATGGCTTTTTCCACTATGTTGATCTCGTTCTGGTAGGTGAGGGCCTGGAATGAGTCCTCCGTGCTCGACCAACGCACCTCGTCGAACTCGTGGTCGTGGTCTTCCAGCGCGCCGCCGACAGGGCTCATCAGGTAGAAGTGGACGGTCTTGTGGCACCTGACGCCGTCGTCGGGCCTGACGAACCAGTACCGGATGGAGTCGATTGGGGCTTCCAGGTGGACTTGCAGGCCCGTCTCCTCGCGCACCTCGCGGAGGGCGGTCTCCTCCAGGGTTTCGCCCGGGTCCGGGGTGCCTTTGGGGAGGCCCCACGTCCAGCCGCTCTGCTTTTGGTGGCCGCAGATCACCACCTCCACTCCTGCGTCTCCCACCCGGTAGACCACGCCACCGGCCGATACGGGGTACTCCACTCTTGCGTCACCTTGCATAGCTCTGCCCGTCCGATGCTGAGTTGAGCGGTGACATTGTATTCGATTTCCTGCTGAAATCAAACATCCGCAGGAAGAGCGGGTAACCCAACGTCGGCTGCGGACGGGTGAGAGTCACCCCACAAGTCCTCAGGCGAGACTCGTGGTGAACGGGCGCGCTGCAAGGCCCCGGTCCAATCCTGGATTGAGCACTTGAACGGTTCGGGTCGAATCAAGTGGACACGCCCCACCTGCACCAAGTCCTGGACGCGTCTCAGGAGGGGATCAGGCCCTCCTGGGGCTGTGTCCATGGAAGCTTGTAAACGGGGGCTACCTGTGGCGCGCGAGGTATCGGCATGTCTCCGAAGGGCACGTCGATTACAACCGGCGCCTGTTGCTCAAATGCCAGAGGAATCAGCCCTTCCAGCTCCATTGGGTCGTTTGCTCTCATACCGACTGCGCCGAACGATTCTGCAAACCTGACAAAGTCAGGGTTGTGCAGGTCGGTTTCATATGCCCCGCCAAACACATCGTTCAGGTCGCGCGCCACGTTGCCGTAGGAGTCGTCTCGAAAAATCACGGTCACGACATTGATGCCGTACTTTACAGCGGTGGAGAGCTCGGACGAATTGAACATGAACCCTCCGTCTCCCGTCATGCAGACCACTGGACGGTCAGGCCTGGCTACCTTGACGCCCAGTGCGGTCGGGAAGGAGTAGCCCACATTGAACGAGTAGCCGGAGTCGATGTACGTATTCGGATGATTCACCTGCCAGTGGGTACGGGCATAGAAGCCGAACTGCGTAACGTCCCACACGATGTATGCGTCTTCCGGGATGCCCCTGCGCATTGCCTCCATGACTGCGTACTGCGGCTCCCTGAGCCGAATATCGTAGTAAGCTATCAGGCTGCGTGCCGCGGAGACCGCCTCGGCCGGCGACGGTCGTTCTCCTGCTCCGGCCTCCATGAGGTAGGGAAGCAACGCTTCAATGGTCGTTTTGGCGTCGCCATGCAGGGGAATAGTGTTTGACTGATGCCTTGTGAGCTCTGCGTCGTCTATGTTGATGTTCACCAATGTGGACGCTTCGCCGGCGGGGTTCCCTAGCGAGAACCGGGCGCCGACTCCGATCACCACGTCGGCAGACTGCATGACCTCATAGAGCTGATTCATCTCCTGTCGTTCGCCCATTGGACTGAAGCACGAGCCGTAGGACAGCGGATGGTTGTCGGGGATGACTCCCTTGCCGCCGCTGGACGTTACCACGGGTATGTTGGTCGCCTCGGCCAGGCTGACGAGAGCTTGTTCCCCGTCGGACCGAGCCACTCCGCTTCCCGCGTATATGAGGGGCAAGCGGGCTCCGGCGATGACCTGGGCAGCGTACCGGAGGTTCTCGGGGCTGGGCACGATTTTAGAGATGCGGGCTGGACTCCGCAGCCTGACCTCCTCTCTTTCCACTCCGGCTTCCGGCGGCATCTCGATCAACACGGGACGGGGACGGCCAGTGCGCATCTGCCTGAAGGCCTCGAACACGGTGTCCGGAACCTCGCGGGGCCTGGACGCCTGTCGTTGCCACTTGGTGATCGAGCGCACCGTGCCGGGCTGGTCAGCGACTTCGTGAACGGCTCCGAGGTTCTTGCCAATTGCACCGCGTGGGACCTGGCCCGCTATGAGGAGAACGGGCGTGGAGCGGGAGTATGCGTTGGTCAGGCCGGAAGCGGCATTGTACAGGCCCACTCCCGGAACAACTAGCGCCACTCCTGGCTTTCCCGACGCGCGGGCATAGCCGTCGGCCATGTACGTCGCCGCCTGTTCGTGGCGCGTCGTGACCATCCTGATTCCAGGCTCATCGCGCAGGGCAGCGACGATGCCATAGATCTGAATTCCGGGAATCCCGAATACGACCTCAACCCCCTCACCGACAAGGGACTTGGCCAGGGCTTCCCCACCGCTCAATAGGGCCATGAATTGCCCTCCTCCAAGCGGAAATGTCCGCTGGTCTGTTTCCAGCGGCCAAGAGCCGCGTGACATGGCTCCGAGCCAGCCTCATGTCCCGAATAGGGACGACGGAAGTCCCTGACCACCCGTCCGCACTCTCCGTCAGCGCTGATCACGTGGAGTCTGGTTTCCGATCCGGCCATCAACGGTCTCAAGGTTGTAGGGCCGCCGGTGACAGGGCACAGGATGTCAGTTCCACTGGCGGGGTGGGGCTACAAGCCCTCGACTACCACCATGTTGATGTTGGAGGACCTGGACCGAATGTCGGTGAGCGCGGTGTATTCCGGCGATTCCAGCCACCTGTGTACTTGCTGAAGGCTGTCAAACTCAAGAATGGCGAGACGCTTGGGTGTCCAGGAACCCAGCATGACCTCGAGCGTACCACCGCGCGCCACGAATTTGCCACCGTGAGCCTCGACTGTACTCGTTACTCGCTCAACAAACTGCCAATAGAGACTCGCATCGGTTATCTCTACATCAGTAATGACAAATGCCGGCATGTTTGTGTGCTCCTTTCGACCCCAGCCCGCTTCTGAATGGCGCCAAGTTTCCCGTTCTGCAGTTTTGCTTGGTTAGGGAAGATTATACCACCTTCACCCATTGACGGGTGCTGGAGGCCAGTGCAAATGCCGGAGGCGCGGCTACAGCATTACGCGGCGGGAGGGCAGGCGGCACTTCTCGGCCGTCATGATGGCGCCAATGCTGTCGACCGCCGAGTCCAGCAGATCGTTCACCACCACGTAGTCGAACAGAGGCAGCTGGTACATTTCGTCGATTGCGGTGCGGATGCGCAGCTCGAGGTCCGGCGTGGTCTCCGTCTTGCGCTCACGCAGGCGGCGCTCCAGTTCTTCCGGCGACGGCGGCATGAGGAAGATGAACACGGCGTCCTCGACGTTGCTCCTTATGGTTGCGGCTCCCTGGACATCCGCCTTGATGATCACGTCCCGGCCTTCCTCCAGCGCGCCGGTCACCTGGTCACGCGGAACGCCGTACCAGTTGCCGTACACTTGGGCGCACTCCAGGAAGTCGCCCGCCTCCACCTTCTGGTGGAACGTGTCCCTGTCAAGGAAGACGTAGTCCACGCCGTCGACCTCGCCCGGTCGCTGCGCGCGAGTGGTTGCCGTCACGGTGAAGTGCCAGTTGTGGCCCTGCGCCTTGAGCAGCCTCAGCACGGAGTCCTTGCCCACGCCGGACGGCCCGGACAGTATCACCAGCAGCGGGCCTCCACCGGCCTGGTCGTAGACGGGTCTGTCAAGCGGTCTCACTTCCGGCTCCGCTCAATCTCCTCTCAGCGAGTCCAGGTCTCCCCAGAAACCGGGGTAGGAGATGTCCACCACGTCGGCGTCGGCGATGTCCACCGCCTCCCGCGTGACCAGCCCGGCGATGCCGAGCGTCATGGCGAGCCGGTGGTCGCCGTGGCTGTCGCATGCGCCGCCCTGCAGCGCACCGGAGCCCTCGATGACGAGGCCGTCGGGCAGCTCGGAGATCTTCGCGCCCAGCTTGGTCAGCTCAGTGGCGGTAGCGTGCAGCCGGTCCGACTCCTTGTATCGCAGCTCCTGGGCGTCCCGGATGGTGGTTGTGCCCCGTGCGAGGGCCGCGGCGAGCGCCAGCACGGGCACCTCGTCCTGCACTATGGGAATCATGTCGCCGCCGATCTCAACGCCGCGCAGTTCGCTGGACTCCACCATCAGGTCGGCCACGGGTTCGCCGCCCTCCATGCGAGCGTTCTGCTCAGTCACGCTCGCGCCCATGTCGCGCAGCACGTCCAGGACGCCGGTGCGAGAGGGGTTCACGCCCACGTTGGAGAGACGGATGCGGGCGTTCGGATGGACTGCGCCGGCCACAAGCCAGAATGCAGCCGAGCTTATGTCGCCGGACACGGTGATGTCCATCGGCGTGAGTTTGGGGCCAGGCCTGACAACCAGCGCCAGCCCGTCTTCCACCACGTCTGCGCCCATTGCCCGCAGCATCCTCTCCGTGTGGTCGCGGGAGAGGGCGGGTTGGAGTAGGACGGTCTCGCCGTTTGCGAAGAGCGCGGCCATGAGCAGCGCCGACTTGAGCTGCGCGCTCGCCACAGGCATGGTGTACTCGATGCCGTTGAGGTCGCCGCCGCGGATCGCCAGCGGCGCGAGCGAGTCGCTTCCGCGCCCCATGACCTGCGCGCCCATCAGGCGCAGCGGCTGCACCACGCGGCCCATTGGACGGGCGCGGAGAGAGCGGTCGCCGGTGACCACGGACAGGAACGGCGTGCTGCCGAGCAGCCCCATGATGAATCGCATGGTGGTGCCGCTGTTCTGGGCGTCCAGAACGGTCTCCGGCTCATTGAAGTTCTCCAGGCCGGGGGAGGTTAGTACCAGCTTGGGCTCTTCTTCCGAACCCTCCGCGGGGTTCACCACCTCAGCTGTCACGCCAAGCAGGCGCAGGCACTCGAGCGTGGAGCGGCAGTCCGCTCCCTCCGAGTAGTTGTGCACTGTGACGCTGCCGGCGGCCAGGCTGTTCAGGATGGCGGCGCGGTGCGAAACGGACTTGTCGGCCGGCGGGGAGAGAGTACCGGACAGCTCGCCGGCGGGAAGAACTGACCTGTTCATGCGACCCCTAGTCCTTTCTTCTCTTGTCGTCTCTCTGCCACTCGAGCATCTGGCGCACGCGACCGGCCGCCCTGTCGCCCATGACAAGACCGCCCATGGTTTCGACGGTGGTAGGCAATTCAACCATGGGCGCGGCGGCCCTGGCGGTTACCTTGTTCTGCATCCACCGGTCGCGGGCCTCCCATGCGCCGTCGAAGGCTTTGCCAAGCGTTCGCTCGTCGCCTTCCTTGACCATCTCGCGGAACTCCTGGAGCTCGCGAATGAATTCGTCGATCCATCGATTGAGCGCTTCCCGGTTGGTCAGGCAGATGTCGCGGCTCATCTCGGGGCTGCCGGAGGCCAGGCGGGTGACGTCACGAAAGCCGTTCGCGGCCAGCTTGGCGATCTCAGGCCAGGCGGGGTTGGCGGAGTTGAGCCTGACCAGCGCCGTCGACAGCACCAGGGGAAGGTGGCTGATGGCGGCGACGTAGCTGTCGTGTTCGGTGGGATCGATGAAGAAGGGCTTGGCTCCCACCGACTCGGCCATGTTCGTCACGATTCGGACCGCATCCGGGTCAGCGTTCTTTCCAGGCATGATGCAGTATGTTGCGTTTTGGAACAGGTCCGCCTCGGCCGCGTCCGGTCCGGATATCTCCTTGCCGGCCATGGGGTGTCCCCCCACAAAGTGCACGGTGTCCGGCAGGAACTCCTCCGCCCATTCCAGCACTGCGGCCTTGGTGCTGCCGGTGTCGGTCACAATGACGCCGGGTTCCAGCTCAGGCCCGTACAGCTTGAGCATCTCCCGTATGCCGCCCACGGGGGTCGCAAGTATGACCATCTTTGATCCGCGGACGGCGTCGAGGGGGTTGTTCTGCGTCGAGTCGCAGGCGCCCATCCTGCGCGCGATGCCGGCGATCGCTCGGTCCCGGTCGGTGCCGATGATCTCCACGCCCAGATTCGCCTTCTTGAGGGCCAGCCCAAGGGACGTGCCTATCAGTCCCATGCCGACTATGGTGATTCGGTCCACTCCAGGCCTCCTTGCGCCGGCCGACCCTTCCCGCATGGCTGCCGACGACGCTAGATGTCCTGACCCACGATAACTAAGCCTACCACATTCACTATGGGACGCAGAACCCCCCAGAGCAAATTCAGGTTGGTTGCCCAATCCAGCATGATTACGCCGAGCAGGATCACCGGGCCGTATGCCTCGCGGCGCGCCACGGCGGCGGCCGGGCCGGGCGGAAGCAGGCCGATCGCGACCTTGGAGCCGTCCAGCGGGGCCAGCGGTATCAGGTTGAATATGGCCAGGATGATGTTGTAGAAGATGACGAAGCCCAGCAGCTCGGCGAAGAGGCCGCTCAGCGTCAGGCCCTCCAGCCCGGCGAAGTCAAACGGGGAGCGCCAGGGCACCAGCCCTGCGCGTATGGGTACGGCGCAAAGGAAGGCAGTCAGCAGGTTGGAGACCGGTCCGGCCGCCGACACGGCGGACATTCCCGCTCTCGGCCCGCTCCTGAGGAAGAAGGGGTTTACTGGCACGGCCTTTCCCCATCCAAAGCCCACCAGCAGCATCATGATAGCGCCCATCGGGTCGAGGTGGCGCACCGGGTTCAACGAGAGGCGGCCCAGCCGTCTCGCGGTGTGGTCGCCTAGGTAGGTGGCCACGAATGCGTGGCTGAACTCGTGTACGGTGACCGCGATGAGCAGAGCGGGCGCTACGGCGGCGAAGAACACGATGGCTATGTCCAGAAACGCGCCCGGGTTGCTGAACAGGATGTCTATCGAGCGTAGCAGCATGGCAGTCGGCGGCCTACTCAGGCCTCGCCAACATTATACAGGCAAGCGAGCATCGCACGGTCGCCGGATGTCCGGCAGCCGCCATCACGCCACCACCAGGGGCACCGTCATTTCGGTCGGCGACAGGCCGGAGTGCTGCGACGCCTCGGCCATGATGGGGCGGATCATGCCGTCCGGATCGTAGGAAACCACATCGCGGCCCCGGGAGATGGCGATCACGTCCCCCATCCGTTCCCGAACGGCAGGGGAGATCTGGCCCGGTCCGAACAGCTCCAGTTCCTCCGCCTCGTCGAGGCTGATCATCATGAAGCGATTACCGGTGCGGTGCCTCAGGCCTTCCAGGTCGCTTGCCTGCATCCCATCGCCGAGGTGGAGGAACAGGACTCGCGCGTCGCCTGAGGGCGCGAACCTTAGAGGCGCAGTGACTGTGCTGGACGGAACTATTCGCCGCCTCGCGCCGGGTGGGGCGTCGCGCAGGCCGTGGTCGGCGCTCATCACCAAGCGTCCGCCGCGGAGACCGGCGGACAGCCGCTCTATCTCCGCGTTCACCTCCGCAATGGCCTTCAAGGTTTGATCATGCAGTGCGCCATACCTGTGGGCTGCGGCGTCGACCAGGGGTGTGTAGACGAAGGTGTACGTGGGTGCGGCGGCGGAGGCGACCCTGGCTGCGACCGCGTCCGCTGCCTGGCGCAGCGACCCGTAGCTCTGCTTGGGCCAGCCGCCGCTGAGGTATGCGGAGTAGACGCTCTCGGCAAGCTGGTATGGAAGTACGCACAGGGAGTCTCGCCGAATGGACTGCAGGAGCGGGGGCTGCAGGAAGACGTCATTAGGCGTGACCCCCAGGGACGTCAGCGACCGCCTGCCGGTCCTGGCCACGAACGGCAGCACTGCCCCTGCGCTTCCTATGGACGGGATGTGAGTCCACCAGCCGGTCACGCCGTGCCGCGCCGGCCACTCTCCCGTTACGAACGACGTGACGGCGGGCGCGGTGGAGGACGGGAACACCGTCTGCAGCTCCGCGCGCAGGTGGCGGCGCAGGAATGCGTCCTCCGGCAGCGCTTCAACCTGCTCTACGCCCAGCCCGTCTGCGAGCACGAACACGAGGTGGTCCGCCGGGCCAATGATGTTCGCGACCGACTCCGAGCCGTGGCTTGGCTGGATACCCTCGGCGTCGGCCAGGTTAGCCAGCGCCCGGGCAAGGTCCACGATGTTTGGAGCGAGGTGTGTGGGTCGAAGCAGCTCGCCGCAGTCGAATGCAGCCAGCAGCTCTTGGAGGTCGCTCATGTTGCCTTCACCGTTGCGGACGCGATCCCCGCGTCCAGACTGACGATTCGCCCCGTATGCTATCATGGATTTAACGGATGTGTCGTCCCGGCGCGGGGCTTCTCCGCACAGGACGGAGGCGTGATGACAAACACAGCGGAGGCCGGGAGCGTTGCCTCGCCTGCAGAGCAGCTTGGGGCCGCATACGAGGCCTACGGCGCCGCAGACAGGGCGCTTCACGAGCGGCTGCTGAGCTCAGTGCAGCGGCCGGAGGACGTGGCGGTCCACGCCGTGGCTGAGGGCGACGATTGCTGGACGGTCACGGTCTGCACGTCCGACTGGGTCGGCGCGCTGGCCACTATCGCAGGCCTGTTTCCGGCGTACGGGATGGACATCGAGAGCGCGGACGCGTTCACGCTGCGCGTTCCGGCCTCCCGACCTTCCGTGGCCCGGCGCTCGGGCGGATTCGGACCTGGTGGACGCCGTCCGTGGAGGCCCGCCGCCGCGAGGCCGGCGCCGGTATCGCGCAGGCTACTTGACGTGTTCCGCGTGCGCGCCCTGTCCGCGACGAGCGATGACGTCTGGGAGCGGTTCCGGGAGGAGCTGCAGGGGTTCGTGGCACTGCTGTCAGCGGGAAGGCGCGACGCGGCGCGGGAGCGGCTGATTGACCGAGTGAGCGATGCCCTCTCGACGCTGGGCAGCCACGGCGAGCGCGTGTATCCCGTGGCAGTTGAGGTCAGCAACGACGCTTCGCCCGACTACACGCAGGTGTCCATTCGCTCGGCGGACACCGTGGGGTTTCTCTACACGTTCGCCAACGCCTTGGCGGTGCTGAACGTCAACGTGGAACGGGCGGAGATACGCACGGTTGAAGGGGAGACCCGCGACGTGTTCATGGTCACGGGGCGCGACGGCGGCAAGATCACCGGCGAGGAGCAGCTGCGCGAGGTGCGGGTGGCCGCCGCCCTCATCAAGCAGTTCACGCACCTGCTGCCAAGCTCGCCCAACCCTGCGATGGCGCTTCGCCAGTTCAACGCGCTGACTCTGCAGATGCTCTCGCGGCCCGACTGGAGCAGCGGCCTGCGCGACCTGGAGTCGGCGACGGTGATGGGTACACTTGCGCAGCTGATGGGCGTGAGCGAATTCCTGTGGGAGGACTTCCTGCGGATGCAGTACGAGGAGCTGTTCCCCGTGGTGGTGGACCTGCCTTCGTTGGATGAGCACAGGCCGGTGCACCTGCTGGAGGAGGAACTGGACGGCCTGCTGGAGCAGCTCGACGACCACCAGGAGAGGGTGGACGTCCTCAACCGGTTCAAGGACCGCGAGATGTTCCGCATAGACCTGCGGCACATCACGGGCAGGATCGGCTTCCGGGAGTTTGCGATGGAGCTGACCGCGCTGGGCGAGGTGACCGTGCGCAAGGCGGCGGCCCTCGCGTACCGGCTGCGGTCGGAGCAGTACGGCGAGCCGCTCCTTTCGGACGGCCGGGTGTGCTCCTGGTGCGTGTGCGCGCTGGGGAAGTTCGGCGGGCGCGAGATGGGCTTCGGCTCGGACGTGGAGCTGATCTTCGTGTACGAAGGCGAGGGCAGCACGTCCGGTTCGGATTCGCTGCCGAACGCGCGATTCTTTGCGGAGTTCGTGCGGGCGTTCCTGGGCGCGCTGAAGACCAAGCGGGAGGGCATATTCGAGGTGGACATGCGCCTGCGGCCACACGGCAATGCCGGCGCGCTGGCCTGCTCGCTCGACGGTTTCCGCGACTACTACTCTGAGGGCGGCCCGGCGCGCCAGTTCGAGCGCATGGCGCTGGTTCGGCTGCGCCCGGTCGCAGGCGACGCCGCGCTGAGCGAGCGCGTGACGGAGGCCCGCGACGCCTTCGTGTACACCGGCACTCCGCTCGACATCGAGAACGTCCGGCACCTGCGCGGCCGCCAGGCGGACGAGCTCGTGCAGAGGGGTGCGCTGAAC
The DNA here is from genome assembly GCA_028877205.1 of Chloroflexota bacterium. GTDB lineage: Bacteria > Chloroflexota > Dehalococcoidia > Lucifugimonadales > UBA2985 > JAPPHY01. Next base: position 94,245 of record JAPPHY010000005.1, on the reverse strand, counting down.
GCCAAGTACAGCCGCGGCGGCCTGACGGACGTCGAGTACTTCGTGCAGGCGTGGCAGGTGGCGAAGGGCCGCGAGGACGAGAGCCTGCGAGTGACGAACACCCTGGACGCGATCGCACGGCTGGCGGATGGGGGCTACGTCACGCGCGGGCAGGCGGGCGAGATGGAGGCCACCTACGGCTTCCTGCGCCGCCTCATCGACGCGCTGCGAGTGGTGCGCGGCCACGCCAAGGACCTGACCGTGCCGGCCGTGGACTCGCGTGAGTTTGCCTACCTGGTGCGGCGGCTGCGATTCGAGTCGGCGGAGGAGCTTCGGGACGCGATCGCCGAGAACATGGCCGCGGCTGAGAGGCTGTGGCAGGGGGCAGTGCCCGGAGGCGGCGGCTAGATCAGATCGATCGGCGGCATCGAGCTGATGATGCCCCGGTCAAGCGCCTTGCCGAACAGCGTCTGCAGCGCCTTCTCCCCCTCGTCGCCCATGTCCAGCGTGTCGTCGTTCACGTACATGCGGATGAAGCGGCGCACCGTCTCGCGCTCGGTGCCGCGGCTGAACTGCATCGCGTAGTCCAGCGCATCGTCCTCGTGGTCGAAGGCGTACTGGATGCTGTCCCGCAGCGACTCCACCATGAGGTTGCACACCTCCTCGCCGAGGTCACGGCGCACCATGTCCAGCCCAAGCGGTATGGGCAGGCCGGTGTCGCTTCCCCACGCCTCGCCGAGGTCCAGGACCTTGGCCAGCCCCAGCGACTCGTAGGTCACCTGGCCCTCGTGGATTAGCAGGCCGCCGTCCACGTCGCCCCGCTGGACCGCGCCCACGATTGCGTCGAATGCCATCGGCAGCGCCTCGAAGCCCTGCGCGTACAGGCGCAGCAGCAGGTAGGCGGTGGTGAACTCGCCGGGAATGGCGATGCGCGAGCCCTCGATCTGGAGGCCGGCGCGCTCCTTGGTGGCGACCACCATAGGCCCGTAGTTGCGCCCGATGGACGACCCAACGCGCATGATGCGGTACTTGTCGGCCACCTGCGGATACACGCCTGCCGAGATGGCGGTGCCCTCCAGCTCACCGGTCAGGGCGCGCTGGTTGAGGGTCTGGATGTCCTCCAGCACGTGCACGACCTCGTAGTCGCCGACGGGCACGTGGCCGTGGGCGATGGCGTAGTACATGAAAGCGTCGTCGGCGTCGGGGGTGTGGCCGATTCGGATTGCGGGCATGGCGCCTCCGGGATAGTCCAGGTTGGGATAGAGCGCCCATATATTAGGGGAACGGGGCGAGGGGGGCAAGCGGCTCGGCTATTCCTCGCGCCTCCACGGCACTCGAACGGCACAGAAAACAGCTACTAGCTAGGAGGGAATCAACAGGAAGCGGTGCTTAGCCAGGTATTCAGCAGCCTTCGACCACGTCAGCCCAAGCCCAAACTATCCGGTCGATCTGTTCCATAGTCGCCGAGATTGGAGCGCCCTTGAAGGACTCATCCTCACTTAGCAGATGCAGGCAAATTGCTTCTACCAGGTACTGGTCGCTCTCTTCCTCGTACAATGGGTAGTCCAAATTGACGACTATGACTTCTCCTGGTGTGCCCCATTGAGTTCTTTTCCCCTGGCCCAGATGTTCAAAGTCAATCTTTGGAATGTTGCCCCCCGTTCTCCTAAGGAGTCTGCCAACTGCATCACTGGGAGGGGGCGTACGATTCCTTGAGGTCTTGCTCGGGGAGCTACCGTTGCTCTGCTGTGCGGCGCTGCGCGGTGTGTCCGAAGTCTCAGCTGGCTTCCTGCCGCTAGGGTTATCGGCTTCCCCCAATGTCCCTATTGGGCTTCCAGCCGCCTGCTCCAACCGCTTAAACGCTATCGCAAGATCCCGACGCACCGCTTCTGTACGCTTTCTCAGTGCTCGTGGGACTGCTGTTGACTCGCTCATGCGGTTGAGATATGCGACTAATGGCCTCATCTTTTCCCTGACAAACTCGCTAAGGACTCCCCAATTTGGATTGCTGGTGAGCCACTTGCTCTTGTCGGCCGTGGGCCTTAAGCCGGTCACGCTGATTTCTCCGATTAATCGCTGCAGCGAACCTTTGCCCGCAAGATTGTGCCCAAACTCCTCGCCCTGGGTTATGAGCCGACCATTGAAGAGTGTTCGAATGCCTGCCCTTATGGAAATCCTGCGACCCTGCGGAATCTGATCTGGTTCCAAAACCCAAATACGGCCCTCCACAAAGACCCTAGGCGCTAGCCTTTCTCTGGGTATGACCACGGCCTTGTCAGCGTGTCTAGCCGACTCGGGAATTTCCAGAGGTTCTACCGGAACTCCGTCAAGGGTGATAATGCTGGCGCCGGACCTGATTAGTTCTCGGTAGGTGCTCGCGAGGCGTTCAAGGAGCAGAGCTTTTTCATACCGATGGTTTTCCAGGTTCTCGATTCTCACTAACGTGAAGCCGCTATCCTTCGGGAATTGCGACAGTCGTTCGTCCTTCCATGCGGCACTTGCCAAATCAAGCTCTTCGATATCGAACTCGCGAGACTCCGTCCGACTGCCCCAGTCAGGGTCATGAAACCGATAGATCCTGTTGCTGCCGGACTTACGACATATGATCTCAAGAGACCTTCCCAAGTAAATCGATGCTAGCTTGCCTCCTACGTGGTATTGACCAATGTCAGTTGAGGCGTGGAGGCGTCCCGTTCCCCAGTGAATCCACTCTTGCAGACCTCGGTCGTCCATTCCTTCGCCGCCGACGTCCAAAACTGAGATTTGCCCACCCGAATTGGCCTTCTTGATTACTGAGACGTGCACAAGAATCGTCCGTCCCTTACGGTAGTCAAAGGGGTTATCTATGATTTCCATAAGTGCGTCAGTCATATTGGGATAATTGTTCGCGAGAGCCAAGATTGCCTCGCGGCCTATGGTTTCCCTGATTTGCGTTGTCATATCATCCTCCTTGGGTGCTTCTTCAGCTTGAACTCTCGCCTCGTTTTTTGGCTAAAAGCCGCCTCCACGTTTCGCAGTTCACTTCGAATGGCTCGGAGAATAGTCTTTACGTCATCCTCCGTATATTCATAGAGTTGAGGGTTTGCGCAGTTGCCCAACACCCTCAACTTGTCCAGCACCGCCCTGGTCCTTTGCGTTGCCAGCCGCTCGAATGCGTCTCTCTTGTCGCGTGCCATCTTAGCCTTTCAATTGTTCTCAACCAGAATGTGCCGAAGATAACATATGCACAACATATTGTCAATATATTCTATATGTGTAGTCAATTTATGCGTAATATAAATCCGATGCATGTGGAATATGCTAGGAGCTAATTGGCAAGCACCAAAGCAACCGGTGTCGGAACTTGAGGCTTGGTAGAGGAGGGTATGCAGCTCCATCGTCGCTGCATGCGCTCACGCCCTTCGACAGGCTCAGGGTGAGCGGGCTTAGGTGACGTAGCCCTACCGCCGGAACGACGCGCGCACCTGGCGCGTGGCGTCCCGGACGGCGCGCGTCGGCGAGTCCGCGGTCAGGTCCGTGTCCATAGGCGTGATGGAGATGCGGCGGCGGCGCACCGCCCACACGTCTAGGCCGCGCTCCAGCACCCATCCCGGCCTGTCTCGCGCGATCCAGTAGTACTTGCGCCGCCCGTCGTCGCCCTCGTTGACCACGTCCATGTAGGTGCGCCGTCCAAGCCGCGTCAGCGACACGCCCCGGATTCGCTCCGCCGGCACGTTAGGCAGGTTGACGTTCAGGAGCAGGGGAGCGATCAACCTGCCCTCGGCGACGTTCTGTGCGAGGAGGCGGACGACACGCGCTGCCGCATCGAAGTGAACGTCATGCAGCGCGGCGACGGAGATGGCGATGGCCGGTATGCCCCTAAAGTGGGCTTGCAGGGCCGCGCCCATTGTGCCGGAGATGAACACGTCGTTGCCCATGTTGGCGCCCATGTTGATGCCGGATACGACCAGGTCGACCGGCTCCTCGATCAGCGTCTGGAGCGCGACGATGGCGCTGTCCGACGGCGTGCCCTCGACCGCGTAGGTGGGTACGCCTTCCACGTGGGGAGGTATCTCCCTGACGCGGAGCGGCTGCGACAGGGTGATTGCCGTGCCCACGCCGCTCTGCTCCCGGTCCGGCGCCACGACGGTCACATCCGCCACTTCCCGCAGGGCCGCAACCGAGATCCATAGGCCGGGCGAGTGGATGCCGTCGTCGTTGATGGCCAGGACTCTCAGGGCAGGCTCCTTTCGTCCGTGCCCAGCACGACGTTGTCGATGAGGCGCGTCGTGCCGATGCGCACGGCCAGCGACGCCAGCGCCGGCCCATCGATCAGCTCAAGCTCCGCAAGCGTGCCCGGGTCCGCGATACTCACGTACTCCGGCTGGGCGAGCGGCTCGCTCGCCAGCACTCGTTGCATGGCCTCGCGGACGGCCGAGGCCTGGCGCGCGCCGTCGGCGTACAGCTCCTGCGCGGCCTGGAGCGCGGCGTAGACCACAGGCGCGGCGCGTCGCTGGTCCGGGCTGAGGTAGGCGTTGCGGCTGCTCATCGCCAGGCCGTCCGGTTCGCGGACCGTGGGCATGGCGTTGATCTTCACGTCGAAGTTTAGGTCGGAGTTCAATCTGCGAATGACCTGCAACTGCTGGGCGTCCTTCTGCCCGAAGTACGCCCTGTCCGGCCTCACCATGTTGAACAGCTTGCACACCACGGTAGCAACGCCGAGGAAGTGGCCCGGCCTGGACGCACCCTCCAGCGGCTCGGATGTGCGCTCCACGCTGACCCACGTGTCGTAGCCGGCAGGGTAGACCTCCTTGGGCGGCGGCATGAACACCACGTCGGCTCCCTCCGCCTCCAGCAGCGCCAGGTCGCGGTCAGGGTCGCGGGGGTAGGCCGCCAGGTCCTCGCTGGGGCCGAACTGCGTCGGATTGACGAAGATCGTGACGACCACCGATGCGTTCTCGCTTCTGGCGCGGCGCACCAGCGAGAGGTGACCCTCGTGGAGCGCGCCCATCGTGGGCACCAGCCCCAGCGGGCGTTCGACCTCCGACCGGGCCAATGCCATTTCGGCGACGCTGTGGATGAGCCTCATGGGCTAGCGGACCTGCGCCTCCAGCTCGGCCAGAACGTCGTCGCTGATGTGGTAGCTGTGCTTGCGCGTGGGGAAGCTGCCGTCCCGAACCTCGCCCATGTAGGCCGCGACCGCATCCGCGATGGCCTCTCCCAGCGTGGCGTAGCGCTTGGCGTGCCTGGGCACGAAGTCGGAGAAGAGGCCGAGCATGTCGTGGAACACCTGGACCTGTCCGTCGCAGCCCGCGCCCGCGCCGATGCCGATGGTGGGTATCGAGAGCCGCTCGGTGATGAGCTTCGCCAGCGATGCCGGCACGCATTCCAGCACCAGCGAGAATACGCCGGCTTCCTCCAGCGCCCGCGCGTCCTCCATCAGGCGCACCGCCGACTTGAGCGACTTGCCCTGCACGCGGTAGCCGCCGAGCTGGTGAACCGACTGCGGCGTGAGACCGATGTGGCCCATGACGGGAATGCCGGACTCGACCATGCGGCGCACCGTGGCGGCGACGTGAACTCCGCCCTCCAGCTTGACCGCCTGCGCGCCGCCCTCCTGCAGGAAGCGGCCTGCGTTGCGCATGGCGTCCTCAGTGCTGGTCTGGTAGGTCATGAACGGCATGTCGCCGATGATGAGCGCGCGTTCGGCGCCCCTGGCAACCGCCTTGGTGTGGTGCAGCATCTCGTCGATTGTGACGGGCAGCGTGGAGTCGTAGCCGAGCACCACCTGGCCCAGCGTGTCGCCCACCAGGATGACGGGTACGCCGGCAGCGTCAACTATGCGCGCCGAGGTGTAGTCGTAGGCCGTGATCATGGGAATCTTCTCCCCGTTGGCCTTCATGTCCCTCAGGTCGTTGATGGTAACTCGCACGTTGCACCTCCTGCACGCCCTCGCGGGTCGCGCGAACTCAACCTACGATTGGCGCTCCGGCGCCGGACCTTGCTGTCACTTCTTCGACACGTTCCGCGCTGGCTCGCCGCTCCTCCAGCAGCGCGCGTAGCGCGGCCTCCGCGGCTCCGTCGATGCCGCCCTTCTCGACAGCGAGCGTGATCGCGCCGAGCGCGGACTCGCAGTACAGCGGCAGTAGCGACGGGGCGTAGCTCTCGATGGCCTCCAAGTGCTTGCGGACGGTGCCCAGGTCGCCCCTCGAGATGGGGCCGGTGAGAGCGCCGGGCAGCCCCTGCGCCTCCAGGCTGTCCACAGTGCCCCGCAGGATCGGCACGAGCGCCTCAAGTCCCTGCTCCCGCGTGAATCCCATGACACTCCACAGGTCCGCGGCGCGGCCTACCTGCGCAGTCATCAGGCCGCAGGCCAGGAAGCCGGACAGGTGATAGAGCGCCCTGTGCTCCGGCCGCACCTCCACGGGCCGGCCTCCGAGCGCTCGCGCCATCTCCGCCAGCACGTCCAGAAGGGGAGGGCTGCCGTCAATGGCGAAGGTCACGCCTGCAAAGCAGTCCGTTCCCCGAGTGGCCTGCGTGAACGTCTGCATGGGGTGGAACGAGCCGGTGGGGGCGCCTTGCACCCGCGCGGCGTCCAGGATGGATGCGGACTCTGCGCCGCAGCAGTGGGCCACGCCAACGCCCGCGGGCCAGTCCACCTCGCGGGCAACCGACTCGATGGCGGCGTCCGGCGTGGTGATGAACACGATGTCGCATGACTCGGCGACGCGCTGGGCAGAGGCCACCGCCTTGCATCCCTCGATGCGCTCGGCCAGCGCGGCAGCGGAGGCGTGGGTTCGGCTCGCAACCGCGGGCACTGGGTAGCCGCGTTCGCTCAGGCCCGCGGCCAGCGCGCCGGCGGCACGGCCCGCGCCAATGAAGCCGACCCTCAGGTCGCTGCTAATCATCCCGCTTGCTCCTCACGACGCGGGACGCCACGGCCATGCCAGCTCCTGCGACCAGCAGGACGGCACCCCACAGCATCAACGTGGGTGTGTACTCCCCGACGAAGGTGGCCACGATCAGTCCAATGCCCAATCCGGCGGCCGTAGTTCCCCACGCAAGCAGTCGAGGCCCCAGCAGGTCGATGCCCATTACGCGAAGGCCTCCCGCGCCGACGGGACGCCGCCGACGCCCGTAGCATTCTCCACTGCGCTCACGATGGCCCGCGCGACCGCCGTAGTGGCGGCCGAGCAGAGCCTGGTCATGTTCACGGGCTCGTCGCTCGCGCCGGTTGCCAGCGCGAACACAACGTCGCCGTCGGCCATCGTGTGGCACGGCCGGATGGCAAGGGCCATGCCGTCGTGGCCCACCTGCGCCAGCTTGTTCGCCTGCTCCTTGTTGAGCGTCGCGTTGGTGGCGACGACTGCCAGCGTCGTGTTGACGGGAGCTGCCACGGCGGGCGACTCCGTTGCGCCCGCCAGCACGTCCACGCTTCTGAGGAAGCGGTGGCCCTCGTCGTCTCTTGGGCCTGCCAGAACTTGGCCAGTCTCAGGGTCGACCACGTCGCCGACAGCATTTACCACGGCCAGCGCTCCGACCACCAGCCCGTCCAGGTCGACGCCGGCGGTGCCTAGGCCTCCCTTGGTGGCGTGCTCGCGGCCCCTCGTTTTGCCGACGGTCGCCCCCGTGCCCGCGCCGACGCTGCCCTCTTCGGGAGGCGCGTCTGAGGCGTTGACGCAGGCGGCATAGCCGTCATCGGGTCCGGGGCGAACGCGATGCGTGACGAGGCCGAGGTCGAAGATGATGGCTGCCGGCACGATCGGCACCACACCCGCACCGATTCGATAACCAACGTCGCGCTCCTCCAGGTATCGCATGACGCCGGAGGCGGCGTCGAGGCCGTAGGCGCTGCCGCCGCTGAGGAGAATGGCGTGCACCTGCTGCACGAGGTTGCCGGGCCGCAGCAGGTCGGTCTCGCGGGTGCCGGGCGCGGAGCCTCGCACGTCCACGCCTGCGACGGCGCCCTGCGGACAGAGGACTACGGTGCAGCCGGTTGCGGCCTCGAGGTTGGTGGAGTGGCCGACCAGGATGCCTTCCACGTCCGTGATCGCGTTAATCACGGGCACACCCCGCGCAGAGGGCGGTTCGAGTGGAATACCACCGCGAGCACTTCACCCGTTGGAAGGGGAAGATGCGTAGGAAGGCAATTGCCGGAAGGTCTGTTTGCTTGTTCACTTGCCGTCGTGGTCTAGCGATCCCCGCGGCTCCCTGCCGTGCGCTTCCGATTGGCTCACCGCCGTCCACAGGTCGGTGGCGCAATAATTTTACTACGGGTGCGGGCGTTGTCAATCACCAAGTCAGGCCCTTCGCTGGGTCAGTCGAGTCGCGACTGAGGGATGCCTATGCCGGCAGTTCCACAAGCTCGTAGGACTGAGGCTGAGGGACAGGCAGGCCGCCTTCCTTCAACTCCTCTACATACAGCTCTATGGCTTCCTGGATTAGCCTGCACACTTCATCCCTTGTTTCCGCCACTGCAACGCAACCCGGAAGATCCGGCACCTGTGCTCCATAGCTGCTTGGCCCCTTCTCGATAATGACTGCGTACGTCATTTCTTTACCTACCTCACTCAAACTGCGCCTGCTTCCGTATGGCATTCCATGTTATTGTCGCCATGTCCAGCCTTGAGTTGCCAGCAACGCTAGTACTCGTGTGGTGGATGGCTCCCGCCGGGAGCCTCAGTGGCGTTCTCTCAACATCCTGGCTCGCCGGGGTGGCCACAGCACCAACTCCTCTGCCGGATCTTGATCAGCACGTTTCGGGCCATCAACCTCACGCGTTCGTGCGGCGGCGCGGGGTAGGTCCGCATCCTCTTGAGGGACCTGAACAGTCCCGGAATCATGTCGAATGGTTTCATGGAGGCTTTACGGCGAGTGAGTGCGTGGGCATCAGGGCGAACCGAATCCGGATCCTTCTCGTACCTACAACCTATTGCCATGCTCCAGCGAACGCCGCGTCACGGCCATTCTATCACGCCAAGCAGTCGGACGGGCGACTCGTGCCTTGCCTGAACTCGATGCGGGAATGTGTGCCGTCCCGCCCCCCCTGTAGCAGCGCCGTGCGGTTGTGCATTGACTTAGTTGCCGAGCGCACATAAACTCGCGATGCGCTTGCCTGAGAGTGTTCTCGAACGGAGAGGAGAGCTTTCCGCGGTCAATTGCGGACCTGCCTTGCGAGCTTGCCCTCGAGCGACAATTGCAACCCACCAAGAGGAGATTGGATTTGACCATTCTTGGGGGGCCGCCCACCCAGGGCATACACGACCAGGGCCGCATCGGGTTCTGTCCTCGTTGTCACCATTGGCATATCAGGATCCGACAGAGACCTGAACGCGGTAGTCTGTGGCATTTCAGGCGTGATCGTCTGTGGCGCTGCAGACGTTGTGGACTTACCTTCAACACGCCCAGAGTGCGCAAGTCGTGGTTCGAAAAGAGCCAGGTGAACGCATATGTGTTTGAGGCTGATATTCCTAGGCTGGAGCGCCGCGCTCGTATCCGAGCACGGCCGCGCTCGAGGCGGGCAGGGTTTCCATCAATCCCTTTATTGTTCATGATTGCGTTGGTGCTAGCAGGCATCGCGGCTATCGTGTGGTGGAGGACACCCTTGAATGACTCGGTGCCCCTGATGAATTGGCAAAGCTGGCTGCCACGATCCAGCCCTGAGCCCACACCCTTTGTGCCTCCGGCGAGGCGGCACCTGCCGGAGAAGCGGTACATGCTGCAGCTGATAAACGAGGAACGGAGAGACGCGGGAGTCGGAGAGGTTGTGCTTGGCGAGAACGTAGCGGCGCAGCTCCATGCCGAGTCCGCACTTGCGAACTGCTTCTCCAGCCATTGGGGACTCGACGGACTAAAACCCTACATGCGCTATAGTCTAACTGGGGGCTACCAGTCCAACGGAGAGAACGGACATGGCCTGGACTACTGCATCACCAACGCGGACGGGTATCAAGCGCTGGAGAATATTCGGTCAGAGATTCGAGAGGCTATGTCCGGTTGGATGCTCAGTGCCGGCCATCGGCGCAACATTCTCGACCCGTCACACAAGAAAGTGAATATCGGAATTGCTTGGGACCGTTACAACGCAATGATGTTCCAGCACTTCGAGGGAGATTACGTTGAGTATGCCGAATTGCCAGCGATCCGTGAGGGTATCTTGAGCTTCAAAGGTAGCGTAAACAATGATGCGCGAACGGGTTTTCGAAGTGAATTCGGAGTGCAGATATTCTACGACGCTCCCCCACTGCCTCTCAGGTTGGGGCAAATCGCTAGGACGTACTGCTACGATAACGGCTTGAAGGTAGCTAGCTTACGTGAGCCGTTGAGCGGTGGGTCAACTTGGGCCACTGACCAGTTCGAGTCGTCGTACCAGCCCTGCCCGGACCCAGCAGCCATGTCGCCGGCCCTACCGCGAGCCAGCTCATCCGACGAGGCACACGCTTTGTGGAGGGAAGCCTACTCGGAAAGCCGCGCCGTGAAGGAGCGGACAATCACCGTGCCCTGGATCACTGCGCGCCGTTTCTCCATCGGGGGCGGCACATTCTCAGTTGAGGCCGACATTAGTGAGGTTCTGGAGCAGCACGGCCCCGGAGTTTACTCAGTCATAGTTTGGGGTCAGATTGGAGGCACCCCAGAGGTGATCTCCGAGTACTCGATCTTCCATGAGATCGAGCCGCCGCCGACCTACGACCTTGATCGGCAACCTTGAGCACCTGTATCTGCCGTCATCCGCCCCTCGGCTACCCATTCTTGACCCTGTAGAAGGGCGATTGGTATACTTGGCGCAAGTCCTAGTTGCGTGCGGAGGGAAACATGCGAATCACACTGTCCATCCTGAAGGCCGACGTAGGTTCCATTGGGGGTCATACCAAACCGTCCGAGGGGATGATGGAGGCCACTCGGAGGGCAGTGGCTGATGCCATTGACAAGAAGCTGTTGATCGACGGATACGTCGCCCACACCGGCGACGACATCGCCATGATCGTTTCGCACACCCGCGGCGCAGACAACGACGACATACACCAGTTCGCATGGCAGACGTTCCTGGGCGCCACCGCCATTGCCCAGAAGGGCGGCCTCTACGGCGCAGGGCAGGACCTGCTGGTCGACGCACCCTCCGGCAACATTCGCGGCGCCGGCCCCGCAGTGGCGGAGTTGGAGTTCGATCACGACCCCGTCAAGACCAACCCCGTCCGTCCGGCGGAGTCCTTCATGGTGTTCGCGGCGGACAAGTGCGGCCCCGGCGCATACAACCTGCCGTTGTTTCTCGGCTTCGCAGACCCCATGTACTGCGGCGGGCTCATGCTGCCCCAAATGATCCAGGGCTTCCGCTTCAACATCATCGACATGGACCACACGGAGGGCGACAGCATTATCGAGCTGAACGCGCCTGAGGACGTCTACAAGATTGCCATGCTGCTACGGGACAACGAGCGGTTCGGCATCGACTCCATCTACTCCCGCAGGTATGGCGAGCAGGCCGCGGCCGTTTCCGCGCAGCGCCTCCACAGCATCGCAGGGACGTACACCGGCAAGGACGACCCGGTTGCGCTGGTGCGAAACCAGCGCATCTTCCCGGCTCCGGAGGAGCTGGTATCGCCGTTCACCAAGGCCCACTACATCGGCGGCGACGCACGAGGCTCACACGTCATGCCGCTCATGCCTGTGCCGATAAACACACCGGTCACCGGCATCTACTGCCTGCCCCTGGTTTCGTGCGTGGGCTTCTCGCTGGACGCGGACGGCTGCTTCTCGAATGAGGTCGTGGACATCTTCGACAACCCGGCGTGGGACTACGTGCGCATCAGGGCCCAGGAGAAGGCGCTGGCAATGCGCGACCAGGGCTGGTCCGGCGCCGCGATGCTGCCCTACAACGAGCTGGAGTACAGCGGATTCCGCGACACCGTCGAGGGACTGCTCAGCCAGTTCAGCGTGCGCAACGGCCACGAGGCGGCCACGATGAGCGCCACTTCTTCATCCCAGTAGCAGGAGCCGCGCCAAACAGCACTCCTGAGACGAATCACCACCCGCCACGGCGGTCGCCCGTCCAACTGGCGCCGTCCTGCGGGCAGGAAGGAGATGGTCATGGACATTCAGAAGCTTACCAATACCGTCGAGGAGTTGCTCGCGCCGGGCAAGGGCATCCTGGCCGCCGACGAGAGCAGCGGCACGATCAAGCGACGGTTCGACTCAATTGGCGTGGAGTCCACGGAAGAGAACCGCCGCGACTACCGCGAGATGCTGTTCCGAGCGCCTGGCGTGTCCGAGTACATCAGCGGCGTGATCCTGTTCGACGAAACGCTGCGCCAGAACGGCGCCGACGGGACGCCCCTGTCCAAGGTGCTGACCGATAGGGGCATGGTCCCCGGCATCAAGGTGGACAAGGGCACGCAGGCCATACCGGGCTCTCCCGGCGAGCTCATGACCGAGGGGCTGGACGGCCTGCGGGACCGCCTGAACGAGTACGCGGGACTCGGCGCTCGCTTCGCCAAGTGGCGCGCCGTGATAACCATCGGTGACAGCATCCCAACGTCCCGCTGCCTGGACGTAAACGCTCACGCGCTGGCCCGCTACGCCGCGCTTTGCCAGGAGGCCGGGATCGTGCCCATCGTGGAGCCGGAAGTGCTCATGGACGGAGAACATGACATCGACCGGTGCGATGAGGTGAACGAGGCGACTCTTCGGGAGGTGTTCGCACAGCTGTCGCGGCAGGGCGTGGCGCTTGAGGGTATGCTGCTGAAGCCGAGCATGGTGCTTTCGGGCAACAAGGCTTCGGATCGGGCATGCGCGGAGGAGGTGGGCGAGAAGACCGTCGGGTGTTTCATGCGATCGGTTCCTGCGGCGATGCCGGGCGTGGTGTTCCTGTCCGGCGGCCAGGCGGACGACGAGGCAATCGTGAACCTGAACGCGGTGAACCTGCGGGCGGCGCAGGTCGGCGCGCCGTGGGTGCTGAGCTACTCCTACGGGCGGGCGCTGCAGGCGGCGCCTCTCAAGGCATGGAGCGGCCAGGCGGCCAACGTGGAGGCGGCACAGCAGGCGTTCCACCGTCGCGCGATGCTCTCCAGTGCGGCCAGACAGGGCGCTTACGTCCCGGAGATGGAGAAGGAGCTGACCGGCGTATAGGCCTTCGGCTCCTCGCGGGCATGAACAGACCCAGGATTCTTCTGGCCACCAACAACGCCGGCAAGGTGAGGGAACTGGTCGTCCTGCTGGCCGGAACCCCCTTCGCGGTCGCGACTCCGAGTGACGAGGGTATCGCTCTCGACGTGGAGGAGACCGGCGACACTTTTGAGGAGAACGCTGTTCTCAAGGCCAGGGCCTTCGCACAGGCAAGCGGCCTGCTCTCCATTGCAGACGACTCCGGCCTCGAGGTGGACGCGCTCGACGGCGAGCCCGGCGTGAGGTCGGCCCGCTACGCCGGCCCCGACGCAACGGACGAAGATCGCGTGCGCTATTTGCTGGGCAAGCTGGAGGATGTAGAATGGAAGAGGAGGGGCGCGCGGTTCCGCTCCGTCGTGGCTCTGGCTTACCCCGACGGTGAGGTGAGGCTGTTCGAAGGTGCGTGCGAGGGCATGGTCGCTTTCGAGCCGCAGGGGGACAAGGGCTTCGGCTACGATCCCATCTTCTACATTCCTGCTCTGGGCAGGCACATGGCGGAGCTGGAGATGGAGGAGAAGAACAGGATGAGCCATCGCGGGCAGGCTGTACGCAGGGCAGTGGAGTTTCTGGGCAGCGCTGAGGCACTGGAGCTGTACGGCGGGGCAGAGACCGGGTCGCGGCAGGAGTGAACACTTGAGCAGCAGTGAAGACAAGGGGCGCGAGTTCACCCCGCACGACGGGAACGGATCGAGCGCTCAGGAATCGACCATAATTCGGGACGTCTTTGGACGGCTCCTTAGGGACCTGCGCGTCTCGGTCACGGACAGGTGCAACTTCCGCTGTCCGTACTGCATGCCCGCAGAGATATACGGGGAGCGGTACGAGTTCCTCCCCAGGGCGGACCTGCTCACCTTCGAGGAGATTGCGCGGCTCGTTCGCATCTTCGTGGGCCTGGGCGCCGAGAAGGTGCGACTGACTGGCGGTGAGCCACTGGTGCGCTCGGGCCTGGAGAAGCTGGTGGCCATGCTCTCGCCCATAGAGGGCATCACCGACCTGACGCTGACGACGAACGGCTATCTTCTGTCGCACCAGGCGCAGGGCCTGCGCGACGCCGGCCTGCAGCGCATCACCGTGAGCCTGGACAGCCTGGACGACGAGGTCTTCGGTCGGATGAACGGCCGCGGATTCAGCGTGCAGACTGTGCTGGACGCCATCGACAAGGCGCGAGAGGTGGGGCTGGACCCCATCAAGGTCAACTCGGTGGTGCAGCGCGGCGTGAACGACCACACCGTCATCGACCTGCTGAGGTATTTCAAGGGCACGGGCGTCATCGTGCGGTTCATTGAATTCATGGATGTCGGGAACCTGAACGACTGGAAGCTGGACCAGGTTGTGCCGTCGGCCGAGCTGCTTGAGCGGATACACGCGGAGATGCCGGTCGAGCCTGTGGACAAGAACTACCGCGGCGAGGTGGCCGACCGGTACAGGTACCTCGACGGCAGCGGCGAGATAGGGTTCATCTCGTCGGTGACGGAGGCGTTTTGCAGCGACTGCACGCGTGCGCGGCTATCCACGGACGGGAAGCTGTTCACGTGCCTGTTCGCGAGCGACGGACGCGACCTGCGCGGGCCGATGCGCGCGGGCGCAAGCGACGATGAGTTGGCGGCGCTGGTCACGGACGTGTGGGGCAGGCGAGTGGACCGCTACTCAGAGATACGAGCGTCGTTGACCAGGCCGCCTGAGCGCAAGGTGGAGATGTACCAGATTGGCGGGTAGGGCGGACGATTGCCAGATGCTTAACGCTGGAGATTCGCGATAGTGGCCGGCAAGATCAACATATACACGGACGGCGGCAGCCAGGACAACCCCGGCCCAGGCGGCTGGGGAGCGGTCATCGAGCAGGACGGCCAGAAGAGGGAACTGTCGGGCCGCGAGGCCAGGACCACCAACAACAGGATGGAGATCACGGCCGCCATCAAAGGCCTTGAGGCTACGCCGGAGGGCTCCAACGTCACCGTTCATAGCGACAGCCGATACCTGGTGAACACCATGACGCGGGGCTGGAAGCGCAACGTCAACACCGACCTGTGGGATCGCCTGGACGCCCTGGTGGCGAATCGCAGTGTCGCGTGGCAGTGGGTGCGCGGCCACGCGGGCCATCCGCAGAACGAGCGTGCCGACCAGCTGGCGAGCGGCAGAGCACCCGTCGTCGAGGACAGCGATGAGCCTCGCCTGACGCACCTGGATGAGCAGGGTCGCGCCAGCATGGTGGACGTGGGCTGGAAGCCGGAGACGGTGCGAGAGGCAGTGGCGCGCGGCTACGTATCCATGCAACCGGAGACCCTGGCACTCATCCGCGGCGGCGGCGTGGAGAAGGGCGACGTGCTCAGCGTGGCGCGTATCGCCGGCGTCATGGCGGCCAAGCGTACCTCCGACCTGATACCGCTATGCCATCCGCTGCCGCTCGACCGGGTGCACGTTGAGCTCGACCTCGACGAGATCGACAGCCGCGTGGTCATCACCGCCACTGCAAGGACCAGCGCGAAGACCGGCGTGGAGATGGAGGCGCTCACCGCCGTCAGCGTCGCCGCCCTCACCGTCTACGACATGTGCAAGGCCGTGGACAGGGGAATGCGCATCGAGGGCGTGCGGCTCGCGAGGAAAACCGGCGGCCAGAGTGGGGACATCGTACTGGAGTAGTGAAGCTCCGGTCGTGATTGGGCGGAGGGTAGCGTGGAGATAGCGGATGGCGTTCACCGCGTCTACGCAGCCAGGGGGCCCGGCGTCTACCTGCTGGCGGACGATGACCTGACGCTCATCGACTCCGGTTTCCCCGGAAACGGCCCCGTGATCGCTGAGTACGTGGCGGGCATGGGGCGAAGGCCATCCGAGCTGAAGCGGCTTCTGCTTACGCACGCTCACCCCGACCACACCGGAAGCGTCCCCGAGCTCAAGGCAATGCTCCCAGGCCTGCGGGTCATGGCCCACCGCGCCGATACCCACCGAGACGGCGAGGGTCGGACTCTGGTCTCATACCTCAAAGTATTCGGGGCCACGGGGCTGCCCATTCCGTTCCTGCGCAGGGTGGAGGCGGACGCCTTCCTGGAGGAGGGCCAGGTGCTCCCCATACTTGGCGGACTGGTCGTATTGCACACGCCCGGGCACACTCCCGGCAGCGTGTGCTTCTACCTAGAGTCGAGGCGCGTCCTGTTTCCCGGGGACAACGTGGTGAATTTGGGAGACTACGTGGGCGCTCCCGTGCCCGTTCCGGGAACCAACCTCAGGCAGTACGAGGCATCGCTGCGAAGGATAGCGTCGATGGAATTCGACATTGCGTGCCTTGCGCACGGGCAGGTGTTTCGCTCGAACGCGGATCGGCGCATCCGTCGCATGGTGGAGTGGCATCTATCGGCGCCCGCATGGCTGCGGCTGGCGCGAGTCATGCCGCGGGCGCTGCGGTTTGGCAGGCAGAGCGGCTTCAGGGAGACGTAGACCGCGGGTCGCGGCGGACGGCCAGTTTCAGGTGTCCTGAATGAGTATAATGCGTTGACCGCGGGCAACGTATGTGATAGTATGCACAAGGCTTCGAGCGCCTGGTATGGACAGACGAACGCTTGCCACGGTCCTGCAGTTGGTCGGTGTGGGGTGGTACGTAGCACTCTGCATAGTCGGAGGCACGCTTGGCGGGCTGTGGCTCGACGGTAAACTGGAAACACTCCCGGCGTTCACGCTGACCGGGGTTGTCCTGGGCGGTGGTGTGGCCTTCTACGGGACCTACAAGATGGTGCTGCCGATAGTGAAGAGTAGCTACGGCGAACTGAAGGACGACGAGGAGCGGTAATCGCACTATGTCGGGTTCGGCCAAACAGATAGTTGCGCTGAGCGCCATAGTCCTGTTGGCCCTTTTGCTCACCGGCCTTGTCACCGGAGCCATCGGCTCGGCCGTGTTCGGAGGCGAGGACGCCGATCCGGTGTTCGTCGAACAGCCTTCGCCCCACATTCCGCCTCAGAAGCTGTCCATCGACAAGTGCGAGGACAAGACTACCCACGAGTACTACGCCCCGACCGACGGTGAATGCGCAGCGGGCGACAAGGCCAAGTACGACATCACCGAGAAGGACGGGTTCGTCATCACCAACACCCTCCTTTCTTCGTGGTTTGTTTCGCTGCTGTTGATTGCGCTGTTCTTCTTCGGGACTCGCCGCATGGAGACCGTCCCGCGTGGCCTGCAGAACTTCGTGGAGTTTGCGGTGGAGGCGCTGTACGGATTCGTGCAGAGCGTGGCGGGCAATGAGAACGGACGCCGCTTCTTCCCACTAATCGGCACCATTTTCTTCTTTGTGCTGCTCAACGCGTGGGTTGGCCTCCTCCCGTTCTACCCAACGCTCGGCTACGACGCCAAGTCGTTCCTCTTCACCACGGATCCGATTCACACGCACCTCTTGCGGCCGGCCGGTACCGACCTCAACATGCCGCTGGCCCTGGCGCTCGCGTCATTTGTTTTCGTGGAGTACTGGGGCATACGCATGCTGGGAGTCGGCTACTTCGGCAAGTTCGTGAGGCTTGAGAACCTGCGCAAGGGCAACTTCCTGCAGGTGCCGATAGACATCTTCGTGGGAGTGCTGGAACTTCTCAGCGAGTTCGTCCGCATCGTGAGCTTCACATTCAGGTTGTTCGGCAACATGACGGCGGGCGAAATTCTGCTGCTTGTGATAACCTACCTGGTGCCGTTTGTGGCCGTGGTGGTGTTCTACGGACTTGAGCTTCTGGTTGGCATCATACAGGCGCTGATATTCGCCGGACTCACGCTGGTATTCGTGGTGCTGGCGGTGACGCCTCACTCTGAGGAAGAGCATTAGTAGCGGGAGGTCAAGGGCATGGAAATTGTGATGCTGGCGTTCCTGGTAACGGGGGTCGGCCTTCTGGCGGCCATCCTGGCCGGCGTGATGGCCCTGTACTCGAAGATGGAGTAGCGCCGGGCCGACTGAGGCCCGGACCCGGAAGCTGAAACATCCAACACCGGAGGAGTAGAGATGATTGAAGCCGAAACGATGAAGCTGCTGGCGGCTGCGCTGGCGATCGGTCTTGGAGCTGTTGGCCCCGGCGTGGGCATCGGCGTCTTGGGAGCGGCGGCGATGAACGCCATAGGCCGCAACCCGGAGGCCAGAGGCGCCATTCTGACCAACATGATCCTGGCAATCGCTTTCGCCGAAGCCATCGCCATCTACGCGCTGGTCGTAGCCATCGTGCTCATCTTCGTGGCGTAGGGCCACTTACGCGCTGCGAAGCGCACCATTCATTGGGAGGAAGGCATGGAGGCTCTGGCAAAGCTGGGTTTCCACATACCCAGCCTGTTGGCTTATCTGGTGAACTTCACCGTGTTGCTCGCGATCCTATACTTCGTGGGCTACAAGCGCATCATCGCCATGCTCGACCAGCGGTCCGAGCGAATCCGTGAAAGCACGGAGATGGTGGAACGGGTGAGGCAGGAGGCTGCCGCCCAGCAGGAGGACATGGAGCGCAGGCTGGAGGAGGGCCGCCGAGAGGGACAGGCCCTGCTGAACCAGGCCCGCGAGATGGCGGATCGGTACAGGGAAGAGGAGCGCGAGAGGGCCCGCCAGGAGGCGGAGGCCTTTGTTGCCCGTGCACGCGACGACATCCAGCGCGAGCGCGACGAGGCGGTTGAGGAGGTCAGGCGCCACTTCGCTGACCTGGCCATTCTCGCCGCAGAGCGCGTCATTGAGCGCTCACTCGATGAGAGCGCTCACCGCGACATTATCGAGAAGGTGCTCGAAGAGAGCCCAACCGTGGACGGGAGGTAGGGAGCGCAATGCCCAGGCGGCCCTCCGCAAAGCGATACGCACTGGCCCTCTACCAGCTGGCCCTTGAACGGGGCAGCGTGGAAAGCTGGCATGCGGACCTGCAGACCGTGGACGAGGCCATGCAGGAGAGGGAGTTTGCGGCGTTCCTGGATATGCCGAAGATTCGCCTTGACCAGAAGATGAGCGTCGTACGCGAGGGGCTGCCGGGGATCGACCCGATGGTCCACAACCTCATGGGCGTGCTAATCTCGCGGGATATGGCAAGCGCCCTGCCGTCCGTGCGTGAGGAGTATGGCAAGCTCGTGGACGAGCAGGAAGGCCGTGAGCGCGCCGTCGTGAGAAGCGCTGTGCCCCTGGAGGCGGCGCAGGTCGAGCGACTGGCCGGCTATCTGGGAGAGCTGGTGGGCAAGGAGGTGGACGTGACCACGGCGGTGGACCCGGCAATCTTGGGAGGGCTTGTGGCCAGGGTGGGTGACAGGCTCGTCGATGGCAGCGTAAGAACCCGGCTCCAGGACATGAGGAAGTCACTCGCCGAGTCGGGCTACTAGGCGCGGCTCTCAATCTCTCGCTAGAGGTAGAAATATGGCAGTTCGAGGACAGGACATAACGTCAGTAATACGGCGCCAGATCCAGGACTTCGGTGGCGAGGTCACGATGGTGGACGTCGGGACGGTGGTGGAGGTGGGCGACGGCATCGCACGGGTCCAGGGACTGAGCGGCGCCCGCTACACGGAGCTGGTTGAGTTTCCGGACAGCATCATGGGCATTGCGCTCAACCTTGAGGAGGACAGCGTTGGCTGCGTGATCCTTGGGGACGACTCGCGCATCAAGGAAGGCGACGAAGTGCGCTCCACGGGCCGGATCGTCGAGGTGCCCGTGGGCGACGGCCTGCTTGGGCGCGTGGTGGACGCTCTCGGGCGGCCGCTCGACGGCCGGGGAGCCATCCGGTCGGAGAGGAACAGGCCGGTCGAGCGCGTGGCCCCCAACGTGGTGGCGCGCAGGTCGGTGAACGTGCCGGTCCAGACGGGCATCAAGTCGGTCGACGCCATGATCCCCATCGGGCGCGGCCAGCGCGAGCTCATCATCGGTGACCGCTCCACTGGCAAGTCCGCTATCGCACTGGACACCATCGTGAACCAGAAGGGCGGCGACCTCATCTGCATCTACGTTGCGGTGGGCCAGAAGGCCAGCAAAGTGGCTCAGACGGTTGCAACGCTGGAGGAGAACGGCGCAATGGACCACACAATCGTGGTCGCGGCCAACTCGGCCGACCCGGCCGCCCTCCAGTACATCGCACCCTACGCCGGCTGCGCCATGGGCGAGGAGTTCATGGAGCAGGGCAAGGACGCCCTCATCATCTACGACGACCTGTCCAAGCACGCCTGGGCATACCGACAGCTGTCGCTTCTGCTGAGGCGACCGCCCGGCCGGGAGGCCTATCCCGGCGACGTGTTCTACCTGCACAGCCGTCTTCTGGAAAGGGCGGCCAGGATGGACGACGAGTTCGGCGGAGGCTCGCTTACAGCGCTGCCCATCATCGAGACTCAGGCGGGAGACGTGTCCGGCTATATCCCGACCAACGTCATTTCCATCACGGACGGGCAGATATACCTGGAGGCCGACCTGTTCAACGCCGGTATTCGCCCGGCCGTGAACGTGGGTCTGTCCGTATCGCGCGTCGGTGGCTCCGCCCAGACCAGGGCTATGCGGCAGGTGGCAGGCCGGCTGCGGCTCGACCTTGCGCAGTTCCGCGAGCTCGTGACGTTCGCGCAGTTCGGCACGTCAGACCTCGACGCGGCAACGCGGTCACAGCTGGAGCGGGGGCAGCGCATCACGGAGGTGCTGAAGCAGCTCCAGTACCAGCCCATGTCGCTTGAGAACCAGGTGTCCATCATGTACGCCGTCATCAACGGCTACATGGACGACGTGGCGATCGAGAAGGTCAAGGACTTCGAGGACGCGTACCATCGCTACATGCAGGGTGCCCACGCTGACCTGCTCCAGTCCATTCTTAGCAAGCGCGAGCTGGACGGGGAGATCACGGAGGCCCTGGTATCCGCCATTGAAGAGTTCAAGAGGACGGTGCCCTACTAGGCGGCCTGACGAAGAACCCTGAAGCCCTGAGACAGGATAGGGAATGCCAAACATACGCGTAATACGGCGGCGCATTCGCAGCGTCCAGAACACCGCGAAGGTAACCCGGGCGATGGAGATGATCGCGGCTTCAAAGCTGCGACGCTCCCAGCAGCGCCTTCTGGCAAGCCGCCCGTACTCCGACACCATCATGGAGGTGATGGGCCACCTGGCCGCGCAGACCGGCGACCTCGGCGACGACGCGCATCCGCTGCTACAGCGGAGGGAGGTCAACCGCGTGGAGGTGATCCACGTCACGCCGGACCGCGGCCTCTGCGGCGGCCTCAACGCCAACTTGAACCGTTTTGTCGGCCGGTTTGTGCTGGACCAGTCGGTGCCGGTATCGGTGATTCCCGTCGGTCGGAAGGGCCGTGACTTCATGGTGCGCTCCAACCGGGACGTGCGCGCCGTGTTCGTTGACCAGGGTGATAGGCCGAACCTGCTGGACGTGCTGCCCATAGCACGGCTGGCCATGGACGACTACGAGAGCGGCTATGTGGACGAGGTGTACGTTGCCTACGGCCGCTTCATATCGACGGTTGTGCAGCGCCCGACGATCCAGAAGCTGCTGCCGGTGGAGCCGGCGGAGATGGAGCCCGGCGAGCTGAGCGGGTACATCTATGAGCCCGGCTCGGCGGAGGTGCTGGCCTCGCTGCTGCCGCGATTCGTGGAGATGCAGGTGTACCACGCCGTCCTGGAGTCGATCGGTTCGGAGCAGTCCGCACGTATGGTAGCCATGCGCAACGCCACCGACAGCGCCAACGAGATGATTCAGGGCCTTACTCTGCTTATGAACAAGGTACGTCAGGAGTCCATCACCACGGAGCTCCTGGACATTGTGGGAGGAGCTGCGGCCCTGGAGGGGTAGTCCACCCTGAGAGTCGAGAGGAGACAAGACCATGGGAGCGGGAGCCAAGGGAAAGATCGTACAGGTTATCGGCACCGTTGTTGACGTGGAGTTCGCACCCGACGAGCTTCCCGAGGTCAACAACGGGCTTGAGATCGACAACGAAGGGGAACGCCTGGTGCTGGAGGTCGAGCAGCACATCGGCAACAACTGGGTGCGCTGCCTGGCGCTGGGCCCCACGGAGGGCCTGAGGCGCGGCGAGGACGCCACCGACATGGGGCAGCCCATCGCAGTCCCGGTGGGCACCGCCTCGCTGGGCAGGCTGTTCAACGTCATTGGCGACCCGCTGGATAACCTGGGCGACGTGAACGCGGAGGAGCGATGGCCTATCCACCGTGAGCCTCCCTCCTTCGAGGAGCAGGAGACCAGCGCAGAGATGCTCGAAACCGGCATCAAGGTCATCGACTTGATCGCCCCGTTCACCCGCGGCGGCAAGATCGGCGCATACGGCGGCGCAGGCGTAGGCAAGACAGTCATCATCCAGGAGCTCATTCGCAACATCGCCAACGTCCACAAGGGCTACTCCGTGTTTGCCGGAGTGGGCGAGCGCTCCCGCGAGGGCAACGACCTGTGGCACGAGATGCAGGAGTCCGGCGTCATCAGCAGCACAGTGCTGGTGTTCGGCCAGATGAACGAGCCGCCGGGCGTCCGCCTCAGAATCGCCCTTACCGGCCTGACCATGGCAGAGTACTACCGGGACAGAGAGGGCCAGGACGTCCTCATGTTCATCGACAACATCTACCGCTACATCCTGGCGGGGATGGAGGTGTCCGCACTGCTGGGCCGGATGCCCTCCGCAGTGGGTTACCAGCCGACGCTCGGCACCGAGATGGGCGAGCTGGAGGAGCGCATAACAACCACCAAGAGGGGATCGATCACGTCCTTCCAGGCCATCTACGTGCCTGCTGACGACTACACCGACCCGGGCATTGTGACCACGTTCGGTCACCTGGACGCCGTCATCTCGCTGGACCGTGCCCTTACGGAGCAGGGGCTGTATCCTGCGGTGGACCCGCTGACGTCCAACTCCCGCATCCTCGACCCGAACATGGTCGGGCAGGAGCACTACCAGGTGGCTCGCGGCGTGCAGCAGGTGCTGCAGCGGTACAAGGACCTCCAGGACATCATCGCCATCCTGGGCATGGAGGAGCTGTCCGAGGAGGACAGGCAGACCGTGGCGCGTGCTCGCAAGATACAGCGATTCCTGACCCAGCCGTTCTTCGTGGCCGAGGTGTTCACCGGCCGCGAGGGCCGCTACGTGTCCATCCGCGACACCGTCCGCGGGTTCGCGGAGATACTCGAAGGCAAGCACGATGACCTGCCTGAGCAGGCCTTCTACATGGTCGGCAACATCGAGGAGGCCGTGGAGGCTGGAGAGCGAATGCGGGCGGCAGAGGCAGGCTAGGAGAACGCGGCATGGCGCCAATGAGGCTGGAAATCATCACGGCGGAGCGGGTGGTCTACTCGGATGACGTGGACCTGCTGGTCGCCCCCGGCATGGAGGGGGAGCTCGGCATCCTTCCCCACCACGCGCCCCTGATGACCATGATTGCGCCCGGCGAGATCACCGTTCGCAAGGAAGGCGAGGAGGACTCGTACCTCGCCATCAGCGGCGGATTCCTAGAGGTGATGGCGAATCACGTCACCATCCTGGCGGACGCCGCGGAACGCTCGGACGAGATTGACGAGGCGAGAGTGCGCGAGGCACTGCGCAGGGCGGAGGAGCGCATCAACATGCGCGCGTCGGACATGGACCTGCAGCGAGCCGTGGCAGCGTTGCAGCGGTCGCAGGCCAGGCTGCGCGTGGTGCAGCGGCGCCGGGCGCGTCCATCGCCGCCTCCCGGCCAGTCCTAGGCATAGGCTCCGCCGCGACCGCTCTCGTATTCGGGGCCGCATCACTGGAACAGGCAGACTTGGTCAAATCCCAAGTTCAGCGCGGCTACGGAAGCCGAGATGCGAACGAGCAGGGCGGTACAGCGGCAGAGGTGAGTGAGTCTTCCGCCCGCGCCCTTCGACAAGCTCAGGGCGAGCGGGCTATAGCACACATGCTGCCCGGCAGGTTCAGTACGAACGAGAAGCTGCGACCGCTCGTGGTGAGCTTGTCGAACCATGAGCGGATAAGAGCGTCTGCCGATCCTCCGCCTGCGCCCTTAGACAGTCTCAGGGAGAGCGGGTCCTCAGTTGTCCTTGAGGTAGTAGGTCATGGACTGGAGCGCAAGAATCGGGTCTACGTTGCGGATGCGCACGCCATCCGGGACCTGCGGGCCGATAGGCGCGTAGTTGAGCATGGCCTTGACGCCAAAGCCCACCAGTTGATCGATGACCTCCTGCGCGTGCGAGGCGGGCACGGCCACAATGCCGATGCGAATGTCACGCTCCCGTATCGTCGGCTCCAGCTCGGCAATCGGCTGTATCACCAGCGAGCCGATGCTTACGCCGATCTCCGCTGGGGATGAGTCGAACGCGGCGACGATGTTGAAGCCCTCCGGCGTGAAGCCGGGGTAGTTGATGATCGCTCTGCCCAGGCGTCCCACGCCCACGAGGCAGCTGTTCCACTTTCGCTCCAGTCCCAGCACCTGCCGCAGCTCGTCCAGCAGGTAGTTGACGGGGTAGCCGCGGCCCTGCTTGCCGAACCGGCCAAAGTAGCTGAGGTCCTTGCGGATCTGTGCAGGGGTCATCTGGAGATGCTCACCGAGCTGGTGGGAGCTGACAACCGTCACACCGCGCCTGAGCAAGTCACCTAGGGCGCGCACGTACTGCGGGAGGCGAAGAACCACCACCTCCGGTACGTGTTCCGCTGTTTCGGAGGGTATGTCAGTCAAGCCTGGCCTCTTGAGCCTGCATCATGAGCCGGTCAAATCAGTACGCGAGAAACCCGGTTCATCCGCTTGAGACACCGTCAATCCGTGTGCAAATCACTCACGGCGATAGGCGCTCAGGCATGGGAATTCTATCACTCGTGAAAGTAATCATCAAGGGCAATTGTGAAATTCGGTACAGGCGGGGCGTGCGCCAAGTCAACGCGGCCGCTCGGGACCGCGCATGGCACGGCAGAGGCGTGTGGTCGCGCGCGGCTACTTCTTGACGCCAACCTCGGCGTCGATGTCGCTCCGGAGCCTCGAAGCCCAGACCGGGCTTCCCACCACGGCGTCGTACCCTCAGGACGCCGTCGACGGGTAGCCCGCACCTCCCAGGAGGAAGTTGTCCGCGGCCGCAAGGGCGTTGTGGAGCTTCTGCAGCAGTACGCGAAGATGCTTCATCATGCGATTGCGCTTGGCGCAGCAGGGTCTAGCCTGCGGCGCGCTTCGCCTCCTCAGTAATCCTAGTGGTCAGGTGAGCGGGCACCGGCTCGTAGTGGTCGAACGCGATGGAGAAGGAGCCTCTGCCCTGGGTCAGGGAGCGCAGGTCGGTCGAATAGCGTAGCATCTCGGCCTGCGGCACCTCCACGTCGATGGTGGTGTAGCCGGCCTCAGGCGTCATGCCGAGGATGCGGGCGCGCTTCGTGTTGAGGTCGCCCGTCACGTCGCCGGTGAAGGAGTCGGGGACTCGAATGGAGGCGCTCATGATCGGCTCGAGGAGCACCGGCTGCGCCAGAGAGAGGCCCTTGCGGAAGGCGTAGCCACCCGCGATCTCGAAGGACATGCCGGACGAGTCCACGGGGTGGAAGCTGCCGTCGTAGAGCACAACCTTGATGTCCACCACGGGGAAGCCGGCCACTGCGCCCTCCTCCAGCGACTTTACCACACCCTTTTCCACAGCCGGGAAGTACTCACGTGGCACGTTGCCTCCGACCACCCTCGAGTTGAACTCGAAGCCGCCGCTCTTTGGCAGAGGCTCCAGCTCAAGGAACACGTGGCCGTACTGGCCGTGGCCTCCCGTCTGCTTCTTGTGCTTGTACTCCACCTTGGCGGAGGAGGTGATGGTCTCCTTGTAGGGCACCCTGGGTGTCTGGAGCACTAGGTCAGTGCCGAACTTCCGTCTAATCTTCTCCTCCGTAACCTCCACGTGAACGTCACCCAGGCCGGCCAGCAGCATCTCTCCGGTGTCCGGCTCGCGGTTCACACTGAGGCTGGGGTCCTCTTCCACCATGCGAGCCAGGGACGCCGACATCTTGTCCACGTCCTGCTTGCTCTTGGGGTATACGGACACCGTGTGAGGCGCCGGGGGAAAGGTTATGCCCGGAAGCTCCACCGAGGAGTCCCTGATGCACAGCGTGTCGCCGGTGGTGGTGACGGCGAGCTTGGAGACTGCACCGATGTCGCCTGCCGGCACGCCGTCGGCCTGCTCCTGGTTCTTGCCTCTCATCGTGAAGAGCTGGCCTACGCGCTCGGCCTGGCCCTTGGAGCTATTCCACACCTGTGAATCGCCCTGGAACGTCCCGCTGTACACGCGGAAGTAGGATATGCGGCCTACGTACGGGTCGGCGGAGGTCTTGAACACCAGAGCGGCCAGCTTGCCGTTCGGGTCGGCCGCGGGCGACTCCTCACCCCCGGCGGCAACGCCGCTCGGCGACGGTATGTATTCCACCACGGCCTGAAGCAGCTCCTTCACGCCGATGCTGCCGGCGGCCGAGCCCGGTATGACGGGGACCACCTGGCCGGAGGCCACGCCGTTGCGCAGGGCCTCCCTGAGCTCGTCGTCAGTGATGGTCTCGCCCTCAAGGTACTTGGTTGCCAGATCGTCGTCGCTCTCGGCGGCCGCCTCCGTCAGGAGCTCGCGGGCTGCGCTGATCTCGGCGGCCAGCTCCGGCGGGTGGTCCTCGCTGCTGAGCAGGTCGACGATGCCGCGGAAGCTGGACTCTGCGCCCACGGGCAGGTGGGTCGCGACGCAGGTGCGCCCGAACCTCTGCTGCAGGGCGGCCAGGACGCCCTGAAAATCGGCGTTCTCGCGGTCCATCTTGTTGACGAATACGATTCGGGGCGTAGCGCGCTCGTTCAGGAGGGACCAGGCGTGCTCCGTGCCGACCTCAATGCCGGAGGGCGCGGCCACGAGCACCACGGCCCCGTCCGCGACCCTCAGGCCGGAGACGACCTCACCGAGGAAGTCGGCGTAGCCCGGGGTGTCTATAACGTTGATCTTGTGGTCGCTCCAGACGCAGGGCACCAGCGACATCTGGGTGCTGCCTCCCCTCTTGACCTCCTCCGGCTCGTAATCAGAGGTTGTGTTGCCGTCCTCAACCCGGCCCATGCGAGTTGTGGCGCCGGTGGCAAAGAGGAGGGACTCCGCGAGCGAGGTCTTGCCTGCACCACCGTGAGACAGGAGTACGATGTTTCTCAGCTGTTCCGTTGAGAATCTCTGCATGAGTTCCCCCTTTGTCTGGTGGTGTCTCTCCCCGGACGGTGCGAATCGCCGAGGGGAGAGGCATGCGAGAGGGTAATCGGAGCATACAGCACTGAATCTGCGCGTTTGCCCCTTGGCCTCTCGCTCCATTGTAGACAATGGACACGTCCGATGCAATGCGTCCGTGCATTGGGGCGCTGCGGTAGTTGTCAACCGCTCTCGAATGAGAGTATGATTTCCTAGTGTCCCTCAATACCATTCGTGACCACGTTGAGCTACCCAAAAGGGCGGCTTCCGGCTTGCCTGGGAGGTCTCTGACCCCATGAGCTTCTGGAAGCGCCTCCTCCTCATCGCCGGGATCGCGGCGCTGCTTATGGCCGCCTGCGATGGGGAGGGTGAACCGACCGAAACGCCCACGACGGCCCCCACTTCCACGCCCGCCGCGACCAACACTCCTGCGCCTACGCCAACTCCCGCCGCCACCGCCGAGCCGTCTCCAACACCCACGCCGCCTCCCGCGCCAACCGCCACCGTCGCACCGGCGCCTACTCTCGTGCCCGTACCTACGGCAGTTCCTACGGAGGAGCCGACGCCGTCTCCGACGTCCATGTCCGAGCCGTTCACTCCAGACCTGATCCTCTCGTTGCGGGAGAGCGTGGTACGCGTGGTGAGCTCGTTTGACCAGGGCACCGGGTTCCTGGCCACCGATGACGGGATAGTGGTCACGAACCGGCTGGTGGTGGGAAGCGACGCCACGGTGATGGTGGAGCTGAGCGACGGAACCCGGAAGACCGGCATAGTTCTGATGGCGAACGAGCTAAACGACCTGGCGCTGGTGGAGATCTCGGGCCAGGGGTATCCAACCAACATCGAGATTGGGGAGTCTGAGTCCCTGGAGGCCGGCGATCCGGTGATGATGGTGGCATACCCGCTTGAAGGCAGTGTGACCGAGACCATCGGAGAGGTCACGGAACCGAGGTTCGAGATCGCGGCATTGACCGGGGAGCTGAGGGCGTTCGTCGGGACCAACTTTCCTCTGACGCCCGGCGGGGCAGGTGCGCCTTTGGTGGACGCGGATGGCCGGCTGGTCGGGCTCGGCTACGTGGGAAGCCTTTCGCAGTGGGCTACAGGCGTGGCGGAGGCTGTCAGTACGCGTGGCATGGGGGCTGAGCCGCCGCCCGCCATAAGGGATGAGATCTACTATACGGGCGTTGGACTCGTCTCCAACCAGGCCTACATGTTCATCACGGATTCGGACGGTTCCAGCGGCAAGCTGGTGCCGCGGCAGAGCCGACCCGCAGGCTGGGTGGATCCGTCGCCCGACGGCGCGAAGATCGTCTACGCGCTTCCGCTGGGCGTTCGCCACGGCGGCGAGATCTTCGTGGCCAACGCGGACGGCACGGAGGCGGTCCGCATGACCTTCAACCCGGGCGTCGACCGCTTCCCGTCGTGGGGGCCAAACGGCGAGAAGATAGTGTTTGCCAGCGACCGGGACGGCGACTACGAGATCTTCATCATGAACGGTGACGGCACAGGCCTGGAGCAGCTCACCTTCAACGACGCCTACGACTACGCGCCGCACATATCGCCGGATGGCACTCGTATAGTCTTCAACTCGGACAGGTCAGACGTGGGTGTGCAGAATGACATCTACGTCATGAACATCGACGGCACCGGCACTCACGCGCTGGTCACGGGCAGCGGCAACGAGCGTCTCCCTCGCTGGTCGCCGGACGGCATGAGCATCGTCTACCAGACGGACGAGACCGGTAATGGCGACATATACGTGATGGACAGTTCCGGCAGGAACCAGACTCGCCTCACCGGCCTCAACTTTACGGAGAGCTTTCCGGCATGGTCGCCTGACGGCAGCAGGATTGTATTCGGCTCCACTCTGGCCAACGGCAGCACAGAGCTGAGCGTGATGAATGCCGATGGCACCAGGCGGCGGCAAATCACAAGCGGGGGCGGCTCCAAGCTCTATCCGCGCTGGGTGGAACCCCCCGCCGATCCCAGGCCTCTCGCGGAGCCGGGCACCTCGATTGCCTTTGTGTCCAACCGCGCAGGGCAGATGGACATCTACTCCATGGACCCGTCCGGCAATCACATCCTCAGGCTGACCAATAGCTTAGGGCGCGACGAGGCCCCTGTTTGGTCGCCGGACGGCAGTCTTATAGCGTTCAGGACATCCCGTGGCGGGAATGACGAGGTCTACGTGATGAACGCGAACGGGACGGGAGAGCGCAACCTGACCAACAACCAGGCGCAGGACGGGCTTCCGGCGTGGTCGCCGGACGGAACTAGAATAGCCTTCGAGAGCGACCGCGGAGGCGACGACGACGTATACGTGATGAACGCGGACGGGACGGAGCAGGTGAAACTCACAGGCGGTATAGGAGTGAACCGCAGCCCGTCCTGGTCGCCGGATGGCGGTGAGCTTGTGTTCACCACAAGTCGCTACGGATCGCTTGAGCTCGCCGTAATGGACGCGGACGGCTCTAACGTGAGGCGCCTGACTTCCAACAACGCGATCAGCTTCAGGCCGGCGTGGTCCCCTGACGGGAGCAAGATCGCCTTTGAGTCCAGCATCGAGGGTGACTTCAACATCTACCTCATCAACGCAGACGGCAGTGGACAGGTGAAGCTGGTCGATCTACCCGGCTCGCAGCGCAAGCCCGGCTGGTCTCCAAGCGGCGAAACCGTCGCCTTCCGCTCGGACCACGAAGGCAACAACGAGCTGTACATGGTCCGGCGGGATGGCACGGGCCTCTACCGCATGACCAGGAACCCGGCCACGGACATGGACGGCGCGTGGTCGCCACGTCTTCCTGCAAAGACGGAGATCATTCGCAACCCCGCCTTTGCGTTCGCCACCAACAGAACAGGCGACTTCGAGGTCTTCCTGGCGAACGGCGACGGCACCGTGCACGCCCAGCTGACCGACAACCTCACGACGGACGTCGACCCGTCCTGGTCGCCGGACGGAGACTCCATGGCCTTCGTGTCGGATCGCGACGGCGGCTGGGACGTCTACACGATCACGACGGACGGATTCGACACCGAGAGGCTCACCGAGACCGGCGACCTGAAGCGGGGTGTCAGCTGGTCACCGGACGGGCGGAGGCTTGCCTTCTGGGCGTACCGGGATGGCGATGCGGACATATACATGATAAACGCCAACGGCAGCGGCATGACGAACCTCACGAACAGCCCCGGATGGGACCTCAACCCAACGTGGGCACCGGACGGCACGCGAATCGCCTTCCAGTCGGAGCGGGACGGGAACGGCGAGATCTACGTTGTGGACGTCTCAACGGGTCGGCAGACGCGTCTCACCAATGAGCCAACGTTCGAGGGGTCGCCGGCGTGGGAGCCGGATGGCGGCAGAATCCTGTTCGAGTCTGACCGCGACGAGCGAGGCCGTAACGGCAACTTCGAGATATACGTGATGGATGATGATGGCACAGACGTGGAGAGGCTCACGCGAGACACGGCGCGTGACCTGAACCCGGCGTGGTCGGCAGACGGCAGCGTGATATTCTACGAATCGTGGGCGGAGGGCGACTCCGACGTGTACTCGTTGGAGCTGGACGGCGGCGAACCGCAGCCTATGACCGTCAGCGTGGCGTCCGACCAGTCCCCAAGCGCATCGCCGCTTCACCGGCCGCGTGACGGCCAGCCCATCGCCTTCCACGCCACTTCAGGCGTGACCGGCTCCGTAGAGCTGGCTCGCGTCAACGACGACGGCACGGGGCTCCTGATGCTCACTCCCGCAGAGACCGACGAGGCCGACGAAGCACCGCTTGAGGGCGATAACGCATCGCCGCAGTGGTCGCCGGACGGTACAAGGCTTGTCTACGACACAACGCGTCACGAAATGCTGGAGATATACGCCATCGGAGCGGACGGCTCCGACGATACAAACCTGTCCGAGACCAGGGACTTCAACGAGACATTCCCCTCGTGGTCCAGCGACGGGAATGCCGTCGTCTTTTCCTCCGACAAGGACGGCGACAAGGAGATCTTCATCATGCACCTCGTTGAGTTGCGGCCCCGGCAGCTCACAAACAACACTGGAGACGACGACATACCCCGCTTTGCGCCAGACGGTTCGAAGATCCTGTTCATTTCGGAGCGCGACGGGAACTCAGAGATATACGTGATGGACGCGGACGGCTCCAACCAGGTGAACCTGACCAACTCGGACGCGGACGAGATTAGCGCCAACTGGTCTCCGGACGGAAGCAGCATCGTGTTCACACGCGAGGGCATCGGCGGGCAGGGCCAGATATACGTGATGGATGCGGACGGCTCCAACGTGCGACGGCTCACCGTCAGCTACTTCGATGACAGGTTCCCGGCGTACTCGGCGGACGGCACGCAAATCGTGTTCATGTCGGACAGGCGGGACGGGTACTACGACATACACCTGATGAACGCGGACGGGACGGGCCAGGTCCGCATCACTGAGGGCTTCCACGCCGGCCAGCCTGCATGGAATCCGGCCGATAAGTAGCCTAAGCCCTAGCGGTCTGCGCTACATCTTCTCAGGCGCTTCCATGCCCATTAGCGACAAGGCCCTGCCCAGCGCGATTGCAGACGCCTGCACCAGCTTGAGGCGCGCCCTGGTGATGGCCTCGTCGCCGGGTGCGGTGGAGACGACGCGGCACTGCTGGTAGAACCAGTGGAACGCCGTCGCAAGGTCCTGCGAGTAGTGGGGCAGGTGATGCGGCTCCAGCTTCACAGCCATTGACTCGATGAGCTCCGGCAGCTCCAGTATCTTGCGTATGAGCGCGAGCTCCGCCGGGTCGGTGAGCAGCGACACGTCGCCGTCGCCGTGGTCGATGCCGTTCTCGGCGGCCAGCTTCAGGATGCTGGCCACTCGTGCGTGGGCGTACTGGATGTAGAAGACGGGGTTCTCGTTGGAGCTCTTCTTGGCAAGCTCCAGGTCGAACTCCATCTGGCTGTCCGGCGATCGGGCCAGGAAGAAGTAGCGGCAGGGGTCGGTGCCCACCTCGTCCAGAAGCTCCTGAAGCGTGATGAACTCTCCGGCGCGCTTGGAGGCGCGAAGTATCTGCTGCCCCCGCTTGAGGGTGACCATCTGGTTGATCAGGATGGTGAGCCGGTCCGGGTCGATGCCCAGCGCGCCGATGGCAGCCTTCATTCGCGATACGTGTCCCTGGTGATCTGCGCCCCACACGTCGATGACGCGCGAGAAGCCGCGTTCCACGAACTTGTTGTAGTGGTACGCCACGTCCGCGGCGAAGTAGGTGGGGACTCCGGTGCCTCTGACCAGCACGTTGTCCTTGTCCTCGCCAAGAGCCGTGGAGACGAACCACGTTGCACCCTCCCGCTTTGCAAGGTGGTTGTTGCTGCCCAGCGCATCCATCGCCTTCTCGTACTGGCCATCGCTATAGAGGGTGTGCTCCCGGAACCACACGTCGAAGTCGATGCGGAGGCGCTCCATGTCACTCTGGATGCCCCGCATCATCTTGCCCAGGCCAATCCGGCCGAGCTCCTCGACTGCCTGCTCGGCGGGCAGGTCCAGCAGGCGGTCGCCCTCCTCGTCGGCGATCTCCTTGGCCACGTCGACCATGTACTCGCCCACGTAGCCGCCCTGCGGCAGCTCCGCGTCTTGGCCCATCGCCTGCAGGTAGCGGGCGTGGAGGGAGCCGTAGAAGTTGTCCATCTGGTTGCCCGCGTCGTTGAAGTAGTACTCGCGGGTGACGCTGAACCCGGCGGCGTCCAGCACCCTGGCGAGCACGTCACCCAGGACGCCGCCGCGGGCGTGTCCGACGTGTATCGGCCCCGTGGGGTTGATGCTCACAAACTCGACCTGCACGCTCTCGCCCCCGCCCAGCGGGACATTGCCGAACGCGGGGCCCTCCTCAATCACGGCCTCCACCTGCGCGGCCAGCCAGCGAGGCTCCAGGGCGAAGTTTATGAAGCCGGGCGACTCCGGCCACACGCGGGCCAGGGCGTCGCCGGCGGGGATGAGCGGGACGAGGCGGTTCGCTATCTCTAGCGGGTTCATGCGCAGCGCGCGCGCCAGCCTGAGAGGCAGGCTGGATGCGTAGTCGCCGTGCTCAGCGCTCTGCGGGTGCTCCACAGGCACCTCGATGGGCGGCGCGGAGGGTAGCTGCCCCGACGCCTGCGCCTCGGCGAGGGCGTTGGCCAGCAATTCACGTATGAGGTGCATCGCAATCACGCGGGATATGTTATAGCCGAAAGTGCGGTTTGGCTAGGGGTGGTTGGGGGTTGGGTTGGAGTTGCCCGTGCGAGGGTGTCACGACAGTACATGTAGTTGACAAGTTTTTCGACTCACTGCTACGCTTTCGGCGACTCGCCAGGCTCAACCCTGTAGCGTTCAATAGTGCAAGCCTTCAAGGAGTTGATGATACCTCTGGGTACCTTCCCATGATTCTGCGCCGGCGACGGGTAGCTTGTGCGAATGGTTTATCTTCCAGCTCCGCAGTGAGACTTGCCAAGTGGTCAAACTTCACCTACCGATAAGACACGCAGCATACGTCCTCGCAGGTCTTTTGGTCGCCGCGGCCTGCGCAGAACCAGCAACTCCCACCGCTATACCGACACCCACGCCGTATCCCACGCACACGCCGTTTCCCACCTGGACCCCACCACCTGTGCCAACACCGACCTTTACGCCGCTGCCGACGTACACTCCATATCCGACTTACACTGCTGTTCCTACTCCCACATTCACGCCCACACCGACCTTCACGCCTGTACCGACTCCAACACCGGTGCCAACTCCCACGCCGACACCCATACCGACTCCGACTTTCACGCCCGCACCAACCGCTACGCCAACACCGGTGCCGACTCCCCGCCCACGCTGGAGCCCACTCCAACGCCCTGGACCCTGGCCGGAATGGTCGAGAGCGTCCGTCCGGCCGTGGTCAGGATCAACTCAGGCAACCGCCTCGGCAGTGGGTTCATCTACCGGAGGGACGGCGATACCGCCTACGTCCTCACCAACTTTCACGTAGTTGACCGCTCCACTGTGACCGTCACCGTAAACGACAGCGAGAGCTACAGCGCCGTTGTGGTAGGAGCTGATGCCGTCAGGGATGTTGCCGTGTTGCGTATGTGTTGCGGCGACTTCTCGGTCGTGACCTTTGCGCATGAGTCGGACATTACTGCAGGAGCCTCCGTGGTGACTATGGGATACGCTCTGGGTCTCGGTGGAGAGGCCACCGTTAGCACGGGAATCGTGTCGGCCGTTCGCTTTGATTCCAGCTATGGTATCAACGTGGTCCAGACGGACGCGGCGATCAACCCTGGCAACAGCGGCGGCCCCATGTTCTCACTGGACGGCAGGGTGTTGGGCGTCAATACCTACAAGTTGATCGGGCAGGCAGTCGAAGGTGTGGGGTTCGCACTGTCTATCGTGGACGTGAACGAGCTGTTACCCGACCTGTTGTCCTCCACCGTAGAGTTCTGCCCTGACACCAGCGAAGCTACCTATATGGAATCAGTTAGGTACACGCTATCTGAAATAGAGAGGACCGATAGTGCCATCTATGTGCAGATAAGGCTCGTTGTTGATTCGCCATCACTGTGGTTCAGCGAGTCCTGGCGAACTCAAATCAAGACGCTGCTGAATCGAACGTTTGATGAAGCTGTGACTGTTGGTGGGCTGCATGCTCCCAGCACCATGAATGCGATTGGCGTCCGAATGGACCAGCTGGCCAATCTCAGAATAGGCGCTGCAACTCTGCTCACCTCGGCCATTGACAACGATGACGCCGACAGCATAGAGCAGTTTGTTGTCCGCTGGAATCGCGGGATAGAGGTCAGGGACGTGGAGATTCCCGATCTTCTGAACAGCTTCTGTGACAATCGACTTCCGGTGATAAGCTGAGAACGATTGACGAAGGTTGATTGAGCATGAGCCGCGGAGCATACCAGCCAGGGTACTGTTCTCAGCGGCTTTGCTTGCCACCATTGTTTGGGCTTCTCTTGGATTCACGGTATAGGCTATCCCTGCTGCCTGGGCGTCACCGGCATGTAAGGGGAGAGTGGAACGCTGGTGGAATCATCGATCGAAGAGTTGGTGAACGAATATGCTGCCTGCCAGCCGGATGAGTGCAACGAGATTCGCCCCCCTCAGTTTGACACCACGCCTGCTCGTAGCTATAATTGGCATTCCCGGAGGCACGCGGGCATTGCGCTCGCGACAGCCTCGTTCCCGGTACCGCCGTAACTTCGAGAGAAAGGGGTGAGAGCTTGTCCCAGGTGGTGGTGAGAGAGGGCGAGACCTTCGACAGCCTCTTGAGGCGCTTCAACAAGCGGGTGCAGATGGACGGCATCCTCTCCGAGGCGCGGCGCAGGTCCCACTTCGAGAAGCCCAGCGTGCAGCGCAAGCGCAAGGCCGCGGCCAAGCGGCGCAAGAGCATTCGCAGCACCAACGCTGCCAGCGGCATGGGCCGGCGCCGGTAGCCCGTTTCCGCACACATGCCACTCAAGGATCGCCTCGACGAGGACCTCAAGAGCGCCATCCGAGCACAGGACGCCCTTCGTCGCAGCGTGCTGCGGTCGCTCCGCTCAGAGGTGCACAACGAGGAGATCGCCCAGCAGAAGCCCCTGGACGACGATGACGCCATCATCGGCGTCATCTCCAGGCAGGTGAGGCAGCGCCGAGAGAGCATCTCCGAGTTCCGCAAGGGCAACCGGGATGATCTCGTGCAGCGCGAGGAGTCCGAGCTGTCAGTCCTGCTGGAGTACCTGCCGCAGCAGCTCACGCCCGAAGAGATAACCGACATGGCGCGCGAAGCCGTCAGTGAGGTCGGCGCTCGCGGTCCGGGCGACAAGGGCAGGGTGATGGGCAAACTCATGCCTATGGTGCGGGGCCGCGCCGACGGCTCCGTGGTCAACGAGGTGGTCACCGGCATCCTGGAGGCGATGTGAGTCTGATGTCGCCGGCGGTGATGCGCCTGTGAGATTCGGCATCGTGGTATTCCCGGGCACGTGGAGCGACGGCGATTGCTACCACGTTGCAACCTCCGTACTGGGCCAGGACGCCCGCTACGTGTGGCACAAGGACACCGACCTGTCGGGCATCGACTGCGTGGTGCTGCCCGGCGGCTTCTCCTACGGCGACTACCTCCGCACAGGGGCCATCGCGCGCTTCTCGCCGGTCATGGATACGGTGGAGCGGTTCGCGGAGGCGGGCGGGCTGGTCATCGGCATCTGCAACGGGTTCCAGATCCTGTGCGAGGCCGGCCTGCTTCCCGGCGTGCTGACCCGCAACCATCACGTGCAGTTCCGCTGCCAGTGGGTCGACCTGCGCGTGGAGACGACCAACACTCCGTTCACGTCGGCGTGCGAGAGGGGAGACGTGCTGCGCATCCCCATATCGCACGGCGAGGGCAGCTACTACGCCGACCCAGACACGCTCGCCAAGCTCAACGCTGGCGGCCACGTGGCCTTCCGCTACTGCACGCCGGACGGCGAGCCGACGACCGACGCCAACCCCAACGGATCGCTGGAGAACATAGCGGGCATCGTCAACGCCAGGGGCAACGTGCTGGGCATGATGCCCCATCCGGAGCGGTGCTGCGAGGCCGTCCTGGGCGGCACGGACGGGCGCCGCATCTTCGAGTCCGTGCTGAGAGCGATGGCGTGACCGGCCCGACGATGAGGCGCGTTCCCGCAGCATCCCGTCCCATTCGTATAAAGTAGCCTATGCCTGTTTCCAAGGAAATCCTCGACGAGATAGCCCTCTCGGAGGCCGAGTACGCCGCCATAGTGGAGCGGCTCGGACGGGAGCCGAACCCGCTTGAGCTCGGCATGTTCGGCGCACTGTGGAGTGAGCACTGCGGCTACAAGCACTCCAAGCTGCTGCTGAGACGGCTGCCGTCCCACAGCCCGCGGCTGCTGGTCGCGCCCGGCGCGGAGAATGCCGGTGTGGTCGACATCGGTGACGGGCTGGCGGTCGTGATGAAGGTCGAGTCCCACAACCACCCCTCGGCTGTGGAGCCGTACCAGGGCGCCGCCACGGGCGTAGGTGGAATCGTGCGTGACATCCTGGCTATGGGCGCAAGGCCCATCGCGCTGCTCAACTCCCTGCGATTCGGTCCGCTCGACAGTGCGAGGAACCGGGAGTTGTTCTCGGGCGTCATCGGTGGCATCTCGTGGTACGGCAACTGCATCGGTGTGCCGGACGTAGGCGGCGAGGTCGCGTTCTCGGAGTCGTACTCGGGCAACCCGCTCGTCAACGCGCTGTGCCTTGGCCTCGTGGAGAAGGGGCGCGTGGTGCGTGCGAGGGCGTCCGGCGAAGGCAACCTGCTGGTGCTGGTGGGCGCGGACACCGGGGTGGACGGCATCCACGGCGCGTCCGGCCTGGCCTCCCGCACGTTCGAGGAGGAGCGGGAGATGCGGCCCACGGTGCAGGTAGGCAATCCGTTCTTGGAGAAGGTGCTCATCGAGGCGTGTCTTGAGGTGCTGGAGACCGGCCACGTGCTGGCGATGCAGGACCTTGGCGCGGCCGGCCTCACGAGCACAGTCGTGGAGTCGGTGGCGCGCGGCGGCGCCGGAGCCGTGGTCGACGTATCAAAGGTGCCGCGCCGCGAGCACGGCATGACACCATACGAGGTGATGCTCTCGGAGTCGCAGGAGCGGATGCTCGTGGTGGTTGCGCCGGAGCATGAGGATGCCGTGAGGAGCGTGTTCGACAAGTGGGACCTGGAGAGCTCGGTCATCGGGCGCGTAACCGCCGACGGCCTGGTTTGCGTCTACGACGGCAGCAGCGAGGAGGCGAGGCTCCCCGTCGATGTGCTCACCGACCCGCCGCTCTACACGCTGCAGGGCGCAACGCCTGCCTACATGGAGCAGACGCGCAGCATCGACCTTGGCGCGCTGCCGCCGCCGGACGACGGCGCGGGCTCGGTACTGATACGGCTGCTCGCCTATCCCGACATCGCCGGCAAGGAATGGATCTACCGCCAGTACGACCACCAGGTGCAGACGAACACCCTTCAGCCGCCCGGCGGAGACGCCGCCGTGCTGCGGATCAAGGGCACCTCTACAGCCATTGCACTGACCACGGACGGCAACGGCCGCTACTGCTATCTGGACCCCGTTGCGGGGGGCGCAATCGTGGTCGCGGAGGCGTGCCGCAACCTGGCGTGCGTAGGTGCGGAGCCGCTGGCCCTCACCGACTGCCTGAACTTCGGCAACCCTGAGCGGGAGGACGTGAGCTATCAGCTGGAGGGCTGCATCGATGGGATGGTGCAGGCCTGCGAGGCGTTCGGCAT
Source organism: Chloroflexota bacterium (assembly GCA_028877205.1). Lineage (GTDB taxonomy): Bacteria > Chloroflexota > Dehalococcoidia > Lucifugimonadales > UBA2985 > JAPPHY01. Next base: position 55,768 of record JAPPHY010000005.1, on the reverse strand, counting down.
CCCGGTCATCAGCGGCAACGTCAGCCTGTACAACGAGACGAGGGGCGTGGCCGTCTGGCCTACGCCTGTCGTGGGCGCTCTCGGCCTGATCGAGAACGCGGAGCGCAGATGTGGCACCGCGTTCACCATCGCCGGAAGTGATGTCATCTTGCTCGGCGCCGCTGAGGTATCCGGCGACTCGAGCGCGCTGGCGGGAAGCTCATACATGGAGTTGATGCACGGCATGGTTGCGGGCGTGCCGTCCATCGATCTAGACCTGGAGGTCCGCGTGCAGAGGTTGTGCCGCCGGGCGGTACGCGAGGGGCTGCTGGAGTCGGCGCACGACTGCGCGGACGGCGGGCTTGCTGTAGCCCTTGCCGAGAGCTGCATCGCCGGCGGGATTGGGTTTCTGGGCACGGCCGAGGTGACGGGCCGGTGGGACGCGGCGCTGTTCGGTGAGACGCAGTCGCGCATCGTAGTGTCGCTCGCCGCAAGCACGCTGCCTGCGTTCGGACGGCTGGCCGCGGAGGAGGGCGTGCCTTGGGTTCGGCTGGGCACAACTGGCGGTAACTCGCTGGCGATTCCAGGCGTCATGGATGTGCCGCTGGCCGCGATGGATGACGCGTGGCGGCACGGGCTGGAACGGGCAGCAGGCTGGACTGCGCCTGAGCTGTTTGAGGAAGAGCCCGGTATCTAGGCAGCAGACCCTTACCGCGGGTTCCAAATGCCTCAAGGGTTGAAGCAAGATGATATGGGTGAGACGCTTCTTCGTACTGCCCGTGGGTGCGGCCTTCCTTGTGCTGTTGGGGTTTACGCTCCTGGGCGCCAGGGTGGGCGCCACTCTGTACGAGCCGGACTTCTACAAGCGCCATCTGGACCGGCAGGAAGTGTACGTCTTCATCCTCGGCGACTTCGTAGAGGCCGCAATAGAGGAGCTGCGTAGCAAGCCCCCGGACTTCTTCTCGGTACTCCTGCCCGATAACCCGCTCGATGCACTCAACCTGCCCACGCCCGACCTCGTACGGTCCGTCAACGGCGTGTTTCCGGCTGACTGGTTGCAGGAGCAGCTGGAAGGGGTAATCGATCAGGTTGTCGGCTACCTCAGCGGCGACCGCGACGACCTGGACATTCGAGTTACCGTCAACGAGCGTGTGCCGGCGGCCGCGCACGAGCTGAAGGCGATACTCGCAAGCTCGCGTGTCCACGCCCTGGCGCTGGAGCACTACGCGGCCAGGGAAGTGGACGAGGCTCTCGCGCAGGGCGCGGCTCCATTCGGAGCGCGTCTGGACCGTGAGGACGTGGTCGCGGCCATAGACAGGAGTGTGCCTGAGGCCTGGCTCAGCGAGCACGTGAACGCCGCCATTGATCAGGTGGCGGCATATATGTCGAGCCGGCAGGACACGTTGAGGATCCACGTGCCGCTGTACGAGCGCGCAGACATCGCAATCGAGGAGCTGAACGCTCTCTATGCCGGGGCCAGTCTGGACAGCGGCCAGCTCGCGGAGCAGGTCGCCTCGGAGTTGGAGGCGGCGCTGCCGGCACTCGTCCAGATGCCCTCCGGCGTCTCGTTGACAGCGGTGGAAGTGGCCGAGGCAGTCGAGCCTGAACTGCCCGGCCCGTGGCTGGAGGAGCAGGCCAGGGTTGTGGTGGCAAGCGCCGCGCCGTACATCATGGGGAAGACGGACGGCTTCATCGCCAGTATCTCCACGGTCGATGCCCGAAAGCCGGCGCTGGCAGCGGTGGAGGTCCTGGTTAGGGAGAAGCTCGAGGCTCGCCTGGCTGCCCTGCGCGCGTGCGGGCGCGGCGAGATGCCGTTCGGCGCGAGCGCTCCCCGGCGCAACGAGCTGCCGCGGTGCGCGCCTCCGGGAATCGATGCGGATGCATTGCTCGACATGTTGGAAGTGGACGTAGCGGGGGACGTAGAGAGGCTGGTCGGCAGCCACTTCCCGGCGGTAGTGGAGTACACGCAGGACGAAATGCGCCTGGGGATGGGCGGCGAGGCGTCGCGAAGCGTGCTTGCCATGGACCGGCTGCGCATCCTGTTCGGCGAGGGATGGACGTACACCGAGGCCGATTTGCAGCAGGACTGGGCGGGTGAGGAAGGCAACGGCCTGGAGGACCTTCGAGCTCTGTTCACAGATGGCTGGCGCCTCACCCTCTCCGACCTGGACGATCTGGTATCCGGAGAGGATGAAGGAGTCGCCGCCTCCGAAGGTCTAGAGCAGGTCAGGTCGCTGCCGGCAAGATCGGTAGGCCTGACGGTCGTGTCTGCGCTGGTGCTGGCGGCCCTTCTGGCCGCCGCGGGGTTGCTGGGCGGGCGAAGCTGGCGCGGCCGGCTGGCGTGGGCGTCGGGAACGCTGGCGGTAACGTCGATGCTGTTGCTGCTGGCAACAACCCTGTCGATCGGCCCAGTGGTTGGGAATGCCGTGGTGGATCTGAAGGCCGAGGCCGCGGAGGACCTGGGCAGCCCGTCGGTGCTCTTGGGCACGGAAAAGGCGCTGGACGTGGCTCAATCGATGGGGAGCGACTTCATCACCGGAGTGGCGCGCAGCAGCCTGTGGTTCTTCGTGGTGGGGGCGGCGGTGTTCGCTCTGAGCTTCGCGGGAGCGGGAAGGTCGGCTCGGCCCCGGCTGGACGGGTCGGCTCGCTAGCTACCGGCCCCCCAGTGACCGGGCCTCCGCGTTCTTGCCCGCCAGCGTCGCAGCGTACCCCAGTTCTTGAGGGCGATCCGCCACGTCGGCAGGTCGTACGGGCGGTCCGTCAGGCCGCGCACGCGTGTCATCACGTCGTCCGTGAGCGGCGGGCCGTGGCCGAAACACGCCACGTCGGCGTCAAGCTCACGTAACGAGTGGAGCGATGCGTCAAGCTCTCTGCGCTTCGAGCGGTCCCACATGAGCGGGCGGCTGAGCCGGTCGATGTTGTTGAGGACCGAGTCGCCAAGGAAGAGGACCCTGGGCGAGGTCAGGATTGGGCAGATGCTGCCTGGAGTGTGACCGGGCGAGTGGAGGATCCTGAGCCCGCCAAGGCAGGGAACGACGTCGCCGTGCTCAATCGTCTCGTGCACAGGCGTGTCGGGGAATGTGACCTGTGTCTGAGGTCTGGCCGGCCTGCCTCCGCCGCCGGTCAACCGCAGCGCCCACCTGTACCACGAGGGCGGCGATTCACCTTCGTTGCCCTTGCGGAGCTGCAACGTTCCGTCCTGTCCGGCGACGGTCTCCTCGCTGTGAGCGACGATTCTCGCTCCCGTCAGCTCGTGAAGCTCGGCAGCGCTGCCGGAGTGGTCGAAGTGGAAGTGGGTGACGATGATCCAGCGGAGGTCGGAGGGACTGCGGCCCAGCTTCCTGATCTCCTGCACGATGGCCTCGCCGTTGCCTGCGATGCCGGTGTCCACGACGGCCATCTGTTCGTCGGCAAGTAGCACGACGTTGCTGCCGTTGACGTTCTCCAGGCGATGCACACCTGGGGCAAGTTCCATGCGGGGGCTGCTCCGGTTGCCGGGCCGTTATGGGACCGCCCGGCGACAGTCCGTATTGTATGCCTGCCCAGTGCCGCTGTCCAGCGAAACGACTGCATGTGCAGGCGGCGGCGCACACCGACTCGCCCGAATTGTGATAGAATTAACGCGATATGCTGCTCACAGGTCTTGGATGGATCCCGTCTCGTCCGGCGTAGAGGTTAGGCGCCGGCGCTCGTCCCGCATATTCTACGGCTGGTGGATCGTAGGCGGGTCATTCTCGCTTCAGATGCTGGTGGGATCGCTGATGATCCACAGCTTCACCGCGTACTTCCCTCTGCTGCAGACCCAGTTCGGGTGGAGCCGCTCCGTGCTTTCAGGCGCGTTCGCTCTCTCACGGGCGGAGAGCGGCCTGCTGGGACCGCTCCAGGGCTGGCTCATTGACAAGTTCGGTCCCAGGGTCATGGTGAGGGGAGGCATGCTCATTTTCGGGCTGGGCTTCATCATGTTCAGCCGCCTGGACTCCGTGCTGGACTACTACGTGGCCTTCCTGTTGATGGCTCTTGGCTCGAGCGTTGGCGGATTCCTGACAGTCGCAGCGACGGTCGTCAACTGGTTCGAGAGACGCCGGGGCGTGGCGATGGGCATTGCAATGAGCGGCTTCGGGATAGGTGGGCTACTGGTACCAGCGATCGCCTGGTCCCTCACGGAGCTTGGATGGCGGCAGACGGCCTTCCTGTCCGGCGTCGTGATCATTCTGCTGGGAGTTCCTATTGGCCAGCTGTTCAGGCAGAGGCCGGAGCAGTACGGCTACCTGCCCGACGGGGACACGCCTGACTCACCAGGCTCGACACCAAGTAGAGCAGGCAATGCCTCCGAGCGGAGTACGCAGCCGACCGACCACGTGGACGGCTTCACGGCCGGCGAGGCAATGCGCACGCCCGCGTTCTGGCTGCTGAGCCTCGGGCACTCGTTGGCGCTGCTCACGGTGGGCGCCGTGTCCCTCCACCTGGTGCCGCACATCATGGAGAGCGTGGGGCTTTCACTTACTGCGGCGTCGGGAGCGGTGACCGTCATGACGATGTTCAACATAGTGGGGCAGATCGGAGGCGGTTTCCTGGGCGACAGGTTCAGCAAGCGAATGCTGGCGGCGCTGGCAATGCTGGCCCACTCAGTGGCGATGCTGACGCTGGCCTTCGCCTCCAGCGTGCCTATGGTGTACGCGTTCGCGGTCTTGCACGGCACGGCGTGGGGCGTGCGCGGGCCGATGATGACCACGATACGCGCGGACTACTTCGGGCGAGCTTCCTTCGCCACCATCATGGGATTCTCATCGCTGGTCGTCATGCTTGGCATGACGAGCGGGCCGCTGTTCGCCGGGTTCATGGCCGACCTGTTCGACGGATACAGGGTGCCGTTCATCATCATCGCTGCGCTGACCGGCATTGGCTCGTTCTTCTTCGCGATCGCTGCGCCCCCGCGCCCGCCGGCGCGGCTGCGCTAGCCCCCATCCCGACCTTCCCCCGGATACGGCGGAAGGGGTCTTGGGCTGCACCAAGGTCTCCCACCGTGGGCGTGCCTGCGCTGGCACGGGATGCTGCACAGGGCGAGGCCCAGCTCTACTCAATAGGCGGCCGAATCTCCACTGGCACGCTATGCCTGGAGTACTACATGATGGCACTCCTGTGTTGTGGGAGCGGCGCTCCCGTCAGCTCCCTATCCTCCGGGTAGGTCTTCTCCCATTGCCGGTGTACGCGCCATACCATGCCGTTGTCCGCCCTGATCCAGTATTCGTCCGTGAACAGCTCAGTCTCTGTCACCTCTCTGAGCAACTCGATATACTCTTCGCGAGTGAGCTCCGGCGGAGCATTCACTGGCGGGTCCCACTCGCCCGATTCGATGAGCCTGAGCGTTTCCACGCCAGGGCGCCGGACCGTTTGGAACCGTCGGTATGTAACCCCGTCGATCGTCTCGCGCTCAAGCTCTACCACCTCTCCGATTGCCACCGTGATCTCTTGGATGGCGCTCATGTCGTTGACCTCGCCTGCACTTTCTGGAGAAGTGCGCCACTCATCTATCACCTGCCACTCTCCCGGTCCATCCGAGGTGTCCTCCTTCCGATACTGGACGTTGTCGTGCACAACCGTCTCGATGCTGCACAGGCGGGTTCCCAGTTGGTGCGAGTAGGTGCAGCCTTCGTACCACTCCTGCGAATGAACGTCGCCGTCATAGGTGAAGAGCGCCTCAGTGTACCGGCGGTGGACATCCCCGTTAAGCATGGTCACGGTGCCCGAAGACTTGGAGTGAATGCTGCTGTACTCAAGGACCTGTGCCAGCAGCGCCTTTCTCAGGAACGCCTCCGCGCTGGTCTCGTTTCCCTGGCCTAGCGACGCCAACACGGCTATGACGATCGTCGCGAGGACTGCGATTGCTGAGACGGGCAGCCATCCGGTCCTCGACATATGGAGCCTCCTGGCGTGGAGACGGCGTACTGTGCCGGACGTACGTAATCGCGGACTTGTGGAGTGTGGTACGCCCGGAGGGATTCGAACCCCCGACCCTCGGTTCCGAAGACCGATGCTCTTGTCCGCTGAGCTACGGGCGCACGTATTAGGGCTCGGCTGTTGCAGGTACAATTATCGCACGGTTCCGAGGCGTGCGCCAACGGCCAGGCGGCGCGGCGGCGTGTGCTATACTCTCCGCGTCCGGGTTGCTTGTCACCTGCGGTCGTCCAAGGGCGCAGTTCGACACATCGTCCAATCCACGGCAGCCCGTCACAGGAGGAGCCATGTCTGAGCAGAAGATTCGCGTGGGAGTCATCGGGGCCAACGTGAACTACGGATGGGGCCTCAGGGCGCACCTTCCCGCCATACTTGCGCTGCCGGAGTTCGAGCTGGCAGCCGTCTGCACGTCCCGGCCTGAGACCGCGGCGGCGTCAAAGGAGCGGTTCGGGGCGCGCCTGGCGTTTCACGACTACCACGAGATGGTCGAGTGCCCGGATGTGGACCTGGTTGCGGTGGTGGTGCGCGTCCCCCATCACCACGAGATGACTTTGGCGGCGCTCAACGCAGGCAAGCACGTCTTCACGGAGTGGCCGCTGGGCGCAAACCTGGCGCAGGCAAAGGAGATGGCTGACCTCGCACGCGCCAAGGGAGTTCGCACACTGGCGGGAATGCAGAGGCGCTGCTCGCCGCTCTACCTGCGCGTCAAGGAGCTTGTGGAGGAGGGGTACATCGGCGACGTCGTGTCGTGCCACCTGACGGTGATGGGCACTGGCGGCACGTCCCGCACCTCAGATCGCGCGTGGATGGGCGATGTTGCGAACGGCGCCAATACCATGTCCATATCCTTCGGTCACGCCATCGACGCGCTGACCATGTGCGTAGGCGACTTCAGCGAGGTCTCCGGCGTGGTGAGCACCCAGATCGACAGCTGGCTTCTGACGGACACCGACAGCCACGTGGACGTCACCTCGCCGGACAACATCATCGTAAGCGGCAGGCTGGCGAGCGGCGGCGTGGTCTCGGCGCACGTGGCGTCGCAGCCGGTGATGGGCAGTGGCCAGCGCCTGGAGGTGTACGGGCGCCACGGCACGCTGGTGGTGGACAGCGGCGAGAGCCGCCTGATGAGCGCGCTGGCCGGCGAGAGCGCTCTGGAGGAGCTACCGATTCCCGAGCGCCTTGCGTGGGTACCCGCGGACGTGCCGGACGGGCCTGCCTTCAACGTGGCGCAGATGTACCGGCGTTTCGGCGAGGCCATCCGCTCTGGTGACAGGGCGGAACCGGACTTCGACGACGCGGTCAAGCTGCACGAACTCATTGATGCCATCCGCAGGGCTTCCGAGACAGGCGCGCGGCAGAGCGTGGGCTGAGGCCCCCCGGCGGCGGCCTTCTACTGTGGCAGGTGGCGGTCGAAGAAGCTGAGCACGCGTCTGGCGTACTCGTCCGGCGCGACGTCCACACCCTCAGAGTGGGCCGCTCCCTCGATGAGCCACAGCGGCTCCTTTGGTTCGCCGGCCGCCTCGTGGAGGGCAATGCCGTCCTCAGGCACGATCGTCACGTCGTCGCGGCCGTGGATGATGAACACGGCGCGTGGGCTGATGTCCGCCACGTAGTCCGCCGGCACCACATCGTCCGAGCTTATTCCCAGGCGCCGCTCGAGGATGAACACCGTGACGGGAGCGAACGGGAAGGCCGGCAGGTCGATGAAGTGCTCGAAGCTGCTTGCCACGGCGCTGTCGACGCTGCTGAAGGTTGACTCCGCAACCACTGCCTTGATCTCCGGCGTGTCCGCAGCCGCGATGATAGCCGCTGCGCCTCCCATCGACAGTCCGAGTACGCCCACGCTGTCGCCGCCGGTGTCCGGCCTTTGCTTAATGTACTGCACTGCCCCTTGCAGGTCGCCGCTCTCGTGGTAGCCAAACGAGACTTCCTCGCCCTCGCTCTCCCCGCGGCTCCGCAGGTCGAAGAGCAGCGTCGAGTAGCCCGCGTCATGGAGGAAGTCGGCATGTGGCAGCATCTGGTGTCGCTCCTCTCCGAAGCCGTGAACCAGCGCGATGGTCCTGGGTGTTGTGCCGGAGATGAACCAGCCGGAGAGAATCGTGCCGTCTGCGCTGGGGAACTCGACCTCCTCCAGCGCGGCTGCCAGGTTGGGGTAGTCTTCAAGCAGGGGCAGGTCGTCCGGCGGAGCCGGGTGCAGGCCGCGCTCGGAGCCTTCCCAGCCCACCGCGGCCAACACTATCACGCTCAGCACGGCGGAGGCGGCCAGGTACGCAGTGGACAGAGTGCGGAAACGAGTCCATCGCCTTGCCACCCTGGCCGCGAAGACCAGCGGCGCGGGCGTGAACAGCCAGAGCACGGCGAGGGCGGGAATCGACGATGCGGCGGTGGCGGTGATGCCGTGCAGCGCGCCCACGGCCAGAAGGAGCAGGGCCCCTGCAACTGTGACAGCCGCCCTTGCTGGCGTCCATCGGACGGACGGTTTGACCGCAGGCGCTCTGGGCCGGGGCGCAGGGCGAGAGGCGGCCCTACGGCGGCGGCGCTGAGCGAAGAGCCACGCCACGGCAGTCACCGTGCCAAGAACCGCGGCCGACCTCGGCCAGCCGAGGAGCTTGCCAAGGCGGAACAGAAGCACTACGGTCATGCCGGCGACGCGCGCCGCATCGGTGAGGATGTTCACGCTCTGAATCTTAGCGAGGTTGGCCCTGCTATGCAAATTGCTGCAGGTGTTGCCCCGTGCGGGAAACCCGCTATAATTGCTCTATGCGCAGAAGCCCCTTAGGGGTCATAGTTCTGATGTTGATGGCTCTCGCAATCACGGCCTGCAGCGGGGCCGAGCCAACTTCCACTCCCACGACGGCACCCACGCCGACCGCGGCCGCAGCTACGCCGATATCCACGCCCACGCCAACCGTGACGCCAGCACCCGCAGAGGGCGAAGCGCCGAGCGAGGGTAGCGTTGCCGGAGAGGGCGACAAGGTGGCCGTTCACTACACGGGAACGCTGGACAGCGGCGAGGAGTTCGACTCGTCGCGAGGCAGGGAGCCGCTCAGCTTCGTAGTTGGCGACGGGCGGATGATCTCCGGGTTTGACGCGGCGGTTCGCGGCATGGCGATCGGCGAGACCCGCACCGTGAGGATGGAGCCCGCGGAAGCCTACGGCGAGCGGAATGATGATCTCGTCCTGACTTTCCCCATTTCTCAGCTGCCGGAAGGCGTGGGTGAGGGAGACAGCGTAGTCTTCACCAACGGCGGGCAGGGAACCATCCTGGAGGTGACCGGCGAGACTTTCACAGTGGACGCAAACCACAGGCTGGCGGGGCAGGCGCTGACATTCGAAATTGAACTGGTGTCGATAGAGTAGCCTTGCCCGCTTGACGGGACGCAAGGCATATGCACGATTGCAGGGATAGGAGCTTAGCATGGTGAGCAATGGTGGACATGGGATAGAGCGGCAGGTGGCGGTCCTCATAGACGTGGAGAACGTGGGCCTGGGCTCGATTCAGTGGCTGTTTGACCAGATTTCCGACTACGGTCGAGTCACAATCAAGCGCGCCTACGGGGACTGGTCGTCTGTGACAAGGGCCGCGCGCAACCAGATGGTGGAGCTGGGCATCGAGCCTGTCCATCTGTTCCATGTGACCGCTTCCGGCAAGAACTCCAGCGACATTCGTCTGGTCATCGACGCCGTAGACCTGCTGTACCAGTCTCCAATAGACATTTTCGTCATCGTGTCCTCGGACAGCGACTTCGTGCCGCTGGTCAGCAAGCTGAGGTCTGGTGGCAAGCTGGTCATCGGCGCGGGCCGCGGCGGCGCTTCCCGCGCACTGGTCATCTCATGCGACAGATACATCTACATGGACCAGAACGAGAAGAAGGTCAAGCAGGCCAGCTCCGACGTTGGGCAGCACCAGGGTGAGTTCCTCATCCTCAGGGCGATGGGCGCTGCGATGGACGGGGAGGGCAGGGTTGCCGGCAGCAAGTTGATACAGACGATGATGCGGCTTGATCCCGCCTTTGACGTGCGGTCCACGGGGTACTCCACCTTCACGAAGTACCTCGAGGCGTCGCCGGAGGTCAAGGTGACGCGGCGGCGCGGCGCCAATGACGTGACGGTAGAGCTTGCGGACCTTGGTTCGTCCGCGGCGCAGGCGCAGCCTGCAGCGTCGAAGGGGCAGGCGGCTGCGGAGCAGAAGCCATCCGGGGGCTGGTGGCCCGGTGTGGACGCCGCGTGGGCCAGGCGCGCCGCCAAGCGCGGCGATCCCATACCCGGCCCCTCGGCCGCCTCAGACGCCGCTGAGGTGCTTGGCGTGGCCAAGCTGAGCTCGTCGCCCTTCAAGACGCTGCAGAGGCTACTGGAGGCGAGCGACGAGCTTCGCGCCAGATGGCGCAGGGACAGGAACACTATCATCAGGCAGTAAACGCGGGCGCATCCGTGAAGGAGCGCCACGGAGGTGGACACATGCAGGTCTCGGCTCACGCATATTCGGTGCACATAGCGGACACGGCGGCGGCCCATCCGGGCGGCTCCAACATCTTCTTCGCGGGCGACCCGTCGGAGAGCATGGTTATCGTGGACACGGGCGAGCACGACCGCGAATGGACGCGGCAGATACTCGACGGCTACGAGGAGCTGGGGCGGCCTCCCATCACCGCGATCACCATCACACATGCCCACAGCGACCACATTGGTGGTCTGGACCGCATCTTCGAGGTGGTCCAAGCTCCGGTGCGGTGCCACCCCAAGCTGGCCGGCCGCCTGGGGGCGGTTGTGGGGGCCGAGAACGTCGAGAGGCTGCGCTCGGGTGAGCGCATCCGTGCGTGCGACGGCGTCAACCTGACCGCCATCTTCACGCCGGGCCACGAGGAGGCGCACGTCTGCTACTACATGGCACGCGACAGGGCGATGTTCACCGGTGATACCGTCCTGGGCGGCTCGTCCTCCACGGTGCAGGACCTGTCGGACTACATGGCGTCGCTGCAGCGCCTCTCCCGCTACCGGGTGGAGGTCATCTGCCCCGGTCACGGCCCGGTGGCGCCCGCGCCGCGCGGCGCACGCCTCATACCCTGGTACATCCGGCACCGGAATGAGCGCGAGGAGCAGGTGCTGTCCGCTCTGCAGAAGGGCATCTCCGACGTGGACGACATGGTGCGGGACATCTACCCGCGGAACCTGAACAGGGGCCTGCGCCGGGCGGCGGCCCGTAACGTGATGGCCCACCTGGACAAGCTCATGAAGGAGGGCAGGGTGGAGGTCGACGCCCGTCCGCCGATCTACAGGCTGAAGTCGTAAGGGAGGCGCGCTCACGCCCTGTTCCCGCTCATGGTTCGACGGGCTCACCACGAGCGGGTTGAGCGGCGGCGGCCGGCCCACTTAAACACTACGCCCGCCGCTATCCACATCCGGAGCGGGGGGGGCGTTTCTTGCGCAGCGCTGATTCGGCCGACTAGCTGCCGTTCGCGTCCCGCTCGTTGATGGACTCCAGGACGGAGCCGGGAGTGATCGGGAGGGTGTAGACGCGCTGGTTGATCGCCCGGCTCACTGCGTTGCCCAGGGCCGGCAGGGGTGCGATGATCGGGTGCTCACCGGCGCCCCGCAGGCCGTAGGGATGGCGGGGGTTGGCGTACTCAATGATCTCGCAGTCGATCATCGGCAGGTCCAGGGTCGTGGGCATCCGGTAGTCGAGGAGGCTGGAGTTCGCCATGACGCCGTCCTCCGAGAAGAAGTACTCCTCGTTGAGTGCCCAGCCGATGCCCTGGAGGGTTCCGCCCTGCATCTGTCCCTCCACGTAGGAGGGGTGAGCGGCCTGGCCGATGTCCAGGAAGGCGGTGGCTCGAATGATGTCCACCTTGCCGGTCTCCGGGTCCACCTCAACGTCGAAGATGTTGCCGGCAAGCGCGCCGCCCACGCCGCCCTGGGTGTCCATTGCGGAGCAGGTGACGGGGCCGCCCGTGGCCATCAGTCGGCCCGCGAGCTCCCTGAATGTGAAGCGGTCCTCCGGGTTCTTCTTGGAGACGAAGTTGCCGTCAACGAACTCGACGTCATCCTGCTCCAGCTCCCACAGGAGCGCGGCGCGGTCCCTCATCTGGTCGATGGCCAGCTGCGCTGCGGCGATGGCTGCGCGGCCAGTGTCGAAGGTGATGCGGCTGCCGCCGGAGCCTCCCGTCCAGCCCACAGAGTCGGTGTCGACGACCTGGGGCGTCACATCCTCGGCGGATAGGCCCAGAACTTCCGCAACCTGCATGGCTACTGCCACGCGAGTGCCGGACAGGTCCATCGAGCCGGTTGTGACATTTACGGTGCCGTTAGCCAGCACGTTGATGGTGGCGGACGAGCCGCTGCCGCCTCCGTTGAGGCGGTAGCCCGTGGCCACGCCGCGGGCGCGGTTCGGGCCGCCCAGGGGTGCGTTGTAGTGTGGATGCGCCTTGATGGCCTCCATCACCTCGCGGAGACCTACGTGTGCGTGAGGCACGCCGGTTGTGGCGCGGTCGCCCTCCTGGGCCACGTTCTTGATGCGCAGATCCATTGGATCCATGTCCAGCATCTGCGCCAGCTCGTCAATGCAGCTCTCTACGGCGAAGCACACCTGGGGATGGCCTGGCGCTCTGTAAGCCGCCGTCTTGGGCTTGTTGCAGACCACGTCGTAGCCGTCGACCAGGGCGTGCTCCAGCTTGTACGCGCTGAGGCCGGACGTAGCGCCGCCGGCCATGGGCGAGCCGGGATAGGCTCCGGCCTCGTAGACCATGTACAGCTGGGCGGCGGTGAACGTGCCGTCGTTCTTGGCACCGATCTTGCAGCGGATGAAGCTGCCGGAGGAAGGGCCGGTGCCCTCGAAGACCTCCTTGCGGCTCATCACCATCTTCACCGGCTGGCCGGTCTTGCGGGAGAGTACCGCGGCGACGGGCTCAAGGTAGCCGGTGCCCTTGCCGCCGAATCCGCCGCCGATCTCCATTGGCACTACCTTGATCATGGATTCCGGGATGTCCAGGATGGCGGCGACATTGCCGCGCACGCCGAAGATGCCCTGCGTGCTGGTCCAGATGGTCAGCCGGCCCTCGGGCATCCACTGCGCCGTGCAGGCGAAGGGCTCAATGTAGCCCTGGTGCACGGTCTGGGTGTTGTACTCCCGCTCGATGATGACGTCTGCTTCACTGAAGCCCTGCTCCACGTCTCCGAGCTTGAGCTGGAGGTGGCTTGCCACGTTTCCGGGCTTGCCCGTGTCCTCTCCGGGGTCGGCGCGGGACACCGTCATGCGCTCCGTGAGCGTGTCGTGGAGCAGAACGGGGTTCTCCTTCATGGCCTCGCGCCAGCCGAGCACGGTGGGCAGAACCTCGTAGTCGACCTCGATTAGGTTGAGGGCCTCCTCCGCCTCGTGCGGGCTGGTGGCGACCACGGCCGCCACGGCGTGGCCCTTGTACAGGACCTTCTTGTCGGCCAGGTCGTTCTCCGCCATCAGCCTGGGGTTCTGGAGTGACTGGGCGAAGTTGACCTCCCGGTTCTGAATGATGGGGAAGTCCGCGGAGGTTGCCACGGCCCTCACGCCTGGCATTGCCTCCGCCTTGCTCGTATCGATGGAGCGGATACGCGCGTGAGCGTAAGGGCTTCTGAGCACCTTCCCGTGGAGCGTTCCGGGCAGCAGCATGTCTGCGCCGTAGCGCGCCGCGCCGGTCACCTTCTCGATGCCGTCGTGACGTACGGGTCGTGTGCCCAGTACCCTGAACTTACCCTGTGCGGCTGCGTCTCTGTCGGCTGTTGTGGCCATGCTGAATCTCCTTTGACTCAGGGATGATCCTCCGGCGCCGCGCGGGTGCGCGGGCTTAACTCCGCCGAGGCGAGAAGTCGAAGCCTAGTCGTTGTAGACGTCCCGCTGGTCGGCGGCCCCGGCTCCGGCGCCGGTGGAGGCTGCGGACCGATCACCGCGGCCGGCGGCTATGTCCTCAGCCGAGAGCACGGCACGGATGATCTTGTCGTAGCCGGTGCAGCGGCAGAGGTTGCCGGCCAGCCAGTGGCGGATGCGGCCTTCGTCGGCGTCCGGCTCCCGGTCCAGGAGCGACTTGGCGGCGACGATGAAGCCGGGCGTGCAGATACCGCACTGGAGCGCGGCCTCTTCCAGGAATGCCTGCTGGAGCGGGTGGAGCCCCTCGGGGGAGGCCACGCCCTCGATGGTGGTGATGGTCCGGCCTTGCGCCTCGACGCCCAGAACGCAGCAGGAGTCAACAATCCTGCCGTCCAGGATTACGGTGCATGCGCCGCAGTTGCCGTCGTTGCAGCCTTCCTTGGTGCCCGTCATTCCGAGAACGTCGCGGAGCACCTCAAGCAGGCTCTGACGAGCTTCGCAAAGGAAGTCCATGTCGGTGCCGTTGATGTTTGTCTGTACGTGTACCTTTGGCATATCTGCTTACTCTCCCTTGGCTCTCGAAATTGCGGTCCTAAGGGCTCGCTTGGTGAGGACGCCAACCAGGTGAACGCGCTGGGTGACGGTGCCTCGCATGTCGTTGATGGGGCTTGCGACAGCCTTTGCGGCCTCGCCCGCCGCCTCGATGCTCTCCTCGCTGGCCGCCTTGCCGGCCAGGCCGTCGGCGGCTGCCGTCGCCATCATTGGCGTGGGGGCCACTGCACCCACCGCTATCCTGGCGGACACGATGTTCTCCTTGGAGTCGTCCAGAACGACCGACGCTGCAGCGTTGGCGATGGCGATGTCCATCTCGTTCCTGGGGATGAAGCGGAGGAATGCCGCTCCGGAGTTGGCCTTGGGGCTGGGGAAGTTCAGGCCGACGAGGATCTCGCCGTCCTGCAGGACGTTTCTGCCCGGGCCGGTGCAGAAGTCCTCAACGGGCAGACTCCGGCGGCCGTTAGGGCCGGCTATGTCGCACGTGCCTCCGAGGGCCATGAGCGCCGGTATGGTGTCGCCGCTGGGCGAGGAGTTGCAGAGGTTGCCGCCAAGTGTTGCCCTTCCCTGGATCTGGATTCCCCCGATCAGGAAGGCGGCGTCCACAAGTCCGGGGTACTGCTCCTGGACCGTCGCGTCCTCGTAAATCCTGTGACAGGGTACGGCTGCTCCGACCGTCAGGCCGTCCGCCTCCGAGTAGGACATCTCGTTGAGCTCCGGGATCTTCTTCATGTCCACCAGGCGGTCAATGTCGAACCGTCCGCCTCTCAGCTGGACTATGACGTCCGTACCGCCAGCCAGGGCCTTGGCTCTGTTTCCGCTTTCGGCCATCAGCCTGACGGCTTCGTCAATGGTTGTGGGTGCTACGTATTCGAAATCTCGCATGGCACGTCCTTTCTTAGGCTGGGGATAGTATATCACAGCGCGGGCAAAGGGCAAGTGGGAACTTCGTACCGTGTGCGCCTATGCCCGCGTCGAAAGCCACTCACCGACGTCTTGCCGGTTGCGCTCCAGCCAGCGATTGTTCAGCCGTATTCGCTCCAACGACTGCTGTATGGTGCGCTCCGCGGACGGCGCAGGATGGGTGTTGAAGAACTCCTCCACCTCCCTGGCGCGGTCCAGCGTGGTGAACGCCCCTGTGATGCTCACCAGACGCATGATCGCGAACCCTCCGCGGCCATATCTGCGGTCGAACTCCTCCCAGTTCTGCTTCACGAAATCCCAGGCCAGCTCGCGCCCGTTCCGGTTGCCGGCCAGCGCCACCACCAGCAGCACCGTGTCCTGGGAACGTACCTCCTCCGACAGCGAGCGTTGCAGTACGTCCTGCAAGAGCTCCGCACTCTCGAAGCGCGTGAGCGCGCCCAGCAGCCTCATGCGCTCCTCGTGGAGGTCGGCATCCTTCTCAAGCCGCCACAGCGTCTCGTAGGTGGACTCGTCGCCCTGCTGGGCGGCCAGCCCGTACACCAGGCCGCGCAGGTCAGGGTGAAGCGACGCGGGATCGCTGAGGTATCCGTCGAAGCGGCTGCGGGCCTCCGCCAGTACCGCAGGGTTGCCGTAGGCGCCGGCCTGTCCCAGCACGGTCGCCCTGAGCAGCGAGTCCAGGTGGCCCTCGCCGGGGCCGGCGTCCCAGCCCACGCGGCCCACCACCTGCTCGAAGAGTGAGCCAGCGAAGGAGCGGTAGCCATTCAGGTAGCCCTCGTCCAGCAGCAGGTTCTCGAGGCCGCGCAGGTTGGTGGACAGGTCGCTCCATACGGACGTGTCCACCTCATTGCGGTACGACTCGGCAAGGGCGAGGAATCGAGTGGCGGGGATGTGGCCCGCCCTGACGAGTGCGTAGGCGTCGTTCTGGACGCCCAGCCGGTCTATGGCGGGCAGCTCGTGGCGCTCGACGGCACTGCGCAGCAAGTCCGCATCCCGGTCGGCGTAGCTCGCGCGGAAGAAGCTCGTCTGGCCGGCGTTGACCTTGACCCAGCCGTCCGCCCCGTCGTCCGCGCCCAGCGACACCTCCGCCTCGCGGTCGGACATGAGCGCGGTGGCCTTCTCGTCGGAGCCCGCGCGGGCGATGCCGACCGGCACCTGCCAAAGAGTAGTGTCCTCCTCGCCGCTCTCCATGAGGTGGTCGTAGAGGAAGCGCTGCTGCGAGAGGGACACGCTCAACTGGCCGCCGTGTCGCTGAGTGCCGGCGCTCAGGACGGGGTAGCCCATCTGCTTTACCCAGGAATCCATGATGGTGGTGACCGGCTGGCCTGACGCCTCCTCCAGCGCCTTCCACAGGTCCTCCGTCCGCGCGTTGCCGTACTGGTGAGCCGATAGGTAGCCGTGGAGGCCGCGCTGGAACACGTCCGCGCCGAGAAAGTCCTCCAGCATTCGGAGGACGGAGCCGCCCTTGCTGTAGCTGATGGCGTCGAAGAGCTCGCGGATCTGCGCGGGGTTGTCCACCCTGGCCTCGATGGGGTGTGAGTTGCGGAGGCCGTCCAGACTCAGGGCGGAGTTGGTATCCTGAAACACGAACTGCGTCCACATGTTCCACTCGGGGTACTGGTGGTCGACGGCCTTATCGCCCATCCAGGAGGCAAAGCTCTCGTTGAGCCACAAGTCGTCCCACCACTCCATTGTGACCAGGTCGCCGAACCACATGTGTGCCATCTCGTGCGACACCACCTCCATGATGCGCTGTCGCGTGGCGGCAGACGAGTTCTCGGGATCGAACAGCAGGACGACCTCTCGGTAGGTGATGGCGCCCCAGTTCTCCATTGCTCCGGCGGCGAAGTCCGGCACGGCGATGTGGTCCAGCTTCTCAAGCGGGTAGGGTATTCCGAAGTAGTCGTTGAAGTAGGTGAGGAGCCGCACGGCGTTCTCCACTGCGAAGCGGCCCTGTTCCTCCTTGCCGCGCGTGGCCCACACCCGCACGAGCGTGCCGTTGGGCGCGCGTTCCTCCACTGATGCGAAGTCGCCTACGATGAAGGCGAGAAGGTACGTCGACATCTTTGGCGTATCGCCGAAGTGGACGACCTTGAGGCCTCCGGGCGCCGGCGTCTCGCTTACGGGCAGTGTGTTGGAGATGGCGACCAGGTCTGCGGGTATGACCAGCGTCACGTCGAAGACGGCCTTGACGGCCGGGTCATCCCAGCAGGGGAATGCGCGGCGGGCGTCCGTTGCCTCGAACTGCGTGGTGGCGAGGAATCGCTCATCACCCTCAGGCGTGGTGTACCGGCTGCGGTAGAAGCCGCGCAGCTGGTCGTTCAACGTGCCGGTGAAGCTGATCGCGAGCGTTGCGGAGCCGGCAGGGACATCGCTATCGAACGAGAAGGTGGCGGTCTCCATCTCCTCATTCAGCGCAATGCCGGCCGTCATTGCGGCGCCGCCGGCCGGGGTCAGCTCCGCAGACTGGATGTCAATCTCGATCGCGTTGAGCGAAATGGAGGAAACTGCCTCGGTCAGCTCAAGCTCGATGGTCTCCTCGCCGGCGAACGTGAAGTCCTGGAGATTGGGAGTGAGAGTGATGGCGTATCTGACGGGGCGGACGCTGGTGGGCAAACGGTAGGCTGAGACTGTGGTCATGTGCACCATCCTTCATAAGGGAGTAGCCGCAGGGGGCCGCTCGATTATACGCCACATCGCCTTCAAGGGGAAACGGCACTGGGAGCCAGTCTGGATGTTACAATGGCGCAAGTCTACCTTCCTCCGCCAGCGAGGGGAGAGACAGTGAGGTGACAACCTTGGTCACGAGCGACAACTTCCGGCTGGACCCCAGTGGAATAGAGCTTGCGGCGACGCTGTTCGTACCGGCGGGCGACGGGCCGCACCCTGGGCTGGTGATCTGCCACGGGATGCCGGCCGGACCGCGCCCGGAGCCGGGCGCGCCGCCCGCGCCGGACGTCGGCCTGAGCTACCCCGGCGTGGCGGAGTGGTGCGCGCTGGAGGGGTTCGCCACGCTGATCTTCAACTTCCGCGGGACGGGCGAAAGCGGCGGCAACTTCCACGCGATGGGCTGGGCGCACGACCTGGACGCCGTGATCACATGGATGCTCGCGAGGCCGGAGGTGGACGCGAGCCGCCTGGCGCTGCTCGGTTCGAGCATGGGGGCGGCTGTGGCGACCTACGCCACGGCACACCGACCGGAGGTGGCAGGCCTGGTGTCGTTCGCGGGGCCGGCGGAGACGCGGGCGAGAGCCAACCCCGCCGAGGACCTGGAGCGCATGAGGGAGATGGGCATCATCCGCGACCCGGACTTCCCGCCGTCGCTGGAGGAGTGGGCCAACGAGGGCCTGGAGCTCAGCCCGTCGAGGTGGGTGTCGATGATCGCGCCGCGGCCGCTGCTGATACTGCACGGCGACGCGGACGATGTGGTGTCGCCCGACAGCGCGCACGTGCTCTACGAGCGCGCCGGCGAGGGCAAGGAGCTGCGCATGTTGCCGGGCGTGGGGCACCGCTTCCGCAGCGAGCCGACGGCAATGGCGGCCGCGATCGAGTGGCTGCGGGCGCGGTTTGTGGGGTAGGCGGGGAGAGACGGGACTCGCACCGCCCCGCGCAAGCCGTGGTATACTCTAACTACCGTCGCGATTGGCGGTTTCGGCATGTCCACTTGGGAGGCTATGAGATGACCAACGACAACGCCACAATCAAGCAGGCTGTGCAGGAGCGCTACGGCGAACGCGCGCGCCAGGTCTCAGGCCTGACGCTCATCAGCGTTGAGCAGGCCGCCTGTTGCGCGTCGGGCGAGACGCCCGCCGGCATGGACGACTCGCTGGGTTCGTTTCCCAACCTCTATATGACGAGCGAGCTGGAGGGCCTGCCGATGGAGGCCGTCGCCGCCTCCGCGGGCTGCGGCAACCCCACGGCCCTGGCGGGACTGCAGCCCGGCGAGCGCGTGCTCGACCTCGGCTCCGGCGGCGGCATCGACTGCTTCCTGGCGGCCCGACAGGTGGGAGCCGACGGCCACGTGATCGGAGTCGACATGACGCCGGACATGCTGGCCTTGGCGCGCAGGAACGCGGAGACCCTCGGCGTGACAAACGTGGAGTTCGTGGAGGGCTACATCGAGGACATTCCTCTGCCGGACGCCGCCGTTGACGTCGTCATATCCAACTGCGTGGTATGCCTTTCGCCGGACAAGAACGCAGTGGTTTCGGAGGTCTACCGGGTGCTGTCGCCCGGCGGCAGGCTTCACCTTTCGGACATGATGGCGCTGGGCCCTATGCCGCAGGAGCTGAAAGACGACGCCCGAAGCTGGTCGAGCTGCGTGTCCGGCGCGGAGGAGCGGGACGTGTATCTTGGTAGGCTCGTTTTGGCCGGTTTCGTGGACGTGGCCATCGAGCGGGAAGGGGAGCCGAAATCGCAGGGTGGCGATTTCCCGGACGTGGTGAGCGTGAAGGTGGTGGCGCACAAGCCCGCGTAGCTGTGGCCGCAAGCAACTGAATCGAAGGAGACGCCGTATTGATAACGACCATGGTGGGCAACTACCCGAAGATCTCCCCGGACGCCAAGGCGCCCAGCCTCCGCACGGCTATCAACCGCTTCGACGAGGGACGAATCTCGTTGGACGACCTGAAGCGGGTGGAGGACGAGGTCACGCAGGAGGTGATCCAGGACCAGGTCGACGCAGGTCTTGACCTCGTGACCGACGGCCAGATCCGCTGGGACGACGGCCAGACTTACTTCGCACGCGGGATCACGGGCTACACCATCAACGGACTCATTCGCTACTTCGACACCAACACCTACTACCGCCACCCGATACCGGAGCAGAAGCTCCAGTCCAACGGCGGTATCAGCGTCAAGGACTTCGAGTTCGCCGCCGCCAACAGCCAGCGGCCGGTCAAGGCCGTCATCACCGGCCCGTACACGCTAGCGCGACTCTCGCAGCTCGGCTGCTACGACGACCTGCGCTCCCTGGTGATGGACCTGGCAGGAATCCTCAATCGGGAGGCGCGCGCACTGCAGGCCGCCGGTGCGACTGTCATACAGCTGGACGAGCCGTCCATCCTCAAGCACAAGGACGACGCGGACCTGTTCGCGGAGGCCATCGAGTGCGTCGTGGACGGGATCACGGCCACCAAGGCGCTGTGCACCTACTTCGGGGACGCCTCCGGCATTCATCGCCGGTTGTTCGGCCTGCCGGTTGACCTCGTCGGGCTAGACTTTGTGATGGGGCCCGCCAACTTCGACCTCGTCGCCGACTTGCCGGAGGACAAGATGCTGGGATGCGGCATCGTGGACGCCCGCAACACCAGGGCCGAGACCGCGGAGGAGATCGCCGAGACCATCCGGCGACTGGCCGCGACGGTGCCGATGGACAGGCTTCACGTCAACCCAAGCTGCGGGCTGGACTTCCTCCCGCGGCCCAACGCCAGAGCCAAGCTGGTGCGCCTTGTCGAGGGCGCCAAGCTGGCCCAGGGGAGTGCATCATGAGCAACGGACTGCTGACCACCGCTGTCGGGAGCTACCCCAAGCCGGACTACATCACGCGCGCCCGCGGCCGCTTCCAGAGGGGACAGATTGGGGCTGAGGAGCTGACGGAGCTCGAAAAGCAGGCAACTGCTCACTGGATCGACATCCAGGAGCGGCTAGGCATGGACGTCGTGGTAGACGGGGAGATGTATCGCGGCGACATGGTGGCCTACTTCGCCGAGAATATGTCCGGGTTCACCAACAGCGGCCTGGTGAGGTCGTACGGCAACCGCTACTATCGCAAACCCATCGCCACCGGGCCGGTTGGCCGCGACAAGGAGGTGACGGTGGACTGGTGGCGGTACGCCCAGAGCCTGACCGACAAGCCAGTGAAAGGTATGCTCACGGGGCCGTACACAATTGTGGACTGGTCCTTCAACGAGTACTACCCGACTCGCGAGGCGTTCCTGATGGACATGGCCCGCGTGGTGCACGAGGAGGCTGTGGACCTGGTGAAGGCCGGCGCGCGGTATATTCAGATCGACGAGCCGGCGCTGTCGGTGAGGCCGGAGGAGATGGAGATGGCGGCAAAGGCGTTCGCCATTGTCACCGACGGTCTGGACGCGTTCACCATAACCCACATCTGCTACGGGGACTTCGCGGCCGTGTTCCCGCACCTGGCCAACTTCCCCGTGGACATGCTGGACATGGAAACGACCAACAGCGGCTACGACTTCCTGGACCTGATACGTGGCTATCCGTCCTTCGACAAGTACGTGTCGATGGGCGTCGTGGACGTCCACAGCCACGTGGTCGAGTCGCTGGACAAGGTGAAGTCGGGCATACGAATGGGCCTTGAGGTGCTGTCGCCCGACAAGCTGTTCATCGACCCGGACTGCGGGATGAAGACCCGCACCGAGGAGGAGTGCGTGGCCAAACTCCAGGTGATCAGCGACGCGGTGCGCGAGGTCAAGCAGGAGCTGGGGCTAGGGCTAGGGTAGGCCTCAGCAGGCCGCCGCCAGCGCGGCCTCGATCTCTTCCCGGACGTCGGCGTCGGCCTCCGCAACCTGAGCGGACTCCAGGGCCGCGCGGGCGTCCTCCCCGCCGATAACGCCAAGCGCCCACGCCGCATGGCCGCGCACAAGGCTGCTCTCGTGCCCTAGCGCGTTGGCCAGCGCCGGAATCGCCCGCGGGTCACCGATGTTGCCCAAGGCCACGCAGGCGTTCCGCAGCATGCCGTCGTACTTGGCGCGCCGGATGGCGCTGCCTGCAAACCGCTCCTTGAACTCGCTCTCGCTCATCGAGAGCAGCGGCAGCAGGTCCATCGCCGCGAAGCCGTGCTCACCTGTGCGAAACTCCGGCTCCCTCGTGGGCTGCGCCTTGCGGTTCACAGGGCAGACGTCCTGGCAGATGTCGCAGCCGAAGACCCAATCTCCGACTAGGGGGCGCAGATGCCGCGGTATGGGGCCGCGCAGCTCGATGGTCAGGTACGAGATGCACTTCGTGTTGTCCAGCACATAGGGCGCGATAAGCGCGCCGGTGGGGCAATCGTCGATGCAGATAGTGCAGCGGCCGCACGTCTTCCTGAGGGGCGCGTCCGGCTCCAGATGGAGGTCGGTGAGGACCTGCCCCAGGAAGACCCACGATCCGAGGCCGGGGCTGAGGACGTTTGTGTTCTTTCCGAACCAGCCCACGCCCGCCCTCTCGGCGACGGCGCGGTCCTGCATGGGGCCGGTGTCGACGTACACCCGCGCCTGAACCGGCCGCCCGATGCGCTCCGACAGCGTTGCTACCAGCTGCTTGAGTCTGCGCTGCATGACGCCGTGGTAGTCGCGACCGCGTGCGTAGCGCGCAACCTTGCCTCGCAGGACAGGCCGGCCGGAATCCGGCTCCTCATCCTCGACGTTGTAGCTCATGGCAAGCGAGATGATCGAGCGCGCTCCGGGCAGGATCTCGGTTGGGCTCGCGCCGCGCTTGACCCGCGCCTCGTGGTACCAGGGCAGGCCGTCCATCAGGCCGCCGCGCACGCGCTCCAGCGCAATCTCCTCCGCGTCCTCGAAGGGCTCCGCGGAGGTGATTCCCACGCGGTCGAAGCCAAGCTCCTGCGCCAGGGCCTTAACGGCCTTCTTGGCTTCTGCGTCGTATCCCGCGGCATCAGGTTGCATCTCGGAGGCATTATGCCACAAGTGACGGGACCTCGAATGCCGGGCTACCTGATGTCTGGCCTGAGCGAGCCTAGAAGACGGGAAGCTCCAGCAGCCTCTCAGGCGTGTCGATCACAAAGTCAGCGTCCGTCCGCAGGTGGGTGTAGTTGGCTTCCGGTATGCCCCAGGTGGCGTGCACGCTCCAGCATCCCGCGGCCTTTGCCGCGCCGATGTCGGCGGGCGTGTCGCCCACGAGGATGCACTGCTCAGGCCGCGCGTTCAGATGCTCCAGCGCAAGCAGCACGCCCTCCGGATGCGGCTTGTGGTTGGTCACGCTCTCGAAGCCCACGCCCGTGGAGAAGAAGTGACTCACTCCAGCCTCGGCAAGTTCCTGCGAAGCGCCAACGGTCCGGCCCTCCACCTCGAACACCCACCCCTTCTGCGTGACGATCGCTAGCTTGAGGCTGCGGCGGTGCAGCTCCTCGAGGAGTTCTCGGACGCCCGGAAAGAGGTTGACGAATCCCGCGGTCTTGGTCCAGTAAGTGTAGCGATAGTCCTGGAAGAGGCGCAATGGAGGCAGCCCCTCCCTCTCTTCGAGAGGTCTGAGCGCGTCCTCAAGCTGGCGGCCGCTCATGTCGCGCAAGAAGGCTTCGGCCGTGGGATCGGTGATGCCGGCCTCCGCGAAGACGCGCTGGAGGGCGTCGAGCCTTGCGGCGTAGGTGCTCACCAGCGTGTCGTCGAAATCGAACAGGACGGCGGTGATGGGGGGATGCGCCGAGTTGGGATTGCGTGTTGCTGCCACGCGAAGGCCCTAGTACTGCTGGAAGAGCTGGCCCCAACCGGTCTTCATCGCCGCCTTGACCCTGCGGTTGCCGATGAATCGGAGCCAGTAGGAGTTGTGGTACAGGTTGGAGGCGACGAAGGCCCAGGGCGCAATGGGCGACCGCAGAAGCATGTTCTCCAGCGGCTTCAGCGGTCCCCAGTAGATGAGCTTCTGGCCGCGGCTGGCGAACGTGTTGCCACTGCCGTCGAACTGCCAGTCCACGCCGGATATGTCCTCACCCACGGTCTCGATCTGCGACGGGTCGCCGCAGCCCAGGCCGCGCTCGTGGGCCAGGCGAATGAAGGGTATGGACATGGGGTCGAAGCCCATCATCTTGGCGGACACGGCGTCAATTGCCACCTGGTCGGCGCTGGCGAGGAAGACGTTCTTCTCGTGCCAACGCATGGCGCGCGGGCCGGGGCCGTCGCCGGCAAAAGTGCCGTCCATGACCGCGAACACGCCCGGGTGGATCTCCTTCTGGATAGCCAGCAGGTCCACCAGCGTTTCGTGGATGACGGAGTGGGTCCAGTGGCGCTTGCGGTTCAGCAGGCCGCCGAAGGCGTTCTTCATCGCGCCGGTGATGGTGGTGAAGACGTGGGTCTTCATGGTGGGCAAGTGAATCACGTTCTTGCCAGGGAAGATCTCAGGAATGGTGAGACCCTCCGGGAAGATTTCGTCCAGCACCATCATCTCCGCCTTGGGCCGGTAGGGGATCCACTTGTTGGGAGCCACGTCCAGGTGAACGTTTGGGAGGTTGTACTTGTCCTGAACTGGCTTCTGCTTGTTGCGAACCTCGCCCTCGAATGAGTCTACGACGACCGTGCCGTTGTGCGCGGCGATCAGGTCGCTGTGGCCGTCCTCCAGAAGCGTCTTGATGACGCCCTCCATCTGCCACGGCGTGGTGGAGCACGCGGGGTAGTAGTGCTGCCAGGAGATGTTAATCTTCAGAAGGGTGGAGACGTCGGTCGAAATGTGCGACCCGTAGTCGGCGAGGCGCATGGCCCTGCCGATGTCCTCGAACACGGTCTCCGGCCTGGTGTACACCACGGCCACCTTGGCCCTGGCGGCGCCACCGCTTCCCTGGTCGGCTTGCCGTACTTCTGCCTGCGCCATTGCGTCTATGCCGGGACGGTCTAGGAGCCGGCGCTCCCGTTGCCGGTCGGCTGCGCCTTGCGCGCGACGACCTTCCGCACGGCGTCCGCGACGCTAGCAGGCGCCAGCCCGTACTTCTCGATCAGCAGGTTGGGCGCGCCGGACTCGGCGTATCCCGTTAGCGCGACCATCTGCATTGGCGTGGGGCAGGATTCGGCCAGTACCTGTGCGACTATGCTGCCCAGCCCGCCGTGGCGCAGGTGCTCCTCGGCGGTGACAATCGCGCCGGTCTCCTCGGCCGCGGCGACGATGGCCGAAACATCCGCCGGCTGAAGCGTGGACATGTTCAGGACGCGGCAGCTTACACCCTCGCCTTCCAGTGCCTGGGCCGCTGCGAGGGCGGTGTGAACCATGGTGCCGCAGGCGATGATGGCGGCGTCGCCTCCCGGCCTCAGCGTCTCCGCGCAGCCGATTGTGAAGTCGAAGTCGCCGTCGTGGACAACGGGCGTCGCTGGTCTGGACAGCCGGATGTAGAAGGGGCCTGGAGTAGCTGCGGCCTTTCGGACGGCGAGATCGGTCTCCGGCCCGTCCGCCGGTACCAGAACGGTGAAGCTCGGCAGAGCGCACATGAGCGACAGGTCCTCTATGCCGTGCGCGGACATGCCGTCCTCTCCGGTGGTGATGCCTGCATGCGTGACTACAATCTTGACGTTGAGCCGCGCCTGCGATATGCCGATGCGGATCTGGTCGTAAGGGCGGCCGCTGCCGAACACCGCGAAGGTGCTGGCGAAGACGGTCTTGCCGGAGCTTGCGAGTCCCGCAGCGATGCTCATCATGTTCTGCTCGGCGGGGCCCATGTCGAAGAAGCGGTCGGGAAACTCCTCCGCGAACAGGTTGATGACGGTGGACTTGTTGAGGTCGCCGCCCAGCACCACAATGTCCGGGTTCTCTCGACCCAGTTCAAGCAGGGTGCGGCCGTAGGTCTCTCTGGTGGATGCGGTGGTCACGTCTTGGAACCCCAGCTACTCTTCCAGCTCTGCGAGGGCCAGCTCAAGCTGTTCCTTTGTGGGTGCCTTGCCGTGGAAGTCCGGGTTGTTCTCCATGAAGCTCACGCCCTTGCCCTTGACAGTGGATGCCAGGATGACGGACGGTTTGCCCTTGACGGACTTGACATCGTCCAGGGCATCGATTACCTCCGAGATGCTGTGGCCATCGATCTGGATGGTGTTCCAGCCGAATGAGCGCCACTTGTCGGCGAAGGGCTCAAGGTCCATCACCTCGGACGTGAAGCGGTCGTTCTGGATGCCGTTGCGGTCGACGATAGCGACGAGATTGTCCAGGTGATAGTGAGAGGCTGCCATGGCCGCTTCCCACACCTGGCCCTCGTCACACTCACCATCGCCGAGCATGACGAAGGCGCGGGACGAGCGGCCGTCCAGCTTGGCCGCAATGGATGTGCCTACCGCAAAGGATAGACCCTGACCAAGCGAGCCGCCTGACATCTCGACGCCGGGTGTCATGGTGTGTGCGTGGCCCTGGAGG
The DNA here is from genome assembly GCA_028877205.1 of Chloroflexota bacterium. GTDB lineage: Bacteria > Chloroflexota > Dehalococcoidia > Lucifugimonadales > UBA2985 > JAPPHY01. The sequence goes on along the minus strand of JAPPHY010000005.1, from coordinate 29,457 downwards.
CGGCTGTCGATCTTTCGAAACGTCCACAGCTCCTCCCTGGGGAAGTATCCGCAGTGGGCCAGCATCACGTAGAGGACGGGGCAGGCGTGGGCCTTGCTCAGTATAAAGCGATCGCGGTCCGGCCAGTCGGGGGAGGCGGGATCGTGCCGCATCTCCTTGCAGTAGAGGGCCGTGAGCAGCTCGACCGCCGAGAGGGAGCCTCCGGGATGGCCGCTTCCCGCCTCGGTGATTACACTCAGGATGTCCCGCCGCATCTGCGTGGCGGTGGCTGTCAGCTCATCCAGGGATATCTGCTTCATTGCAGTGCTCGCTCGCAATTCAACAATAAGCCTCGGCAGCAGCCGTCTGTGCCGAGGACGAATTGGAACATAGTATGGGTGGACGTGTCGTTGCCATCTCCAGGGCGTCAACCTCTTGCGCTCGGAGATTATAGCAGGCAATGCAGAGGCTGTCCACATAGTGGACTGTGCGGTTCTTGCACCCGGGGCGCAGCACGAGCTCCGCCCAACAGCGAGTAAGGTGGCCCTACCAGAACTTGGGCCAGGCGGTGAGGAGGGCGTCGGTGACCCGCCGCGACGGCGAGACAATCCACAGTACGCGCTCGCCATCAAGGCCTAGAAAGTCGTCCGCAGCGACGCTCTCCGATTCCACCATCACGTCGTAGAACTCGCTGGCGTCCGCGGTCGTGTCCCACACAATGAGCGACACCAGCGCGTATTGCCCGTCAGGTCCGCCGAATAGAGCGTACCTGTCACCGCCCCAGCCCTGGGCTACCGGGCCTGCCGTACCCTGTCCAAGGCGAGTCTCCAGGTATGTCCTCAGGAAGAACTCGCCCATCACGTTGCCGTAGACCTCCTCCCATCCCTCGCCGAGGGCAGCTGCCGCATCCGGCAGTTCAACTATGATTGGCTCCTCGCCTGCCAGGTACTTCTGTGGGTGGAGCACTTGCTCCGTGGACGCGGGAGGCCTTGCGTAGGCGTCGTCCACGCCTTCCCACGCGAGCCGGGCGCGCAGCGTAAGCACCAACGTCGGGCCCTCCACGTACGGGAAGAGGAGGTCTTGCTGAAGGAAGTACGGAGTCGAGTCGAACGCAGAAGATTCAATCTCGCCGCCGTTCACGAACTCCTGGAGCCTATCGAGTTCGATGTGCTCGGTGGCGTACTGGTACTGCACGGCCACGGCATCGCCTTCTACCAGTGCGACCAGCGCGGAGGCTGCATCCGAGTTGTCCTCAACGGACTCCAGCATGGCGTTGATGTCGAAGGCCTGCTGCTGCAGGGCGTGGACGTACTCATGCGCGAGCGTGATCTCTTCCTGGACGGCAAGCTCCATCTGCGGCTCTCCGATGAGGAATAGCTCCTCTTTCTCGCTGTCGTAGAACCCGACCACCTGCTCCGCATAGAGCTCGAGAAGCAGCTCCGTCAGGTCGGCGTCGGCGGGTATGAGCTCCAGAAGGCGGAGCACCTCCTGGACCTTGAGCAGCTCTTCGAGGTCCTCTTCCAGATCCTCCGCGATCACGACCGCCAGCATCTCACGGGACATGAACTGGGGAACGATTGGCTCCAGAGGTTGCAGGCCGCGGATGGTGGATACGCGGCCGAGCACCTCGTCGTACACGTTGGCCGAAGGAGCAATGGCTCCGTCCGGTCCAGTCGTGGCTGTCGAACGTAAGGCTGCTGTGGCTGTTGGAGTTGGCGCGAGCGTGGCTGTGGCGGCGGGTTGTGTCGCGGCGATGGGAGTGGCCGACGGCGCGGCTGTGCTGATTGCGGTGGCTGGAGCTGTCGGCGGGGGTTCGGTAGCCTGCTGTTGAGTGCAGGCGGCCGCAAACAGGACGAGGGCGAGGAGGGCGGCAGCCAGTCTCATGCGGTGGATTATTGAAGGCGTCAGGCGCAAAGTCAAGCTGGCTGCGCCGGCGTCGCGGCGTGCACGGGTCGTTGACACTGGGTTGTGGTGGACTTTAGAATGCAAATGTAGGCCGAGCGCGAAGGAGATTGTCTCAGATGCAAGAAATGCAGATAGATAGCATCCGGCTGAGCCTAATGAACTATCAGAGGGTGGTCATCCTGAAGGAGAAGACCTCCGACAGATACCTCCCAATATGGATCGGCCCCGCAGAGGCCGAGTCCATAGCGGTGAAGCTCCAGGACGTGGCAACACCCCGGCCGCTGACGCACGATCTGCTGAACCTTGTCATAACTTCCCTGGGAGGCGAGGTGTCCCATATCGTGGTTTCCGACCTCATGGACGACACTTTCTATGCCAAGATACACATTCAGCTGAACGGCAACACCTACGAGATTGACTGCCGGCCCAGTGACGCCATCGCGCTTGCGGTGCGGGTGAAGGTGCCGATCTACGCCGAGGAGACGGTGCTGGACAAGGCGGGCGTGGCGCTGGACAAGGAGACCAACCGGCCATATGCGACCGGCGGCGAGGTGAACGGGGAGGACAAGGAGCAGATGACCGAGGATGATCTGAAGAAGCTGTCGGCCTTCAAGGAGCTGATAGAAGGCCTGGACCTGGAGGACTTCGAGCGCAAGAGGTCCTGAGACCGGGGTGAGCGAGTTGAGGGGTGTCGAGGGCCACCCTGACCATATCGCAAAGACGCCGTCACCCCTTCCCGTTTCGCATCGACCCGTTCCCGAATTCACGCAGGGCAGCGTGTAGTCGCGCCCCGGAAGGTGAGGAGAGGGAGGTGAAGAAATGGTGGAAAGTGTAGCCGTTTTCGAACACGGTAGCGCCTATGACGTCGCCATCAAGCAGTTCGACGAGGCCGCCGCGCTGCTCGGCCTGTCGGATGACATGGCGTCGTACCTCAAGACCTGCAAGCGCGAGCTCAGCGTGAACTTCCCCGTGCGCATGGACGACGGTTCCATTCGCATGTTCACGGGCTACCGCGTCCAGCACAACCTGGCCCGCGGCCCGGCCAAGGGAGGCATTCGCTATCACCCAATGGTCACGCTGGACGAAGTGAAGGCCCTGGCGATGTGGATGACGTGGAAGTGCGCCGTCACGTCCATACCTTACGGCGGTGCCAAGGGCGGCGTGGCCTTCGATCCCAGGCCATTCTCGGAGAAGGAGCTTGAGCGCCTTACGAGACGCTACGCCACTGAGATCTCGATTCTCATAGGACCGGAGAGCGACATTCCTGCGCCGGACGTGAACACCAATCCCCAGGTCATGGCGTGGATCATGGACACCTACAGCATGCACATGGGCTACTCCGTGCCCGGAGTGGTGACTGGCAAGCCCGTTGGCATCGGCGGCAGCCTGGGCAGGCTGGACGCCACAGGACGCGGCTGCATGATTGTAGCCGCCCGCGAGATGGCGCGCGAGGGTCGCACCCTAGAGGGCGCCACCGTCTCGGTGCAGGGAATCGGCAACGTGGGCTACTACGCGGCGAAGCTCCTCGAAGAGCGCGGCTGCCGGATATTTGCAGTGACGGACAGCAGCGGCGGGTGCTTCCTCGGCGGCCACGTGGACCTTCAGAAGGTGAAGGAGTGGAAGGACCAGGGCATGCGCCTGATCGACTTCCCGGGTGCTGAGCACGTGTCCAACGAAGACCTGCTCGCCATGCCGTGCGACATTTTGGTGCTGGCCGCCCTGGAGGGCCAGGTAACGGAGGCGAATGCCAGCAACGTCGGAGCGAGGATAATCGTCGAGGGCGCAAACGGCCCTGTCACGCCCGAAGCCGACCGGGCACTGGAGCGGATGGGCGTGCAGGTTGTGCCGGACATTCTCGCCAACGCGGGCGGCGTAGTGACTTCGTACTTCGAGTGGATTCAAGGCCGCCAGCAGCTCTTCTGGGAGAGGCAGGAGGTGGAGTCCAGGCTGGAGCAGATCATGTCCAGGGCCTATGACCAGGTAGTCGATACGGCTCAGGCCAGGGGTGTCACGCTGAGGAAGGCGGCGCTCGTGCTAGCCATCAGCCGGGTGGTGGAGGCGATAGAGCTGAGGGGGTTCTACCCCTAACCCGGCCTGCGCGAACCCGGCGCGGTGTGAGGGAGGCATCGATGCAACGGCGTCGTCATAGGTGCTATACTGGGCGCACGAGCGGGCCGGCGAGCCGGCGCTTAACTCTTCACCCCGAGAGGTAATCGTGGAGCTGTTCAGAAGCCTCATATTCGTACCGGGTAACCGCAGGGACATGCTGGAGAAGGCTGTATCGTTTCCCGCCGACATTATGGTGCCGGACATGGAAGACTCGGTGCCGCTCTCGGAGAAGGGCGCCGCGCGTGATACCATCTCCGACGTACTTCCCGTCTTGGCGGAGGCCGGCAGGCGCGTGATGGTGCGGGTGAACGCCCTGAGCACGGGCCTGCTGGAGGAGGACATGCGAGCTGCCATTACGCCTCACACCTATGCCGTCAACGTCGGCAAGGTTGAGACGCCGTGGGACGCGCAGCAGGTGGACGCCATCATGGCGGCGGCGGAGGCCAGAGGAGGACTTGCGCGCGGCAGCGTTCGCATGGTGCCATACATCGAGACTGCGCTCAGCGTCGTGAACGCGTATGCGGTGTGTTCGGCGACGCCCCGCATCGTGGCGGCTGCGTTCGGCGCGGAGGACTTCACCGTGGACATGGGCACCCAGCGCACGGACGAGGGCGCGGAGGTCCTGATGCCGAGGGCCGCGGTGGCAATCGCCGCAAGGGCCGCCGACGTGACGGCGCTCGACGTCGTCTACGCGAACTTCCGTGACGAGGAGGGCCTGCGAAGGGACACGCTGGTCGGCAAGAGCCTGGGGTACAAGGGCAAGTTCGCCATTCATCCCGCTCAGCTCGGCCCAATCAACGAGATTCTCAGCCCGCTGCCGGAGGAGGTGGAGTATGCCCGACGCGTGGTGGAGGTGTTCGATGAGGCGGAGGCGCAGGGCAGAGGTGCCACCTCGCTGGACGGCAAGATGGTAGACGTGCCGATCGTCAAGCGGGCCCGCAACCTGCTTGCGATCCAGGACGCCATCTCGGCCTCCGGCCGGCAGGGCTGATCTGATGCCAAAGCACGGCCGCGCGTGAGATGGCAGACCGCATTATCCTTAAAGGTATGACGTTCTATGGCTATCACGGCGCGACGCCGCATGAGAAGGAGCGGGGACAGCCCTTCGTGGTGGACATAGAGATGGAGCTGGACCTGAGCCGGCCGGGGCGCTCCGACGACCTGCGCGACACGGTCGACTACTCGGCGGTGTACGGCGTGGTGAGGGAGGTGGTGGAGGGCGAGGGTCGCAACCTCCTCGAGAGCGTTGCCGACGGTCTGGCGCAGAGGCTCCTGCGAGACTTCCCGCTGGATACCGTCACCGTCCGCGTGGCCAAGCCGCACGTGCCCATCCACGGCGCGATGCTGGAGAGCGCGGCGGTGGAAGTGCACCGGCGCCGAGAATAGCCCTTCGACCGGGACGCGCGAGCGGCGCGAAAATCCCTAAAAACACCCCCGCTTCGCCACTTGAAGTCTGCGATATGCCGCCATGCTATCCTCAGCAGGTGGCCGCGGAACGGTTGGAGTCAACCAACCCCCCTTCTCTTTTGGCCGCTCGGCCGCTACAATAGAACAAACTATCTGTACAAGGGGTGGATCCCATGCGAGTGATATTTCTCGAGGACGTTCCCAACGTGGCACGCGCCGGGGACGTCAAGGAGGTCAAGACCGGGTACGCCAAGAACTACCTGCTGCCAAAGCAGATAGCGGTAGCCGCTACGGCACAGGAGCTTTCGAGGCTGGAGACCATTCGCAAGGTTGGACTGGAGCGCCAGTCCAAGCTGCGAGAGGGAGCGCAGGCGCTGGCCGAGCGTCTGGAGGCCGCGGAGGTGGTGCTCAGGCTACGCGCCGGACCGACCGGAAGGCTGTACGGCGCCGTAACGAACGCAATGCTCGCCGAGGAGCTGACGGCGCTCATGGAAGTGGAGATAGACCGGCGAACCGTAACGCTGAGCGACACCATCCACGAGCCGGGCGAGTATCAGGCCACGGTCAGGCTTCATCCCGATCTGGACGCCACTGTGAACTTCCTGGTGGAGCCGTTGCAGTAGCCGAACATGTACGTAGAGAGACTACCCCCGCACGATGAACGGGCCGAGGAGTCGGTCATCGGGTCGCTGCTCATAGACAGCGACGCGATCCTGACCGTCTCCACGCTGCTTCGCCCGGAGGACTTCTACGGGGAGCGTGCCCGGTGGTGCTACGAGGCGTGTCTCTCGCTGTGGGAGAGCAACGAGGCCATCAACCCAGTGACGGTGGGGCACCGGCTGGCAATGCTTGAGCGCCTGGAACTGATCGGCGGACCGACTTACCTGGGACACCTGGTCAACTCCGTGCCCACGTCCGCACACGCGGAGCACTACGCCCGCATAGTGAGCAGGACGCACACGCTGCGGCGCCTCATCGGGGCCGCGGGCGACATTGCGTCGCTGGGCTACGAGGGCGGCGACGACGTCGACAGGGTGCTGTCGCAGGCGGAGGACCTGCTGTACGGCATACGCAGCGGCCAGCAGCTCCGGGACTTCGTGGCCATCCGGGACGTGCTCGACCAGTATCTGGAGGAGAGCGCCAGGCTGGACAGCCCGCTGGAGCAGGCGCAGGCGCCAGTCTACACTTCCTTCACTGACCTCGACCAGCTGCTGGGCGGCCTGCAGCGGTCGGACATGATTGTGCTGGCGTCCGGCCCGAGCGTTGGCAAGAGCACGCTAGCGCTTAACATTGCGCGTAACTCCGCACAGCACGGCAACGGCGTGGCTGTGTTCAGCTTGGAGATGAGCCGTGAGCAGATAGGCCATCGCTTTCTGTCCAGCGAGGCCAACGTGGACCTTCGCGCGGTGAGGCAGAGGCTGTACGGAGACGCGGCTGAGAGGCGCATCGTGACCGCGGCCGGCACTCTTTCGGAGCTGCCGATCTTCGTGGACGACACGCCTCTCCAGAGCATCGTGGACATTCGCAGCAAGTCCCGCCGGCTCCACATGGAGCGGAAGCTGGACCTGGTGATAGTGGACTACCTTCAGCTCGTACACGGCACGGGCAGGCGGGAGAACCGTGTGCAGGAGGTCGGCGAGATCACGCGGGCGCTGAAGGGCATCGCCCGCGACCTGGACGTGCCCGTACTCGCGTTGTCCCAGCTCAGCCGTGCCGTGGAGGCGCGGCCCTCGCACCGGCCTCAGCTATCCGATCTTCGGGAGAGCGGCAGCATCGAGCAGGACGCGGACGTGGTGATGTTCCTGCACCGGGAGGACTACCGCTACACGAGAGAGGAGTGGGAGCGCCAGTACCCGGACCGTGAGTATCCCAGGGGCCTCGCGGAACTCATCGTGGCCAAGCACCGCCACGGCCCGACGGAGGACATCAACCTGCGATTCAACGGCGCCATGGCCCGTTTTGAGGACACGCCCTCGCGGGAGCTGTGATGACCCTGCAGGACGGCTTCCCGGACGACTCAAAGACCACTCCGCTCCCAAACCTCGTGTTCGGGCAGGTACTGGAGGAACTCGACGACCTGGCGGCCCTGAAGTGCCTGCTCCGCGCATTCTGGCTCCACTCGCAGAAGCGGTCGTTCCCGCGCTACGTAACCCGCGGCGAGATGATGGCCGACCGGACGATGAGTCGCGCTCTGGCGTCGACTGGCTCACGCCCGGAAGACGCGCTGGACGAGGCACTCGAGAATCTGGAGGATTTAGGGCTGCTTATACACTTGCGAATGAGGCGGAGCAACGGCGGCCAGGACGTGTACATGCCCAATACACGTGATGGCCGCTTGGCCGCCGAGCACCTGAAGGCCAAGGGCCTTGGAGTGGCGGCCAGCTCTGCTGCCAGGCAGCGTCAGGCCCCAGCCGAAAAGCCCAAGATATTTGCGCTGTACGAGGAGAATGTAGGCATCATCACTCCGATTATGGCGGAGGCTCTGAAGAAGGCGGAGGAGACCTACTCCGCTGACTGGATCGAGAAGGCGTTTCGAGTGGCGGTGGCTAGCAACGTACGCAGGTGGAGCTACATCGAGGCTATACTGAGGACGGGAGAAAAGGAAGGAATAGACCATGGAGAGCCTGGGGGACGTCCTACGAAAGTTGACGCCCGGGAGTGGATCAGAAGGCGCGGAATATCCCGACCTTCGTGATAGATCGCTCTACGACATCGCTGAGGAGGGCCAGCAGGCGCCGGCTTGTGCCATCTGCGGGGACTTCGGCTGGGTGCGGGTGCAGGTGCCCGTGGGCCACCCATACTTCGGCAAGGCAATTCCTTGTAGGTGCCAGGATCGCGCCGACGACCCATCCCGCCTTGAGCGCCTGCAGCGCTACAGCAACATGGGACTGCTCACGCGCCTCACGTTCGATGCGACTACGCCGGACGGACACAACGCCAACCCAGACGATCGTGCACTGTTCCGGCGCGCACATGACGCGTCGGTAGTCTATGCCGAGGAGCCGCAGGGCTGGCTTGTGCTCAGCGGATCCAGTGGCGCCGGAAAGACACACCTTGCCGCGGCCATTGCAAACCGCGTGATGGAGCGGGGCCATCCAGTGTTCTTCATGTTTGTTCCGGATCTCCTCGACCATCTGCGCTCCACGTACACGCCAACAAGCGAGATCTCCTACGACCAGCTTTTTGAGCAGGTGCGCACCGCACAGCTGCTTGTCCTGGATGACTTGGGCGGCCACAGCAGCACGCCATGGGCGCAGGAGAAGCTGTACCAGGTGCTGAACTACCGGCACCTCTCGCAGCTGCCGACCGTGATCACGATTGCCGTGCCACCTGAGTCGCTGGACGAGCGATGGCAGACGCGGATATGGGATCCCCAGCTGTCGGTGTCGTATGCGCTGGGCGCGAGCGGCAGCCGCGGCGCGGCGGAGGAGTGGGGCATGGTGGAGCCGGAGCTGAGGCGCAGGATGACGTTCGAGAGCTTCGACGCGGCGGGCAATGCGGCCGGCCACGACCAGAGGCAGAGTTTAGGAGCTGCCCTGAGTATGGCGCGTAACTTTGCGACAGACCCGGAGGGATGGCTAGTGCTGCTGGGGCCACGCGGCTGCGGAAAGACCCACCTCTCCGTTGCGATTGCCGACGCGCAGATCAGACAGGGGCGGGACGTGCGATACTTCCTGGCGGCAGACCTTCTGGACCGGCTGCGGGACGCCTTCAGCCCAGACAGCACGGTCAGCTACTATCGTCTGTTCGAGAGAGTGCGCAACGCCGACCTGCTGGTGCTCCGCGACTTCGACGCGGATATGCGGCACGTAACGCCTTGGGCGCGCGAGAAGCTGAAGCAGCTGCTTGTGCACCGCTACGACGCCAGACTGCCCACGATCATCACCACTAGGGAAATGTATGAAGGAACGTGGTCGGACTCCACAAGAACGTGGTCGGACTTCGAGACAATGCAGTCGGAATTCCTAATCTCGCGCCTCCAGGATGCCACTCTAGTGACTGTCGTGCCGATGGACGCGCCGGACTATCGCTTCGGGCGCGGCGGACGGCGGGACCGTGCCGCGGGTCGGGGGCCGCGCTCGTGAGCATGGGCGCATCGCGGGAGGGATGGGACCATCCCGCGATGAGGCCCGGCGTGGCCTGTCAGTTCTGTCGCATAGTGGCCGGGGAGTCGCCGGCGCGCATCGTCCACGAAGACGACGACGTAATCGTTATCCACAACGTGCTCGACTGGGTGCCGGTGATGCTACTGGCCATGCCGCGACGCCACATGACCCAGGAGGAGATGTGGCGCGACCCGGTGATGGCCAGGGTGGCCGAGGCCGCCGTGCGCGCCGGCAAGGAGCACTGCCCGCGGGGGTTCCGGCTGCTGTCCAACTTTGGGCCGGAGGCCATGCAGAGCCAGCCCCACGCGCACCTTCACGTGCTGGGCGGCACACAGATGGGCCGCTACGTGTGACGAAGGTGGTAGCCGCCTCGCGCTCGCACGCACAAAAGGACCAGTACTAGTCGCTCCTGGCTGATTGCGGGGGCGCTCCAGCGAGGCCTGCCGCGTTCATTCCCCACACGCCGGCTGAATTGCGGCGACGCGCGCTATCCGTCCAATATGGCAGCCGACGCCGCTGGAATTCGCCGCGCGGTGTCGTAGTCCTTGATCACTGACTTCTCCTAGCGGCTGGTAATTTGCCAACCGGCAGCAAATCTTACACATTCTTCTCGCGCAATCCGACAAGTGTTGCACACTCGTACATTAGTGTGTACTCCAATCCGGCCAGTGCGACTTGCGGACGCCGGCACCGCTCTCAGGCGCAAATCGGCCCGTGTACCAGCAGCAAAATCGGGAGGTGCAACAATGACGGGAAGAATAGTTACTCTCGTGGCTGTGACGATATCAGTGTTGGCACTGGTGGGCTGCGGAGGGGACTACCCCACGTCGACGCCGGTGCCCTCAAGGAGTTCGGAGACCACTGAGCCACGGCCTGCAGAGGCTACGGCTATGCCCACGAACAGGCCGCCGACCGCCACACCTCCTCGCGCGATCGCGACAGAGGCAATGATGGCGCCAACAGGCACTCCTGTCCCCGAGGCGATGTACGCCGAATATAGCGTTGACTATCGGGAGGTCGCAGCCGACCTCCCAGCCGGCCAGTTCTCCTCCGGCGGCACCACGACTGTAAACGATGAGCCGTATGACCTGACGTTCTTCCAGCACTACGGAGTCAACCCGTTCATTGACACGGAGGACGATCACCTGTCGACCTTCGCCATGGACGTAGACACCGCCTCCTACTCGGTGGCGCGCCGGTTCGTGGAGGACGGTAACCTGCCGGACCCGGACTCAGTGCGTGTCGAAGAGTTCATCAACTACTTCGAGCAGGGTTATGAGCCGCCGGAGGATGGCGCGTTTGCCATAAGCCTGGAGGGGTCGCCGTCTCGCTTCGGTGGCGACAACCACTGGATGCTGCGTGTGGGCATTCAAGGGAAGACCATAGAAGCGGACGACCGGCAGGACGTCACGCTGATCTTTGCCATCGACGTGTCCGGCTCGATGGACCTGGAGAACAGGCTCGGGCTGGTAAAGCGGTCGCTCAGGTTGCTGGTCGACGAGCTCCGCCCCGCGGACGAGGTGGGTATCGTGGTCTACGGCAGCAACGCCAGGGTGGTCCTGCAGCCTACCGATGGAGGGGAGAAGCGGGTCATCATGCAGGCCATCGACTCGCTGTATGCGAGCGGCTCCACCTACGTTGAGGACGGTCTGCGCAAGGCCTACGAGATGGCAGCCGAACAGGTACAGGCAGGCCGCATCACGAGAGTGCTTCTGCTCTCGGACGGCGTTGGAAACGTGGGCAGGACCGGCGCGGACGCAATACTGCGGGAGATCCAGCCGCATGTGGACAAGGGCGTCAGTCTGACGACTGTTGGTTTCGGAATGGGCAACTTCAACGACGTGCTCATGGAGCGCCTGGCGAACGACGGCGACGGTAGCTACCACTACGTGGACACGCTAGCGGAGGCCCGCCGGGTATTCGTGGACGACCTGGTGGGCACGCTCCAGGACATTGCTCGCGACGCCAAGATACAGCTGGAGTTCAACCCGGAGGTGGTGCGGAGCTATCGTCTGCTTGGCTACGAGAACCGGGATGTTGCGGACGAGGACTTCCGCAACGATGAAGTGGACGCGGGCGAGGTCGGCGCAGGCCACAGCGTGACCGCCCTGTACGAGATGAAGCTGCACGATGGAGTTGAGGGCAACCTGGGCACAGTCTACGTACGATACGAAGACCCGGACACTGGCGTAGTCAGCGAGGTCAGCCGCGAGCTGCTGAGAAGCGCTCTGCACCCGGACTTTCAGGATGCCACTACCACGTACCAGCTGTCGGCGGTGGTGGCGGAGTACGCTGAGCTACTACGCGGGAGCTACTGGGCCCGGGAGGGCAGCCTCTCGGAGGTGTCCAGTGAGGCGAAGCGGCTGCGGGACATGCTTTCGGACGACGCGGACGTCACGGAGTTTGCGGCGCTTGCGGTGCAGGCGGAGGCAATCAAGGCAAGGAACGATGCACTGGACCGCAGGTAGGTGTTCTGAGCCGCACACTATGGGAGGGGCCGCCGTCAACGGCGGCCCCTCGTCGCGCCTGGGCAGCTTTGGTCGCGTACGTGCCTCTACTCAAACGTCTTGATGTAGTTGATGAGGTGCCATATTTCGTGCGCAGTCAGCACGTCTCCGAGGGGCGTCATGGGCGTGTCTGGAATGCCGTCACGGACGAACCCAAACAGCATAGCGTCCGGGTGGTGATGTGCATGAACCCGAAGGTCGGCGGGCGGCGGGTCCATCCCGGCCGCGGCCGGGCCGTCGCCGTGGCCGGTCTCGCCGTGGCAGGACAGGCAGTTTGCCTCGTAGACCGCCAAGCCGGCCTGAATCGATTCCTCGGTAGCAGGCATCGGATTGCGCAACTCATCGTCGCCGTCACCACCGCCAGGAAGGCCGCTTATAACCAGCGCAACGCCGGCGGCGAACCCGACCAGGCCCCCGGCCATGACGCCCGCCCCCTTTCTCTTGTACCACCCGCCCATGCGCAGCGCTACTCCCATGAGCAGCCCCCCGATCACCAGTAGCCCAATGCCCGGAATCAGCCGTGTGGCGAGAATCGAGGGTGAGTGGTCTGTGCCTTCGCCGTGATCGGCACTGCCGCCGTGGTCTTGAGCGGCAATCGCAAATTGTATGGACGCTTCCGCGGCCGGCTCACTAACCGCCGCCGGGCTGGCTGTCGAGAGGTCTGTTTGGCCGTGGGCTGCGCGAGGCTGCAGGGCCGCTGTGGCTGCGAGTGCAAGTGCGGACAGGAGCAGGGCTGCGAGCCACCTGCCGGTAGTTCTTGTATTGGTCATCATGTCCTACTTCGATTGGAATGTGTGTCATGGCTGCAACTGACGGATTCGGGTCAGGATGTCCGATGGCGTCGGACGGTCTGACACGTCCTTTCCTATGTGCTGCCAGGCAATGGTCATGTCTCTGCGGATGAGGAAGGTAGCCGGTGCAGCCAGCATGTCGCCGAGCAGGTTGTATACGCCATAGTCGCGTACCACCGTGCCGGACTGGTCAGAGAGCACGGGATATCCCGCCCTCGCGTACGAAGCCATCTGGGCGGTTCTTACTATGCCGTCCATGCTGATGGCCAGCACCTCCACTCCTTCCGCTCTGAACTGCGGGTACGCCTCTGCCAGCTGAACCAGCTGGGCCTGGCAGACCCCTCAGAACGAGCCTCGGTAGAAGACGATGACAGCGGAGTCGTTCTCGCTCAGCACGCGTGAAAGGGACACGCTGGAACCGAACGCGGACGGCAGGGTGAAGTCCTGAGCGGTCTCGGCGGAGCCGCCCGAGCCGCAGGCGGCAGCCGCAAGCATCAGTATCGCTGAGATGCCGGTCAGCAGGGCGCGGAGACGGCCGCGCGCCCTCTTTGTGAGGGAGTCGAATGGCCTTCCGTAGCCTCTAACGGAGGGAAGGATCTGCATATAGCTCCTTGGTCCGGTTCTTTGATGGTCTGTGCTGCCCGGCCGATGGCGGCAGTAGCCGGTAGCGAAGGTCGCCCGACCGACGACTGTGGGGGCAGCTCCGATACGCCCTCATTGAGGGAGCGCTCTCACCGGGAAAGGACTACGGGGCGAGGAGGTGTCCACGGCGGCGGGATGAAAGCGCCCATCAGCGTGCCGGCCGCTCGTCCCAGCAGCGCCGGGAGGTCGCGTCCGAACAAGCCTGAGAATACAGGGCTGTCCGGACTCTGCTTAGTGTTGATGTCACCAGGCGCAACTGCCGCGCCTCCGCCTCGGGCCATGTATAGGTCATTGCCGGCCTCCAGCAGCGTATCGCGGGAAAGCGCGCCGTGACCGAGGTGACCGGGCATCTCGTATGGGTGGACGTGGGACGGAGTGACATCGCCCTGGTAGGAGTGTGCGTGGCTGGGAAGCCGCTCAACAAAGTGGTGGTCCAGCAGCGGCCCGATGGAGGGCAGGACGAGCACGGACGCCGCGATGGCGGTTAGCCACCATCCGGCCAGGATACGCAATGGCCGGCCGCTGTGCGCGCTCCACATCACGAGACCATCATATCACTACGGTTCCCAGAGGAACAACGCTTGAGCTAGGGGCGGTTGACTCTAGTTTTGGGGTGTGCTATTTTGCCCGCAGACTCTGCGAAATGGAGGAACGTCAAGTTGAAGGGTCGAACTGCAATCATTCTAGTGGCCATTATGGCCGGTCTGTTTGCGCTGATCGCGTGCGAAGAAGAGGCTACACCTGCCCCTGAGGCTACACCTGTCCCTGAGGTGGAAAGCCGGCTTGAGACGGTGATGGACAGGGGTACCGTAATCTGCGCCAGTCGTGATGACGTGCCGGGCTACGGATATCTGGATGCCAACGGCAACAATGTTGGCTTCGACATCGACCTCTGCCGGGCCCTTGCCACAGCAGTCCTGGGCGATCCCAACGCTATTGAGATCAGGCTGATCACGGCAGCCCAGCGCGGTCCCACGGTCCAGTCCGGCGAAGTCGACATGCTGGTCCGAACGGTCACGTGGACGACATCCCGCGACGCCCAGTGGGGCAACTACGCCCAGACCATGTTCTACGACGGCCAGGGCTTCATGGTCAGGAAGGACCTGGGAATCGATAGTGCGCTGGACTTGAAGGACGCTTCAGTCTGCGTGACGCAGGGAACCACCACGGAGTTGAACCTTCAGGACTTCTCCAACCAGTACGACCTGAACATCACGGCGCTGACCTTCGAGGACACCGACCTGGTGGTGGCCGCGTACGAGAGCCAGCAGTGCGACGCGTTCACCAACGACCGCTCGCAGCTGGCCGCGATAGGCAGCGCCTTCGAGAATAGGGATGATCACGTCATCCTGCCGGAGACCATCTCCGAGGAGCCTCTGGGCCCGGTTGTCCCCCACGGCGACGAGCAGTGGTACGACATCGTCAAGACCGTGATGGGAATGCTCATCTACTCCGAGGCCTACGGGATTAACTCCGGCAACGTGCCGTCCGCCGAAACCGGCGACACCGTCGTCGACCGACTCTTTGGCCTGTCCGGCTCGTACGGGCAGGAGACACTGGGCATCAGCCAGACGGCGGCCCAGGACGTGATTCGCAACGTCGGCAATTACGGTGAGATCTACGAGCGCAACCTGGGCGCCGGTGGCATCAACCTGCCCAGGGAGAACGGCCGAAACGCGTTGTGGGCGGACGCCCGCTGCACAGATTGTCCCAAGGGAGGGCAGATCTACGCTGCACCTCTGAGGTAAATCAATGCTATGGCGGTCATACCGCGTGGATTGAACTATAAAGGTATCCCGCTCTGGCGGCATACCCAGGTAATCCAGGGGGCCTTGCAGGTGATATCGGCCCTCGTGGCGGTGTCACTCGTAGCATGGTTCTTCCTCAACATAAGTGGAGCCATACGGGATAGAGATATCCCGTATGGCTTCAGCTTTTTGTCCCGCGAGTATCAAACTCCCATAGGGCACCACTTCCTGCCCTACGAGTCGTCCGACAGCTTCCTGTACGCCTTTGGCGTGGCGGCCACCAATACCCTCCTCGTCTCCATCGTGGGCGTCATCCTGGCGACGGCACTGGGCATCTTCGTTGGCGTCTCCCGGATGTCCGGCAACTGGATCGTGTCCAGGGCCGCGCTGGTCTACATCGAGTTCTTCCGCAACGTGCCGCTGCTGGTGCAGCTGTTCTTCTGGTTCTACATTGTCCTGGCGCTGCCGCAGGTGCGCGAGGGACACGTTATTGCCGAGCGGATCTACATCAACAATAGCGGTATTTCCATACCCTGGCCGTACGCCCCCAACCTGGACGCGGGGCTGCTGTTCATAGGCCTGGCGGCGATTGCCGCATTCTCAGGATTGACGGTTCACAGAGCGTTGGTACGGCGCGAAACGCTGACGGGAGTGAACTCATACCCGGTGGCGCTGGGCATTTCGGCCTTTGTACTCGTTGCGGCCGCCGCCTGGCTGTTTGTCAGCGTGGCATTTGGTGAGGCCCCATTCTACGTTTCGACTCCTGAGCCGCAGGGGACTTTCGGTCGGCCGGTGGGCGGCTTTACCGCCCCTGGTGGGCTGATTGCCCTCCTGGTCGGCCTTGTGATCTACACTTCGTCATTTATCGCCGAGATTGTCCGGGCGGGCATCCAGTCTGTGGGTCGCGGGCAATCCGAGGCCGCTCGCTCCCTGGGTCTGCCGTACATGAAGACACTGCGCCACGTTACGTTCCCTCAGGCCCTTAGGGTCATTATTCCTCCGCTGATCAGCCAGTGCCTCAACCTGACCAAGAACAGCAGCCTTGCGGCCGCCATTGGGTACTCCGATCTCACGAACGTTGCCGTGACCATGACCCAGACGGCTCCGGCCGTTTCCATATTCATCATGATCATGCTCGCATATCTGGCCATGAGCCTGGCGTACTCCCTGGTTGGAAACGTGTACAACCGCCTCATCCGATTCGTATGAGCAACTTCCATGTCATCTCCTGATACGACACTGCAGAAGCCGGTCCTCCCGCCTCCCGTCATTGAGCAGGGGGCGCTGGGGTGGGCGCACGCCAACCTGTTCAGCAACCGGTTCAACACGACTCTGACTGTCATATCCCTCGCCATTCTTGGAATCGTCCTGTGGTCCTCGCTTCGGTGGCTGGCCTTCGAGTCCGACTGGACGGTCATAGCCACGCTGAGCGGTCGGCTGATCATGGGCCCGTACAACACGGAATCCGCATGTCCAGGACAGGACTGCTTCTGGAGGCCCCAAGCGGCGCTACTGTTGGTGACCATGCTGCTGGGCATGGGTTGGGGCATCGCCGGCGGAGGGCTGACCAAGCGATACGCGATTGGAGTCGTTGCGGTACTCGCCGCCTTCTCGCTGCTGCCCTACGGCCTGGACGAGATGGGTATGGACGTGCGACTGTTGCTTCTGGCCAACATACCCGCCCTGGCGCTGGGCTGGTTCCTGGCCCGCCACACCGGCTTGGGAACCGCTCGCTGGCTGGCCATACTGGCGGTGGGCACCTTTGTCGTCACGCTGGTACTGCTGCGCGGGGTGGAGGGAATCCCCGGGATGCAACCAGTGTCCGTGAACCACTGGGGCGGTCTCATGCTGAACCTGCTGCTGGCCGTGGCCGGCATAACCCTCAGCTTCCCTCTGGGAGTAGGGCTGGCTCTGGGGCGGCGCAGCAGGCTGCCGGTGGTGAAGCTGCTGTGCGTACTCTTCATCGAAATATTCCGAGGCGTACCCCTGATTACCCTGCTATTCATGTCCCAGACCCTGGTGCCGCTCGCCTTTCCGAAAGACTTCCCGGTAAACTCACTGATGCGCGCCGGCATAGTGATCACACTGTTCAGCGCCGCCTACATGGCCGAGAACATTCGCGGCGGCCTGCAAGCGCTTCATCGAGGACAGACGGAGGCGGCGCAGTCGCTGGGCCTGAAGACCTGGCAGTCCACCATGTTCATCACTCTGCCCCAGGCCATACGCAACGTGATTCCCGCCATCGTGGGCCAGTTCATTGCGCTCTTCAAAGACACCACGCTGGTCTTCATCATCGGCATGCAGGACATATTGACGTACAGCAGGGCATTCATCCAGGGCAACCCGGAGTTCATAGCGAGCGCACAGGAGCTGTTCATCTTCCTGGCCCTGGTCTTCTGGATATTCACATACAGCATGTCCCACATCAGCCGCAGGATCGAGGAGCATCTTGGCGTGGGCAGGCGCTGAGTAGAGGAGGGAGCAAAATGTACGAAGATCAAGGCGATACCACCGACGACATTATAGTGTGCGAAGACCTGCACAAGTGGTTCGGGTCCTTTCACGTGTTGAGAGGCATCACCACCTCGGTCAGGCGCGGCGAAAAGGTGGTCATTCTTGGCCCGTCCGGCTCAGGCAAGTCGACGTTCATTCGGACGATCAACCGGCTAGAGGAGCACCAGCGCGGCACAATCGTGGTTGACGGCGTCGAGCTCTCGAACGACGTGCGGAACGTGGACACGATTCGAAGAGAGGTGGGGATGGTGTTCCAGCAGTTCAACCTCTTTCCGCATCTAACGGTTATGCAAAACATCACGCTTGCGCCCCAGAAGGTCCGTAAGTGGCCGAAGGCAAGGGCGGAGGAGATAGCAAACGAGTTGCTGGAGCGCGTGGGCATTCCGGAACAGGCAGGGAAGTTTCCCGGACAGCTCTCCGGTGGACAGCAGCAACGAGTCGCCATCGCGCGCGCGCTGGCCATGCAACCCAAGATCATGCTCTTCGACGAGCCGACGTCTGCGCTTGATCCGGAGATGATAAACGAGGTGCTGGACGTGATGCGGGAACTGGCTCACTCGGGAATGACGATGCTCATCGTGAGCCACGAGATTGGCTTCGCGCGCGAGGTTGCAGACCGCATCATGATGTTCGATGAGGGGCTCGTCATCGAGGAGGGAACGGCGGAGGAGTTCTTCACCAACCCCAAGCACGAGCGAGCCCAGGAGTTCCTGTCCAAGATACTGGCGTGAGGCCGCCCCGTCCCCTGTCTACGCCGTCTCCGGTGTCTCCTCCTGCGCATCCACACGACCACGCCGGAACAGTCCCGGTATGCTGTCGTTGAACAGAGCGTAGACGATTGGCACCACGAATAGCGTCAGGAACGTGGAGCTCGCCAGGCCGCCTATCACCACGGTTGCCAGCTCAGCGCTCACAATTCCGCCTTCCTGGGCAGTAGCAGCCAGCGGGACCAGCGCGAAGCTGGTCGTCAACGCCGTCATGAGGATGGGGCGGAGCCGGACGCGCCCGCCCGTGATCAGCGCTTCGTACACGGACAGCCCACGGGCTCGCAGCTGCTCCACGAACGTGATGAGCACGATGGCATTGGTTACCACGATACCGATTAGCAGCAGCACGCCCATCATCGCGGCTATGCCGAGGGAGTGGCCCGTGACCGCCAGTGCCACCAGGACGCCGATAAGGGCAAGCGGCAGGCTGGTCACGATGACCAGAGGATTACGGAGAGAGCCAAGGCTGACCACCATGACGAGGTAGACCAGCACAATGCCCACCGCCATCGAAATGAAGATCGCTCGGAAGCCCTCTGCGATGTCTGCGAAAATGCCGCCGCTTACGATGTTGATGTTTGGATCGTCGTCCACGGTATCAATCTCCTGATCGATTAGCCGGCCGACCCGCTGGGTGTCATCGGAGGTTATGTCCGCGGTTATCGTGGCGGACCGCTGTCCGTCGGTGCGGCTGATGACGACCGGCCCCTCGCGCACTTCAACGCTCGCCAGGTCCCCAAGGCGCGCTGCGCCGCCCGGCCCGGTTATGGTCAGCTGCCTCAGCCGGTCGAGGCCAGCCACGAAACGCGGGTCGGCCGCAAGCGTCACGTCCGTGCGCTCTCCATCGAGCACGATGGTGGTTATAGTGCGGCCGGTGAGGTACTGGCTGAGCTGCAGGCCAATTTGGCGCGTGCTCAGTCCTATTGCTCCGGCCTTCTGCGGGTCGACCAGAATGGAGACCTCGTCGCGAGCCTGCGCGACGTTGCTCTCAAGGTTCTCGATGCCTTCAATCGGCGTGATGGCAGCGACGAGTTGCTCAGCCGTGTTGACAATGTCGTCGTAGTTGGAGCCGGTGATGCTTATGTCCACCCCGCTGGATGGAGGCCCGGCGCTCACCTCCGCAATCCTCAGCGTCCTGCCCGGCTGCTCCAGCTCGTCACGCAGGGTGTCCGCAATGTCCTCTGGAGCGTCGCGGGGCAGGTTCACAAGGAAACTGGCCTCGTTGAGGCCGCCGGGCCCCGCTCTCGGCCCGAAGGCGGAGGAGCCAATCGTGGCCACGTACAGGTCCGAGATTTGGGCGACACGCGCCTCTATCTCTTCCACCTGCTCGATTGTGGCGTCCAGAGGTGTGCCGGGAGGTGCGCTTAGCTCCATGGTGAGGCTGCGGTCGCCGCCGGATGGCAGGAACGTGATGGGGATGACCGCAAGGAGGGCAGGGCTGCTCGCAGTCAGCAGGAAGACCCCTGCGAGCGTGACCGCCTTGTGACGGAGCACCCACCGCAGAGCGGGCGTGTAGGCTCGCTGCATCCACGTTTCCTGGATTATGACGCCGTTCTCGTCCTCCAGCGCCGCGCCGGTCAGGTCGCCGGGCCGGACCAGGTACGCTCCAAGCACCGGGACGGCGGTGAGCGCCACCACCAGTGAGGCGAGGAGCGCAAAGGTGACTGTGAGGGCGAACGGCAGGAAGAACGCGCCAACCAGCCCCTGGATGAAGCCGAGAGGCGCGAACACGACCACGGTCGTCAGCGTGGAGGCGAAGATGGCGGGTCCGACCTCCGTGGTGGCGTCCAGGGCTGCCTTCCAGCGATCGCGTCCGGCTTGAATGTGGCGGTACACGTTCTCAAGCACGACGATCGAATCGTCGACGACGCGGCCCACGGAGATTGCAAGACCGCCGAGCGTCATGAAGTTTAGGGTCAGATCCTGCCACGCCAGCAGCAGCACGCCTGTGAACACACTGAGCGGAATGGACAGTCCTATGACGATGGTAGGGCGCAGGGTGTTGCCCAGACCACGGAGCACCGTGGGCCGGATGGTCAGCATGAAGGCGAACACGACTGAGACGGCGAACAGGAACCCGAAGATGGCCTCGCGTCTCAGGTTGTCTATCTGTGACTGGATTTGCGGGCCCTGATCGGACACGATAACGATCTCCACGTCGTCCGGCAGGTCCAGCGTGTCGAGTGTATCCCGGATATCGCCGGTGACCTCCACTGTGTTGGCCTCGGCCTCCTTGAGCACGGATACGCTGATGCTTGGCTTGCCGTTGGTGCGGGAGATAGTGCGAGGAGCGCCGGCCGCCAGCCGCACATCTGCCACGTCGCTTAGGCGGACCGGTCCGGTCTCCGAGGCGCCGATGATGAGGTCCGCAATCTCCTCAACGGAGCTGAGAGTGTGCGTAGTCTTGGCGGGCATGGCCTGGAATCCATCGAAGACGAGGCCGGCCGGCGTGCTGAGATTGTTGTCCGTGAGCGCCGCGCTGATCCGCTCCAGAGATATGCTGTTCTCGAGCATTCTCTGCGGATTGACCGTGATCCGGACGCGCCGCTCCACCTCGCCGACCATTGTGACCCGCATGACGCCGTCGATCTCGTTGAGCGCGGGGAGGATCGTGGACTGCACCAACGCGCGAGTGTCGGCCAGGTCCCGGTCGGACACAGCACTGAGCTGCATGACAGGGAACTCCTGTGGGCTGAAGCGGCCGACCTCCGGCCTCTCGACGCCTTCCGGGAGGCCCAGACTGCTCATGGCGGCCTCGACATCGCTCTCCGCGCGCGTCATGTCCGTACCGAACACGAAGGTGGCGAGCACGAGAGTGTTTCCCTCGAAGGTGGTGGACTGGATGCGGTCCAGCTGGTCGATGCCCGAAATCGCTGATTCGATGGGCGCGGTGACCTCCGCGGCCACCGCGTCAGGGTTGGCTCCAGGGTACTCGGCGGTGATGGCAACGAGGGGGAACTCGATCTCCGGGAACAGGTCCACGCGCAGGGTGTTGTAGGCGGTAACGCCGGAGATCAGCAGGATGATGATGGCCAGCAGTGTTACGGACCGCCTGCTGATTGCCATGCCGGTGATCAGATGCAAGACAAACTCCCCCTGGATGAAACGGCGCCCCTCGTCGGGCGTCCCGGATGTCTTCCGAGACCCGGCTCGGGGCGAGTTGTCGACATTGTGTAATCTATCACATTATTGCCATCTTTACGAGGTCACGAACTGCATGGAGATAGGAGGCCGGCCTCTTGAGCGAGCCCAATGCCTTTCCACTGAACAGGGCCTCTCCTTCAGCTGTCGGGCTGCGAATCCTTCTCGGATGCCATGCAGGGCAAATTACCTTCAGAAGTATAAGAAAGTGTGAAGGGTGGAAATTCCGCCCGCGCCAACCGCTCGCGTTGCCCTGATAGTCGGGCGGGCGTGTCCCCGAATGACGTCAGATAGGCACTGTTGGCGGCCCGGTTACAACAAGGCTTGCGGCGGCTTTCGGAGGTGCTGCCTGACAGGCATGTGAGGCTTCAATTGACAACACTTTGATCAGGGTGGTGAAGCAATGGCAGCCAGTGTTCTGGTCACGAGAGTGTGAGGTACATGTAACATTGTTGTGTTCAAACCAACACTTCGCGATGGCCGGTTATGGCCAGCGTTTCTACCGCTATGCCACAGCGCGACTGCCATCAAGTTGCGGCGTGTCCAGCCGGCGGCTGGTGCGCCTGCATCTCCTGCGGTAGGCCAACCGACACAGCGGTTCGTTTTTGAGTAGCCGCGGGTGGCCTGTGGCAGTTCGCGGGTAGCGTGATTGACAGCAGAGAGGGACGCGCTTGACTAGGGCAGTTGGCAATCGGGATAATTGGCACTTGGGCAACGAGTTGTCACGTGGAGCAAAGCGTTGGCAATCGCGCCCCGCTTGCCGGTGACTGTGAACCCCAGCTTGCTGCATCGGGGTTGCTTCGCCGCCGACCTTAGGTACCGATAAGGAGGGGCAACGC
The DNA here is from genome assembly GCA_028877205.1 of Chloroflexota bacterium. Taxonomy (GTDB): domain Bacteria; phylum Chloroflexota; class Dehalococcoidia; order Lucifugimonadales; family UBA2985; genus JAPPHY01. The sequence goes on along the minus strand of JAPPHY010000005.1, from coordinate 7,002 downwards.
GGATTGGACCACCACGACGCGCTGTTCGCAATTGGCCTGCTGATCGTCTGTGCCAAGCTGCTTGAGGGAGCCTTCAAGCGGTTTGGATTGAACTCGATCATTGCCTACGCTGCCACTGGGGCCGTCCTGGGTCCCATGACCGGCCTGGCGGATGCAGCCCTTCACGCCGAAATCGTGTTGAGCATCGGCATCTTCATGTTCTTCTTCCTCATTGGACTGGAGGAGCTGGATCTTCGCGCTTTCGTCGCGTCCATTCGAGGCAAGCTATTCCTGGCATCGATGTTGTCGGTTGCAATCTCGCTGGTCGCATCGCTGGCGGTTACTTCGGACTTGCTATTCGATCTGGGACTGGGCCTGAGCTTCACCCAGGCCATGGGACTGGCTGGAGTTCTGTCGCTTTCGAGCCTGGGAGTAGCGGCGAAGGCTCTGATTGACCAGGGGCGGCTCAAGGAGCCCGTGGGTGTCCAGATCTTCACCGCGGTTGTAATCGCTGAGCTGGTAGCCCTCTTCGTTGTGGGCTTCACCATAAGCGAGCACTTCCATACGGGCGAGAATGGCAGTGCCCCGGAACTGGGCCCCGTTGCCATTCTTGTCGGGCAAATCCTGGGCTTCACGATAGTGACGTGGTTATTCTCCACCAAGGTGCTTCCCCGGATAATCGTGGTATTGCATCACTTCCTGCAGGTGCCGCAGCTGTCGTTCGGGGTTCTGCTGGGCGGGCTCTTCCTCGTGGTGGTGGGAGCGGAGAAGGCAGGGCTGCACGGGTCACTCGGAGCGTTGCTCTTCGGCGCAGCCCTGTCGGCGCTGCCGTACCAGGTGAGGCGCAACATCATGCCGGGCATGAGAAGCGCCGCAGAGGGGTTCTTCGTGCCGCTGTTCTTTGCGTCGGCGGGTCTTTACCTGAGTCTCGACTTCCTGAAACTGCCCCCAGAAACGATAGCGGCGCTGACCCTTGTGCCGCTGGCGGGCAAGTTCGCGGGGTCATTCCTGAGCGCATTCGTGGCCAGGTTGGAGGCGCCCTTTGCTACAGCAGCAGGGCTGATGGCCAAGGGCGTCGCCGAGATCGCCCTTCTGCTGCTGCTGCTCCAGACCGGCGCCATCGATGAGGGCGTATTCTCACTGCTTGTGTTCATAATGTTCGGCTACATCCTGCTGACGCCGTTCGGCATCGAGTTCGCTCTGAAGCGGCTGAAAGCGTCCGAGGTGTCCGGTCGGCAGGGATACGTGCCTCCGCTCCTCGTGCGCTTTGCCCTTGAAGACGTACGAGTGCGGGACATACTCGACCGCTCACGCACGTACCCTCAGAAGTCTCTCACCGTAAAGGCCTTTGCGGAGACGTGGCTGCTGCCCGAGCAGCACGACTACGTGGTGGTGGACGGGCGAGAGCTGGCCGGAATCGTGTCGCTGAGCATGCTGCGCTACGTGCCCAGGAGCGTGTGGGAGGGGACGTTGCTCAGCAGCGTGCTGCGACGCAGTACCCCGACCGCCTACGACGACGAGCTGGTGGAAGACGCGCTGCAGCGAATGACCGAGAACTCGCTTTCCGTGCTTCCAGTAGCCGACAGGGTGACCGGCGAGTTGATAGGTTCCATCTCCAGCTTCGAAGTGCTGGACATGCTTGTGGAATCGTCCAAGGGCCACGAAATCTGAGATCCGGCGGCATCCGGCCCTGCGATACGGCGCCCTCATTCGCCGAGACCCACCGCACTCGCGAGCAGCCGCCGGAGTTCGATTTGACTTTCGTTCGGGCCGAAGGCTATTCTGGATGGCGGCCAGGAGCGCCGGGTGACCCGGCAGCGCATCTCCCTTTCTCCTCGGCTGCCTGAGCTGCTGAAGGCAGGGTTGCACCCTGCAGGGCTCCGAGGCGCGGCGGACGCAGCGCCAGGCCGGCCCAGCTGGCGGGCTTCCGTAGAGTGAAGCGGCGGTGAAGCACCGTCGGCCGGATGGCCACCTTCCGGCCGCGATGGCTGGCTTCGATACAATCTCCGAACGCGACAGGTGGCGGCTTTCACACTTCCATTAAGGAGGAATCCATGGAGCAATCCAGGAGCCAACTTAGCGGAGACTTCTGGCAGGAGAAGCCTGCGACCGTGGGTGGCATGCTCCTGCAGGACGACGTTCCCGGCTTGGGGCAGGCGGAAAGAGACGAGATTCTTGCCCAATTGCCTCCCCTGGAGGGCAAGGACATCCTGGAGCTTGGAGCGGGAATCGGCAGGTACACGTCCCACTTCGTGACTGTGGCGCGTCACGTCACCGCAGTCGATTTCGTCGAGAGATTCCTGGTGGAGAACCGACAGACGACGGCCGCGTTCGACAACGTCACCTATCACTGCGCGAACGTGCTGGATATGGAGTTCGAGGCCGGGTCCTTTGACTTCGTGTTCTGGAACTGGCTCCTGATGTATCTCGGCGACTCGGACATCACCGTGCTGCGGGATATGGTTCGCTCGTGGATGCGAGTTGGGGGCGTCCTGTTCTTCAGGGAGAGCTGCTTCCCTGGCAACGCCGGGGTGCCGCCCTCTCCCGACAACCCCGCCACCTACCGGCCCGCCGATCTGTACACAAGCCTGTTTGGGAGCGAGTTCAAGCTGCTTCGAAAGGACAACGTCAAGGCCTACGAGCAGCTCCTGAACAGGTCAAACCAGAACTACTGGCTGTTTCAGCGAACCGGCTGACGGCGGGGCGGAGGCCTGCGGACCTCGTCTAGGCACCGGCCTGCCTGCGAGCCCACGGCTTCCATCTGAAGTCCATTCGGCGGCGGCCGCCTGTTATGGCGCGAGCTTCGCGTCTGTCGATGCGTGATTCCCCGCCTGACCAGGTGCCGGTGTTCCGCTCATGCAGCCGGGTCTGGTCTGCCCACTTCTCCCTCCCCTTCCACGCAGCGCTCGACAGCATGGGAATCCGGACCCACTCGCGAAACCGCCCGGCAGTGACGTCGTCTACCATATCCGTGAGGTTCTCAATCTCTCCCTCCGCCGACTCATCGCACGCGTCGCAACCACAGTCGGGAAAGGGCTCTATGAGCCAGTGCCCGAAGCGGAGGTGCAGGCCGGGGAAGTTCGTGAACACGACCGTGATTGGCGCCGCGCCGGAGTCGCTCGGGGTGAGCCTGACGGACGGAGCATCGAGAGTGAGTCGCCGCTCCAACTCCTCGTCAAGCCCGTACCCTTCGGTTAGTGCCACGTCAAAATCGTTCTGTAGCCGGTAGATGATCTCGCGCATGGCCGCGTGCAAGGGCCGAAATCGCTCGGCGTCGGTTACGCGGCTGTAGGCCTCAGGAGGAGGCCCGTCCGGTCCCCATTTTGTCCCGTATGACATTCGTGCACTCCCTCACTCGGGATTCCGTGGCCATTATCTGTGCCCGCACCTGATGGACGCAAGTTTCATCGGATATACTATTCCTATATGGTCGCGTGCGAGGGGATGCGCAGGCCCTTGCCGCCTAAACACACACGAGAGGAGGTCCGGGATGAGGCCGCCGGTCACTCTGGATGACGTAAAACGGGCCCGAAGCGTCATTGCCGACCTGGCGCTGAGGACGCCTATCGTGCCCGCGCGCTCTCTGGGCGAGCTGGCCGGGTGTGAGCTTCTCCTGAAGGCCGAGAACCTGCAGCGCGCCGGCTCATTCAAGGTGCGAGGCGCCGTGAACAAGATCGCCTCGCTGACCGGCGAACAGAAGGCGAGAGGCGTCATCGCCGCAAGCGCCGGTAACCATGCCCAGGGAGTGGCCCTGGCGGCCGCCAACGCGGGAATACCGTGCACGATCGTCATGCCCGCGGGGGCCTCTATCCCGAAGGTCGAGGCCACGCGCGGGTACGGCGCGACGGTGATCCTCCACGGCGACGGCTTCGACCAAGCGATGACATATGCAAGGCGCGTCGTGCGGGAGAGCGGCATGACGCTGATTCACGCTTTCGATGATCCGGCCATTGTCGCCGGGCAGGGCACGCTCGGCCTGGAGCTGCTCGAGCAGGTGGAAGACGTGGACACCGTAGTTGTGCCTGTCGGCGGCGGAGGGTTGATCTCCGGCATCGGACTGGCCATTAAGGAAAGCGTGCCGGGCATCAGGCTGATTGGAGTCCAGGCTGAGGCGGCCACTGCCGTCGTCGACTCGTACAAGGCCAACCACCGCATCACGGTGAAGGGGCATGCCACGGTAGCCGACGGAATATCCGTTGGGTCGCCGGGAAGGATCACGCTGCCGCTGGTCTCCCGGTACGTGGACGATATGGTGGTGGTTGGAGAGGAGGAGATCACCGAGGCGATGATGCTTCTATTGGAGAGGTGTAAGCTGCTGGTGGAAGGGGCGGGCGCGGTGGGACTCGCTGCTGTGCTGTCCGGCAAGGTGCAGGTGGCCGGCGAGAGGGTGGCGATAGTCCTCAGTGGCGGCAACGTGGACACTCACCTGATAGCACGAGTCCTTGAGAACGGGCTGGCCCACGCGGGTCGCTATCTGGTGATGCGCGTTATGCTGGAGGACCGCCCCGGCCAGCTGAATCGCCTGCTGACCATCCTGTCCAGTGCCGACGTAAACGTGCTGGACATCGGGCATCTCAGGCACGCCGCTTCGGTGCACCTGGGCCAGGTGGAAATCCAGCTGACACTGGAGACCAGGAACCGGGCCCACTCGGAGGAGGTGTGGGAGCGGCTGCGCAGTGCCGGCTACGCTCCCTACGAAAGCGAGCCAGTTGGAGCGCAAGGACCGTTCCCGGAGGGCACGGTTCGGTAGAGCAGGGACGGTCTCCAATGCTTCTCCGATCAAGAGAGCGGAAGAGGAGGTTGCCACCACTTGCCGGTGTCGTTGACGCGAACGGCTACCACCCACTTCACCCATTCGTAGCCGCGCTTGCCGGGGGCGACCAGGCGCAGCGGCGCGCCATGCCCGTGAGAGATTGGGTCGCCTCCCACGTGAGTTGCCAGCAGGTACTGGTCGGCCTCTGCCATCGAGAACCTGCGCTGGTAGCCCGTTACGGAACGCACCGTCACGCTGCCCGCGCCCGGCTCGACCCCCGCGGTCACCAGCACTTCCCTTAAAGGAACGCCCTGCCACTCCTGTGTGGAGTGCCAGCCGCCCGTGCAGTCCAGAACGGCGGTGACCTTCTCGCGGTTGCCGGTCAGGTCTGCCAGTCTGAGGTCCAGGTCGCGGCTAACGAGGCCGGAGACGTTCAACCTCCAGGCGTCCTTGACGACCGGGTCTGGGTCGTCATTCAGCCAGGACGTGGTCGGAAAGGCGTTGCCGGTGAAGCTCCCCCGCTCGTACGACCCGGTGAACCGCCGATCCTTGCCGGGGAGACTAAGTGCGGCGACCGCAAGCTCGCCCGTGCGCCACACTGCGAGGCCTGCTATGCCGAGCCCGGCCAGCCGCAGAAACGACCTGCGTTCGATCCAGAATCGAGTGCGCAGCGTCCAGGAGTGCTTGTAGGCGTGCATGACCACGAACGGGCCGAGAAGCAGCGACAGATAGATGTGCCAGCTCAGAGCGCTGAATCCCTGGAATGTGAAGTATCCGCTGAAGCTCCAGGCTATCCCCAGCCCAAGCGCGATAAGAAGCAGCAGCAGGGTGGCGATGGAGCCAATCACAATGCCGGGCCTCCTCCGCCAGTTGCGCCTGTTCATCAGCGAACGAAGGATGTTCTGGCCCTTCCACAGGAGCAGCGCAACCAGGGCGAAGCCGGAAATGCGATGCACGTCGAGCGCAAGCCCCCAGCTTGGAGAGCCTCCAAGCAGCCCAAGGAAGCCGCTCAGCAGCGAAAGGCCGCCGACGATAAGGATGAAGACATTGGCCCAGGGATACGGCATCTCGCCTTCCCAATAGAGGTTCTAGACCAGTATAAGCGCTCGGGAACCGGGCGGCTACTGCGCGCATCCGTCTATAGGGCTGTCCGTTGCCGCAGCAATCGCACTCCGCACCCTCCGGCCGGATGGACCGGCGGGAACTCAATGCCGGTTTTCTCCCATCCCTTCGCTTGGCTGCGTCAGTCGTTCACTCAGCTTCCAGAGATCCGAGGCCAGCTCGGCGTCGTAGCTCAGGGCCGACGACGGCACCGCGCGTCGGTTCTCGAAGTACTTTCCCGTCAGCCCTTCAACCTCGGGCGAGGCTGCCAGGTAGACAACCGTCTCCGCTCCCTTTGCGGCATCGACGCCGCGGACCCCTATGAAGAAGTTGACCATACGTCCGAGGAGGCCGTTGTTTCGTGCGATGTTGGTGCGGACCAGCCCGGGATGCAGGGTGTTGGCCGTCACACCGGAGCCCTCAAGCCGCCGCGCCAGCTCGTAGGTGAACAGGATGTTGCAGAGCTTGGAGCGTCCGTATGCGCGGAAACCGCCGCATTTCTCTGGACTTGGCAGGTCCTCCAGTCGAAAGCTGCCGGCCGAGGAGTGGGCGGCCGACGCGACGTTGACGATCCTGGCCGGCGAGGAGCGTCCCAGAAGGTCCAGCAGCAGGGTGGTCAACAGAAAGTAGCCCAGGTGGTTCAGAGCGAACGTCATTTCGATGCCGTCAACGCTGCGGCGACGCGAAAGAAATGCAGCGCCCGCGTTGTTCACGAGGACGTCCAGCCTCGGTATGCTTTCAGTAACCTCGGCAGCTAGCCGGCGCACGTCCGCCTGCGACGACAGGTCGGCCACCATGTAGCGCACTGAGCCGTTGCCCGTCTCCTGGGTGATGCGATTTGCGGCTGCAGCTGTCTTCGCCTCGTTCCGGCCGACCATGACCACGCTTGCGCCCATGTGAGCCAGTTCCCGCGCTGCCGCGAGGCCGATACCGTCGCTGCCGCCGGTAATCAGGCAGCACTTCCCGTTCATGATGGGGGATTGTAAAGCCTTGGAGGCCGGGCCTCAACCGAACAGCGCGAGGATACGCCAAAGGGTACGGGGGCTATTGTTTCGCCACATAGACAGCCTGCTGAAGACTGAACGCGCAGGCCCTTGATGTACTTGGGGATTGAGTGGTGGGCTACCGTTTACGGAAGATACCACTGAGCCGTTCAGCGGTATCTGTTG
>JAPPHY010000007.1:133005-302708 GCA_028877205.1 Chloroflexota bacterium | reverse complement strand
TCTTGTGTCGGCTCCTTCGTCGGGTGCGGTGTTGGTTGCTGTGTCGGTTCTGGCGTTGGCTGGGTCGTCGGCTGCGGCGTCGGTTCTGGCGTCGGCTCCGGCGTAGGTTCAGGCGTGGGTTCAGGTGTCGGCTCCGGCGTGGGTGTAGGTGTGGGCGTCCCAGGCGTCGGCGTGGGCGTGGGTGTAGGCGTCGACGGGGGCGGCTCGTACACGTCTGTCACGTCGATGGTCACGCTGATCACGGCGTTGACGATGTGTCCGTCCGAGAGGCCGGGGGTCGCGTGGCTCGCCTGCACCGTCAGGTAGTGGCGGTGTGCCTTCTCATAGTCCAGGTGGGCACCGTGGGCCACCCTGATCTGGCCGGTCGCCGCGTCGATGACGAACTCGCTCGTGGTCCGGCGAGCGCGCTGCTGGTCACTGGCCTCGACGATGTCGCCCACCACGGTGTAGGTGAGGGCGTGGTTGTCGTGATCGGTCGCCTGTACCGGATCGCCCACCGCAGTGCCCGCCTGTGCGTTCTCGGGCACCTCGCGCTTGGCGTTCAGCTGGATAGGACCGGTCACGCCCGTACCGCTTGCCGACCAGGCGCTCTCTCCCTCGGCGTTGATGGCCAACACCTGCACCTTGTAGACGGTGGCCGAGTCGAGGTTCTCGATAGTGGTTTCGGTGGCCGTGCCGCTGAAGGTGTGATCGGCCCAGTCCGTCGGTCCCGCAGTCCGGTATCGCACGCGGTAGCCGGTTATGGGCGAGCCGAGATCGTTGGGAGCTATCCAGTCCACGTCGAGGCTCGCTGCGGGATCCGACGCGGTAGTTTGGACAGTCGGCGCGGCGGGCGTCTCCGGCCCCGTCACATCGGTGACGTTGATGGTCAGGCTGACGGTTGCGGTCTGCCCCTGCACCGTCCAGGTCACCTGTCCTGTGTACGAACTCGTGGTCTCGTAGTCCAGCGTCGCGCCCTGCTTCACGCTGATCTGGCCCGTGGCCGCGTCGATGGTGAAGGCGTCCGCCGCGTCGCCCGTCAGCGTGTAGTTCGGCGTCTCGCTCTCGTGGGGCGTGCCTGCTACCGGATCGCCTACCGCCGTGCCCGCAGCGGAGTTCTCAGCGATGCTCCGGGTCGCGCTCGCCGTTCCGGTGTAGGTCACGGTGCGGGAGACATATCCGCCGTACCCGTCGGAGGCTCCGTACGTGACCGTGGAGGCCGCGGAGTTTATGGCAGTGACCGTCAGTGTGTCGGAATCGTCGCCCGTTATTGCGGCGGTTATCACACCCGGCTGCGCCGACGAGGCGGAGTAGGTCAGCGTATCGCTGTCCGCGTCCGTGAACTTGGCGCTGATGTCATAGTCGGTGGCGGTGGCGAGGTCGATGGTGCTGTCATCAAGGCCCGTGCCGCTGGCGGCCGGCGGCGTGTTGGCCGTGCCTTCGCCGATGTCCGACCAGGGACCCTCGCCCTCCAACTGGGTCAAGGCCCGCACCTGGAACTCATAGGTCGCGCCCGAGTCTAGATTGGTCAGCATGAAGCCGGTCGCTGTAGCACCCAGCGTGCCGCTGTAGGTCGTCCACGGCTCGGGGGTCTGACCGTCTGCGACCTGCTTGCGGTGCTGCGCCTCGTACCCTGTGATGGTCAGGCCGTTGGCAGTGGCCGCCGTCCACGTCACGTCCAGCGCCGGATTCGATTGCCCACTGAACCGGGTGCGGGCAACCGCAGGAGTGCCAGGCTTGCCAGCCTCCAGGTCCGTCACGCTGATGGTGAGACTGACCGACGCCGCCTGCCCCTGCACGGTGTACCCCACGGCGCCCGTGTAGGAGTCCTTCGCCTCGTAGTCCAGCGTAGCGCCCTGCTTCACGCTGATCTGGCCCGTGGCCGAGTCTATGACGAATGCCGTCGCTGCGTCGCCTGTGAGCGTATAGGTCAGCGTCTCGGTCCCGTGAGGCGTGCCGGTCACCGGATCGCCCACCGCCGTGCCCGCTGCCGAGTTTTCGGCGATGGACCGAGTCACACTCGCTTGACCGGTGACCGTCACGGTGCGAGATGCGTAACCGCCGTATCCGTCGGAGACGCTATAGGTGACTGTGGAAGCGGCTGGGTTGATGGCGGTCACCGTCAGTGTGTCGGAATCAGTCCCCGTTATCGCGGTCGTGAGCACACCTGGCTGCGCCGACGAGGCGGAGTAGGTCAGCGTGTCGCCGTCGGCGTCCGTGAACTCGCCGCTGATGTCATAGTCCGTGGCGGTGGCGACCGCGATTGTAGCGGCGGTGAGGCCAGTGCCGCTGGCGGACGGCGGCGTGTTGGCCGTGCCTTCGCCGATGTCCGACCATGGGCCCTCGCCCTCCAGCTGGGCCACTGCCCGCACCTGGAACTCATAGGTCGCGCCAGCCTCCATGTTCGGCAGGTTGAGGCTCGTTGCCGTTGCGCCCAGCGTGCCGGTGTAGGCAGTCCACGCCTCGGGGTTTTGACCATCTGCCGCCTTCTTGCGGTACTGGGCCTCATACGCCGTGATGGTCGTGCCGTTGACAGAGGCGGCAGTCCAACTTGCGTCCAGCGCCGGGTTCGTCTGCTCAGTGAACGTTGTGCGAGTCACCGTCGGCGTGCCGGGCTTGCCCGCCCCCACGTCCGTCACGCTGATGGTGAGACTGACCGACGCCGCCTGCCCCTGCACTGTGTACCCCACGGCGCCCGTGTAGGAGTCCTTCGTCTCGTAGTCCAGCGTCGCGCCCTGCTTCACGCTGATCTGGCCGCTGGCCGAGTCTATGACAAAGGCGTCCGCCGCGTCTCCCGTCAGCGTGTAGCTCAGCGCGTCATCGGTCTGACTATCGCCGTCGTCGTACGGCGTGCCCGTCACCGGATCGCCCACCGACGTGCCCGCTGCGGAGTTCTCGGCCACGCTCCTGGTCTCACTCCTGGCGCCGGTGGCAGTGAACGTGCGGGAGACATACCCACCGTACCCGTCGTCGGCTCCGTAGGTGACCGTGGAAGCGGCGGGGTTGATGGCGGTTGCCGTCAGAGTGCTCCCCGTTATCGCGGTCGTGAGCACGCCTGCATAGGCCGACGAGGCCGAATACGTGAGCGTGTCGCCGTCCGCGTCCGCGAACTTGTCGCTGATGTCATAGTCTGTGGCGGTTGAGACCGCGATTGTGGCGTCAGCAAGGTCCGCGCCGCTGGCGGTCGGCGGCCGGTTGGCCGTGCCTTCCCCCACGTCAGACCAGGGCCCTTCGCCCTCCTCGCTGGTAACCGCCCGCACCTGTGCCTCGTACGTCACTCCTGCTTCCAGGTCCGCCAGGTTGAACGTTGTCGCTGTAGCACCCAGCGTGTCGCTGTAGGCCGTCCACCCAGCAGCTTGCTCGCCGTCTGCAGCCTTCACGCGGTACTGGGCCTCGTAGCCTGTGATGGTCAGGCCATTGGTCGCCGCCGCCGTCCACGTCACGTCTAGCGCAGGGTCCGTCGGTACGCTGAACGGCGTGCGGGTGACTGTCGGCGTTCCGGGCTTGCCGGCCTCTACGTCCGTCACGTTGATGGTGACGTTGGCCACGGCGGCCTGGCCCTGCACCGTCCAGTTCACCTTCCCCGTGTAGGAGTCCTTGGTCTCGTGGTCCAGGCTGGCCCCTTGCTTGACCTTGATCTGCCCAGTGCCCGAGTCGATCTCGAAGGCCCCAGAGGTCGCTGCCTCGCCCGTCAGCGTGTAGACGAACGCATCGTCCCCGTATGGCGTTCCCACCACCGGACTGCCCACCAAAGTACCCGCAGCCGAGTTCTCGGCGACTTCGCGGGTCCAGTTCGCGGAGACGGAGAGGGTCAGGCTGCGAGACACGTACCCGCCGTACTGGTCATACACCCCGTATGTCACTCTCGACGAGCCCGGGTTGATGTAGAAGAACCAGACCCTGCCGACTGCTCCACCTTCCACAGTGACCCTGACAATTCCGGGGTACTGTGAGACGTTGGTAGCGGTCAGCGTGTCTCCATCGGCGTCTTCGAAGAACAGTGGCGTAGAGTTGAACAGGTCAGCGTAGCCGCTGGTGAACTGCGGGTACGTGCTGTCGACGAGGTGCCTGTTGGTCTTATTTGGCGGCCGGTTGGCCGTGCCCTCCCCAATGTCCGACCACGGCCCCTCGCCCTCTTCGCTGGTCACTGCCCGCACCTGGAACTCGTAGGTCGCGCCAGACTCCAGGTTCGGCAGGTTGAAGGTCGTCGCCGTCGCCGACAGCGTGCCGCTGTAGGCCGTCCACGCTGCGGCCTCTTCACCGTCGGCGGCCTTCTCGCGGTACTGCGCCTCGTAGCCAGTAATGGTCAGTCCGTTAGCGGCCTCCGCAGTCCACGTCACGTCCAGCGCCGGGGCCGACTGCTCGCTGAACTGTGTGCGCGTCACCGCCGGCGTGCCGGGCTTGCCCGCCTCGATGTCAATCAGGTTGATGGTGACGTCAATGGCGGAGGCAATGCCCCCGACGGTGTACTCCACCTTGCCGGTGTAGGAGCTCTTGGTCTCGTAGTCAAGCACGGCCCCAGTCTTCACCCGGATCCTTCCGTGCGGCTTGATGAGGAAGTTCCCGGACGTCGCCAGCTCCCCCGTAAGCGTGTAGCCCAGCGACAGCGTGTCCCCGGTGTAGGGAACCCCCTGCACCCGGTCACCGACCATCGTGTTGGCCGCGGCGTTCTCAGGAACGGTGCGGGTCTCGCTTGCGGTGACCGTGAATCCATGACGTACATCGCTGCTGACTCCGCCGTAGGAGTCACGCGCCCTGTATGTAAGGCTGGTCGCACCGGCGTTCCGTGCTTCTATCGTCAGATCGTTCCCTGCTACCCATGCATTGGCCAGGGCCGGGTGCGCCGGGGTCGCCGAATAGGTGAGCGTGTCGCCATCGGCGTCTGAGAAGTGGGCAGCGAGCGTCCCGCCGCTGACGATTGTCCAGACGACCCTGTACCTGTAAGTCGCGTCGGGGTAGTAAAGTCGCGTCCAGGCCGGCGGCGTGTTGGCTGTGCCCTCCCCGATATCCGACCACGGCCCCTCGGCCTCCTCGCTGGTCACCGCCCGCACCTGCGCCTCGTAGGTGGCGCCTGCCTCCAGGTCCGGCAGGTTGAGGGTCGTCGCCGTCGCCGACAAAGTGCCGCTGTAGGCCGTCCATCCAGCAGCTTGCTCGCCATCTGCAGCCTTCTTGCGGTACTGCGCCTCGTAGCCGGTGATGGTCAGTCCGTTGGCGGTCGCCGCCGTCCACGATACGTCCAGGGCCGGGTTCGACGGCTCGCTGAACTGCGTGCGGGCGAGCGTCGGCGCAGCGGACATGACGGCCTCCACGTCCGTCACGTTGATGGTCAGGTTCACAACGGCTTCCTGACCCTGCACGGTCCATTTCACTTTGCCGGTGTAGGAGCTCTTGGTCTCGTAGTCCAGCGTTGCGCCCTGCGCGACACTGATCTGCCCAGTCGCGGAGTTGAATTCGAACAACCCTGAGTCCTTCGCCTCACCCTCCCAGGTGTGGGTCAGTGTTTCGTCGTTGTATGGCGTTCCATGCACCGTCCGACCTACCGCTGTGCCCGCAGGAGAGTTCTCCGCCACACTCCTAGTCTCGTTCCCTGTGCCGGTGGCCTTGAAGGTACGCGAGATATATCCGCCGTACCCGTCAGAGGCTCCGTACGTCACCGTTGATGAGCTCGGGTTGACCGCTAACATCGTCAGGACGTCAGGGTCAGTCATCCAGACCTGGATCACGCCGGGGTACTCTGATGAGGCCGAGTATGTCAGTGTGTCGCCGTCCGCGTCCTCAAAATATCCTGACACGCCGTGAGGTACAGAAGAGGAACCCCACCAGAAAGAGAAATCAGTCATGAACCAGATGTTGGTGTTCGGCGGCGTGTTGGCCTGCCCCTCCCCGATATCCGACCAAGACCCATCGCCCTCTTCACTGGTCACCGTCCGCACCTGCGCCTCGTAGGTGGCCCCCGCCTCCAGGTCCGGGAGGTTGATGGTGGTCGCCGTAGCGCCCAGCGTGCTACTGTAAGCAGTCCACGAGTTGGGGGTTTCGCCCTGCGCGACCTTCTTGCGGTACTGGGCCTTGTAGCCGGTGATGGTCATGCCGCCGGCGGAGGGCGCTGTCCATGTCACGTCCAGCGCCGGGTTGGTCGGCTCGCTGAACTGCGTGCGGGCCACCGTCGGCGCCGCGGGCTTGGGGGAGTCCACGTCCGTCAAGATGAGGAGCACGCTGATGACCGCCGCGTGGCCGTCTACCGTGTAGTGCACCTCTCCCCTGTAGAACTTGTTGAACACCTCGCCTTGCCAGTACTCGATCTCCCTGTCGTCATCGTCAGTCTCGTAATCCAGCGTAGCGCCCTGCGCCACGCTGATCTGGCCGCTGGCGGAGTTGATGACGAATTTCCCGGAATCCTTCGCCTTGCCCTCCAGCGAGTAGGTCAGCGCCTCGCCGTTGTACGGAATGCCTGTCACCGGCCCCCCTACCGCCGTGCCCGCGGGGGAGTTCTCAGCGATGCTGCGGCTCGTTTTCGCCGTGATGCCGATGGTCGTGGTGCGGGTTACGGACCCGCCGTAGAGGTCGCTGGCCGTAAAGATGACTTGGGATGAGCCCTGATTGAGCAGGGTTACTCGCAGCTGGGCGCTCCCGGCTGCGCCGGACAGGCTGACACCCAGCAGGGCGGGGTGCTGTGCGGAGGCCGCATAGGTCAGCGTGTCGCTGTCGGCGTCCTGGAAGAACACCCCCAATGCTCCCTGGCCCGTCTCAGAGTAGGTGGCGACGGTGCCGACCGGGAACGTACCGCCGTTGAAGGGCGTACTGGTGGCAGCCGGCGGCGTGTTGGCCGTGCCCTCTCCGGTGTCCGACCAGGGCCCGGCACCCTCCTCGCTGCTAACTCCCCGCACCTGCACCTCGTAGGTCGCTCCCGCTTCCAGGTTCGCCAGGTTCAGGGTCGTCGCCGTAGCGCCCAGCGTGCCGCTGTAGGACGTCCACGCCACAGGTTCCTCTGCCTTCTTGCGGTACTGCGCCTGGTAGCCCGAGATGGTCGCGCCCCCGTTGGCAGTCGCGGCCGTCCACGTCACGTCCAGGGCAGGGGCTGTCGGCTCACTGAACGTTGTCCGCGTCACCGTCGGCGTACCGGGCTTGCCCGCCCCCACGTCGGTCACGTTGATCGTGACGTTGGCGGCGGGGAACTGGTCCCCGTGCACCACCCAATGCACCCGGCCTGTGTAGGAGCTCTTGGTCTCGTGGTCCAGCGTAGCGCCTTCCGCCACGCTGATCTGGCCGGTCTCATGGTCGATGACGAACTTCCCGGAGGTCGATGCCTCGCCATCGAACCCGTAGGAAATATACTCATCGCCGCAGGGGGCAGAGGTTATCGGCGCGCCCACGTTCGTTCCAGCGGCGGAGTTCTCCGGCACCTCCCGTGTGACGTTCCCCGAGCCGGTGATGGTCACGGCGCGAGAAGTGTAACCGCCGTAGGGATCGGTCACCCCGTAGACTATGGTGGACGCGTCGGGGTTGAGGGCGGTGATGGACAGCACGGAACCCGAGAAGCTGACGCCGACGATGCAAGGGTACGTGGCGGAGGCCGAGTAGGTCAGGGTGTCGCCGTCCGCGTCCGTGAAATACTCACTCCCGGAAGCGGCGAGATCGTAGGTTCTGGTCTCCCCCCACGGGATCGTCGTCGCAGCGATGGATAACGCGGTGGTGCTCGGCACCGTGTTGGCCTGGCCCTCCCCGGAGTCCGACCAGGGGCCTTTGCCCTCGTCGTTGCTGACGGCGCGCACCTGGACCTCGTAGGTGGCACCGGACTGCAGACCTGTCAAGCTGAGGCTCGTCGCGGTCGCCCCTAGCGTGCCGGTGTACGCCGTCCAGGCGTTTTCCGTCTCGCCCGCAGCCACCTTGACCCGGTACTGGGCCTCGTAGCTGTTGATGGTGGTGCCGTTGGCATCGGGCGCCGTCCACGTCACGTCCAGCGCTGGGTGCGTCGTCGCCACGCTTGACTGCTTACGCGTCACCGTCGGAGCGGCGGGCTTGCCGGGAGTGACGTCAGTGATGTTGATGGTGTAGTTGATCACCGCTTTCTGGCCCTGCACGGTGTACTCCACCTTGCCGGTGTAGCTGTTCGGGCCGGTCTCGTAGTCCAGTTTCGACGGGATGACGTTTACGGACACGATGATCTGGCCGGTGGAAGTGTTGAAGGAGAATTGCCGCCAAGGGTCGCCGTTGAAGGTCCAGAAGTAGGTCAGCGTCTCGTCGTTGTAGGGGACGCCCGCGAGAGGCGCGCCCACATTGGTGCCGCTGGGAGAGTTCTCAGGGATGCTCCGGACCTCGTTCGCGGTGCCGGTCATTTTCACGGTGCGAGAGGCATACCCGCCGTATCCGTCGTGCGCTCCGTAGGTAACCAATGCCGAGCCGGGGTTGACCGGCCTGACCCATAGCCTGGCGGTGGATCCGGACCCGTCCACCCCGGCAGCGATCACGCCGGGATACGCAGAAGAGGCCGACCAGGTCAGCGTGTCGCCTTCCGCGTCGCTGAAATAGGTCGGCAGCGCGGTTTCACTGTACCCGGTCTGGCCCCACGGAAGACTAGCTTCAGCGACGTATGTGTTGGTTGTAGTGGGCGGCCGGTTGGCGGTGATGTGTGACGAGCTAACCCAGCTGCTGAATCCGTCAACCGCCCACTTCACCCGCACGTCGACTCGGTATACGGCGCCGGCGTCCAGGTCTGTCAGGGTCGTGTTGAGCGTGTTCTCGCCAAAACCATGGATTGCTACCTGGGTTGCTGTCTGGTCTGAGCCGATTTTCATTACCCGCAGCGCGTATCCGAGGTTTGTCCGGTGGTGGCTCGGAGCGGCCCAGCTCACGTCAATGGCCGGGTTCATCTGCACGTCGGACCGCTTGCGGGAGACGGTGACGTTGACGGGCGCGGGCAGCGAATTTGACTGGGCTGTCACAAGGCCAGGGTCCACGGTGATGGTGAACGTGAACGAGGCTTCGTCGCCGTCCTCGTCGGTGGCGGTGTAGGTCATGGAGAACTCGCCGGCCTCAGACGGCGTGCCGCCAAGGACGCGGGTCTCAGGGTCGAATGTCAGTCCCTCGGGCAGGGCCGGCGTCACGCTGTATGTCAGAGCGCCGTTGCCGCCGTCGGCCTCCGGCAGTGTCGTCTCGCCGTCGTCCTCGCCTTCCTGGAAGGACAGGCCGCTGATCGCGAGGTTGAAGACCGGCGCCAGGTTGTTCTCCGGCGTTGGTTCAGGAGCCGGATCGACCGCAAACCGCAATGCGATGTGCGACCCGCAGCCCGCGTTGTTGCACGCCTCTACCCGCACCACCCATTCGCCGTAGCTACTGACGGTGATGGTGGCGTTGGAGGACTGCGTCTCCACACCCGTGTTCAGGCTGTTGCCCGGTCCGGCCACTCGCCAGCGGACCCGGTAATGGCTCGCTCCGGTGACGTCACCCCAGCCCACCGATATGCTCAGCGAGCCGGGTGAGGCGTTGGCCTGCAGCCCCGTGGGCGCTGCCGGTACGCTGACTGCTGGCTCAGGAGTGGGTTCGGCAGTAGGCTCCGTCGTGGGCTCAGGCGTCGGCTCGACAGTAGGCTCCGCCGTGGGCTCAGGCGTCGGTTCGGCAGTAGGCTCTGCCGTAGGTTCAGGCGTCGGTTCGGGCGTGGGCTCCGGTGTTGGCTCCGCCGTGGGTTCCGGCACAGGCTCGGGGGTTGGGGGCTGGGTAGGTTCGGGCGTTGTAGTCTGGGTCGATTCGGGCGGAGGCTCAGTGGTGGATTCGGGTGTTGGCGCTGCTTGCGCCTCGGTAGGCTCGATTACGGGGTCCTGCGCGTAGGCCAGCGGCGCGGAGAGCATGACCGCGGCAAGCACGGCAAGGGCGACTATCAGCGCCGCTGCCGCCGCGCCTTCCAGCCTGCCCTTCGATCCGTAGCTGCCTGCGCTCACGTTCAGCTCGCCTCCCCTTGCTGCTGGAGCCGGCACGCGGACCGACCGAGTGAGCGGCTACGGCTGTGATAGACTGGAAGCCGCCGCGCCCAAGAGACGCGGCGTGAGGGAGACGCAAACCTGTGGAAGAGCGGGCGCCGGATCGCGAAGGCGCTTCGCGATTTAACCCGCATGTTACAACCACTTAACCCGAATGTTACAACGGCCGACCCCCAGCCGCTTGTGAGGCCAGGCGCTATGCGGTAGTATGTGTAGGCGGTGGTTCTCGGAGCGTCTTCGATGTGAGAGTCGGTCGCGCCGGAGCCGTTTTCGCAGGGGGCCCAGCTCCTGCCCAGAGCCAGGCCTCCCCAACTCGAAGGATTACCCATATCCCACCCTTTCTCCCACGGGTCCATGAGGGGACAGAGCGGAGCGCAAGAGCGCATGAGCCGCACGATGAGACAGAGATGCTAATACAGTCCGCTGTGAACCGGCGTTCACGCAAAGGCTGGGATTCCAGCACACGGTGTTCTTTGTTTGCCGTCTCACGTTCCTCTTCCCAGGCTTCCTGCAAGTATCCCTTTGTAAGATTTCTCCGGGCTATTTACCTTGCCTGGAACACTTGCGTAACACAACCATTGCAGATACAATATATGCGTTAGCAATTCTTGTCAAGAGCAAAAGATGAAGAATTCATTAAATTCGTCTCACCAATCTAAACCGGCAGGTCGGTTAGCCCCGGCGGGCTGGGGAATCTCGCCGTCCGGAGCCGTTCTGACGCCGGACACTACGGCGCTATTCTGTATGGAGAGCAAATGGTGACAGACCTTCGAGATCAGTATCAGGAAGTTGACCCGCAGGTTACCGAGAGAATGGCGACGAACCTGGGGCCGTACATCATGGACCTGCTGAACGCGTTCGCTTCGGGAATATCGGACGAGGCGGCGCCCCACGATATCACTTCCCTGGAGTACAGCCTCCTGAGGTTCTGCCTGGCGGAGGGAGAGTGCACCGCCACTCAGCTGGCGCAGGTCCTGCCCGTGGACGCCTCGCGGATAAGCCGCGTGGTGTCCAGGTTGGTTGATATGGAGATCCTACAGAGACGCCGGGTGCGCGATGACCGTCGCGTTGTGCTGTTGAGCCTCACCGAGACGGGGCGCGACCTGATCAATGAGCTGCAGCGCCGCGTGACGGCGTTCAATGTCAGGCTCCTCGCGGGAGTCAGCCGCGAAGAGATGATCATGTGCAGGTCGGTTGCCGACAGGATACTGGCCAACTACGCTGCCATGAAGCAATCAAGCCGGTAAGCGGAGTGAGTTAGAGCCTGCCTCCCAATCTCGATCTTCCCCCTCAAGAAGACCCCTGGGTAACCCACGCGGCGGCTTCGTTGAATGACATTCTGAGCCGCAGGCGAGGAATCCAAAGGGGCTCCGTGAAGACGGCGCAGCTTTGCGAGCAAAGGCCCTGGATTCTTCATTGCGCTCCGTTCAGAATGACGGTGGGGCCTGCCTCCGTCCGCGTGTCAAGCTGAGCGGCGGCATCGAGTGCCACCCAGTCCGCTCACCCTGAGCTCGTCGAAGGGCGTGAGCGGACTGTGGCCTCTCCCTAGCCCGCTCGAATGGTTCGACAAGCTCACCACGAGCGGGCCGCGCACACGTCAAGCAGCGAGAGGGAAGTGCAAAGCGAGGACTGTACCAGAATGGCCGAACTTCGTGGATTGGTGGCGCTGCCCCCGCAGCGCATCCACGGTGTGTAGGGGGAGAAGCGGGGGCAGCGCCATGTGAGCCGGAGCGCCGGTCTCTGACCCAGTGTCGTCCGGGCGGCGCTTTCTCTGAAGCTAGGGCTTGTTGGCCAGGACCTCGCCGAAGGCGACACCTATGACCGCCCCGGGGTGCTCCTTCCATCGGCTGTAGGCGACTCGTATCTCTTCGCACAGCCGCTCGGTCGCTGCGCCGTACTTTATCGCCGCCTCCGTGATCTCCGCAGACAGGAACCAGTTTTGGATGAACCGGTAGATGTACTCGATGTCCTGCGGGGAGCTGTAGGTGACGAATGACCCGGACGCCTTGACGTTGGTAAAGCCGGCCGCCAGGATGTGGGACTTCAGCTCCTTGCCCATCTGTGGGTGGCCGTCGTCGGCAGTCAGCACGTCTTCGAACATATCCCATGCTCTCCTTATGATTCCGAAGTCGGGATAGGTGAAGCTCGCTGAGCAGTTCAACTCCCGGCAGCCGATGATGCCGCCCGGTTTCAGTACGCGCTTCACCTCGGCCAGCACGGCGGCCGTGTCCGGTACGTGCATAAGGACATTGTGGCAGTGGGCAACGTCGAAGAAGTCATCCTCAAAGGGCATATCGGTCACGTCTCCACCGTGGAAGACGGCGTTGTCCAGTCCATAAAACGCGGCGGCTGCCTCGGCCATGTCCGTCTGCGACTTCTCCATGTCCACGCCGTGCAGCTCCCCGGG
The DNA here is from genome assembly GCA_028877205.1 of Chloroflexota bacterium. Classification (GTDB taxonomy): domain Bacteria; phylum Chloroflexota; class Dehalococcoidia; order Lucifugimonadales; family UBA2985; genus JAPPHY01. The sequence continues at coordinate 290,351 of JAPPHY010000007.1, read as the reverse complement.
CGCCACGGCGTGGGCCAGACCCACCGATATGGTGCCCGGTCCGCAGCCGAAATCGAGAATGCGCAAGCCGGGCCTGAGATACGGGAGCAGGTACGCGGCGTTGGCCGCCGCGGTGTATCGCCTGAGGGACTCCAGGAATCCCTCACTAAAGCCCATGGTGTAGTCAGGCGTTGCTGATGTTTCGTGGGTCATCTCTAACTCCCTCCTTACCAGTCTGTGGCTTCGCTTGTCGAGCGATAGGACCGATTGCAGTCAGAGCGAGACCCCTGATGCCGCAGCCCGGCACGCCTGTGGCGCCGCGGGGTCTCATCTTTCGGGTGGATTATCCACCACCCTGTAGTATACAACCAGTCGTGTAACTTAGGCGTAACTCTTAGACCAATTATCCGTAACTTCTTGTAACCTTCAATTGGAATCTGTATAATGTCCTTGTCGACGCCATTTCCTCCGGCCCTCTCTGGGCCTGAGTATGGTGATCTTCGTCGGCCAATGGAGGTAACAGTTGCCACAACCGGACGATCCGACACGAGAGATAGCGGAGCTGCGAGACCGCCTCTCCAGACTGAGCGAGGCCGGCCTCCGAATCACAGAAGACCTGGACTTCAACACCGTGCTCCAGGGCGTACTCGACTCCGCCCGATCCCTCACCGACGCCCGCTACGGCGTCATCGCCCTGCACGCCCATGCGGGCGCCGCGGAGGACTTCCTTTCCTCTGGTATGACCGTGGACGAGGCGCAGGAGCTGTGGACGCTACCGGGCTGGCCAGATCACTTCGAGTACCTGGGGGGGATTCTCGGCCCCCTGCGGGTTCCCGACCTGCTCGGCCATATTCGGTCCCTGGGCCTTCCTGAGCTGGTCCCCCCTGTGGCGGTGAGCGATACTGTCTCCTTCATGGCGACCCCCCTCCTGCACCGGGGCGAGCGCGTCGGAAGCATCTTCCTCGCCGAGAAGGAACGCGGTCAGGAATTCACCCAGGAGGACGAGGAGACGCTGGCGCTCTTCGCATCCCAGGCGGCGATGGCCATCGCCAACGCCCGCAGGCACCGGGAGGAGCGACGGGCCAGGGCCGACCTGGAGACGCTGATAGACACCTCCCCGGTGGGCGTGGTGGTCTTCGATGCCAGGACGGGAGTCCCGAAGTCCTTCAACCGGGCGGCGATGCGGATCGTCGACAGCCTGCGCAACCCCGGCCAGTCGCCGGAGGACCTTCTCGCCGTGGTGACCTTCAGGCGGGCCGACGGGCAGGAGGTCTCCCTGCAGGAGTTCCCAATGGCCGAACTCCTCAGCGTCGGCGAGACGGTGCGGGCCGAGGAGGTGATCATCAGCGTTCCCGACGGGCGGAGCCTCACATTGCTGCTCAACGCGACTCCCATCGTCTCGGACGAGGGTACGGTCGAGTCGATGGTCGTCACCATGCAGGACATGGCCGACGTGGAGGAGCTGGAGCGGATGCGGGCGGAGTTCCTGGCCATGGTGAGCCACGAGCTGAGGACTCCCCTGACCTCCATCAAGGGTTCCGTCACCACCATCATGGATTCGGCGACTGACATCGATCCCGCCGTGATCCGCCAGTTCATCCGCATCATTGGGGACCAGGCCGATCACATGAACGCCCTGGTCGCCGACCTGCTGGACGTGGCCCGCATCGAGACGGGCACCCTGCCCGTCAGCCCGGAGCCTGCGGAGGTGGCCGTGCTGGTCGACCGGGCCAGAAACGCCTTCAAGAACGCGGGCGGCAGGAACAACCTGGCCATCGACGTGGCGGCGGACCTGCCCCTGGTCATGGCGGACCGTCTCCGAATAGTCCAGGTGCTGGTCAACCTGCTGACGAACGCCTCCCGGCACTCCTCGGAGTCGTCGGTCATCAGGGTGTCCGCAGTGCGGGACGGCATTCACGTTGCGGTCTCGGTGGCAGACGAGGGTCGGGGCATCCCGGCCGAGACCCTGCCTTACCTGTTCCGCAAGTTCTCCGCGACGCAGCCCGAGGACCAGGGAGGAGACACGGGCCTGGGACTGGCCATCTGCAAAGGGTTGGTGGAGGCGCACGGGGGCCGCATCTGGGCCGAGAGCGACGGGCCGGGCCTCGGCGCCCGCTTCACATTCACCATTCCGATGGTCGCGGATGCAGGCGCCGAGGCGGGAGTCCCGCCGGCCCCGACTCACTCCAGACGGCAAAGGCGAATGGAGCCGGAGCAGCGCGTGCGGGTACTCGCGGTGGACGACGACCCTAACGACCTGCGCTACATACGCGACTCCCTCGCCAGGTCCGGCTACTCGCCTGTGGTGACCGGGGACCCGGATGAGGCACTCCACTTCATGGAGGCGGAGCAGCCGCAGATCGTGCTGCTGGACCTGATGCTGCCCGGAACCGACGGCATCGAGCTGATGAAGGAGATCCTGGAGATTGCGGACGTGCCGGTCATCTTCCTGTCCGCCTACGGACGGGAAGATCTCATCGTCAGGGCCTTCGACATGGGGGCCGTGGACTACGTGGTCAAGCCCTTCTCGCCCACGGAGCTGGCGGCGAGGATCCGGTCGGCACTGCGCCGACGGGCGGTGTCCGAACCAGCGACGCCCTACGTGCTGGGCGATCTGACGATCGACTACTCCGCGCATAGAGTGACCCTCGGCGATCGTCAGGTTCAACTGACCGCGCTGGAGTACCGGCTGCTCATCGAGCTCTCGGCCAACTCCGGTCGGGTGCTGACCTACGAGCGCCTGCTGCAACGGGTCTGGGGGGAGAAGAACGATAGCCCGGTGAGCCCCATTCGCACCATCGTGGGCAAGCTCCGCCGCAAGCTGGGCGACAACGCCGACAACCCCACTTACATCCTCACCGAGCCCCGCGTCGGCTACCGGATGCCGATAGGCGGGGCGCAGACCGAGAAGCCGCCCTCAACTAAGTGATGACCGTGCGTCCTTACCTTCCATAGTGCAGGAGGACTGGCACATTGGGACATCCCGACCTTGCCGTCGTGACCGGCGCATTCGGCTATACGGGCGGCTACATAGCCCGGAGGCTCATCGACCGGGGCGTCCGGGTGAGGACCCTGAGCCGCCGGCCGGCCGGGCGGAGTCCGCTCGGCGCTCTGGTGGAGACGGTCCCGCTGGACTTCTCGGATCCGGACGGGCTGTGCCGCTCGATAGAGGGGGCGGGCGTCCTCTACAACACCTACTGGATACGGTATGCCCGCGGGCGAATGACCTTCGACCGCGCCGTCGAGAACTCCGGGACACTGTTCGAGGCAGCAGTGAGAGCGGGTGTTGGAAGGATTGTCCACCTCTCCGTAAGCAACCCATCGCACGACTCCAGGCTGCCCTACTTCAGGGGCAAGGCCCAAGTGGAGGAGATGCTCAAGGGCCTCGGCGTCTCCTATGCCGTTATCCGGCCCACACTGATCTACGGGGGTGGCGACCTGCTACTCAACAACATTGCCTGGGCGCTCCGCCGCTTCCCTGTCTTTCTCGTCTACGGAAGCGGCGATTACCCGGTGCAGCCCGTATTCGTCGAGGACGTGGCTGTCCAGGCGGTGGACGCGGGTTCCCAGGGAGAGAATGTCGTCGCAGACGCCGCGGGGCCGGAGATCTTCTCCTTTGAGGAGCTGCTTCGGCTGCTGGCCTCCGCGATGGGCGTCCGCGCCCGGCTGGTGCACGCGCCTCCGACCCTGGGGCTCGCCCTCACCCAGCTCGTCGGCCGCGTGAAGGGCGACCTTGCGCTCACCCGCGACGAGGTGGAAGGATTGATGGCCGGGTTGCTCACGTCAAGGGGCGAGCCGACCGGTGCGACCAAGCTGAGCGACTGGCTCAAGGAAAACGCGGACGGCCTCGGGAGGAGCTACGTCTCAGAGCTGCGTCGCAACTGGCGCTTGAGCCGGTAGTGGCGCAGGGCGCGGACCTCTTCCGGCTGTCTCGTCGTCAGGGCTACAGCTAGGCCGCTGCTTCCTCGCCCACGAACTCCCGGCGTCCCTTCATGATACCCACACCAATGGCGAGAATGCAGAGTGAGCCGAAGAACAGCACGATGTTGCTGACGACTGCAACTCCATGCAGATCTATCTCCGGTACGTGCTCTGCAATCATCAGCACCACAAAGCTGAGCGCACCGGTGAGGGCCAACCCAAGAGACGCGAGCTTGAAGATGCTCGTCCCATCGAAGCGGCGTGCCAAGCCGTACCCGAATATCGTCGAGCCGATGGCTGTGACGTAGAGAAAGGCAATGTGAACACCGGAGGCCGCAGCAAAGAGGGTGGTCGCCATAGCCTGTTCTTCCGCAGCCGTGCCTCCCGCGCCGTGCTCGAGCACGTGGGTCAGTATGTGTCTGACGCTCAACTCGACGACCAGAAAGGCGTAGCCGACCAGGAACATACTCAGTGCGAACCGGGACACGTAGTCCATTACGGAACTGCCGCTGAACGCCCGGTTCAGGCTGTGCAGCCCAAACCAGTAGAGCACTACGCTGACCACGAACAGGAATGTCGCGAACTGGGCCAGCTGACCGTTGTTGCCCAGGACGCCTGCAGCCTCCCCGAACGCGGCGGAGTCTACAGGATCGATAAGCAAACCTCCCGGCGTGAACATCGACGCAACCAAACCAATGGCCACAGCAAGGATAAGCGACCAACCGGTAGCCGAGTTTATCGTCATCTCTACCTCCGCAGTCTTGTATTCCGGCTCAGGCAGCCCCGACAGAGGCTATCCATTCGCAACCTTCTCAAGCCTGGACTGCGGAGTGTGGGCCATCCTGGATTCGAACCAGGGACCTCGGTCTTATCAGGACCGCGCTCTAACCACCTGAGCTAATGGCCCGTTTGGGTAGACAAGGCGCGAACAGTCCAGCCGTTTCGCGCCTCGCGGAGTATGATACGGGGGCGCAATCTGGGGTGTCAAGGAAGCCGGTTGCCCGCGGACTCCCGGTCGTCTACGATGGAGCCAGACAACGCGGGGGTAGCGTCAATGCGAGTAATGGTGATTGTCAAGGCAACCGGGGACAGCGAGGCCGGCGTCATGCCCTCTACCGAAATGCTGGAGGCAATGGGCCGCTTCAACGAGGAGCTTGTGAACGCCGGCGTGATGCTGGCCGGCGAGGGGCTGCATCCGTCGTCGAGAGGCAAGCGCGTGGTGTTCGACGGGCCTGGGCGAACGGTCATAGACGGCCCGTTCGCCGAGACGACGCAGCTCGTCGCGGGCTTCTGGCTCTGGCAGGTGCGGAACATGGACGAAGCTGTCGAGTGGGTGAAGCGCTGCCCAAACCCGATGCCCGGACCCTGCGAGATTGAGATACGGCCGGTGTTCGAAGCGGAGGACTTCGGCGAAGCGCTCACGCCAGAGCTTGCGGAGCAGGAAGACCGGCTGCGAGACGCGGTTCAGGAACACACCCAGAGGCCAGAGTAAGGCGACTCTAAGCCGGGCAGCGTCGTTCACAGTCTCCCGGCTTCAATCCGAGCCCTGCGCGAGCTCCGGTTCCTCCGCTTCAGCCGTCACATACTCAGCGAGCGCAGCCAGTTCGTCCGGCAGCGCCTCGCGCACCTCCAGCAGCGCCTCTTCGCCGGCGGCTTCCGCGGCCTCCAGCATACCCGCGGCAAGCGCGGTGTCGGCCTCCTCCGCAGGAATGCCCAGCTCTCTTGCGGCCTGCCTTGCCGCCTCCAGCGCCTCGGTTGTTACCTCGCCGGCGCTGAGACCGCTCTCCAGCGCGCCCTCCACCACTCCGTAGCCGGCGCCGTGCAGGGCGTCGAGCAGCGGCACCTGCCGCGTAGTCAGCGTGTGCAGCGTGCCTAGAACCGCGCCCCGGGCGGCGCGGCCCATCTGGTCCGCCAGATCATCGCCAACGTGGACTGCGCCTCGAGTTGCGTGCCGCGCCAGTTCGAGGCCGTGCTCGGCAAAGTCACCCACGTCCTCGACAGCCTCCTCCACGGCCCTGCCTACCGCATGCGACACCTCCCGCACCAGCATCCTTCCACGGCCCACGGAAGTAACCGCCGCCTGGGTGGACGCGGCCAGCTGGTATGCCGTCACGCCCAGGGCCACGTCCGCGCCGGGCAGCCGTTTCAGATACCCGTAGGACCTCGACGTCAGCGAGCCGATGACGGGCAGGGAGGTGAGGGCCCGTCTTGCGGGCGTCGCGTGCGCCAGAAGCTCTGCCAGAACAACGTCCCTGGGAAGCTCGCCGTCCTCCCGCAGAGCCACCAGCAGGTTCAACGAGAGCAGGCTGAAGAAGAAGGCGATGAGGAATACGAAGTCGAACCCAATGAGCTGAAGAGCGGGTATCTCCACCGCACCCGACTGCGAAATCCACGTGAGATCGAAGCGCAGGGTCTTCGTGGCAAAGAAGTCCGCCAGGAGGCCACCGATGATCGGCCCGATGCCCATGCTGACGTACGCGGCAATGCCAGCCACGCCGAGAAAGGCAGTGGCCTTGTCGTCCGGCGCAATCTTCAGCGCTAGCGTGTTCAGGGTGAGCATTACGCCTCCGCGCGCAATTCCCACAAACGCGTTGAGAGCTATCAGCAGGGGCATCGTCAGCACGTGCTTCTCCGTGTGCTCGACGAAGACCCAGCCCAGGAACACCAGCAGGAACAGCGATGCTGAGAGCGACATCACGGTCTTGCTGCCTACACGGTCGGCCATTGGGCCCCAGACGCGGACGAACAACACGTGCATCACGTTGCTCAACACCACCAGCCCCATTACAACCGGGAGCTCAAGATTCAGGTCGGTCAGCATGTAGACGACGAAGAACGGAATGGCGATGTTGGACGTCATGCCCCAGACCCACAGGAACCGCAGGAGGTGCGAGAAGTTCTTGTCCCGCAGCGGCTCCGTCAAGATACCAATCGGAGACTGTTTGACGTCCGGGGCCGCCGGCATCAGCGGCTCCCTGGCCCTGGCGACCATCAGGGGGCCGATTACGCCGAGAGTGAGCGCCCCCGCGATGAAGAAGAACGAGTACCCGTAGGCCTCCTGTCCCGCCGGCGCCTGTCCCTCCCACCAGCTGATGTAGAAGCTCGCGCCCAGCCCCAACACGGCCAGCACCGTCGTGCTGGCCGCCAGCCTGCGCCCGTAGTACCCGCCGACCAAGCTTCGCGGTACCAGGTCGTGCATCCAGCTCATCCACGACGTAACCCACAATGGCGCAAACAGGCCGCGGCACGCCAGCAGGAAGATCACGGTCAATACCGCAAGCGAGCTCGGCACGTCCAGAAAGAAGGGGACCGCGCCGACGGGCACCATCAGCAGCTGGGCCAGAAGCCACGCCGGCAGACCAATGGCCTTCCTCACGCGAAACCGCTCGATGAGGAGGATCGCGGGCAGCTGTATGACCAGCGTTGCGAACGGCACGGCCGATACAATGCCTACCTGCAGGTTGCTGGCCCCCAGTGCCAGTGCGTACGCGGCCAGGTAGCCCATGACCTGGACTGTAGCCAGGGCCTCGCTGGTCAGGCCCTCCAGCATCATCATGCGCAGACTGGAGCGCACCTCGCGCGGGGTCAGGGTGGGACTGGGCCGGAGGAAGCCGAGCATTCTCATTTGGCGGTGTATTCTAGTGCGGCGTCGGTATGGCGCATTGTCCCTCCCCTTGCAGGACGACCAGACGTCCCTAAGGGTCGCAGCAGGCGCCGTGACCACCTCACAGCATTAGGCCCGCAGCGGCTTCGGCCGGGTCGGGACTCCCTCATCTGAGAAAGGCCTTCGCAGATGCGGAGGGGGTTGCCCGGCGAAATGGGGCAACCCCCTCTGACGACTCCGATGCGGACCAGCCTGCGTTCGCTCCGCTAGTACGTCTCTTCGGAGAGCTCCCTCCGCTCCTGGAACATGCCAAGTCCCACGATGATCAGGCAGACACCCTGTATATACAGGACCAGGGTGTTCACCAGGAGAAGAGACTGGATGCCCACGCCGGGAGCGTTCATTGCGAACATGAAGTTGAGCAGCCCGATCAGCCCGCCTGCCGGCAGGACGTAGCACGCAGCCTTCAGTAGGTCCATCGAGACGAATCGCTGGGCCAGCCCAAGACCGAACATGCTGGACGCAATAGGCGCCAGCGCCACGAATGCCAGGGAGACTCCCGTAACGTCCATGTGCAAAGCCAGGGCTGCCGCCTCGAACTCGGCCGCCAGTGCCGACCCCTCGGCTTCCATGTTGCTTCGCTGCATCAGGTGGATCTCAAAGTGCTTTATGCCCTGCGAAAGGAAGAGGATGCTCCACTCGATGATGGTGGCGATTATGCCGAACTGAAGGAGCTTGCCGCCCAGCCCGTCCTGCCTGCTCGCCAGGGGCCATAGGCCCACGAACCCGAAGATCATCAGCACCAGCGAGATGAGCGTGAAGAATGTAGTCCACTGCGCCAGTACCGGCATATCTCCCAAGGCGTCGCGCGCGGCGCGGAAGTCCGTCTGGTCCACCGCGTTTATGAGCGTGTACCCCGGTACGAAGAGCGGAACCACAAAGGAGAGCAACACACCGACCATCAATGCAAGACCCGCGTATCTGATTGCCATTTCTGCCCCCTATGCCAGAATGGTTTGGCGCCGCCGTCGGAGAATCCTCAGGAAACGCCATGTCCTGCGGGGCGAAGCATAGCACTTTGACGTAATGGTCAACAAGCGAATCCTTCAATTCGAACGACGAGCGCAGCGGTGAAGCCAGCAGGCGGAAACGCCTTGACCGCGTTGCGCGGCATACAAACGGCCCGGTAGATCTATCGGGTATGGTAGTATGGGTGACGTGCGACACCCCCTGCCGGATTGGACGCATGGGCGAGGGGAAAAAAGAGTGGGCCACCTTCCCCGGCCTACGGCTGCTACGGGGTCCTCAAGCGTGGTGTGAACCATGAGCGATATTCTTGGCAAACTGAGCCGGCTGGTCACGGTACGCCCGTGGGTCACTCTTGCCGTCCTCCTTGCCCTTACCGTCCTGTTCGCCTCCGGCGCGTCCCTGCGTGAGCCTCCCCCTGAGCTCGCTGCAACACTGCCCGACGGGAACCCAGTTGCTGAGGCACTGGCGGAGATAGAGGAGCTGTTCGGCGAATCGGGCGACGTAAGGGTTGTGACGCTGCTCTTCCGCGGCGATGCCCTCACGCCGGACGGCCTCGCGCAGATGAACGCGCTGCTTGGCGACATCGTCAGCGAGCCGGGCGTTGGAGAGCTCCTTGCGCCCGCGGATCCGATCTTTGCGCCTTCGCTGCTGGTCATGGCCCTGCTCCAGGTGGAGAGCTTCGACTCAGTCACCCAGGCCGATATTGACGGTCTCCGCGGCCCGCCGCAGCTCCTCGCCGCGCTCGACGCGTTCACGGGAACCGACTCGGACGGCACGAAGGTCGCCGTCGCCTCAGTCAGCCTGCGTGACACCGGTGACGAGCAGGTTCAGGAGGCCGAGCGGAGAGTCGATGCGCTGGCGAAGAGCGACGATGGCCCGTTGGCCGTCAGCACCATTTCGTATACGGTGCTCGAGGACGAGTCCCGTGAGGCCACGGAAAACGGGATGGGGCCTCTCATCGGGTTGGCGTTGCTACTCATCGCAGGCCTTATCCTGCTATTCATGCGCACGCTGACAGACCTCTTCCTGACGCTTGCGGGCCTGGTAGTGTCGCTGGTCTGGATTATGGGCGCGGAGGGCTGGGTGGGGCCGAGGGGATTGGGCCTGACAGGCCCACCGAACACGCTGACATCCATGGTGCCCATCATCGTAATCGGCCTGACTGTGGACTATGCGATCCAGGCGGTCTCGCACTACCGGGAGCAGCGCGCCGAGGGCGCGCAGGTGGCGGACGCCGTCCAGACGGGGCTGCGAAACGTCGTCATTCCCCTGATGCTGGCTGCCGTGACTACCATCGTGAGCCTGCTGGCCAACCTGTTCTCCCCGGTCGACATTGTGGGCGACTTCGGAATCATCGCCGGCATGGGCGTGGGGATGAGCCTGATAGTGATGCTGACGCTGATTCCGGCCGGTCGGACGATCATCGACCGGCGGCGTGAGTCACGCGGCACGCTGCGACCGGCCCGTCCGATCTCCGGCGCGTTGCCCGGAATGGAACGCGTGGCGGAGTTCCTTGGGAGGCAGGTCACCCACAGGCCCGCTCCGTACATCATCGCCGTGCTTGCGGTTACGGCCGGGCTTGGGTATGCCGCCACCGACATCAAGTCGGAGTTCAGCATCCGCGACCTTCTGCCCAGGGGCGGCAGTGTGCTGCAGGACATGGACACCCTGGACACGGCCGTCGGCGGCTCGACGGAGAACACGAATCTGATCATAAAGGCGGAGGCCACGGAGACTCGCACCCTGCTCAACCTGCAGGGCCTCAGAGTCGCCTTCCAGGACGAAGCGCACCGCCCACCGGCGGTAGCAGGGCCAATTCTGACGTCGTACGAGCTGCTCGTCTACGACTGGGTCACCGACAACGGAATGCCCGGCGACAAGTACGATCCTGAGCTCGCAGCACTCTACGCGGAAGCCACCGCTGAGGTGCGTCTGGACCAGGCGCTCATGCAGGAGCTGATCGATGAGATTGCAACCAGAGACCCGGCCCTCTCGCACGCGCTGGTCAACGATCCGACCGGCATGGACACTATCCTGGTGCAGTTCGCGGCCTACACCGGCGATCCGGCAGCATCCAGGAACCTTCAGGCCGATGTCGAGGAGCTCTGGCTCGGTGACGACGGCACCATCACGGCTACTTCCGATAGCATCGTCTCGTTCGCGGTTACCGATGAGATCAGGGACCGGCAGACGGAGTCCATAACCACGACCGTATTCGTGGCGGTTGTCGTGCTTGCCTTCTTCTTCTGGCTGACCGTGCGACAGCCGGTGCTGGCGTTCGTGGCGGTTGCGCCGACCGTGCTGGTCCTCATCTCTGTGCTGGGCACGATGGCGTTGCTGGACATCCCCTACACCATCATCACGTCGATCATAACGGCGCTCTCCATCGGGATCGGCGTTGACTACACCATCCACATGATCCATCGCTACCGGGAGGAGTTCACGCGCCTGCGCAACCCGGAGGCGGCGGCTGTCCAGACACTTGTGAGGACCGGCTCAGCGCTGCTCGGCTCCGCGCTCACAACGGCTCTCGGTATCGGTGTGCTGGCGGCCTCGCCGCTGGCTGCGTCCCAGCAGTTCGGCATTACGGCCGCGATCACCATCGCGTACTCGCTGCTTGTCTCCGTCGTGCTGGTCCCGCCCGCGATGACGGTCTGGGGTGCGTACCAGAACATGAGGCTGCGCTCCATGCTGATGCGCCAGTGGGACGAGCTCGACTTCACGACTTAGGCATAAGAGCGGCGGCGCCATCCGGCACGGAATGTGTCGCGTCGTTTGTTGGAGACGCCTTGCGGCTCAGCTGCCTCAGCTCTCCTCTAGAGTCGCGGGGTTCCCGCTGTCGACCTCGTAGCACCCGGCTCTGTTGACTCACAAACTGCCCAGCCGCGTTTCAAAGATGTTTCTGGCTATCGTCAAAATAGGTTCAGGTTTTTGCTGTACGAGGGCTAAGCGCGAACTTCCCATTTTGCGGGCATACTCATAATCAACTTTACCACCGGATGTGTAACCTATGTGTCACTAATCGACAGAAATGGTATAATCTGTTATAACTATCAGCAGAGAACGGTACCTATCGGAAGCGATGGCGTCGCTGGAGAGGACTGCACTGCGCACTCTCCGTGGCAGGTGCAAATATGGGGTATGGTCACTCCGGTCAGGAAAGGCTGCGATGCCCTGGCCCGTACTGTGAGATGCAAGCCGGCCAAGGTGATCGTAGTCGCCGCCGACGTGGCTGGGCGCGGGTATCACCAGGCGACAGCTGCCCTCCCTTTAGTGGTGTGAAGGACGGCTGTACGGCGAATTCAAGTCAGGCAGTACTACCCGGGAAAGAAGGTAACCGACTGTGAGTCTGCTGGTAGCGGTGGCGGTCCTTGTCACAATCGGGGTACTGTTCGCTATCGACCCCGCCGGGGCGATCGCCGAAAGCGGCTTTCCCGACTTCCAGGAGATGGACTGGAAGCAGCGGGCATTCTGGGTCTTCCGCACCATAGGTGTAGTCCTGGCACAGCTGCTCACCATCGTGCTGTGGCTATGGCCCAAGTACCGGCCCCCAGAGGCTAGCCAATGGTACTCCGGAACCATGCAGCCCGGTTCAATGCCCGCGGCTGCGGTATCTGCGCTGCAAGGCCACGCGATAGGGAGCCAAACGCTGCTGGCCTCCATCATCGAGATGTGCCAGCGCGGCACACTGCGGATCGAGGCTCTTGGAACAAGAGTCGGCCTTCTGTTTCGGCTTACCCGACAGGGTCTCACGCACTATGCCTGGGAGCAAACGATATGCGACAGCCTGCCGCCGCGCCCCTCTACGGTTGACGCGCTCCGCGAAGCGATGAATGAGCGCGAGGACGCCATCGGCGACCAGATTGGGGACTACCTGCAGCAGCGCGGTCTGTTCCATGACAATCCGGTGCGGGTCAGGAGGCAAAAGTCCGACGACGGAAGCGATTGGTGGCTGGTCGCTTCCATCCTGACGGGCGCCGGCATTGGGCTCTGGGCGGCTCTATGGCTGGACCAGTGGTGGGCGAACGTCCTGATCGGCGTGGTTGCGGGTTTCGTGTACTCGTTTCTTGCAATGCCGTCAGGGGCGATGACCGGCATGCTGACGCCGACACAGGCGGGCGTGCTTGAGATAGGTCAGTGGCTTGGCCTGAAAGACTCCTTGACAGGCACTGAACATACGGGCGCTCGGGACCAGTCGGATCCCATGCTGCCCTACGCCGTCGCGTTCAACGTGGCCCAGCCGTGGCTCGACGTTACGGCCGAGGCTCCGCCTTGGTTCGGGTCCGGCAGCGCATCCGCTCTAAGGGGCGCCGACCTGGACGCGGCCTATCGCGCCTTCATGCACGCGCCGGAGTGGTGGCTGACCGGGAGGTCGGACGATGCGGCCAAGGCGGCCGCGCAGCACGGTTATGAAGAGGAGCTCCGGCTGCTCCAAGAGCTCGATCAGCTCGACCAGGAGTCGCCGGAGGCCGAGCAGCCGGAGCAATTCGCGCACAGCGAGCCCACCGCCCAGTTTGAAATGATTCCCAGCGAGCCGGAGACGCAGGGAAGCCCTCCGGCAGCCACAGCGGGAATGTCGTCTGCGGAGTACCAGCCGCAAAGGTGGGAGAGGGCGGTTGAGGAGAAGAAGGGCGGCGGATGCCTCCGCGGGTGCTTCATGGGGGTGGTTGGCCTGGTAGTCATAGGGGCGCTGGTCTTGGTAGTGTTGTTCAGCTTGGATGTGCTCTCGCCGCGCGAAAAACCGTGTCACCTCGACTCTCTCCCTATCCCGACACCCGCGCAGATTGCGGTGGCCGGCGACCTGTTCCGCGATAATTGCGTGAGCGTCAGAGGCGCAGTCGTGTTTCAAGACGCCAACGAGTTGCTGATTGAGATGGACCGGGACGAGTACGTACAGCAGGTGAGCGTACGCGTACCGACAGACCTCTTTCAGACAATCGCCGCGGACCGCGTGGTGACCATTGCCGGGCGGCTCATTGTGGAGGAAGACGGGACATATTGGGTCCATTTCATACCGGACCGTGGATCTGACCGAGACTGGTGGCGGAACCTCCGGGAGAACCTCGAAGCGCTGTTCTAGGCGGCCGTGGGTGCGGTTAGCATTGGCGGCGGCTTGCCCACAACGACGGATGCGAGGAGCCGTCTCAGTGAGACACCCATTAGCGCTCCCGCTTGACTACTACCAGTGATCCTGCCCCGCTACTTGTCCACGCGGCAACTGATGATGTCCACGCCGTAGTATTTGCGGTGGTGTACCGATGAGGCGTAGTGGCGCAGGATGCGAACGGACAGTTGCTGTTCGTCTTCCATCGCCTGGTCATGCCCAAGATACGCCATGCGATTCTCGATGTTGCCCTGGATGGCGTCGTCCGAAGCGACCACGATTTCCAGCTCGGCCGATCCGCCGTCAGGACGGATGGTGGCAACCAACCTGCGCTTCTGCTCGACCGGACCGTCGGTCTCTTCATTGAACAGGCTCAGCATGACCTCTTCGCCTACCAGACGGAGCCGGTCTCTCCCTTCTTCCGTCCAATTGTGTCCGTCGGCGAACTGGCAGAGAAAATCGTCAACGGCAGGCAGGGAAGACTGGGATAAATCGACCCTTAGCTTCCTGGCGCGAATGCCCGATAGTTCGGTGAACACGGTCATCACTATGGCCGCCATACCGCCGACGACAATGGAATTGCCCACCACATGACTGGTGATCCCTTCGAAGAATCCACTGAGTATCCCTGCGGACAGGCCCAAGACCATTGAGACGCCTGTGATGGTAGCTTTCTTCTGGTCAACCTGGCCTGTAAACACCGTCTTCGCACCCTCGACGAAAAGCATGCCGAAAATGATGATGTACACTGCGCTAACCACTGGACTGGGAATGGCGACCAGTACGGCAAGCAACTTGGAGAAGGAGGCGACCAGTATGGTCAACGCTCCCAGGAATATCCCCACGCTCTTGGCGGCGACCCCGGTAAAGCCATAGTAGACCACAGTTGTAGCCCAGGGCGCGGCCACAGGCAGGGTTCCCAGGAGGCCGGAAAGAAGGGTGCCTACCCCGTACACGTTCAAGCCCCCCTGTACCGTGCGGAAGTCGACGGCCGTCTGGCTCCGGTAAGAGGCACGGTAGATCACCGACAGGTCTCCCACCGCCTTCATGAAGGCGGTGAGATGCACGAACACAAAGACCGGAAGCAGGGTCCAAAAGTCTGCGCTGAGGGTCAGGTCCAGCCCCGGCCAGCCATAATCCGGCAGGCGCAGCCACGGAGCGTCAGTTATTGCGCCGGTGTCGTAGAAGCCCAGAGGCACGGCAACAACCAGCCCGACGGCCACGGTGATCGGCAGGATCCACATACGCCAGACCTGTGCGTCCTGCAGGGACATCAGGACTCCGGCGGCCAGAGCAGCCATTCCCGGCGCCAGGAAGACCACCACAGATTGTCCTTCCGGCGGAATAACCGCCCTGCTGATGATGAAGGGCACGGCCGAAACCGCCACCAGCATGACCACTACTCCGCTCACCGTCTGAGTGAAAATACGGCGAAGAGTGGCAAGGCGCAGGGTCAAAGCAGACTGAATCAGGGTGGAAACCACCACCAGACTGGCCAGCATACCGGGCCCACCGACATGGAGAGCCAAGGCGCAGATCGCCAAGAACGGGACGTTGAAGTTCGCTACTATGAGGCGACCCGAGCCCCAATGCCGCAGCCTGATGGCTTGCAGGATCATACTGGCTCCGGTGACTGCCAGTGCGGTAAACGTCACCCATGACAGATAGGCTTCCGACTCTCCGGATGCCCGCACCACCAGCGCCGCCAGCATGACCAGGCCGATGGTGTTGGGAATGAAAATCTGCAGGGCCGCGGATATCGACAGAAGCGGCGGACACTTCTCATCCGGCTCGTACTGAATCTCGTGTCTGCCCTGGGACTTTCGGAACATTAGCTAATACCTAATCTCAATGCTATCTGAGACATTGCGCACACCCAATGGTAGACAGTAATGATATGATATATTGGTAATTCGTTCTAGAGAGGGGCAACTTTGCGAACTGAGCGAGAGAGCAAAACGCAGGCGAATAGGACAGGACTAAAGCACCGACGGGTACCAGCAGGCGTGAAGGCATTGTTCTTGCTTCTATTCGCGGCCTCCATTGCACTCTTTGCAGTTGCCTGTAGCTAAGACCCTACTCCAACACCGGAGCCCACAGCCACGCCAACGCCGACGGCCACCCCTCAGCCAACGGCGACGCCCACCGTCAGCCCAGAGATCGCTGCCTTTAACGCCTACATGCAGATGCTCGAGGAGGCTGCTATCGGCCTGAGCGACGAGACCAAAGCCTGCTTGATGGACCTCTTCGAGGAGGACCCGTCAGTAGCTGAGGCGTTCATCGCGGAGCAGAACCTGAGCGGATCAACGATGCTCAGCTTTATGGCCTGCCTGACGCCGGAGGAGATCGCAGCGCTAACTGGTGAAGGTCCTATTCCTGACGGCGCTCCGCTGGACGACGAGGCCCTGACCATGGCCTACGTAATGGCTGCAATAGAATACTACGGAGAGAACGGACTGGATGCCACGGTTGAGTTCTACAGGTCTGAGTCGAGCGTTGAAAATGGGCGTTCGCTGATTCTCCTGGACGAAGCCGAAGGAAGATTGCTGGTATACCGGAACATTGCTGCTCTGCAAGGCCAGTACGTTGGCCAAGGCTCGACATTTTCCGGCTTCACGGGGATGCTGGACGCGGCCACCGAGGAGGGTTTCTGGATTACAACTCAGGGCGTCAACCCGGCCACCAAACAGGAAGAGCCACGGCGAATCCTCCTGGTCCTTCACGACGGCCTGGTGTTCTCCGCCGCCCACTCTGCCTTGGTGGAGGACGTTGCGGTGTCCGTACAGGAGTACGTGGGCAAGGCCATAGACAGGTACGAATCCGACGGCCTCGACTCTGTCATCTCCCACTACAACGGCCAGGAGAGCCTGGACGGGCAGTTCTACCTGTTCCTCATCGGCGAAGATGACATCTATCTTGCCCATCCCATCTTCCCCCATCTCATCGGCACCGACATCAAGGACGTGGTCGGCTCAGACGGACAGGAGCTGGGCAGAGAGATAGCCCTGGCCACGGAGGAGGGCGTGTGGGTGGAATACCTGTGGCCCCATCCCGATTCCAGGAAGGAACAGCAAAAGGTCACCTGGGCCATTCGCCACGATGGGCTGATTTTTGCCTCCGGCTACTACGCCGGCGAGCCGGAGACCGGCCCCCCGGCCTGGCGTGACGCCGACCCAAGGGAGTACACCGTCCAGTATGTGAACCAGGCCATAGAGCGTTACGAGAGCCAGGGCCTGGAATCCATGCTCAACTACTACAACAGCGTCGCCAGCTTCGAGGGCGAATGGTATCTCTTCGCCACTGACGAAAGCGACGTCTATCACGTCCACCCTCTGCTGCCGCAGCTCATAGGCACAGACATCAAGGACGTGGTTGGCTCTGACGGTTACAGGCTGGGCGAGGAGCTGGCTAAGGCAACCGAGGAGGGCGTCTGGGTGGAGTACCTGTGGCCGCACCCGGTGACGCTGAAGGAGGTCCCCAAGGTGGGCTACGCCGTGCGCCGTGACGGAATGCTCTTTGCCTCCGGCTACTACGTTCAGGTCGAAGACCCGGCGGCACATACCAAGGCGTACGTGCAGCAGGCCATTGAGTACTACCAGGCCAACGGACTGGACGCCGCCATTGCCCACTACAACAGCCAGGAGAGCGTTGACGGTCAGTGGAACCTGACCCTGGCCGATGAGAACGACGTTGTGCAGGTCGCCGTCCTCACTCCACATCTGATAGGCACCGACTTGAAGGAAATCGGCCGCGTCCGCAAGATTGGCGAGGAGATGGCAGCGGCCACAGAGGAGGGCCTCTGGGTCAGCTTCGTCTTCCCCAACACCAGGTCTTCGGAGACCTTGTACGCTCATGTGTGGGCCATCCGCCACGACGGGCTGCTCTTCACGTCGCGCTACTACGACGACCAGCCTGACGTTCCAGATGCGTCTTAGGGACGGACTGGACCTGAGAACGCGTTCCGCCTCCGGTTGACTTGCCGGCATTTGCGGACGCGGTACAGCTGAGCACTGCCTGCGTGACCAACCTGAACCGCCACATACTTGAACTCGTCGAGTGTGGCGGGCGTTAGTCGACCTGGACAGCTGACCTCTTTCGTGCAAAGCAAGCGCCCTAACCGGCTGAGCTAACCGCCCGCTCGCAATCACCCGCCGTGGCGCACCGGCACCCTTAGGCGTACGGAGGCCGCGGGCGCCCCGCGCCTCTGTATAGTTGAGCGGAACCCTGCTCCGTGACTGCATCACGCGGCACTCCCTTTCGAGCTTTCCACAAACTCGAACTGCAGAGGCTTCCGAATCCGGTTCGAGCATCCGTAAGCTTCCGTCTTCCTGCATTTGCCCAGGCAGTGAGCATTGTCCAGAAAAGGTGCCGGCGACATATTTCTGCGACATTCCACCTCTATCGTGAGCAGTGTCAGAGGTGCTTCACGAAAGGAGGAAGGGAAGATGATCAAGAAGCTGATGACAAGGACGTTTCTGGTAGGGCCGGCCCTGGCGGCATTGCTGGGCGCTGGGATACTGGTCGGCTGTACGACGGGCGAGAACGGAACGGGGGAAGGCCGCGAGTCCGGCACCGCAACGGAAAGCCAGGAGGTCTCCGAACAGGGTAGAGGCGAGTCCAGCGGCGAGCATGGAAGCGGTGGAGAGGGCACTGAGGGCGGCGGCGAAGGCGCCGGTGGTGAGAGCGGCGGCGAGGGAGCAGGGTCCGGCAGCGAAGAAGGCAGCGGCGCCAATCAACTGGCGCCGGACGAGACGTTCGACATGGTGCGCAGCGGCGCACGGCTGATCCTCAGCTATGACGCTGCGAGCAACTCCTTCAAGGGTACTGTGGAGAACACCACCAACAGCGTCCTGACAAGAATCAGGATAGAGGTGCACCTGTCTAACGGGACCGAGCTCGGACCTACGACTCCGATAGACCTGGCGCCAGGCGAAGTGGCGGCAGTCGACCTGCCCTCTACTCAGGCATCGTTCATCGGATGGGTGGCCCACGCCGAGGTTGGCAGCGGAAGCGAGGGAAGCGGGACGCAGGCTAGCGGCGAGGGAAGCGGCGGAGAGTCCGGTGGTGAAGGCAGCGGCAGCGAGGGCGCCAATGAGGGGCCCGAGGGCACTGAGAGCGGAGGCATGGGCGCCGAGGCCGGTGAAGCCGAGATGTCGAGCCCCATCATTCCGCTCAGCGAGACCTGGGCAGGCAACCTTGGCGGGCTGGACGTGGTCGCTCGGTTCGACCCGACAACCCAGTCCGTCCAGTCGCTGGTAACGAACACGCTTCCTCAAGTGCTCTGCTACGTGCAGGCCGAACCGCACCTGAAGTCGGGCACTACGACAGTCGGCGAGCTTGGTCCCGACGTGCTGGGGCACCTGAGCCCCGGACAGTCAGCTGAGACCAGCGTGCCGGTTTCCAGCGAACCGAGCCTCGCAGGAGTCTCCTTTGACGGGTATGTGGTTCACCTGGAGGTGTTCCCCTGCAGCGGCACCGGCCCTGTGCCTCACGCGCCAGGACAAGGCGGTGAAGGCGGCGGTGGGGAAGGAGCCGGCGGCGAGGGGCATGGCCCAGGTGGCGAAGGCTCCGGCAGTGAGAGTGGCGGCGAGTCCGGTGAAGGCGGTAGCGGCGGCAGTGAAGAGGGCAGCAGCGCCAATCAACTGGCGCCGGATGAGACCTTCGACATGGTTCGCAGCGGCGCCCGGCTGATCCTGAGCTACGACGCCGCCAGCAACTCCTTCAAGGGCACCGTGGAGAACACGACCAGCCAGATCCTGACCCGGGTGAGGATCGAGGTGCACCTGTCGAACGGGACAGAGCTCGGACCGACGACTCCGGTAGACCTGGCTCCGGGTCAGGTGGCCAACGTCACCCTGATGTCGACGCAGGCGCCGTTCACCGGATGGGTGGCCCACGCCGAGGTCGGCGGCGGTGAAGGAGGTGGAGAGTCCGGTAGCGAGTCGGGTGGTGAGCATGGCAGCGGCGGAGAGGCCGGCGGCGAGCACGGCTCCGGAGGCGGTGGTGAGCATGGCTCAGGCGGCGAGGGTCGGGGAGGCGGCTAGAACCATTGAGAGTCTCCCTGAGGAGATGCGAGACTTCCATTGAAGTGAGATAATCGACCCGACGCATGGATCGGATAGATGCGGCGCCTTCACGGAGGCGCCGCATCCTGAGATAGCTTCCTAGAGGGCTGCGATGAGCGGCACAGTGCTGATAATCGAAGACGATACGAGGATCGCGAACTGGGTCAAGGTGTACTTCGAGCGGGCGGGATTCTCTGCCGACGTGACCCACGACGGCGAATCCGGCCTGGCCCTGGCCCGTGAACTGGCCCCGGACCTGATCATCCTCGATCTCATGCTTCCCCGTCTCGACGGCGTGGAGCTGTGCAGGATCCTGCGACGGGAGTCGGACGTTCCAATCATCATGCTGACGGCCAGGGAAGCCCCCGCCGAACGGGTCATGGGCCTGGACAGCGGCGCCGATGATTACGTGGTCAAGCCCTTCGACCCGGAGGAGCTTATCGCGCGCGCCGAGGCCGTGCTGCGCCGCGTCAAGGGCAAAGTCCAGCAGGTCCTGACACACGGCAGCATCATGCTGAACGAGACCACAGGCATTGTGACGGTCGATGGAGAACCCGTGGCGCTGAGCCGGGCGCAGACCGCTCTGCTATCGACGTTCATGCGTCATCCCAACCAGGTGCTTACCCGCGACCAGTTGATCTCTTTGACCTTCAACGACAATTTCGACGGGTTCGACCGTGCCATCGACAACCACGTGGCTCGCCTGCGCAAGTTGATCAGCACGGATGGAAATCGGCCCATTCAAACCGTCTACGGCGCCGGATACAGGTTCGTGGTGGAGGACGTCTGATGTCACTACGCTGGCGAATCATGGCTTCGACCGTTTTCGTCGTCGTCCTCACCGTCCTGACAAGCGTTGCTGTGGGCTACTACGCCACGCAGTCTCGCCTGGGTGTGTTCGTGGATGAAATCGGGAGTGAGGAGGCAGTCCAGCTGGCCCGAGACCTGAGTCGCGAGTATACAGCATCGGGCGGTTGGGAAACTGTGGACAAGGCGCTGTCCGAGGCCGGCTACGATGGAACTCCGCAACGAGAGCAATCCCGAGAGCGGTCCGAAGAGGGTGAAGAAGAGCACTCCGAGTCATCTCACCAGGACCGGGTGCGAGTCGTCATCGTCGGCGCTGACGGCCGTGTGGTGAAGGACAACCTGTCCGAGCTGTTGCCTGGAGCCATCGCACCCAACCTGGACGGGCATCGCGAAACGATTCTTGATTTGAGTTCGAACCGACCAGTGGGCCACGTTTACGTGGACGTGAACCGGGATCTCCTGTCGAGCGAGTCCCACGGGTTCCTCAGCACGCTCTTGTACATCACCGCAATCGGCGGGACGCTGACTGTCGCCGTCGCCATACTCCTGGCGCTTTGGCTGTCCAGGCGAATCACGGCGCCGGTGACGGCCCTCACGGAGGCGACCCAGGCGATTGCCCAGGGGGACGCGACCCGGCTGCCGGTCACGTCCGAGGATGAGCTGGGCCGGATGAGCGAGGCGTTCAATCGCATGACCTCCGCCCTGGAAACGCAGCGCGAGCTCCGCAGGCGTCTGATAAACGACGTCTCCCACGAGCTGAATACGCCTCTGAGCGTCATCAAGCTGGAGGCGAAGGGGTTGCACGATGGCCTTCAGACCCCCGAGAGCGCCTCCGACCACATCATTCAGGAGGTCGACCGGCTAAGCGGCATCGTGACCGACCTGGACTGGCTTGCGGAGACCGATCATGGCGGGATGAGGCTCACACGGGAGTCGGTCTCGATTCGTGACCTGCTCACCGCGGAAGCGGAGCGATGGCAGCCGCAAGCTCAGGCCCGGCAGGTCGGACTCTCGCTGGAGCTACCCGGCGACCTCCCGGACGTGGTCCTCGACCGGATGCGCATGAGCCAGGCGCTGGGAAACGTCATCAGCAACGCCATCAACTGCACCGAGCCCGGCGGCAGCATTGTCATTCGGGCCGGGCTGGATGGCGGCGAGGCGCTCTCCGTCTCGGTCACCGATGACGGGATCGGCATCGATGCCGCAGACCTGCCCCACGTCTTCGAGCGCTTCTACCGTACCGACCAGGCTCGTAGCCACGGAGTAGGCGGCACGGGCCTGGGACTGGCCATCGTCCGAGCCATAGTCGAGGCGCATGGGGGAACCATCGCGATAGCAAGCGATGGACTCGGACAGGGCGTCACCGTGGCCATACGCCTTCCCCTGAGCGTACGTGCATAGTCTTCTCTTCTGAACATGCATCCGCTGCAAGAACGGCGGGTACAGCCCGAGAGGAGTTATGAGTACGGTGCGCTTAGAAAGGCACTCATGGCTCAGTCGGAGTGGCTTGTAGCGGAGGTGAGGCTTGGCCGAAGTCCCTCCAACCCCAGCAGACAGGAGAGCCATCTTCTCGTAGAGCGCAGGAATGGTCTTCACCGCTAGTGATGGCGATGAACCGTTCACCCTCCGGGGGCGATGTCTGGTTTGCGCTATTCGAACCCCAGCAAACGGGAGAGCCATCCTCTCGGAGCGCACAAATGTGGTCACGACCACTACTAATGGCAATGAAACGCTCGCCTTCTGGTGGCGATGTTCGGCTTCGGCCCCAACACACGGGTATCCCATCTTGGCGCAGTCCACAGGCGAACCCCCAGCCGCTGCTTATTGCGGTGAATTGTTCCCCTTCTGGGACGGACATTTGGTTGAACTCGACATGGTCCCAGCAAAGAGGAGATCCGTCTTCGCGTAGCCCGCAAACCCGGTCGTAGCCCAAGCCTATGGCTATGATGGGGCCATCGTGCAGCACTACTGCATCTTCATAGGACCAATCCCAGCAGGTAAGAGCGCCGTCATCCCTAATGGCGCAGGCGTCGCGCCTGACGCCGACAGCTTGAAAGCGGTGGTCCTCCGGAGGTGAGATAGGTTGCCAGAAACCCGAATTCCAGCAGGCTATTGAGCCGTTCTCTCGAATCCCGCAGGCCATTTCCCCGGCGTCGATGGCGACAAATCTTGAGTTTTCTACGAAATCTCTCTCCTCATTCAAGAGACGGAATCTGCTGGATACCCCCCATGGCCCCCAGCAGCGATCAGAACCATCCTTGCGAAGCGCGCAGGTCTGGTAGCTGCCGCTGCTGATTGTAGTGAAGCGTTCCTCTTTCAATGGTATTGAATCAAACGTTGACCAATGCTCTGCGACCGGTATGTCGAGAGAATCTCCGGGTAAGGCGGCCACACCCCAGCAGTAAGGCGTACCGTCCACTCGAAGCGCGCAGGTGTGGAGCGGCCCGCTGCTGATGGCCGTGAAGCGTTCACTCGCAGGCGGCGTAGCCTGACCGAAGTTATTCCATAGCGGAGAGGCGTCTATAGGAGGGACCAGCCCCCAGCAGACAGCCGAGCCATTACTTCTCAAACCGCAGGTGTATCCCTCGCTGCTGCTGAGAGCAGTAAACCTCTCTTTTTGCGGAGGAGTTGCCGCCCCATCACGACTATACCCCCAGCAGATGGGAGAACCGTCGCCGCGCAGAGCGCACGTGTATTCCTCGCCGGCGCTGATGGTAGTGAAGCTCTCGTCCTTCGGCGTTTTGGTTGATTGACCCCAACATACGGCTGTCCCATTCTCCCGGAGGGCGCAGGTGTGCCTTTCTCCAGTGCTAATGGATGTGAAGCGCTCGCCTTCCGGTGGCGATGACTGCCCAAAGCTGTTGTCCCCCCAGCAAACGGCGGAGCCGTCGTGGCGAAGCGCACAGGTGTGTCCGTCGTATAATTGACCGGCGAACAGCTCACCTCCGCTGCTGATGGCGATGAACCGCTCGCCCTCTGGCGGCGATGACTGACCGTGCTCATCGTTGCCCCAACAAACGGCGATCTCGTCTCGAGTAAGGGCACAAGTATGACGGCTCCCGCTGCTGATGGAGGTGAACTGTTCACCGTCCGGTGGTGATGACTGGCCATACTCGTTGTGGCCCCAACAATCGGCGACCCCTCTTGGAGTGAGCGCGCAGGTGTGTAGATAGCCACTGCTAATAGCCGTGAATCGAGGCTCCGGCGTGGCCGTTGACGTCGCTGTCAGAGTAGAGGTGAAGTAGATGCCGACCAACCGCCGCATGTCCGCCGGGCTCAACGTAGGCGAAGGCCCGAAGAAGTCAGCTATCGCCCTCCGCATGTCCATCTCCTCAATCACGCCGTCATTGTCCGGGTCGAACTCAGCAAGCAGCGGGTCACCGGGCGAGACCGGGCCGACGCCCATAAGCGCCGGGTGCTGGCTGGACGCGCCGATGTCCCATACATTGCTGTCCCACGCGGCGTAGATGCTGGTGTTGGACGCGGGCGTAGGCTCTTCAGAACATCCAGCGAGCATTATGACAAAGAGCATAGCTCCCAGCACTGCCACTGCTTTGGCCCTTGGCATATTGGCCCTCCGCTGTGTCATCCAGCTCTTCGTGCACGCCAAGGCGCACACGCACAGCTGCTTTGCGGCATACTCTCCAGTTACTCTACCCCATCGTGTGTAACTTTAGTGTAACTTCTGGACGAAATATGTATGACTTGTTGTAGCCATAAGCAGAAAACGGCGTGATTACCCCTGGTTACGCCTACTTCTGGATTCCGTGAGGCCATCCAGGTAGCTTCTTTTGCGCTCCCTAACGCCGTTGCACTCCCCAGCAGGCGACCGATCCATCCGTCTTCACCCCGCAGGAGTGGAACCACCCGGCACTAATGGAGGCGAATTCCC
Source organism: Chloroflexota bacterium (assembly GCA_028877205.1). Classification (GTDB taxonomy): domain Bacteria; phylum Chloroflexota; class Dehalococcoidia; order Lucifugimonadales; family UBA2985; genus JAPPHY01. The sequence goes on along the minus strand of JAPPHY010000007.1, from coordinate 265,950 downwards.
CGATGGGAGGCGTAGACCGGCCATAGTCGTCATTGCCCCAGCACTCAATGGAGCCGTCCGTCACAATACCGCACGTGTGGACGACCGCAGCCACAACAGAGGCGAACCTCCCTGACGGCGGCGTAGCTTGTCCATCTTCATTCTCTCCCCAGCAGACGACGGTTCCGTCGGCCTTGACCCCACAGGTATGAAAGCCTCCCGGACTTACGGAGACGAACGACCCTGCAGGCGGCGCAGCCTGCCCAACTTCATCATTACCCCAGCACTCAATGGAGCCGTCCGTCCCGATACCGCAGGTGTGCAGCCCCCCGGCACTGACGGAGTCGAAAGCCCCTGACGGTGGCGCAGCCTGTCCAGCTTCATCATTGCCCCAGCATTCGATGGAGCCGTCTGTCTTTACACCGCAGGTATGTGCATACCCCGCGCTGATTGAAGCGAACTCGCCAACCGGAGGGCTGGACTGTCCAGCTTCATCATTGCCCCAGCAAGTAACGGAATGGTCAACATCGACAGCGCAGGTATGGATTAGGCCGGCGCTGACGGAGGCGAAGACTCCGCTCGGAGGAGCGGCCTGGTCGGACCGGTTATCGCCCCAACACACGAGGGTACCATCCCTCAGCACCCCGCACGTGTGGCCGTCTGCAGAACCGTCCGACCATCTGAATCCGCCTCCAACGCTGACCAAGGCGAATTCTCCGACCGGAGGCGTTGCCTGGCCGGCATAGTCAGCGCCCCAGCAGGCTACGGAGCCGTCCGTCCTGACTCCACAGGTGTGATCAATCCCCGCGCTGACGGAGACAAACTCCCCGGCCGGCGGCGTCGTGCGGCCATCCCACTCAGCGCCCCAGCAGGCGACTGAGCCGTCGACCTTCACTCCGCAGGTGTGCAGCCATCCAGTGCTGACGGAGATGTACTCTCCTGCCGGAGGCGCGTTCAAGCCATAGCGTTCAGTGCCCCAGCATGCGACAGAACCTTCGGTTCTCACCCCACAGGTGTGTTCATCCCCGGCGCTGACAGAGAGATACTCCCCCGGCGAGGGCGAGCCCCGGCCGAACGCGCCGTCGCCCCAGCACTCAACGGAACCGTCGGTCTTCACCCCACAAGCATGCGCTCTCCCGGCGCTGACCGAGGCGAACTCCCCGGTCGGCGGACTGGACTGGCCAAACTGATCATCACCCCAGCACGCGACCGAGCCGTCTCCCTTTACTCCACAGGTGTTGTTGTTCCCTGCGCTGACGTAGACGAACTCCTCCGCAGGAGGGGTGGCCTGGCCATAGCTATTGCTTCCCCAACATACGAGGGTACGGTCCGTATTCAGTCCACATCCGTGGCCGTCTGTAGATAAGGAGCTGCCAGGCTTGAGACTAGCACCTCCTCCCACGCTAATCGCGATGAACTCCCCCGCCGGGGGCGCAGCCCTGCCTCCGTCATTCCTTCCCCAGCAAGCCAGCAATCCATCGGTCTGCATGCCGCACGTGAATCCGCCGGCGGCACTGACCGATAGGAAGGAACCTGGAACGTGCTCCACCACTTCGGTGGCAGGGACCGTCGAGCTACCGCTGGCGGACCGGGTACTTTCAGGCTGCTCGGTGGGTTGGGCAGCAACCCCACTCTGCTCACTTCTGAGTGAGCCGCCGTCAGAGGGCGGGGCCTGCTCGGTCGCCCCGCTAGTGCCGGCTGTGGGCGTGGGCTGTGCAGCAGGCGCCGCTGTGAAGGTGGGACTCGGGACCACCCTCGCCGTCGGCGTGGGACTCGACTCCTCCGAACATCCGGTTAGGACTAGGGTAAGGAACATGGCGAACAGCACTGCTACTGCTTTGGCGTTTGACATTTAGGCCTCCTGCCGTGTCATCCGGCCGTCCGTGCGCGCGAAGGCAAGCTCTCACATCTCGTTTCGTGGGTACGCTCCAAATCACTTTACCACGTCGTGTGTAACTTGCGTGTAACTACCTGACGAAACATGTATGACTTGTTGTAACCGTACGCAGAAAACGACGTGGCTGCCCCCGTTAACGCCTGTTCCTGCGACCCGTGAGACTGCCGACGTGACGAGTCCGAACGACCTAACCAGGGCCAACCAACATGAAACGCTGCCTGCGCCATCGAAGACGAGCCGGGCGTCGAGACAAGGCATGAGCCGGTGGTACTACCGTCTATGCCACAACTCCGGCGTGCGGGTGTATACTGGGAGGGATTGAACCCGGTGGACCCTTCTCATGACGTGAAACCAAGGAGGTTCAAACATGGGCACGATATCCGTGAACCGGCTGGCAGGTCTCTCCCTCATCTTCGGCCCGATAGTCGCCTTCGTCTTCTTTCTCCTGGAGCCGGGTGGACTGCTGATAGACAGCGCCGAAGTGACAGACTCCGTTGGCTCTATAACGGCCAAGGGCGCCAACGCCGCGCTGTCCAAGATAACCAACATCGGGATAATCCTTGGCCTGGCCCTGATCCTCTCGGGCCTCTATGCGCTGATGCGAAATGTAACCCTGCAGGGCAACGGCAAGGCGCTGGTCCAAATGGGCTTCTTCATGGTCTTCGTCGGACTGACCGGTTGGATTTTTGCCAGCGGCATTGACCTCATTCTGGCCGATGCCCAGACCAGCGACCAGATCGGTGGGAGCGTCCCCGTCTACTACGTCGGCTCAGCGCTCGTCTATGCCGGTGGGATCACGCTTGGGTTTGGCGGCTTCATATTCGCGTTGGGCCTCTCCACGAGAGACGACTTCAACCGGATAGTCTCCCTGCTGGCAGCCCTGGTCAGCCTGGCCATAATGGTCTTCTTCATGATGGCCGTACTCAGCGAAGGCGGCCGAGACGCCTTCATCGGCCTGGCCCGGGGCTGCTACGTGCTGCTGGTCATCTGGTATGGATACCTGGGCTTCGGAATGATGAACCGCCCCGACCCCGACCTGTGGCAATAGACAGAACCGGGTCTTGCCGGGGGCCGTCCGCGCAGCGCTGGAGGCGGTGAATGGAGTTGGCACCGGCGAGCCGGTCATCCACTCGATCAGCCCGCACTGGCCGGAGGATGCCGTGAACGGCGCCATCACGACGGCCGACAGAATGTAATTTCCGCTCTGCGACCCATTCCGGTTCCGGGCAGTATCCGAAAGCAAGATCAGGTTAATGGCGTCGTGTACGGTCGACATGACCGATGGAGAGTAGGACATGCAGAAGATCGTCACCAACCTGTGGTTCGACGGCAGGGTAGAGGAGGCTCTCGAGCTCTACACGTCGTGCTTCGAGGACGCACGCGTCACCAGCGTTACGCGCTTCAGCGAGGGTGGCATGGGCACGCCGGGCGACGTGATGACCGCCGAGTTCGAGTTGGCGGGGCAGAAGTTCTGCATCATCAACGGAGGCCCCGTCTACACCTTCAGCCCAGCGATGTCGCTCGCGGTCAATTGCGTTGACCAGGACGAGGTGAACAGGCTGTGGGAACGGCTGACCTCCAATGGCGGCGAGGAGGGTCAGTGCGGCTGGCTCACGGACCGCTTCGGCGTTTCCTGGCAGATCGTGCCCACAGCGCTGGCCGAAATGCTGTCGAGCGATGACGCGGCGGCCGTGGAACGCGTCACAGCGGCTTTCCTGAAGATGACCAAGCTGGACATAGGCGAACTGGATAAGGCGTTTCGCAATGAGCACGACTGATCCGAACCGTCACGCTCCTCTAGAGGTGAACGAGTACCTGGCGGAGTAGGGAGGCCGTCTCCCGGGCCACGTGGAGACTCGGCGCCGCGACATCTACCCCGCCGCGGCCGCCTGTACCGAACGTGTCAGCTATGGGGTTCCTGTCTTCCGCCTGTATCGCTGTTGGGGTGAGTAGGCCATCGAACGTCCTCCACCTCGTGGTGACACCGAGATGCGACCTACGACACCTCACCGAGCTCGCTCCGGCCCCGGTACATGCCGAGCCCGACGACGAACAGGGAAACTCCCGCAACATAGAGGGCTATGCTGTTAACCGCGTACTGGGTCTGGAGGCCCACGTCGGGAACGTTCATTGCAAGGACGAAGTTGACCAGCCCCAAAAGCCCGGCTGCCGCCATAACGTAGCCCGCACCCTTGTAGAGTCCGATTGATGCGAACCGTTTGGCTATCCCAAGGCCAACCATGATGGACGCCAGCGGGTACAGCACCACAAACGCCAACAAGACCGCAGTCATGTCGACGTGAACGGCAAGAGCCGCAGCCTCGAAGTCCGCCCCCGACAGAGACCCGTCAGCAGGCAGCTTGCTACGCTGCATCAGGTGGATTTCGAAGTGCCTCACCCCCGCGACGATGATGAGGATACTCCATTCAATGATGGAGGTGATGATGCCAAACTGCAGGAGCCTGCCTCCCACACCAGCTTGTCGGCTAGCCAGCGGGTAGAGTACCAGGAAGCCGAATATCATCAGCAACATCGAAATGAGCATGATAAGATTCATCCAATGTGCAAGGATCGCAGAATCGCCCAGAGCGTCCCGAGCTGCGGGGAAGTCGGTCTGGTCCACCGGGTTTATGAACGTATACCCCGGCATGAATAGCCCCCCGATCCAAGCCAAGACCACACCCACCATCAATGCAAGACCTGCGTATCTAATTGTCATCACTGTTGCTTACTCTCCTCGCTGGTATTGGTTCTTCGCCAGATGAGGTGGAATGAAGGTATGTCGTTGGGGGTTTGGTGGGCGGTAGTGGACTTGAACCACTGACCTCTTGCGTGTGAAGCAAGCGCTAACCAGTTGAGCTAACCTTCCTCGTCCCGCAAGCGCCCGGCGTGGCGCGCCAACGCATGTGGGAGGCGCCGCTCGGTCGAAAAATACGTCGCGGCGCAAGGAGGCCGCACGCGCTGCCCTGGAGGTGATTAAGGTCGTCGTTACCACAGAGCTGGTCATCCACTCTCCCATAGCGCCCTCACCTAAGCAGTCTCCGCTCAGTCCCCTGAGTCTTGATCTTCCTCGCTCTCGTCATCCGGCGGCTCCTCCTCCGGGGACTGCTTCGTAATCCCACTGAAGTCCACCCTCCACCGCTCCTTTGCCCACGCTAGCAAGTTCTCGCGCCTCTGATCGATGCTTGAGGGTTCCCAGTCCGACCAACCGGCCAACTCCTGTTCCGAGAAGAACGGCGCCTTTGCATAGCAGTACTCTGTCTCTTGTCCCAGGCTTCCCCTCTTCTCAGGGAACGACTTGTTGCCATAGTGGGGGTTCCACTTCGTCAATGTAAGATTGCCTAAGTCATGCTTGTAGCGCTCGTGGACTTCTCCACCGTGATCACAAAACCGCGAGCGCCAATAGCGTTGGCCGTCTATCGTTTGCGGAAGGACGTGTTCGATAGTGTCTCTGAGATCCTCCCTCTGTATTTCCTCCCACGACACCCTCGGCTCAGTCTTCTTAGTGTCTGCGAGGTGAGTCTCATACTCATAGAGGAAGTAGCGCAGGTAACGCTTGCCGTAAGCGGCTTGAATGAGCTCGTTCCCTTCGCTGAGGGCTACATGAAATTTCTCATCCGAGCATCGCGAGTAGAGTTCTAGCTTGAAGCGCCCCATGGCTCCTTCAAAGGACTCAGTTCCCCGCGCCACATTGTGGGCTAGGCGATACAGAGCCGATTCACCGTAATCGGCCCGGGCACCGATGAACCGGTAAACCCGAAATGCGAATACTTCGCTGAGCCTAACGAATTCCAGGTACGTCGCCGCATCTTCAGGCCACCTGGCTCTAACTGCAAGAAGAAGCGGAAGGAAGGTCGCAAGGGTATTCGTTCTTCGCAATCGCGTGCCCCATGCCACAGCGCCAGACTTGGCAGGCCCAGAGTGAAATGCGGCGAATGCGCTTTGCCGCTGCGGCTGATATGCGTCACAGAGTGGTACAACACAGGCCCGCAGGGTACGCGTGTACTCCAGCACATCCCTCACCAAGTCCTGACCTCTGTCCCTATACGCTCGCAGATCGAATCTCTGTCGAATGCTCTTGGCCCCTTCCCAGTTCTTCTTCTGAGGGTTGTAGTGTGAGAGCCAGTGCACTCGGAGGAGCTGGTCTTCATAGTCTGGCCTAGTTAGTCCCGCCGACATAAGCTGCCCGAAGATGTGCGACCAAGCCTCATTGACCTCATCGGCGATTGGGTTGTCGAAGCCCACGGTACTCCCGACATAGAGGAGATAGTTCTTGACCTTCTCCAAGTCCGTGAGTAGCTTGCCGCGGTCGTTCATGACCTCAAATATGACTCCAACCTCCGCCTCATCATCAACAATGAACTGGGTGAACCCCAAGCGCTGGGTGACCTTAGCCTGAAAATCTCGCAGCCAATCGATCCTCTCCGTACCATCCAATCCGCTGATGTGCTGGTAAATGTGGTTCCGGATTTGGGACTGTGCATCCCTAAGTCGCATGTGAGCGGCGTTGGATGCCTGAAATGCGTGGTCTCCGTCCAGAATGTAAGACTGGAAAAAGCTCTTTGTATCCCTGTTGAGCGTCAATTTGCGAATGAGCTGGCCGTTGGGGTCGGTGGCGGCGATGTAGTTGCGAGAGATTCCTAGCGCCAGCGGTGGCACCACCGCGGCATCTGGATCACGCAGTGCCTTTTGAATCTCGTCTAGAAGCAACACTATAGTCGTTAGGCGCTGTTGTCCGTCCACGACGTCCAAATGGGAGTAAGTGTTCCCGCCCTCGTCTTCAACCTCCGGCTTGTCAGCGCGCCGGTGCAATACGACAGTGCCCGTATAGTGGAAACGCCCGGGGGAGAGAATGTCCAGGTCGTCAAGAAAGTCTGTGATCTGCTCACGCCCCCAAGCATAGCCCCGCTGGTAGTCGGGCACGTTGAACAGGCGCTTATGGAAGAGATACTCAAGGGAGATGACGTTGTCCATAAACATTCTCCTTCGTCGTTGCCCAAGCTACACCCCAGCTCGAGCCGCAATTTGAAGGTCCTTGATCTTATCAGGCCTGATGGTGGGCGGTAGTGGACTTGAACCACTGACCTCTTGCGTGTGAAGCAAGCGCTCTAACCAGCTGAGCTAACCGCCCGTGACTTCTATCGCCCGGCGTTGCGCGCCGTCGCATGTGCGAGGCGCCGCGCGCTTCTCGCCGCGGTTGACGATGAGTATACATTCCGTTGAATGCGACGGGCAAGCCTGAAGCAGGCGGCGCGACCTGCACCCCACACGCCGGCCGCTTGCCGAAAACTGCGGAGTCGCATATCATGTCGTCGAAAAGGTCGCACGCAGAGGAGGTATGCATTGCCAAAGATGATTCCGGTGCCCGATGATTTGAGCAAGCCGTTCTGGGACGCCGTCAACGAACGCAAGCTGATGGTCCAGAGCTGCAACGACTGCCCCACGCTGCAATACCCGCCCAGACCTCGCTGCCAGGACTGCAACTCCGAGAACCTGGGGTGGAAGGAGACCAGCGGCAAGGGGCACATATCCACGTTCATGGTGTCCACGGACACCCGGCTCCAGAGGCGCGTGCCCGACCAGCCCTTCAACATCGCCCTCATCTCCCTGGACGACGACCCGCGCATCAACTTCTACTCCAACCTGCCGGGCGTTCCCGTGCGGGAGGTGCCCGTGGGGGCCGCCGTAGAGGTCATCTTCGAAGAGGTCGCTCCGGGCCAGCTGATACACGAGTGGAAGCTGGTCGAGTAGCGTACGCATCGCACGGTCGATACGCAGCAAATCACTGCCTACTAAGTGAGGTGAAACTTGGCCACACAGGAAACCACCTGGAGAAGAGATAGAACCGGGCTTGGCGTCTGGCCGCACCAGGGCAAGGTGGCGATCACAGGATGGGGCCACTCGCCCGTGGACCGGCGATGGGACGGCGTCACCATGGACACGATCCTGGGCGCTTACGCCATCCTGGCAGTCCGCCGCGCCCTTGACGACGCGGGCGTGAAGCCGGAGGAGGTCGACGGCCTGCTCTGCTGCCCGGACAACATGGCCGGCTTCAACGTGGCCGGCCCCGCCGGCCAGTGGGGGCCCTTCCGCCCCTACTTCCCGCCGCCCTACGACTCCGAGGACGGCATCAGCATCGTCACCAACAAGTGGCTGCTGAGCCAGATGCCGGAGCTGTCCAACGTGACCTACACCGCGGACGACGTGCCGGCCATCGGCGAGGGTATGGGCTACGCGGCCCAGGCCTGCGCCGAGGGCAAGTACCAGGTCGGGGTGTACGTCTACACCGCCAACAACCTTGAGGGTCGCTACCGCCGAGGCGGCGACAACGCCGAGGACCACGCCCGGGGCGCTCGCCAGTGGTCGACGCCGTGGGGCGCGGCCGGCGGACAGGACGCGCTGCCTCTGCAGGGCTACTGCCACAAGTACGGCGTGGAATGGGACGACATGATGGCCCCCGTCATCATCAACGAGCACCGGAACGGCCTCATGAAGCAGGAGTCGGACCTGGAGGGCTGGAGTTTCTACTACCAGAACGGCGCCTCCGGCCTCACCGTGGAAGACTACATCAACTCCCGTCCCACCTTCTGGCCCATCAAGATCTGGGACTGCGACAGGCCAATCAACGCCGTTGGCGCGTTCGTCTTCACCACCGCGGAGCGCGCCAGGGACATGAAGCAGAAGCCCATCTACGTGATGAACCACAACCAGGGCAACACCGCCAGGACGCGCAGCAGCCAGATCACCTGCGACGAGCAGGAGGTGGCAAACGCCATGGCCGCCCAGATGGCATACGAAGGCTCAGGCTGGACTCCCCGAGACGTCGACATCTTCAACCCGTACGACGGCTACTCCTGGTTCCTCCCGTTCTTCCTTGAGGCCTTCGGCTGGCACGGCGTGGGCTACGGCGAGGCACGTGACTTCTTCAACGGCGACATCAGCGTCGAGGGGCCGCACCCCTTCTGCTCCGGCGGCGGCAACCTGGGCAACGGGCGCACCCGCACATCCATGTACATCGACAGCATTCAGCAGCTCCGCGGGACCGCCGGCAGCCGGCAGGTCAACGTGAAGGCGGAGACCGCAATCTGCGCTTTCGCACCCTTCACCAGCTCCGCCTACCTCTGCCTCTCCAACGTCCCGTCCTAGCTGCGAGAGTGCTCGACTACGCAGGGAGCGAGCCAGGCCGCCCGGTGAGCCGGGTATCCGATCTCGCTCCCGCAGCGGCCGGCGGCCGCGAAGTTGCCTCGGCGCGCGGGCCGGCCACACAATAGAGTCAGGCCCGGAGGCCTAGCTTGCCACTATCAGCCTACATTCCGGGCTTCCTGCAAAGGGCCGGCGCGGCCTTCTGGCTTCAGGCGGCCCTGCTGGTTACGGCGGCCTTGTCGCTGCAGTTCGCCGGTTGGGTGAGCGCCCCCATTCTTGCGCCGGCGGCCTTCCTGGCAGCCGTACTCGCCGCCCACGCCTTCGCGTCCGAGGAGAGGCGCGCATACCTTCATCTTCGGGCATTGGCCGCCGGCATGCTCGCGGCATGCGCCTGCGGCATTATCGTCGCCGAAGGCGATGGGCTGTTCGACAAGCTCGGCGCGCTCATCACCGGCCTCAGCAGCTGGCTCTCGGCCGTCGGCAGCGGCGATCCCATCTCCGACCGGCTGCCGCTGTCCGTTACCATAACGGCACTCACGTGGGCCATGTCCTACCTGACCACGCTGGGATTCCTGCGTTACCGCAGTGTGTGGATGACCATCCTGCCGGTGGGCGCAGTCACAGTCATCAACGTTACATACCAGCCCGGAAGCACGTCTCCATACCTGTGGCCGTTCCTCCTGCTTTGCCTGCTCATGATCGCGCACTCCACCATTCGGGGACGCCTAGACGAGTTTCAGGCGGACAGCGTGGCGCATCCCGCATCGCTGCATCGAATGTCGCTGACGCACGGCTTGTGGGCGAGCGCGGCTCTGGTATTTGTTGCAGCGACGCTGCCGCTGGGCCAGACGCCGGCGTCGCCCCTGGACTGGTTCTACAACCCAGTGAACGGGACGGCAAGGGGCGAGATACGCGACGAGGTGCGCCGCGTTTTCGGCGGCCAGAGTGACCGTGAGATACTCTCCGTTCGGTTCCTCGGCTCCGTGCTGTCGCTCGTGAGGCCTGTGTCCAACAGCACCGAACCCATCCTCTTTGCGGAGGCCGACTACCCGTACTACTGGTCGGCGGTGGCGTACGACCACTACACGTCCAAGGTGTGGAAGGTGCAGGACACGGCAACGCAGGACGTGCTCCCCCCGCCGGAAGCGCCTGCCTCTGGAGAAGGCGATGGGCCTCCTCACACGCGGCCAACCGTCTACACCGTGTACCTCTACGTGGAGACGCCGTACCTGTTCATGGCCGGAACTCCCGCGGACGTAGACCCCGACGCGCAGTTGCAAGCTCCTGCCTCTCCGGCATACCGGCTGGATCTGGCCGAGCCCGGCCGCAGTGATGGCCTCGCCGGCGACCTGCGCGACCTCGAGGCGGCGCTGGCCTCCACGACGGGCCCACCCAACGTATCGCGGCTGCCCGACGACCTGCGCGTGTCTGCCGTCGTAAAGCCGGCAGGCCCGGCAGGCGAGGAGTCGGTCGTGGCCGTAGACCCCGCATCGCCGACGTACGCCGACGACCTGCGGAGCGCGCTGGATGGCCCCGGCCGCACCATCGCGCTTGACGTGGTACGCGCGCCTCTGGAGGGCTCCCCCGTGCTCTTCACCACGCAGGGCCAGCTTGGGCTGGGCAACAGCTACGCCGTCGAATCCGACATACTCATCGCCGACGAGGAAGCCCTGCGCGCCGCGCCGCGGGACTATCCTCCCGCCATTGTGGAGCGATACCTCCAGATACCGCCGTCTCTGCCTGATCGGGTGTCCACTCTCGCCGCCGAGCTGGTGGACGGCGCAGCCAACCCTTACGACATGGCCGTGGCCATCGAGTCCCACCTGCGTGAGTTCGAGTACAGCGGCGTCCCGATCTTCCTGCCCAACGAGGCGGACGCGGTGGACTACTTCCTGTTCGAGTCGCAGGAGAGCTACAGCGACTACTTTGCCTCCGCAATGGCGATGATGCTGAGGACGCAGGGAGTACCCACGCGGCTTGTGCTCGGCTTCGGGCCCGGCGAGGCAGACCCGGAGGGGTTCCTGGTGCGCGACAACCACAACCACTCGTGGCCGGAGGTCTACTTCCCCGGCCTAGGCTGGGCGCCATTCGAGCCAACGCCCATCTACCCCGTGCGGCCACGCGGCCCGGACCAGCTGTCGCCTCAAGAGCGATCGGTGGCAGTGGAGGCCGATGCCACTGCCGCGGACGAGGAGGCGTCGCGTGAGCCGAACTTCAGGTTCGGGACGCCGCTCGGCGCGGGCGGTCTCATGTTCGCTGGCTTCATGCTGGCTGGAGCGGCGGTGATGCGCATCCTGTGGGTTGCCCAGTACGGCGCTCCCTGGTCCGCGCAGGCCGCCTACCGCAGGATGCAGCGCCTGGCGGCCTTGCTGGGCTTTCGCGCACCGTCCTCGCAGACGGCCATCGAGTACTCGCACAGCCTCTCGACCCTGATACCGGATGCTCGATCGGAGGTGGAGCTTGTGGCGCATGCCTACGTGCGGCACAGATACGGCGGCTCGCGGCCGGACTCTACGGAGTCGGACGGGCTGGCGAGTGCGTGGAGCCGCATCAAGTGGGCCGTCCTGTTCAGGCTGCGATAGCTTTGCGGCTCGACTTGTGCAGGCTGCTGGGTTACAATCCGGTTGCCCGCCATTCCAGAGGCGCGGCGGTGTGCCAGTCGAATCAGGCTGCGGGTTGCAGTAGAGACCCTTGAGGAGGTGAGAAGTGGTAACGCAGGCACAGATGGCTCCGGATTCGATCTACAGAAGCACCGAGGGACTTGGAGTGTGGGAGCACAGGGGCAAGGTGGCGGCCGTGGGCGTTGGAGTGTCGCCCACCGCGAGGCGCTGGGACGAGACCGCAGACACCAGCGTCGGCGCCTGGACCATCCTGGCCATACGCAGGGCGATAGAGGACGCGGGCGTCACTCCCGACCAGGTCGACGGGCTGGTGCTCACGCCGGAGACCTCCACCGGATCGCCCTGGCCGGCCGACAAGCCCATCCCGCAGGACTTCCTCGACACCTATGAGTCCACGGACGACCCCATGGATGGCATCGCCAAGCTCAGCTCCGACTGGATCCTCAAGAACATGCCGGAGCTGACCAACGTCAAGTTCGTCATGTACGCGCCCATCTGCATGTCCAATGCCCTGGTTGTGGCGGCGCAGGCGGTGGGAGACGGCATGACCAACACCTGCCTTGTGGTGCGCGGCTGGCACAACTTCGGCGGGCGGTACTACGTTGGGCAGGGCGACGCCGCCGGCAACACCATAGCCGGGCCCGGCAAGTGGCAGGGACTGTGGGGCACCGTGGCCTGCTACACGACGGCGATGATCTTCGAGGCCTACTGCCGCAAGTACGGCAAGAGCCACGACATGATGGCGAAGTTCGTGGTCGAGGAGAAGCGCAACGGCCTGCTGTTCCCGGAGGGCTTCTGGGCTCAGCACCGGCCCGAGCCGCTGTCGGTCGAGGACTACCTGGCGGCCCGCTGGATCGCCAAGCCCGCCAACCTGTTCGACAACGACCTGCCCATCTGCGTCTCCGCGGCCTTCGTGTTCACGACTGCGGAGCGCGCCAAGGACATGAAGCAGAAGCCGGTCTACATCCTCAACCACAACCGCACGCTTCCTGCGGCGCGCAGCGTGGTGCCCACGCTGGAGGAATGGCAGGACGCCGCCGACTTCACGGGCCGCAAGCTGTACGAGGGCGCCGGCATAGGCCCAAGCGATCTCTCATTCGAGAACATGTACGACGGCTTCACGCTGTTCCACCAGTTCCACCTGGAGGGACTGCGGTTCGCGGGGGTGCAGCGCGGCGAGGCGCTGGACTTCTACCAGACCGACATTTCGATCGAGGGACCGAACCCTGCGTCGCCCAGCGGCGGCAACGCCGGGGCCGGCCGCACCCGCTTCTGGCTCCACATCGACAGCGTGCAGCAGCTGCAGGGCAGGGCGGGCGCGCGGCAGATACGGAAGCCGGCGGAGATCGGCATCTCCGGCGCGTTCATGCCTGACTTCAGCTACTCAGTGGTCTGGAGCGCCAACCCGGACTAGGTAAGGGCCACGACTCACGTCGCTATTGGCAATCGGCCCGCTCGTATGGTTCGACAAGCTCACCACGAGCGGGTCGGTGAGCAAGCACATTGTGTCCCGCTCGTCCTGAGCTTGTCGAAGGGCGGGCGGATTGCCGACGGTCGTGGTTTCTCCCCGTTCATGCTTCGACAGCCTCACCACGAGCGGAAACGGGGGGCCGCGGCCAGCCAACGCTCTCACCCCTCCGCCCTCAGCCGCTCCAGCTCCGCATCCGGGTCGTCGATGCCAAGGTTCTCCATGGCGCGGCGCCGGCTTTGGATGCCCGCCTCCACAAGCGTCTGCTGCTCCCTCACCAGCCGGCTGCGGTCCTGCGGAAGCAGCGGCCCCCACACGATTCGCTGCCTCACCGGCAGGTACTTCACGCCCGTGCGCTTCTCCAGGATCCGCAGCGCCATCTCGTTCCACTCCCGGTAGGCCGTGGCGCGGATGAGCCTCTTGCGGCGCACTCGCTGGAGCAGCGGGCCCATCTCCATCTCCATCTCCAGCGCCACGCCGGACAGGTTCCGCGGGTTGTCTCCGAAGCTGATGCGCGGCGCCTCTGACAGGTCGTGCAGGGCGCGGTGTATCACGTCGATGAAGTCCACGTGCAGCCTGGCGCCGCCGCTCTGCAGCAGGTCCAGCAGGTAAGCTCGGGCGCGCTCCGCCAGCCTGCCCAGGCGCACCCTCAGCAGCGCGATCTCCTCGTCCAGGCCCTGGAGCTGTCGTGCCCGCGAGAGGCGCACTCGCTCCGCCCGCGACAGGGCCTCCTCGTAGAAGGCGCCGGGCTCCGGCGTCGTTTCGCTAGACCTTCCGGGCACCTTCGTCTCCTTCCAGCGCCTCCACCAAGTGGTGCACGGCATCCGGCGGCAGTGCGGAGGCCGCCTGCACAAGCCCCCTCAGCAGGCACACGGCAACCACCTCCCACTCACGCTTCTCGATGGCCTTCGACATGGCGCTCACAGGCGGCCTCCCTTCCCCGAGTGCTGTTCTACTATCGACTGCGGCCGCCGCCGTATCTTCGACGGACCACCATCGCGGTTATGGCCAGCGAGGCCAGCAGCGTTACGAGTCCCGGCCACGGCGGCGGGCCATCCACCTGATCGCCGGCCGCGTCTCCAGCCCAGTACAGGCCCTGCAGAAGGAAGCTCAGGTTAACCAGCGCAAGCACCCGCGACGCAATCCGCCTGCTCCGGTCGGACGCGGAGTAGCGGGCGAAGTAGACTGCGTTGAACCCGCCGGACAGGGCAGTGAGCGCCCCTTGAACGAGTACCAGAGTGTGCAGAGAATCCGGCAAGGCTTCCTCCTGCGATGGCATCCCTGCATGGGATACGTTCAGGCGAGAGAATAGCACGTGTGTTCTGTTTGGTCAACGGGATTGTGGCGAGATGCGAGGCAGTTCGCGGCCCGACCGCAACCGTCCGGCCTCCGCGAGCATCCAACCTTGTTGACGCGCCTCCAGGCAAGGGACTAGCCTGTTGAACGGGGCATGACGGCTCTACTTCACGAGAGAATGGACGATGTCCGAACACACGGCGCCTGAGGCAGCGAATAGGACTGTGAAACGGGGACTCCTCATGGGCGTGGCCTCCGGCCTGGTCGCCATCACTTGCTGCGTATCGCCCGTGGTGCTGGTGCTGCTTGGCATCGCAACCGCCGCCGAGGCGGTCACGCTCGGCGACACCCTCTACTACGAGTATGGCTGGTACTTCCGGGCGGCTGGACTCGGCGTAGCTACGCTGGCGGTCGTGCTGTTCCTGCGTGGCCGCGGCGCCTGCAACGTGCGCGGCGCGTACCGGTACCGCCGCATGCTGATCGTACTTGCGGGGTCGGCGGTGGCCACGTACGCAGGCCTGTTCTGGTTCACGAAGTATCTGGGCATCTGGTTCGGCTGAAGGGCGGCCGCCCTCCGCGCCGGCGCTTCGATTGCCCAAGTGGGCGCTGCAGTGTTATTCTCGGCTGAAGCACGAAACACAAGAGGGGGACCGGATGGCAAGGGAAGGAATATCCGGAATGCTGCTGAGCATGGACACAGCCGCTAAGGAACTGTCGCTGGAGGTGCAGGTGTTCGCCTTCGAGGCGGAGCCGGCGTCGGACTTCAAGACCTACGCCTATGACCTGGGCGACGAATGGGACGACGATCGCATTCGAGGAGCGGTTGGCGGGCACGTGGTCGGGACGGTGGTGGACGGAGTGGTCAGGCAGCTGCACGTGAGATGAGCGGCTCAAACTCATTCCGATTGCGCTGTGAGGCCCAATACGAGCACAATTAACCAGGTTGAAAGCTATGGAAGGTCTCTAACAAAATGGCTGAACCCGCCCTCGTCCCTGACCAACCTATCTCAGCCGTTGACCAAGACTATCTTGGTCGCGGGGAGTTCGCATCAAAGCTAGCAAGGCAACTTAAAAGCTATAGAGACGACCGTTGTCTAGTCGTAGCGTTATACGCTCCGTGGGGTACCGGGAAGTCTTCGTTGCTCAACCTGCTCGCCAAGGAAATTGCCCAAAAGACAGGAGACTCCGCGCTGGCGCCAATCGTAATCAGATTTAATCCCTGGAACTTCTCAAACCTGGATTCGCTCCTTTTGATGTTCTTCCGCGAGCTTCAGGTGGGTGCTGGACGTTCAGGGTCTAAGTTGGCTAAGAATGTACAAAGGTCCCTTCAAGCGTTATCTGTCATACTAGCTGTCGGGGAAGTCTCCCCGGTAGTAGGTTCTTCTTTCAGAGGTCTGTCGCAAACAGTTGAGCGAGGCGCTGAGGCTCTGGAAGGGAAAACAGAATCACTCATCGAAGTCAAGGAGCGTACCAACAGAGAGCTCCGCAAGCTGAATCGCCGAATCTTCGTACTCATCGATAACATTGATAGGCTCGACCAAGAGTCCATGCGGCTTATGTTCCGACTAATCCGCCTCAACGCCGACTTTGACCGGATGACATACGTGTTAGCATTCGACCGGGACGTTGTAACGTCGGTACTTGCTCGGGAACAGGGGGTATCAGGCAGTGAATACTTGGAGAAGATCGTCCAAGTTGGGTTTGACATCCCTCCAGCAGAACCGAACAAACTTCAACGGTTCTTCTCGCAATCCATAGACAAGCTAGGCCATTTCACAAGCGGCAGCGAGGAAAACCTCATCCGCTGGATTGATTTGACTGCCGGTGGACTTGATAAGTTAATCAGAACACCCCGAGATGTGGTTCGGTACGTCAACGGTCTTGCGGTTAGTGGTGGAATTGTTGCAGACGAAGTGAACCCTGTAGACCTTGCTGGTATCGAGGCTGTTAGGACATTTGCACCAGAGCTCTACTCGTTCATCCGGAACAATCGAGAAATCATGGTTGGAGCAGCTGGCGGTTCTTGGTCCATGGGTGGCCTGACTACGAGAGAACAGCATAGAAACAGACTGGACGAAGCTTATTCGCTTTGCAGGTCAGAGTTGCGAGCGGCCATGAGAGAGATTTGCTCTCAGCTTTTCCCAGAAACCGAGACCTTGTATGGTGGCTCGACCTTCAGCGACGGGTACCATGAGGTGTGGCGTAAGTCGAGACGGATTTGCACTATAGACTACTTCCCGCGCTACTTTTATCTACGTCCGCCAGAAGGAGAGGTAACCCAAACTGAGTTTGAGACAATTGTGGGGTACGCTTGGGACCACGCAAGGCTAGTAGTTGAGCTTGAAGAACTAGTGGGATTCAGCAAGATCGATAGCTTCCTTGTACGCCTCGGTGATGCTGCGGCCGATCTGCCTGAGGAGCATATTGGGGCCGCGGTCTTGGCTTTGTTTGACACAGGTGACAAGTTGCAGACGGGGCTTTGGTCCGAAAATCAATTGCTAAGGGCTGAGAACGTTGTTCACAGGCTGCTGGCTCGTCTGACGGAACCCGAGAGACTGGGCATCCTCCTCAAAGCGGCGACAAGAGCGATTTCCTTAGGAGCAGTTGTTGATTTTACGCGATTCTACGGCGAGCATTCCCAATTTGAGAAACGACTACTAGATGAGACTCAGTGGAGCGAGGTTCGAAATAGGCTTGTCACTAGGATTAGCACTGAGGCCGAGCAGATGTCGCTTGCTCAATCCCCCCATCTTGGGATTCTGCTGTACAGATGGAAGGACTGGGCACCCATCGAGGAATGCCAAAGGTTTGTAAGGCGCCTTACTGAGTCAGATGATGGCGTTTTGGCATTCTTGCAAGGAATGATCGCTCGGCAATCCAGCTCAGCAGGGAAGTTCTCGTCGCGTAAAGGCTGGTATTTCCCCATCGACGCTGCTAGGGCGTTCATTGACCCTGAAGACTTGGTCAATCCTGTTCAGCGAATCCAAAGTGAACGCTGGGCAGATTTGACTGACCTACAACGAGAGGCGACCAATGCCTTCATTTCGGCGCGAGAATCAAGATCCGGTGTCACCAAATAGCAGTTGCGCAATTGTGCGGTAGCTGTGTTTTTGACAAGCTCCCGGCAGTTTATCTGCGACAATTGGACACTGGAGGAGATAGGACTATCCAAAAGGATAAAGGCGGAAACGGAGTAGGAGGATGAGATGAGCGGCTCAGGCGAGGGCCGCGGGGACGCGTTCACGCCCGCCGGGTTTCCTCGATCCGCGGCCTACGATCCCGACTGGGTCCTGGACAACATGATGGGCCCCAACGCCCTGTGGCTGACGGAGTCGCTGGCGGAGCGGATGAGCCTGAGCCCCGGGATGCGTGTGCTGGACTTGGGCTGCGGCAGGGGCCTGAGTTCGATATTCCTCGCCAAGGAGTACGGGCTGCAGGTGTGGGCAGTCGACCTCTGGATAGACGCAAGCGAGAACTATCGACGGTTCTGCGAAGCGGGTGTCCACGACAGGGTGTTTCCCATCCGCGCCGAAGCCCACGCCCTGCCGTTCGCCGACGGGTTCTTCGACGCCATGGTGAGCGTGGACGCATACCACTACTTCGGGACGGATGACCTCTACCTGGAGAGTCACATGGCGCGCCTAGTCAGGCCCGGCGGGCAGATGGGCATCGTGGTGCCAGGGTTGGTCGAGGAGCTGCCATCGGACGAGCCGCCGGAACACCTTTCGCAGTACTGGGAGCCGGCGCTCTTCAGCCTCCACAGCCCGGCCTGGTGGAAGCGTCACTGGGAGCGAAGCGGGCTGGTGACCGTCGAGCATGCCGACCTGCTGCCGGACGGATGGCGGCTCTGGATGGAATCGGACCTGATGTGGTCGGAGAAGCTGGGCAAGCCTGCCGACGAGGCGGACATGCTTGCCCTCGACGAAGGGCGGACTCTCGGATTCACGCGGATGGTGGGCCGCAGAAACGACCGGCCTGTGTCGCGTTTGGACGAGCTTTAGGCGCGAGCGTGACTATGGAAGACAGACCAGGTTTGGAGACGGCTCACGTGCGGGGTCTATCGAGGCAGCCCCCACAGGCCATCTTCCTTGACCTGGACGATACGCTGCTGGATGACGGCCCCCAGCAGGAGGTGATCGTGCGCACGTGCAAGGAGATCGCGGCGGTCCAGCCCGGACTGGATCACGCTCATCTAGCCGAGGCCAACGACAGAGCCCGGGAGTCCTACTGGCCCCAGGTAGCGCACGACTTTATGACTGGCGCTATCGACGGTGCTTCTGTAGGCCTCGAAACCTGGCGACGCACACTACAGGCTTGCGGGTGCAGCGATGAATCGGTCGCGCAGTACGCGGCTCAAACTCACAGCCGGCTAGCCCGCGAGGCTTACCGCCTGTTCGACGACGTCCTGGAGTTTGTGTCGGCAGCAAGAGAGGCTCACATTCCACTAGCTCTCATCACGAATGGAGCATCCGACACCCAGCGCGACAAGGTACGCGCCCTCAACATCGAAAGCTGGTTTGACTGCATCGTCATCTCCGGAGAGGTTGGCGTTGCGAAGCCCGCATCAGCGGGCTTTGAAGTCGCCCTCAGCAGGCTAGGAGTGGATAAGGGAGCCGTGTGTCATGTTGGAGACAGCCTGGTGTCGGACGTGGCAGGCGCGAATACCGCCGGGATTACCTCAATCTGGCTCAATCGCACTGGAGCCATTCGTGCGGAGAACGACCCCAAGCCGGATGTCGAGGTTCGTTCGCTGTCAGAACTTCTGACCCGACAGGCCAGGTAGGGGCCGGAAAACACCAAACCTCCGCGCTCCCATTGGGGCGCGGAGGCCTGATTCAATGCGGACTACGTGCGCTGACGCCGCGGCTAATAGCCTAGGCGGTTGAGCTTTGCCATCAGCCGGGACTTCCGGCGCGCCGCGTTGTTCGGGTGGATGACGCCCTTCACGGCCGCCTGGTCCAGCGCCTTGATCGCACGCTGCACGCTCTCCGTCGCAGCCTCCGACTCACCCTGCTCAATGGCGTCCTGCGCCCTCTTCACGTAGGTGCGTGTTGCCGTGCGTATCGGCCGGTTTCGCTCCGTCTTCCGAGCCACCACGCGGGCGGACTTTTCACTTGGCATTGGGACCTCTCCTTCAGTTCTGTCTTCCTGCGCCGATCCGCAGGCCGCGCTCCTCCTCCGGAGCGCTTCGCGTTACCGAGAACACGCCTAGCACGCCCTCCAGCCGAGAGAACAGCCGGCTCAGCTGTCCCACTCCCGTCGTGTACAGCGTGAGGTATATGGACGCGCTGCTGTCCTCGTGCTCGGTGGTTATGACGCTGGCGATGTTCACCTTCTCCTGCGACACCAGCGTGGTTATGTCCCTCAACAGGCCCACCCGGTCCCACGCCTCGATGCGCAGCCGCACCGGGTAGAGCGTCTGGCCGCTGCCCCAGTTCACACTTACAAGCCTCTCCTGCTCGCTCTCGTTGCGTATGTTGTGGCAGTCGGTCCGGTGCACGGACACGCCGCGGGTGCGAGTGATGTAGCCGATGATGTCGTCGCCCGGAATGGGGTTGCAGCACTGGGACACGCGGGTCAGGAGGTCGCCCACGCCAAGCACCTCGATGCCCGAGGACGGCCACGTGAGCACCGGCGCGGCCGCCGGCTGCGTCGGCGCCTCATCCTGCTGCGCGGCGAGCCGTGACGTCACCTGCGCTATGCTCACGAGCCCGCTGCCTAGCGCCGCCAGGAACTCGTTCCCCGTATCGTACTTGAACAGCGAAGCCACGTCGCGCTCGTCCATCTTCACGCTGAGGCGGTGCAGCTCCTTGGACAGCAGCTCCTTGCCGCGCTGGATGTTGGCGCCCCGCTCCTGCTTACGGAACCACAGGCGAATCTTCTGGCGGGCGTTCGCAGTGTTTGCGTAGCCCAGGTTTACGTTGAGCCAGTCCAGGCTTGGCCCGCGCTCCAGCTTGCTCGTCAGTATCTCGACCGTGTCGCCGTTCTTGAGCTGCGTGTACAGCGGCATCAGCTTGCCGTTCACCTTGCCGCCGATGCACCGGTGACCAAGGTCAGTGTGTATACGATATGCGAAGTCGATGGGCGTCGAGCCTGCCGGCAGCTCCCGTATGTCGCCCTTGGGCGTGTACACGAATACCTGGTCCTGGAACAGGTCTGTCTTCACGGACTCCACGAACTCCTCCGCCCCCACGACCTCTCGCTGCCAGTCCAGCAGCTGCCGGAGCCAGCTCATCTTCTCCTCGAAGCGGCGGTCCCTGGCCTCGCCCTCCTTGTAGCGCCAGTGGGCCGCCACCCCGTACTCCGACACCTGGTGCATGGAGTAGGTCCTGATCTGTATCTCCAGCGGCGTGTTGCCCTGGTACATCACAGCCGTGTGGAGCGACTGGTACATGTTGTCCTTGGGGTTGGCTATGTAGTCGTCGAACTCGCCGGGTATCGGGTGGTACAGCCCGTGGATGACGCCGAGAGCGCTGTAGCAGTCGTGAACCTCCGGCACCAGGACGCGCAGCGCAAAGAGATCGTATATCTGGCTGAACTCCTTGCCCTGTTCAGCGTACTTCCTCATTTTCTGGTAGATGCTGAAGATGTGCTTGGGGCGGCCCATAACCTCCGCCTCAAGTCCCCGCTCGTTCAGCTCGTCCCGGAGCGTCTGGCTCAGCCGGAGGATGTACTTCTCCCTCTCCGTCCGCTTGGTGGTGAGCAGGCGCGATATCTCCCGGTACTGGTCGGGGTGAATGAAGCTGAACGCCAGGTCCTCCAGACGCCACTTGAAGTCCCAGATGCCCAGCCTGTGGGCCAGCGGCGCGTAGATGTCCAGGGTCTCCCTGGAGATGGCAACCCGCTTCTCAGGCGAGTGGGCGCTGAGCGTCTCCATATTGTGAAGGCGGTCCGCCAGCTTGATGAGAACGACGCGGATGTCCTGGGCCGTGGCCACCAGCATCTTGCGCAGGCTGCCCGCCTGACCGTCGTCGTAGTCGTAGCGCGGGCCGTCCTCCGAGTACATGAGGTCCATCTTGCTCAACTTGGTGACGCCATCCACCAGCCGTGCGACCTCCAGCCCGAACTGCCGGCGCAGGTCGTCGAAGGTGACGTCGCAGTCCTCGATCACGTCGTGGAGGAGGGCGGCGGCGAGCGTTGCGGCGTCCAGGTTCAGTTCGGCCAGGAACAGGGCCGTGTTGATGGGGTGCTCCACGTAGGGCTCCCCGGACAGCCGCTTCTGGCCGTCGTGCGCGTGGCAGGCAAACTCGAAGGCGTCCTCGATGAGCGTAAGCCCATCGGGAGGCAGATAGGTCCTGGCCTTAGACAGGATGTCCTCGGACGTATGAATCTCGTACGCAACGCGCGGCCTAGCCATGCTGAGAGTATAGCGACTCACACTTGTTCCTGCAAACTACGCAATCGTTCCTTCATATACCTTACGAACCATGCCATCCCCTTGAAGCTGTTGCGCAGTTGCCTATATAATCCACCAACGCGCATTTCGGATAGCGGGGAGACGCTCAAGGGGCGGAGCATGCAAGAGAACACCGATATACCTATGATCGAGGTCGAAGACCTCACCAAGTACTACGGCGAATACCCCGCCATCGAGAACATCAGCTTCACCGTCAACCGCGGCGAGATCCTGGGCTTCCTGGGACCCAATGCCGCCGGCAAGACCACCACCATGCGCATCCTCACCGGCTTCATGCCGCCCACCTCCGGCACCGCGCGCATCGCGGGCTACGACGTGGTCGACCAGTCCCTGGAGGTGAGGCGACACATCGGCTACCTGCCGGAGACCGTACCCCTCTACACTGAGATGGGCGTCATCGACTACCTGGACTTCATGGGCCGCATCCGCGGCATGGGCAAGGAGTGGCGCCAGCGGCGCATCAGCGAGGTCATCGACATCTGCCGGCTCGGCGACTACCGCACGTCGCTCATCGGCAAGCTGTCCAAGGGCTTCCGGCAGAGGGTTGGCATTGCCCAGGCCATCCTCCACGAGCCGGAGGTGCTGATCATGGACGAGCCGACCATCGGCATCGACCCCATCCAGGTGGTGGAGACGCGCAACCTCATAAAGGGCTTCGGCGGCGAGCACACCGTCATCCTCAGCACCCACATACTCCCCGAGGTGAGCATGGTGTGCCAGCGCGTCATCATCATCCACGAAGGCCAGGTGGTGGCCGTTGACCGGCCGGACAACCTGTCCGAGCGCCTCCGAGGCACCGAGCGGCTGGAGGTGGACATACGCGGCCCTTCTGCGGACGTGATGACCGCCCTCCGCGACCTGCCCGGCGTCCAGGACGTCACCCGCGCTGACAGAGACGACGTGGGCGTCTACCGCATCGAGACCACGGGAAGCGAAGACCTCCGCGAGGCTATTTCCAACCTTGTGCTGCAGCGAGGCTGGGGCCTCCTCAGGCTGCAACCTATACAGATGAGCCTGGAGGAGATCTTCCTGCGCCTCACGGAACCGGACTCGGACAGGGAATGAAGAACACCATCACGATAGCCTGGAAGGAGACCCGGACCTACTTCGCCTCCCCCATGGCCTACATCATCATGGCGGTCTACGCCGCCCTGGCCGCATACTACTTCGTTACCAGCATCAGCGGAGCCCTGCCGGAAGCCACCATCCGCGGCTACATCATCCCCAGTACCTTCATCTTCACGCTCCTCTCGCCCATCATCACCATGAGGCTGCTGGCGGAGGAGCAGAAGCTCGGCACCCTGGAGCTTCTCATGACCGCGCCGGTGCGCGACTTCGAGATTGTCATGGGCAAGTTCCTGGCCGCAATGGCCAGCCTGCTCTCCATACTGGTGCCCACCGTTTACCTGGTGATAATGCTGACGTGGTTCGCCACGCCGGACATCGGCCCGATACTGAGCGGATACCTTGGCCTTGTCCTGTTCGGAATGGCGACGCTATCCGTGGGGCTGCTCGCCTCCTCGCTTTCCGGCAACCAGATAGTGGCCGCCGTGCTTGCGATGGGCATCCTCCTCATCCTCACGGTGCTGGACCTTGCCTCCACATATGCAGGCGGCATATTCGAGGTCCTGGTTCTTCAGCTCTCCATCACAACCCACCTGGAGAGCTTTGCGCGAGGCGTAATCGACACGCACGACATCGTCTACTACGCAATCTTCACCACGTTCATGCTGTTTCTCACGGTGCGCTCGCTGGAGTCCAGGAGGTGGCGATGAGCACCAGCGGCGACAGGCGGAGAGAGCGCCGCAGCCGCGCCAGGGAAGAGCCTCAGGGCCGTTTCGACCGCGAGAAGCTGTGGACAGCCATCTCTGATGCCGGCCCCATCTTCTCGCTCTCCGGCGCGGTGATATTCGTAGGCGGCTTCGTGGTGTACATCACCATCCCGGAGCTGCGCGGCCCCGGTCAGCTTCTCATGGCCCTGGCCGTCCTCATGCTGCTCACAGCGGCCCTTACCAACCTGGGCGCGGTGAGGAGCGCCATCAGGGCGCGGGCCGGGCGCTACGCCGCAAACACCCTGATCATGGTGGCCGCACTCACCGCCATACTGGTGCTGCTGGGCTTCATCTCATACGAGAACTCCTACCGGCTGGACGTGACCGCAACCAGGCAGTTCACACTTGCTCCGCAGACGGAGCTGGTGCTGGAGAGCGTGGCCGAACCGGTGAACGCCACCATCTACTCCAGTCCGACCGACGCACGCCACGAGCTGATCCGGCGCCAGGCCGAGGACTTCTTCTTCGAGTTCAACCGGCGCAACAGCAGGTTCAGCTACGACTTCGTGGACCCCGACCTCACGCCGGCCCAGGCGCGCCGCGACGGCGTCCGGGAGTACCCCACCATTGCGTTCCGAGCCACGGAGTCGGAGCGCAACCCGTACCTGCTCACACCCCAGTTCTTCGGTGAGGAGTTCACTCTCGCCGAGCAGGACCTTGTCAGCGCCCTCCTCATCTCCACCGGCGAGCAGCAGAAGGTGGTCTACTTCACCACCGGCCACAGCGAACGCAACACGAACGACGCCTCCGAGGACAGCGACGGTTTCGGCCTCGCACGCGCCGGCCTTCTCGGCGACAACTACATCGTAAGGACGCTGAACCTCAGGGAGGTCGAGGAGATCCCTGAGGACGCCGCCGTCCTCATCATGGCCGGCCCCCGAAACTCCATACTCGTGGGCGAGCGAGAGATGGTGGAGCGGTACCTGAAGAGGGGTGGACGCGGCCTCTTCCTGATCGACGACGCCATCAACACGCAGATGAACACCACCTTTGCCAAGTTCGGCATCGAGCTGCCACAGGGCAACATCGTCGACACTGCGAGCTCCACCGTGGCGGACCCGCGCAGCCCCATCATCCGGCGCAGCGCCTACAACCAGGACCACCCCATCACCCGCCAGCTGGACGACACATTCCTCACCGACTCAACCGGCATTCTGAGCACCATAGAAAGGGCGCCCGAGGGGCTTCCCCCAAACCCCGACGAGATCAACATCCGTCACATCCCTCTCGCCCACTCGTCCCTGTTCAGCTGCATCACCGTTGAACGGGACGCCACCGACTGCTCCGATGAAGACGACATCCCCGGCCCGTTTGCCCTGGCACTGGCCGTAGAGCTGGTTGCATTCGTCGGAGAAGAGGCGCCGGAGCTACTGCCGGGCCAGGATCCGACCCTGGCTTCCATGATCATCTTCGGGGACTCGGACTTCGCGTCAAACAGGTTCTACTACGCCCTGAACAACAGCGATCTCTTCCTCAACTCCGTGGACTGGCTGGCGCAGAAGTACGACCTCATCTCCATCCGCGCCAAGCCGCAGGCCTTCCGCCTCCTGGTCATAGACCAGAGGCAGTTCGACTTCATACGCTACTCCAGCTGGTTCCTGCTCCCCACCGGCCTCATGCTCTTCGCCGGCATCGCCTGGTGGCGCAGAAGGTAGTCCGGCCCCATGAGCATCCGCACGTCCATCATCCTAGTTGTTGCCCTGGCAATGGTCGCGGGCTACGTCTTCTTCATCCAGCTCAGGCAGGTCGAGGAGGAAGAGGAGGAGCCGCCCTGGTTCTACAACCTTGACATTGCAGACCTGACTCGCATCCACATCGAGGACAGCGCGGGGAATGCCTCCTTCCACTTGGGCGAGGACAACAACTGGCGAATAGGCGATCCGGAGGGCATTCCCGTGGGTCTGGACCGCTGGGGTGGCATTACACTGCTGCTCACCGGCCCTCGCAGCCGCAGGCTGCTGGACGAGCAGCCGACCGACCCCAACCTCGCCGACTACGGCCTGGACGCTCCCCCAACCGTGGTGGAGGTGGACCTGAAGGACGGGCGCAGCATCAACGTTCTCCTGGGATTCGCCACGCCCGACGGCTCGAACAACTACGCGCAGGTGGAGGGCTTCCCGCAGGTGTTCACTGTCTTCTCCGGGTGGCGGGAGAGCCTCACCAAGCTCATCGACGATCCTCCCTACCCGCAGTGGTACTACAACGCGAGCGCCGCGTCCATCAACAGGTTCGAGCTGTTCACGGACGAAGGATTCCTGTCCCTCATCAAGGAGAACGACGAATGGCGCTTCAACAACGAGGAAGCTGCCCTCGTCGACCCCGAGGTGCTGCCCGGCATCCTGGAGCACCTGGAGAAACCGGATCAGGAGCTTGTGCTATTCGACACGCTGGACCTGACACCCTACGGCCTTGATGAACCGGTGCTCTCCCTTTTCATGGAGACGCAGAAGCTGGACGATGAAGGATTCAACGTCCTATCCCATACCCGCTACCTGGTGGGCGGTCTCACGGAGGACGGAAGCGCCTACTACGCGCAGACAGTGCGCGGAGAGTTTCCATTCCCTGAGGTCTTCACGATTGAGGCCTCGTGGGTGGAGGCCATGCAGTCCCTCGCCGCCGACTACCCTCACACCGACGGCACGCAGAACGCAGGCCCTTAGGACAGCGCGAGCCCGACGAACAGCACAGGCCGAACCGGCAGGAAAACCTCCTTGAAGGCTGACATAGTATCCATCGGCACTGAGCTCCTCATGGGCGAGCTGGTGGACACCAACTCCGCCTACCTGGCAGCCCGCCTACCGTCCATAGGCATCGAGCTGCAGCGCATCACGCACGCACGCGACAACCTGGACGCCCTCGCGGAGGTCCTGCGCCAGGCGTGGCAGCGATCCGACCTCGTGCTCACTACCGGCGGCCTCGGCCCGACCGACGACGACCTCACCCGCGAGGCCATCGCCTCCCTCTTGGGCGAGACGCTCTACGTCGACCCGGAGTCTCTTGAGCGCCTTCGCGAGACCTTCCGGCGTAGAGGCGCAAGCATGGTACAGGCCAACGTCAAGCAGGCCAACCTCATCCCCTCGGCACGCTCGATTCCCAACGACCACGGCACAGCTCCCGGCTGGTGGGTTGAGTCCAACGGCCGGATCATAGTGGCTATGCCCGGCCCTCCCGGCGAGATGCACCCCATGTGGGAATCGCAGGTGCAGCCGCGCCTGCGAGACCGCTCGGACGGCTCAGTCATCCTCACCCGGAGCCTCAAGACGCACGGCCTCGGCGAGTCGGCCATCAACGAGCTGATCGGCCACCTGTTCCACCTGCCGGACGTGAGCCTGGGAATGTACGCTCAGGCGCAGGGCGTGCAGGTGCGCCTGCGGGCCCGCGCAGCAAGCGCAGAAGTAGCCGATCGCATGCTGTCACCCGTGGAGGCGGAGCTGCGCAACCTGCTGGGAGACAACATCTGGGGCGCCGACGAAGACGTCCTGGAGGAGCAGGTTGGCCGCGAGCTGATCCGCCGCGGCCTGACCCTGGCCCTCATGGAGTCTTGCACGGGCGGGCTGCTGGCGCACACCATCACTCAGGTCGCGGGCAGCTCAGACTACTTCCTCGGCGGTATCGTATCCTACACCAACGAGGTGAAGGCGGCCTGGGGCGTCGACCCGTCGCTCATACGGGAACACGGCGTGGTCAGCCCGGAGGTGGCCCGCGATATGGCCCGCGCCGGCCGGGAGGCGATGGGCGCGGACATCGGCATAGGCATAACTGGCGTGGCAGGGCCGGACGAGCTGGAAGGGCAGCCTGTGGGCACCGTCCACATGGGGTTCTCGCACCTGTGGGGCGAGCATCACATAAGCAGGCGATTTCCGGGCCAGCGAGCGCTAATAAAGCAGCGAGCGGTCGTGCAGGCCTTGCTGGAGCTGTTGGAGTTGCTGCGCAACAACCCCAACTTTCACGGCTGAACGGGGGGCTGATGCGGCTGCCCTGAGCATGTCGAAGGGCGGGCGGATGGGCGACGGCCTGGCTACCACTCCTGCGGAAGCAGGAGTCCATCCCCATTCGGAGAGTGCGGGGGATGGATCCCCGCCGGGGCGCGGGAATGGGATTAGCGCGATTCGCGGTGTCCCAGTCCGCTAGCGGCGTTTGTGGGCGTCAGCAATCCAATCCTCCCGCTCGTCCTGAGCATGTCGAAGGGCGACGGCGCTCGCGGCCATGCTTCGACAGGCTCAGCACGAACGGGAGCGGGAAGCGACGGTCAATACGGAAGGAGACGACGGTCGCAGCGCCCGGGCGACTAGACCGTCAGGCTGCGGTACAGCGCAGGCAGCCGTCGCGGCAGCGAGTGGATGTCCGCCAGCACCTCGTACCCCATATCCTGGCACATGGAACGCAGGTAGTCGTGGCCCTCCTTGTCCACCGTCAGACAGAACGGAGTTATACCCCTGCGTCGGGTCTCCAGCAGCGCCACCCGAGTATCGTGGATGGCGTACTCCTTCTCCACACCCTCGCGGCTGTAGCCGCGGTCCTGCGGCCGCCCGTCGCTGATGAGGATCAGGAACTTGGTGCGCGCCTCCAACTGGTCCAGCTTGGTCACCGCGTGGCGTATGGCCGGCCCCATGCGCGTTGCTTGCAGGGGAGACACCTTGTCGATGCGGCGCTTCACCCTGTCGGAGAGCGCCTCCTGCACGTCCTTGATGACGAAGAAGTCCACGTTCTCCCGTCCGTAGCCGGAGAAGCCGTAGATGCCGTATGTGTCGCCGATGGTCTCCAGCGCGTGGATGAGAAGCACCAGGCTCTCCTTCTCCAGATCCACGATGCGCTTGTAGCTGCGCCTCACTCCCTCGCCCCTGCGGCTTCGCAGCCAGAACATGTACTCCAGCGGGTCATCCGGCGCGTCCCATTCGTCCGCAAGGCGCCGTGACTCGTCAATGGCCTCCGCCGTCGACGCGCTCATGTCCATGAGGAACACAACCGCCACATCCCGCTGCACCTTGTTCCGCCGCACGTACACCTTCTCCGACGGCGATGTCCCCGAGCGCTTGTCCACCATTGCCTCTATGACCGCGTCCAGCTCCAGCTCATCGCCGTCCTGCTGCCGCTTCACCTTCTGCAGACCCTGAGGCAGCATCAGCTCGAACTGACGCCGTATCTGCGAAGCCAGCGCCGCATAGCCGTCCAGCGTGGCGGTGAAGTACGTCGAGTCCCCCTCCGACATGTCCTTCTCGCGCAGGAGGCACCACCGCGAGCGGTAGTCCGACATGCGGTAGTCCCACTCGTCGTACAGGAAGGAGGCCGGCTCCTTGATCTCAAGCGGCCCGCCCTGCTCTTCCTCGTCGTAGGAGGGGTCATAGGCCATTGTAGTCTGCTGGATCGCGCCCTGCGGAGTACCGCGGGAGCCAACCTCCTTGACCAGGTCCGTGACGAACATCCCACGGCGCTGTGGGTCGACGCCCTGGTTGTTGGTTACCGGCTGGTTTGCCTCCGCAAGGAGCCTCTCCATCTCTCCCTTGGAGATGGTCTCGCCCTTGGCTCCGCGCTCCCTCTGCGACTCCCGCAGCATGGAGATGACCTGCATCAGCTCCGGCTTGAACTCGCCGCGGTAGTCCACCTGCGGCGGCGATTCGTAGGGCTGCTCCTCACCCTCGCCGCTCTGCTGCTGCGCCTCCATAAGCTCTCGAAGCAGCTGTTCCCACTCCTCATCGCTCATCGACTCCCACGGCGTTTGCTCGTCCGGGAAGTCTCCCTGCTGCCACTCCTCGTCCGGTACCTCTTCGTTGGGCACCTGCGAGATGATCTGGTAGATTCGGATGGTGGCCTCGGCGCTGTCCTCGACCAGCGCATGTGGGCTGGACAGCGGCCTCACAATGTCCCAGAGCGCCCTTGCCGAGCCTGCATATCGCTCCGGCACCATCAGCTCTCTGCCCTGCTGCAGGCTGAAGCGTATGAGCAGCTCCACCATAGCCTCGCGCGCCGGCAGCTCCTCCAGCCGCGGCCTCTCCGCAAGCGCCAGGTGCTGAACGCCGGCGTAGGCCTGCCGGATGCCCGGATACTCGACCTTGACGCGATAGTCCAACCGGCAGTCCTCGACCGCCGTGAATATGTCCCGCGCCAGGTTGCCGTCAACGAACAGGCCGAAGAAGCGCTGTATGTCCGCGAGCCCCACGGCCCGGCCGTCCACCAGCTCAGCCTCTCCGTCGTCTTCGGACGGCACCGGGAGAAGACGGCTGCGCATGTCCGAGAACTGGGTCGCCTGTCTGTCGAACGAGAAATCGAAGCTTTGGAACTCTAGGTGGGCAACCTGGTGAGTGGCCACCACCTTGTACCAGTCGAAGTTCTCATCCTTGTTGCCGAACCGCTCCGCCACGGGAGGGAGATAGACGGTGGCGCCCTCCGCCATCATCTTCTCCAGCGCCACCCAGCCCTTGCCCTGCGCCTCCTCCGCCTGGTGCGCCGCGATCTCCACGTCAAGCGCCGAAAGGGCGCGGCAGTAGAGGCGCATCACCTCTTTGACACGGCCAAGCTCCACACCCGTCGACAGCTTCTCGAGCACCTCCTCGGAACGCGACGACTCGCCCTTGAAGTAGGCCGCGCCTCCCTCCGGGTTCTCCTTCAGTATCGCGACTCCCGTCTCGTACCACGTCTCCAGCTGGTTTATGCTGACGCGCCTCATCACCTGGGGCACGCCCTTCAGGTAGTCCAGCACCACGGCGTGATCCACGCGGGACAGCGAGTCCGCCATGTTGAGCACGTGAACGTGGATGTATCCCTCCAGCTGACCCAGCGCCGCCGAGCTGTCCCGGAGGAAAGCCGGCACGTTCACGCCGCCGTTCTCCGCAACGCGCCCTACCAGCGAGAGATAGCGCGAACGCTCCACGCGTTCAACGCGGGCAAGCGCCTCGCCCACCACCTGCAAGCAGCCCGTCGCCTGCTGCCACTCCCTGCCCAGGAGCGACGATATGAGCGAAAGGCATGACCGGGTGTCCTCCCTGAGCGTGGGCAACACCTCACTGGACAGCGAGAGGAAGGAAGCGGCCTCGTCGACCGATCTTTCGGCGATTGCCTCCATCATCCCGACGAGATTCTGGAGCTCGCTGAAGGACAGGACGGACAGCAGATCGCCGCTGACCTCGAAGTATCGGGTGGTCAGCACGCCGGACCGCCTGCCCCTGCCGTACAGCCTCCTGCCGATCTGCGCCCACTCCGGCACGTCCCACGGCTTGAGCGTACCGACTATCCGCGGGCTGGCCCGGAAGTACGCGCTGGAAGCCGCCGGAGACTCCTCCGCAAGGGCGTTGCCCCAGTACCCCCACTGCTTCAGGTGCACGAATGGCAGCGCCTGGACCGCTGCGGGGCTTGCCCGGAAGTACTCCCTCGCCGCCTCCCAGGATCGGCCTGCCTGCTGTGCGATGGCCACTCCCCATCCCACCCAAGCCGCCATCTCCTCATCGCTGAGCGTCCCGGAAACGGCGCTCCACGCCTCCCTGAGGGCTTCATTGAGCTCCTTGGGGTAGCGTTGGAGCTTCTCCTCGGACTCGGCTAGTGTCACTTGCTGCATGGTGCAATCTGCCCCGGAGTTCCCGGAGCTGGAGGTACGCCGCAGGCCCCGGGCCGCCGAACGCGGCGGCCTACTCGAAGATGGAGTTGATCACCTCGTCAATGCTGCGCTGCACCTGCTGGTCGTCGGTCAGCGCCCAGGTGACCGCAACCTGGCACGCCCTCCGCGGGGCGATCCCGTTGTTTATCAGCTTGCCGGCGTATATTAGAAGGCGGGTGCCGACGCCCTCCTGGAGGCCGTGGTCCTTCAGGTTGCGCACCTTCTCGCCCAGCTTGGCGAGGGCCAGGGACACGGACGCCGAGGCGCCGCTCTCATGCTCGATGATCTGCGCCTCCAGTTCCGGCGGCGGCGCGTTGAACTCCATCGCCATGAACCGCTGACGGGTACTGTGCTTCAGGTCCTTGAGCGCGCTCTGGTAGCCGGGGTTGTAGGACAGCACCATCAGGAAGCCCGCGTGGGCCTCAATGATCTCGCCGCGCTTGTCGATGGGCAGCAACCGCCGGTGGTCGGTGAGCGGATGGATGAGCACGGTGGTGTCCTTCCTGGCCTCCACCACCTCGTCCAGGTAGCAGATGGCGCCCACCTTGACGGCCCGGGCAAGCGGCCCGTCCATCCACCGGGTCTCGTCTCCCTCCAGCAGGTAGCGGCCTACCAAGTCGCTAGCCGTGAGGTCCTCGTGGCAGGCGATGGTCATGAGCGGGACGCTGGAGCCCTTCGACTGGCCTCCGTCTCGCCTGCTTCTGGTGACTTTCGTGATGGGCCGCCCCAGCCGGTATGACATATACTCGACAAAGCGGGTCTTGCCGGTACCCGTTGGCCCCTTGAGCAGGACGGGCATCTGCTGCGAGTATGCCACCTCGAACAGCTCAACTTCGTCGCCGACGGGCAGGTAGAAAGGCTCCTCCTTGACCACGTACTCCTCGGTACGGTAGGAGGTGTAGGTGTCAGTTTCAGCCATTGCTCCTCCTGGCAGGGCCTTAGCCGGCCAGCCGCTCCTCCCACAGCTTCTCGATATCGCGCTGGAGTCCCTCCAGGTCGCCTTCGTTGGAAACCACGACGTCCGCGTACTTCACGCGCTCCTCCGACGACATCTGCGAAGCCATTCGAGCCCTGACCTGCTCCTCGGTAAGGTTGTTGCGAGCCTGAAGCCGGCTTACGACGTCGCCTTCCGGCGCCGTGACCACCCACACCTCGTCCGCGGCGTCCGTCCAGCCCGCTTCTATCAGCACGGCCGCGTCGAGCACCACAACGCCGGTGCCCCGCTGCCGCTGCTCCTCAATTCCGTCCTCGATCTTCTGCCGAATGCGCGGCCACGCGATTGCGTTCAGGCGGGCCATGGCCTCCGGGTTGCCGAATACCTTGCCGCCCAGCGCCCGCCGGTCGACCTCGCCGTTCGGCTGCAGCACGTCCTCCCCGAACGCCTCCACCACCTCACGATGGCCGTCCGTGCCGGGCAGGTAGACTTCGTGGCCGTACCGGTCCGCGTTGAGCACCTCCGCTCCCATCTCGCCCAGGATACGGGACACCTCGCTCTTGCCGGCGCCGATTCCGCCCGCCAGCCCGATCACTTTCATGCTTCCCCCCTCTGCCACGCGTAAGGGCAATTCTATACGCGTTCACACGCTATAGCAAGAGCAATCCCTTACGACACTAAGCGGCCAACTTAGCCCGCTCATGCCCTTCGACTTGCTCAGGATGAGCGGGCGGTGTGCTTCCCCCGCACCCTCATTCCTTTTCGCAGCCGCTTCTGCGAGAATAGGGACACGCCAACACCATACACTCTCGGAAGTGCAATATGCCAAACCGCCTGATACACGAAACCAGCCCCTACCTCCTGCAGCACGCCCACAACCCCGTGGACTGGTACCCCTGGGGCGAGGAGGCCCTTGCGCGGTCGGGCGCGGAGGACAAGCCCATCTTCCTCAGCATCGGCTACTCCGCCTGTCACTGGTGCCACGTCATGGAGCGCGAGTCGTTCGAGAACGACGACGTCGCCGCGCTCATGAACGCCAACTTCGTCAACGTGAAGGTGGACCGCGAGGAGCGCCCTGACATCGACTCCATCTACATGGGCGCCATCCAGGCAATGACGGGACGCGGCGGCTGGCCTCTGTCCATGTTCCTCACGCCCGCCGGCGAGCCGTTCTACGGAGGCACCTACTTCCCGCCCGACGACCGCCACGGCATGCCAGGCTTCCCGCGCGTGCTCGCCGCCATCGCGGATGCCTACAGGACGCGCCGCAGCGACGTGGCCGGCTCCGCGAAGCAGATCACCGCGGCCATGGACAGCATGGGCCAGGCACTCACCGACTACACGCCCCTATCAAAGGACACCATGTCCCTAGCCTACACTCGCCTGCGCAACGGCTTCGACGCGGAGCACGGCGGATTCGGCACGGCGCCCAAGTTCCCGCAGCCCATGGCGCTCGACTTCCTGCTCCGGCATCACGACAGGACCGGCGACGCCAACGCGCTCGAAATGGTCGAGCTGACCCTCAATCGCATGGCGCGCGGCGGCATGTACGACCAGCTCGGCGGCGGCTTCCATCGCTACTCCACCGACCCGTTCTGGCTCGTTCCGCACTTCGAGAAGATGCTGTACGACAACGCCCTCCTCAGCCGTTTGTATATACACGCCTACCAGGCCACCGGCAACCCCTTCTACGCCCGCATCGCGCAGGAGACCATCGACTACGTGCTGCGCGAGATGACCGACCAGCTCGGCGGCTTCTACTCAGCCCAGGACGCCGACAGCGAGGGCGAGGAGGGCAAATTCTTCGTGTGGACGCCGGGCGAGATCGACGGCGTGCTGGGCCGCGAGGACGGCGCGGTCCTGCAGGCGCACTTCGGTGTCACCCACGAGGGCAACTTCGAGGGACGGAACATCCTCCACCTGCCCGCAGGTAGTGACGACCCCGCGCCGGAGGCCGACGGCGTCATCGACAGGGGCAAGCGGTTGCTCCTCGAGAGCCGCGGCCACCGCGTGCCACCCGCAACCGACACCAAGGTGCTCACCGCCTGGAACGGCCTGATGCTCCACAGCATGGCCCTTGGCGCAGCCGTGCTCCACAGGCCGGACTACCTGCGGGCCTCGGTCGCCAACGCCGCCTTCCTCCTGTCGAATATGAAGCGGGACGGGCGTCTGCTGCGCACCTACCGGGACGGCCAAGCTAGGCTCAACGCCTACCTGGAGGACTACGCCCTGCTCGCCGGCGGCCTCATCGCCCTGTACGAGGCCACGTTCGATCGCAGGTGGCTGGACGAGGCGAGTGACCTGGCGCGTCAGATGCTGGAGCTGTTCTGGGACGAGCGCGAGGCCAGGTTCTACGACACGGGCACCGACCACGAGACGCTCATAGTGCGCCCGCGTGACATCACCGACAACGCGATGCCATCGGGCGGCTCATCGGCCGCGGACGTGCTGCTGCGCCTGAGCGTGCTCACCGACGAGCCGAGCTACGCCCGCACGTCCGCGGCCGCGCTCAGGTCGATCCAGCCGTACATGGCCCGCGTGCCCGAGGGCTTCGGCAACTGGCTCGGCGCGCTGGACTTCCACCTGTCGTCGCCGCACGAGGTCGCCATCGTCGGTCCCCTAGACGACGAGGACACGCAGTCGCTGCTCGCCGTCGTGCACGGCCGCTACCTGCCGAACCGCGTGCTGGCCGGCTTCGATCCGGCCGACGGCGTCTCCCACGACGACATGCCTCTGCTGGAGGACAAGGTGATGCAGGGCGGCCGGCCCACGGCCTACGTGTGCCACAGCTACGTCTGCCAGAGGCCGGTGACGGACGCGGGCGAGCTTGCGGAGCAGTTGGACGCGCCGGACGGCCCCGGCGGTGCCCTAGATCCGGGCGGCCTCGGACCAGTGACGGTACTGCCGACGTAAAGGAGGAGACGCGGGATGCAGAACGTTCAGGGAATCGGCGGATTCTTCTTTCGGGCAAAGGATCCGGACGGACTTGCGAGGTGGTACCAGGATCACCTTGGCATCAATCCTGCTCCGACTAGCATGGAGATGGCGCCTTGGGAAACCGGGTCCGGGGTGACTGTCTTCTCACCCTTTGCTGCTGACACTGACTACTTCGCAGCGGACAAGGCATTCATGCTGAACTTCCGCGTGGCCGATTTGGACGCGATGGTAACCCAGCTCAGGTCTGCTGACATCGAGGTCAGCCACGAAAGCGAGATGGAGGGCATAGGCCGATTCGCCCGCATCCATGACCCCGAGGGCAACGCGATTGAGCTCTGGGAACCCGCGTTGTGAGCTTCCAATCCATGCTAGTGGAAGCTACGGGAGCGACCGCATGTCGGGCTTTCGAGTTTAGGCTCTGAATTCAGCAATCTCTGCCGGCCTCTGATCCCGCCGCGGTTGAAGAGGACTACGGCTTGGGAGCCGGGCCGAGTACCTTGTACGTCCGCTCCGCGGTCCGCTCTGCGGCCGGCAGCACCTCCACTACCACCCTGGAGAGCCCAACGACTTCGCCGTCGGAGTCGAAGCTGTAGTTGTCTCCGATGGCGCCGCTCCAGGTGATAGCATACATACAGTCGCGGAAGCCGTCCGCGTCCTGGTCGTCGTTGGTTATCTTGAGGCACTCGGCGGCGATGTATACGTCGTCGTATGCCGACCCCAGGTGCCACGGCAGCGTCACATATTCATACCGCTCCCGGAAATTCGCCAGGACCTCCTGTCCCTTCTCGTTATCCGGGTCGAGGTCGGCCGTGATGGCCTTCATGCCGTCCGCGGCCGCACCCGCTATTTCCAGGGCGGTTGTTCCCACGGAAACGGTCTCAGCATAGATAGGGCCTTCGAATCCTAGCTCCCGAGCCTGCTTGACGATGGTCCCGGCCGCAAACTCGGACTGGGGGGCTATGTGCAGCGCGTCCGGGTCCTCAGCGAAGAGCTTCGACAGCTGGCTCCTGAAGTCCGTCACCTCCGACCCAAAATGCTCCCCGGCTACAACTGCTCCACCACGCGTCTCGAATTGAGCGACCGAGGTGCGGCGGACGCCCTCGGCGTAGTCGGTACTCTCGGTAATGGTCGCGAGTATGCGGACGCCGTCGGCCCACAGGATGTTGCCTGTGGTGATGCCGACCTCCAAGTCGCTGATCTGGGTGCGGAAGATGTAGTCGCCGGCATTGGCGATGTCCGGGTTGCTGGCGAGACCGGAGAACAGGATCACGCCATCGGCCTCCGCGTGCGGAGCGACGCCAAGCATCGCGGCGCTGCACGAGGTCCCCAGTATAATCTTCACGCCTTCGACGTCGGTCAGCTTGTTGTAGGCAATTATCGCGTCACTGGCGTTGCAGCGAGAGTCTTCAACTACCAGTTCCAGTCTGCGGCCGTTAACGCCGCCGGCCGCGTTGATCTCGTCCGCGGCCATCTGCTTGGCCTGGTTGGCGACTGTGCCGTAGGTCTCACCGGAGCCGGTCAGCGACTCCATCACCCCGATCCTGAACACCTCCTCGTCCCCTCCGCAGGCCAGCGCCGCCACGGTCAGTATGGCCATCGAGACAAATAGAAAACTCAGCTTTTGCAACGACCTCATCGTACCTCTCCCAAGTCGGCCCACTTCTAGGCCCGGCTGTTGAATCACACTAGGGGTCTTCCCCATTCCGCGTCTTGTAGCTTATCGACATTGTGTCCAAGGCGAGAGCGGATGGTTAGAATCTCTCCTACATGAATTAGGTGATGATATGCAATGCGGAGTAGTGCATAACTCAGCCTCAGGCCGGTTTCTCGCAGGAATACTATTGATCCTCCATATGGGATGACTTGGTCGATGGAGGGATTAGTATCCAAAAACGAGCTCGCCCTGCTTCTGACCTCGCTTGCTGCGCCGAGAACTCCCTCCCAGTCCTCGCACTTTCCTCTGCTTCCCGGCAGGAACTGGGACATGAACGGGTGAGGTGGCAAGTTCTGAAAGTTAACGTTGATCCAAGAGTCCACCATTGTAGAAACATGACCTACTGTCCAAGCAATGCTGCTCCCTCCGAAGTGACGCGACGTTGCTTCTTCAGGCGTAAGTCCCTTCAGTGAGTCGTCGAGACTCTTCCAAGACTCGTACACAAGCAAGGCGAGTTTGTCCGGCATGCTCAAAGTCCTCCAGACCCAATATGGTTCTACGACCATCCCTCCCACGGAGTTGGCCTGACGAAGAGCTGGTTAGCCGAGCAAGACCACTCGGCGAAACTCACTCCCCTTAGGGCATCCCGCGCTACACGCCGCGCAGCCACTCCCTCAGCGCAAGGATGTGGTCGGGTCTCGTGCCGCAGCAGCCGCCAATTATCCGCGCGCCCTGCTCGCGCCACCCCTTCGCGTACTCCAGGTACTGCTGCGGATCGAGCACGTTTGCCCGCGGGTCCGGGCCGCTGGCGCGCGGGAAGTGGGCGTAGGCGCCGAAGGTACCTGACCAGTTCCTCTTCACTACCTCCAGCCCCGGCGCCGTGATATCCACCGGCGTGTGCATCACGAACACCGCCGCGACGT
The DNA here is from genome assembly GCA_028877205.1 of Chloroflexota bacterium. GTDB lineage: Bacteria > Chloroflexota > Dehalococcoidia > Lucifugimonadales > UBA2985 > JAPPHY01. The sequence continues at coordinate 228,261 of JAPPHY010000007.1, read as the reverse complement.
CCCTGTCCTTGATGGCGTCCAGCGCGTCCTGAAGCGTCTCGCCGGCGTGTCCGCCGTCTCCATGCCTGCCGCGGATGCCCAGGTAAAGCTCGTCGCCATCGCGAAGCACCGAAAGACCGACCCACGCCGGCAGGCCCAGCTCCGCAGCCGCGTCTATGGACGCCAGCGTGTCCGATATACGGATCAGCATCTCGCCGACCGCCACGTCCGGGCCGCCCTTTGCCATTTCCGCGAACTGCTCCCGGTATGTATCCAGCGCCTTCTCGTATGGCACCGGCGTTTCAGCGTGCTCCTTGGGGGTCATGGTAGCAACGGAGGCCGCGATGACCACCGAGTCTTCCTTGCCGGCGTTGCGCCTCGCCTGCACCGCCGCCTCGATGCCCAGCCGGTTGGCCTCAGCGACTTTGTGCCCGAGGTCGCCGCGTTCCAGCGAGTCTCGCCCCGTGGCGAAGGTGTTGGTGATGATGATCTCCGCTCCCGCCTTGATGTACTCCTCGTGGATCTCCCTGACCAGCTCCGGATTCGTGAGCATCGGGCCGCCCGACCACACGGTGGGGCTCGCCAGCCCCCGCCGCTCGAACTCCGAGCCCATGCCGCCGTCCATCAGGATCGTCTCGCCCACCGCGATGCGGGCCTGCATCTTCTCGAAGTTGCTCATGTTGCTTACCTCCTGAGGTCCGGGGTCATCGTTCACTCCTGGGGCTGAGCTGCCCGCCCAGTATACAATATAGCCCCGCTCAAATGGTTCGACAGGCTCACCATGAGCGGGGCTGCCACCACCCCATGCCCGCTCACCCCCGCATCAAGTGCGGAGCAGGCTCTGAGCTTGTCGAAGGGCGTGAGTGGGTTTCCTAGTGGCGGGTTATCCGCCCTCCTGAATGGTGATGGAAGCAATCGCGTCGCCCGGCGTGGTTGCCATTGTGGGGTCGCGTGGCGATATGCCGTTCACCACGTCCATGCCTTCGATCACCTGGCCGAACACCGTGTGCGCATCGTCCAGGTGCGGCGTGGCTGCGAAGGTGATGAACCACTGGCCGCCGCCCGTGTCGGGACGGCCGATGTTTGCCATCGACAGCACGCCGGGGCCGTCGTGGCGTCTCAGTGGGCTAAACTCGTCCGGTATCGTGTATCCGGGGCCGCCCCGGCCCGTGCCCGTCGGGTCGCCGCCCTGCGCCATGAATCCCGGTATGACGCGGTGGAAGGTCACCCCGTCGTAGTAGCCTTCACGTGCCAGGAAGATGAAGTTGTTGACCGTCACCGGCGCCTCCTTGGCGAACAGCTCGATGACGATCTCTCCACCCTTCTCCAGCGCCAGCGTTGCCGTGTAGCTCTTGTCCGGGTCGATCGTCAGTGGCGGGGGCGAGTCGTACTGTTGCAGCGTTGGCGCGGGAGTCGCGGTCGACGTCGGCGCGGGCGTCACGGTTGGGGTTGGCGTGGGCTCCGTTGTGCACGCCGCCACGAGCAGCACGAGCGGCAGCGCGGCCAGCAAAGCACGGAAGTATCGATTCAACATCGAGAGGTCACTCTCTTGCGACGCCACCGCTCTCATTCCCGCTCACACCCTTCGACAAGCTCTGGGTGAGCGGGTCGCGCGAATGGCCGTCGCCTACGCGCCCTGCTCCGCAGCCACCAGCTCCACCTCCTCCATCAGCGCCGTCAGCATGTCCGACTCCTCCACCACCCGGGACTTGACACCCTTGCGGAAGATCACCGCGCGCCCTACACCCGCGGCAATGCCCACGTCCGAATCCTTTGCCTCGCCGGGGCCGTTGACCTCGCAGCCCATCACGGCCACCTTCACGTTATAGTTCTTCGTCTTCAGCAGTTCGTCGACCGTGTTCGCCAGCTTGATGACGTCCACGTCCGCGCGGCCACACGAGGGACACGCCACAAGCGTCGTGCCCTTCTCGCGCAGGTTCAGCGACTTCAGGATCTCGTAGCCGGCCGCGATCTCCTCCTTCGAGTCTGCGCTCAGCGACACGCGGATCGTATCGCCGATGCCCTCGTACAGCAGGTAACCCAGGCCGACTGCGCTACGGATTGACCCGGCCATCGCCGTGCCCGCCTCCGTGATGCCCAGGTGCAGCGGGTAGGGCACCATGTACGCCAGCCTCCGGTATGCCTCGACGGTCGTCGGCACGTCGAACGCCTTCAACGAGATCTTGATGAGGTCGAAGTCCAGGTCTTCCAGGACGCTTATCTCCCACAGGGCCGTGGCAACCATGTGGTCAACCACGCTGAACTCTCCCTCCTCAGCCTCGCCCACCTTGGCCAGCTTGTTCACGCCGTCGGCGTGGCGGTGCAGCCCACCGAACTTGCCTATCTGTCCGACGGGCGGCAGGCTGCCGAAGTTCACGCCTATACGAATCGGTATCTGGCGCTCCTTGGCCGCGCGCACCACCATCTCCACCTTCTCCCGGTCGCGGATGTTGCCCGGGTTGAGCCGCAGCCCGTCCACGCCCGACTCGATCGCCTGAAGCGCGAGCTGGTAGTGGAAGTGGATGTCCGCGATGACGGGAATCCTGACCCGCCTCTTGATCTCGCGGAGCGCCTGCGCCGCCTCCATGTCCGGGACCGCAGGCCGGATGATGTCGCAGCCCACGTCTTCAAGCTCCCTGATCTGGCGCACCGTGGCCTTCACGTCGCGGGTGTCAGTCTTGGTCATGGACTGGACGGTGATCGGGGCGTTGCCCCCCACGGTGACGTCGCCTACCTGGATGGCCTTGGAAACACGTCTGGTTGTCATGGTCTTCCGCCTTTTCGCTCTGCTTATGCCTGTAGCTTATCCTACAGGGGCGAGGATGGTCAAATGAGACCGCCTCACCCCAGGTCCAGCGGCCTCGCTATGTCCAGGTAGACGCCGAGAATGCCGATCATCACGACCAGTGCGAACACTGCCGCTCCTACCGGCACCACCTTGCGCATGTCAGGCGGCCGGCCCGTGACCTTCTCATAGAGCGCCACGACGAAGTGCCCCCCGTCGAACGGGAACAGCGGTATGGCGTTCAGCACGCCCACGAAGATGGCGATGTATGCGATGAGCTCCAGCGTTACGTTGATCCCCGCCTGGGAACTGGCGGCCCCGAACTGCGTGATGCCGATGACGCTCACCGGCCGCACCCTGTCCAGCGACTCGTCATCGCTGACCACCGCGTTCGCCAGCGTGCCCAGGTTGGTGGCAAACAGCCAGATGCCCTGCACGCTCAGCCGTGTGTAGAGCGCAACGTCACCCGCCGCCTTGCCCACGCCCAGGATGGGGTTGTCGCGTTCCCGTTCAACCCTCGGCGACACGCCCAGGAAACCCACCCGCTCGCCCGTCTCGGCATCGGCGCGCGACGAGAGCGTTGCGCTCAGCCGGACCAGCGTGCCGTCGCGAAGCACGTCCAGCTCGACTCGCTGGTTGGGATTGCTCCTGAGGATCGCGGACAGGTCGCTCCACCGGTCCACTGGACGGCCGTTCACCGCCACTACGCGGTCGCCGGGCAGCATACCTGCGAGTGCCGCAGCCGATGGCGACCCCTCTTCCGTCTCAGGTATGACGCGCGCCACCTCCAGAAGCGGGCGCGACGTGTCCGGCTCGCCGATGACCACGTTCACGACCCACAGCAGCACGAAAGCGATCACGAAGTGCGTAGCGATTCCGCCCATCACCACGACCGACTTCTGCCAGAAGGGCTTATTCCTGTAGGCGCGGGCCTCCTCGTGCGGCTCCACCACGTCCAGCGCGTTCATGCCAACGATGCGCACGTAGCCGCCCGCGGGTATGGCCTTGACGCCGTACTCCGTCTCGCCCCGCTGGAACGACCAGAGCGTAGGGCCGAATCCCAGGAAGTACTTGGTGGCCTTCATGTTCAGGAGCTTGGCAGTGACCAGGTGCCCACCCTCGTGGGCCATGAGAATCACCACGAACGCCACAACCACCATCAGTCCGCCCAGCATGCCACTCCTCCCTCCAGTGTCACGCCCGGCCGGGCCACGAACGCGCGGTCCGGCGAGCCCACTCGTCAGCCTCCAGTATGTCTTCCAGGACAGGAGTCGCCGCCGGCTCGTGCCTGGACAGCGTCCACTCCACGGCCGCGGGAATGTCGGTAAAGCCGATCGCGCCGCCCAGGAACATCTCGACTGCGACCTCGTCGGCGGCGCTGAGTACTGCGGGGTAGGTCATCCCCTTGCGACCCGCCTCCAACGCCAGCCGGAAGCACGGGTACCTGGCCTCGTCCAGCGGCTCGAAGGTGAGCGCGCCCGTCTCGGCGGGCTCAAACCTGGGCAGGGCATCGTTCTCCATGCGCTCCGGGTAGAGCAGTGCGTGCTGGATGGGAATCCGCATATCCGGCGGGCTGAGCTGCGCCTTCGTGGAGCCGTCCGCGTACTCCACCATCGCGTGAATGATGCTCTGGTGGTGCACGACGACGTCGATCTGCTCCCATGTCAGGTCGAAGAGCCAGCGTGACTCGATGACCTCGAACCCCTTGTTCATCAGCGTCGCGGAGTCGATAGTGATCTTGCGCCCCATCGTCCACGTGGGGTGGCGCAGCGCCTCCGCCGGTGTCACGGACGCCAGCTCCTCCGGCGCTCGATTGCGGAACGCGCCGCCGGAAGCGGTAATGATCACGCGCGAGATGGCCCTGTCCTCGCCGCGCAGGCACTGCCAGATCGCGCTCGGCTCGCTGTCGACCGGCAGCACGTCCACGCCCGCATCCCTGGCCGCGCCCATCACGATCTCGCCGGCCATCACCACTGGCTCCTTGTTGGCAAGCGCCAGCGTCTTGCCCGCACGAATGGCCGCCAGGATGGGGCCGAGGCCGGCGCGGCCCACGCTGGCCGCCATTACCATGTCCACGTCCGGATGCGAAGCAACTTCCTCGTGGGTCGCCACTGCGCATCCCTGCGGCAGGAGCGCCGCGAGCTCACCGGCCGGGGCCTCGCTCGACGCCACGCGGGCGCCGAACTCGCGCGCCTGCTCCGCGAGCAGGTCCAGGTTGCTCCCCGCAGAGAGCGCCACGACCGAGAAGCGGTCCGGAAAGGCGCGCACAACGTCCAGGGTCTGTCTGCCTATCGACCCCGTTGAACCGAGGATTGCAAGGCCCTTCACCCCACTGTCCATACACTGAAATGGTACACGACCACGACTGCGAAGACAACGCTGTCCAGCCGGTCCAGCACGCCGCCGTGGCCCGGTATCAGCGTGCCGGAGTCCTTTACGCCGGCGGCTCGCTTGAGAATGGACTCAACCAGGTCTCCCACCTGCGCCGCAACACCGATCAGCGCGCCTAGAACAATGGCCTCCGGCTGCGTCAGTGGCATGTCCAGCAGCGCAGCCAATCCGACAACGGCGCCAACTCCCGCGACCCATCCGCCAATCGCGCCCTCCCACGTCTTGCCGGGGCTGATACGGGGCGCCATGCGCCGGCGGCCTATCGCACGGCCAACCAGGAACGCTCCCGTGTCCGTGGCGAACGTGGCAAGGACAGCCAGCAGCACCCACTCCAAGCCGTCCTCTCCTGCGCGGAGGCGCAGGAACAACGAGAGCGTCCAACCCGTGTAGATCGCGCCCGCGGCCGTATTGCCCCAGTCGGCTATCGTATCGCCAAGACTGTCCGGAGCTTCGTCGATGTCATCTTTCGCCCGACCCGGAACGAAACGCCGCGCCAGGTGCCACGCGAGAGTCAGGGCACCTCCGCCCACGGCAACCAGCGTAGTCTGGTATTCCACGTAGTCTTCGCTGTGGCCGCTGACCACGAACACCAGCGCCCAGGCGACGCCCAGCACCGTGGCCGGCCGCGCGCCTCGCTGCTCCGCCATGCGGTAGAACTCCACCGCTCCAAGGGACGCGAGCACGGCGGCCAGCATAGAGAGCCAGGGCGCGCCGGCCCAGAGGGCGGCGATGACGATGGGTACGCCAACGAAGGCGCTTGCCAGCCGAGAAGCCATTGGTCAGACGATTGGTAGCACCCTTAGGGGATGGGCAACGATGGATCTGTGGTCACCGTGCGCCGGTAGCGGGCTCGGGCAAGGTCTGTCGAGTGCTCCGGCACCTTGCGCGGGCCGCCGGTCTGGGGCATCAGGCCTCGACCCTGCCGAAGCGACGCCGGCGGCGGCCGTAGGCCTTGAGCGCCAAGTGCAGTTCCTCCTGGTCGAAGTCCGGCCAGTACGCCTCTGTGCTGTAGTACTCGCTGTACGCCGACTGCCACAGCAGGAAGTTGCTCAGGCGCATCTCGCCTCCGGTACGAATGATCAAGTCCGGCTCCGGCATGCCCGCCGTGTTGAGGTAGCTGCTGAAGGTGACCTCGTCGATGTCCTTGGGCGCCACTCCTTCCTCGACTATCCGGCGCACCGCCCCAAGTATCTCGGCCCGGCCGCCGTAGTTGAAGGCCACGTTGAGGGTGATGCGGTCGTTGTTCTTGGTCAGCTCCACGGCGCGGCACACGGCTTTCCGAAGCTCCGGAGGGAGCCGATCGAGAGTGCCGAGGTGACACAGCCTGACGCCCTGCTTGTGGAGCGCGGAGGTCTCGGTCTCCACCGCCTCTCCCAGGATGCCCATGAGGCCGTTCACCTCCTCTACAGGCCGGTCCCAGTTCTCCGTGGAGAAGGCGTAGATCGTCAGGTGCTTGACTCCGATCCTCGCCGCCTCCTCGATCACGCGCCGGATGTTCTCGCGGCCTGCCTGGTGGCCGGCCAGCCTGGGAAGGCTACGCTGCTCCGCCCATCGCCCGTTGCCGTCCATGATGATGGCAACATGCACCGGCACGTGCGAAAACTCTTCGCTCACGTCCGGGTTTATCTGCTCCTTCGCCTTCATTGGTCCTTCGGTCCGGCTCCGCGCCGCGGTTGGGGCAGCCCGTTACGCGAGCTGCGGAGAAGTCTTAGACCTCCATGACCTCCTTCTCCTTGTCGGAGCCCAGGCCGTCCATCTCGCCCACGTACAGGTCTGTCATCTTCTGGAGCTGGTCCTGCGCGCGCTTGCCCTCGTCCTGCGAGATCTCCTTTTCACGCTCCATGCCTCTCAGCTGCTCCAGGACGTCACGGCGGATGTTGCGCACCTCGACGCGTCCGTCCTCCACCTTCTTGCGAACGAGGCGAACCAACTCCTTGCGCCTGTCCTCCGTGAGCTGCGGGATGGCCAGTCGCAGCACGTTGCCGTCGTTGATGGGGTTCAGCCCAATGCTGAGCTTCTGAATGGCCTTCTCCACGGCGGGTAGGCTCTGCCGGTCCCAGGGCTGCACTACTAGCAGACGCGCCTCCGCCGCCGTGATCGATGCCAGCTGGTTGAGCGGCGTGGATGTGCCGTAGTAGTCCACCATCACGTTCTCGACCAGCGCCGGGTTGGCCCGGCCTGTCCTGACGGTGGCGAGCTCCCTTTTGAGAGCCTCCACCGACCGCTTCTTCCTCTGGTCGCCCTCTTCGAGGACCTCCCTAATCGTGGCCATGAGTCACGCTCCCCTTGCGAGAATGTCGTGCGGCTACTCCGTTGATGCCAATCTGGCAGCGTCAAAGGAAGTGTAGCATAGGAAAAGCCCGCCGATAAAGCCTTGAGGAGCCGACGGTCTTTGCCCGTCTCAAGCCGGGTGGTGTAAGATTGCAGTGGCCGCTGCCTGCGGGGCCATCTCCGGTTACCGGATACCCACCCTGGCGCTAGGCCGAGACTGCAGAAGCATCCCGCCTGAGGCAAATCACACACCCCTCGCAGACAGAGCTTTGACCGAACGAGAAGAAACCGAAGAATCCACTCCGCAGGCCGGGACTAACCGGCTGTTGGATGGATGCCGGCGGTTGGTCGAGGCCAACCGGTTCGAGTACCTGATCATCTCAATAATCCTGTTCAACGCCGCGCTTCTCGGACTCGGCACGTCGCCGGCCATCGAGCGAGACTACGGCAGCTGGCTCAACCTGGCCAACAACGCAATTCTGGGCGTCTTTGTGGTGGAGGCGCTGTTGAAGCTGGCGGCCCGATGGCCGCGGCCGCTGCGCTACTTCACCGACGGCTGGAACGTCTTCGACTTCACGGTTATCGTTCTGGCGCTGATCCCGGCCACTGGTGAGTTTGCCATAGTCACTCGCCTCTTCCGGTTGCTGCGGGTTGTGCGGCTCATCTCCACCATCAAGGACCTGCGCCTGATAGTCGCCGCCCTCGTGCGATCCATCCCCAGCGTGGGCCACGTGCTGATCCTGATGAGCATTGTGGTCTACATCTACGCCATCATGGGCTACCACCTGTTCCACGAGCACGACCCGGTCCACTGGCGCAACTTGGGGATTTCGCTACTGTCCCTCTTCCGGGTGTTAACGCTGGAGGACTGGACCGACATCATGTACACGGCCATGGAGGCGTATCCGTGGGCTTGGGTGTACTTCGTCAGCTTCGTCGTCGTAGGCACTTTTGTGGTGATTAACATGTTCATAGCCATCATCATCAACAGCCTGGACGATGCGAAGACGGAGCGGTTGCGCAAACTGGAAGGCCCCCCAAGCAGTGAGGAGCTTCTGCGAGAGATAAGAACCACGCAGGCCACTCTCCGGCGCCTGGAACAGCGCATGAGAGACGACGAACGCGATTAGCGGAGTCCTATCTTGGGACTCTGACAGGCGCAACCTCGGAGTAAACGGGGACGCCCGTTACTCGCTCGCGGCCGCGTCTTCGCCCAGCGCGAACCGCTGGAACCGCCGGACGCGGATGTTCTCGCCCAGGCGCGCCATCACGTCGTTCACAACGTCCCTGATCGTCTGGGAAGGGTCCTTGATGAAAGCCTGCTCCATGAGCAGGAGGCTCTCGGCGCCGGCGGCTTCGTCCTCATCGGCGGCCTCGCCGTCCACGTATCGAGGCGACATGGCCGCGATCTGCATCGCCAGGTTGTGAGCAAGCTCCTTGAACTCCGGCGTCCGCGCCACGAAGTCCGTCTCGCAGTTTAGCTCCACGATGGCGCCCACGCGGCTGCCCGCGTGGATGTAGCTGTCGACCACGCCCTCAAGCGTGTCTCTGGACGATTTCTTGGCGGCAATCGACAGGCCCTTCTGTCTCAGGAGCTCGACCGCCTTCGCCATATCACCGCCGGCCTCCTCCAGCGCGTTCTTGCAGTCCATGACGCCCGCGCTGGTCTGCTCCCTCAGGTCCTTGATCGCCTCGAGCGACACTCCCGGCATGGCTAGGCGGTCCCTTCCGAAGAGGCCTGGCTAGCGTTCCCCGGATTGGGCGACGAGCCACTATCTCCGGCCATGGCGCGAGCAAGGGCCTCCGGATCCACCTCCACCAGGGTCTCGCCCTCCTCTTCTTCTTCCACAGCCTCGCCCGTCTCCAGCGCCTCCTCAGCCATCTCAAGCTCCTGAGCGGCGCTGGCAAGCTCGGCCCGTCGGCGCAGACCCTCCGTCACGGCGTAGGCGATGCGGGCCGTCACGAGGCTGATGGAGCGAATGGCGTCGTCGTTGGCGGCGATGGGGTAGTCGACCAGGTCGGGATCGCCGTCCGTGTCCACGAGCGCGACTATGGGTATACCCATTCGCCGCCCTTCGGCCACGGCTATCTTCTCCCTGCCGATGTCCACCACGAAGAGGGCCCCGGGCAGCGTGGTCATCTCCTTCACGCCCCCGAAGTTGCGGTTGAGGCGTTGCACCTCGTCCTCCAGCTTCAGCGCCTCCTTCTTGGTGAGCAGGGCAAAGCCACCCTTGGCGCGTCGCTCCTCCAGGCGCACAAGGTAGTCGATACGCCCCTGTATGGACGGGAAATTGGTGAGCGTTCCGCCAAGCCATCGGTGCTTCACGAAGAACATGCCGCAGTTCCGGGCGGCCTGTTCGACCGAGTCCTGCGCCTGGCGCTTGGTGCCCACGAACAGTACGCTCTGCCCGCCGGCCACCACGTCCGATACGAACTGCTGAGCGCGCTTGAGCAGCGACATGGACTGCTGCAGGTCTATGATGTGTATGCCGTTGCGCTGCGAGAAAATGTACTGCTTCATGCGGGGGTGCCATCTCTGAGTCTGATGCCCAAAGTGGACCCCTGCTTCCAGCAGAGACTTCATGGTTAGAGCCTCTTGCGGTTGAGAGGCTACCTCTCGCTCATCGGAAACGACCATGCGTGCGCGCTCCTCCCTGTCCTTTACTCACACCTTCACGTAACTGCGAGAGTATCGCACAGTCGAGCAGCCATTGCAAGCTGGCGAGCGTGGGGCATGCAGCCGCGGCTGCCGACTTTATCTGATCGACGGGCGAGGCGTCGGAGCGGGCCTGCCCGCGCTCCTCTACCCCAGGTCCAGGCTGATGTCCAGCGCCCGAACCGAGTGTGTCAGCGCGCCAACCGATATGAGGTCCACGCCCGTCTCCGCCACAGCCCGCACGGTGTCCAGCGTCACGCCTCCCGACGCCTCCAGCAGCGCCCGGCCGCCCGAGATCTCCACCACGCGGCGCATCTCCTCCGGCGACATGTTGTCCAGCAGCACCGCGTCCGCGCCCGCGTCCAGCGCCTCCACTGCCTCCTCCACCGTCTCCACCTCGATCTCAATCCGCAGCGTATGCGGTGAGCGTTGTCGGGCCAGGTCCACTATCTCCTCCAGCCCCAGCTCCCGCGCACGCAGCGCAGCGATGTGGTTGTCCTTGATAAGGATGCCGTCGGCCAGGTTGTAGCGATGGTTGTGGCCGCCGCCCGCCCGCACGGCGTACTTCTCCAGCTGCCGCAGGCCGGGCACGGTCTTGCGCGTGTCGATGATGCGGGCCTTCGTGTCCTGGACTGCCCTCACGTAGGCGGCCGTGGCCGTGGCGATGCCGCTGAGACGCTGCAGGAAGTTGAGCGCTACGCGCTCCGCCTTCAGGATGCCGGCCACGCTCCCCTCGACGTCCGCAACCACGTCGCCGGGCGATACGGCCGTTCCGTCAGGCACATGGATCGCCCCTCTGGTCGACGCGTCGACCTGTCGGAACACCTCGAGCGCGACCTCCAGGCCCGCCACTACGCCGTCGGCCTTGACCACCACCACCGCCTGCCCGCGCGCGTCAGTCGGTATGAGAGCGTCCGTGGTGACGTCGCCGTGGCCCAGGTCCTCCACAAGCGCCCGCTCGACGATGTCTCGAATCGAGGATGTGATTTGCATCAAGCTAGTGGATAGGTCCCGAGTCACTCGGGTCCGCTGCGCTCAGGCTTCGCTTCCATTGTCCGACGGTGCCCCGCGCCCCTACACCTCTTGCAGCATTCGCTCCAGCGATATGCGGGCGTAGTGCGCCGTCTCGTCGTCGACCGTGATGCGGTTGATCACCTCGCCGTCCAGCAGCCGCTCCAGCGACCACAGCAGGTACGCCGGGTGCGTTCGATACATCGTCGAGCACGGGCACACAACCGAGTCCAGGCAGAACACCAGCTTGTCCGGGTTTTCCTGCGCCAGCCGGTTCACCAGGCTTATCTCCGTGCCCACGGCCCACTTGCTGCCGGAAGGCGCCTCGTTGATCGTCTTGATGATGAACTCCGTCGAGCCGTCGCAGTCGGCCAGATCCACGACCTCCTTCACGCACTCCGGGTGCACCACCACGTTTATGTCCGGGTACGCGGCCCTGGCCTTGTTGATCTGCGCCACGCTGAACCGCGTATGCACCGAGCAATGGCCCATCCACAGCACGGCCTTCGAACGCTGAAGCTCCTCAGCCGTATGTCCTCCCAGCGGCTTGAACGGGTTCCACACCAGCATCTCATCCACCGGTATGCCCAGCTTGACGCCGGTGTTGCGACCCAGGTGCTGGTCCGGGAAGAACACCACGCGCTCGCCCCGCTCGAAGGCCCAGCGCATCACCGCCGGCGCATTCGAAGACGTGCACACGATGCCGTTGTTGCGACCGCACAGCGCCTTGATGGCCGCCGTGGAGTTCATGTACGTGATGGGTATGATGCCGCCCTCGCCGAGCACCTCCGTCAGATCGTCCCAGCAGTCCAGCACGTCGTCCGTGCGGGCCATGTCCGCCATGGAGCAGCCGGCCGTGATGTTGGGCAGGATAACCTGCTGATGCGGCGCGCTGAGTATGTCCGCCGTCTCCGCCATGAAGTGGACGCCGCAGAAGACGATGAACTCCGCCTGCGGCTGTGCCGCCGCCTGCTGCGACAGCTTGAGCGAGTCGCCGCGGAAGTCGGCGAACTGGATGATCTCGTCGCGCTGGTAGTGGTGGCCCAGCACCACCAGCCGGTCCGCCAGGATGTCTCTGGCGTATCGGATCCGGCGCGTCAGCTCCTCGCCGCCCATGTAGTGGTACTCGGACGGTATGCTCTGCCAGCTGACCACCGCGGCGAATTCCTCCGCCAGCGGCTTGACGTCCAGGGTCTCATCGGTACGGCAGAACGCCGACTGTTCGACCTCCGTCAGAGGTATATATGGTACCTTCTCAGTGGTAGGCATAGGCTCACCTCGACCCGCTCATGACTTGCTCCGCAACCGCGCCCCTTAGCGACCAGGGGCCGGCCTGCTCAATCCGAACGTCAACCAACTCTCCCGTCGGATCTCCGTCGTGGGAGAAGTATACCAGTTTATTGCTGCGCGTGCGTCCCTGCCACCCGTCTCGACTCGGGCCTTCCACCAACACTGGCTCGACTCGTCCCGCCAGGCCTGCGTTGATGCTCTCGGCGACGGCCTCCTGCAGCAGCTCGATCTCCTGAACGCGTTCCCGCTTCACCTCGTGGGGCACGTCGTCGTCCATGCGACGGTGAGCGATGGTGCCCTCGCGGTCCGAGTAGGCCGCCACGTGCACCTTGTCGAACCGCACGTCTCGTATGAGGTCCAGCGTGGACCGGAACTCGTCGTCCGTCTCGCTCGGGAAGCCGACGATCACGTCCGTGCTCATCGACACGCCCGGAATGGCGTCGCGAATGCGCTCCACCAGCCTGCGGTAGTCGTCGGACGAGTAGCCGCGGCGCATGTCGCGCAGCACGCGGTCGTCGCCCGCCTGGAACGGCAGGTTGACGTGCTCGCACACCTTGGGAAGGCCGGCCACCGCCTCGATGATGCGATCGCTCATGTAGTTGGGATGCGAGGTCAGGAAGCGGATTCGCTCCAGCCCGTCCACGTCGTGGATGGCCTCGAAGAGGTCGGCTAGGTCGGGCCTGTCCGGCAGGTCGTGGCCGTAGGCGTCGACCGTCTGGCCCAGCAGCGTCACCTCGCGGACGCCCCGGCGGGCCAGCAGCTCCACCTCGCGCGCCACGTCATCGACGGGCCGGCTCTTCTGGCGGCCGCGGCGGTACGGGATGATGCAGAACGAGCAGAACTCGTCGCAGCCGTGGATGACCGGCACGTGCGTCGCGACGCTCGGCCTGGGCGGCGCGATGTCGCGCAGGCAGCCGTCGACATCGATGCCGAGGCGGCCGCCGATCAGGTCGATGAGAGGCTCGTACTGCTGCGGTCGCATGAACACGTCCACGTAGGGGAACCGCTTCTGCAGCTGCGTCGAGTTCGGCCCGACCATGCACCCCATAAGCGCGAAAATGCGGTCGGGGCTCGACCGCATCACGGGCTTGAGCGATGTGATCATGCCTACCACCTTGTCCTCGGCGCTCTGGCGCACCACGCAGCTGTTGAGCACGACGACATCGGCGTCCTGGGGGCGAGCGGTCTCCTCAAGGCCCATGCCCTCGAGGGCGCCGGCGAGCCTTTCGGAGTCGGCTGTGTTCATCTGGCAGCCGATGGTCCAGATATGATAGCTGGAGGGGTTCAACTGCGTCTGTGGCATCGTGCGCATACCCCGTTGGCGGAGGGAATGGGATTCGAACCCATGAGAGAGCTTTCGCCCCCTAACCGCTTAGCAGGCGGCCGCACTAGGCCTCTATGCGATCCCTCCTGCCTATTGACAATGCATCATATCAAAACGGAGGCGGTGGTACAAGGGGGCGCAAGGTCGCAACTACTTGTTGTGCTGTTTCTCCAAGCGCTCCAAGCCATCGCGTCCGAGTCCGGTCTGCTTTGGGCCGAGGATTTGGCTGAGTGTCGTCTGAGGGATATTCTCGCGCGTATCCTTCACCGCCGTTCAAGATTCGGCTAGGCGGGAATCATTTCAATCCCGTTCTCTGAGAAAAAGCGCTCACGCTCGCCAGCTTCTTCCAGGAGATTCAGGTGTTCTTCCACCAATGCTTCCAAGTCCGCCGCGACTCTCTCGAAGTTCCTACCGAATGTGCTCGTCCCCAACTCGACACATACGCCTACCCACTTACCCTCCTCCCTTGTGTACCGGAGCGTTAGAGTCACACTATCTTCTACGTTCACGGCTCTCCCTTCACACTCGCCTTGCGATGGGCGCCCCGTCCTATGATCGCCAGCCTGGCAGGGCTGGGCGGTTGCATCCTATCACGGCGACCTCATGACAAACAGTGCAGGCATTCAGTGGGCACCAGCCGCTTGTTTGGAGCCCCACTCAGCACCGGGCAGGATTGTCTGGGAGCTGCGGAACGACGCTGCACTCCACTCCACTTGTCTTCTTTGTCTCTATTATGCTCCGCATCGGTACTCCGGTCATATCTCACTCAACTCAACCTGTACCACCTATTATGAGAGAGTGAGTAGGCTCACACTACCAGTCGGAGGAGCCGTACAGCCTGTCCCAGATTTCCTGCATCTTGTTCTCTTTGCCTGTTGGTGTATGCCTAAGAAAGGCCTCATATATGTCCCTATCGCTATTGGGAACCTGGCTGGCCAGGCCCGTGCGGTGCAGATCTCCCAGTGCCGCCACTACGGCCTCGAACCCAATCTCCCTCTCCAGGCTGAGCAGCAGGTGTAGGCCAATCTTGAACTTGCAGAAGGGCGGTATTCCCGGGCTGTCGACGAGGGCCTCCACAATCTGCAAGACCCCCTTGGACGTGCAATCATCCCTGACCAGATTCATCACGCGAATGTGTGCGTCCTGGTCAGCGTAACCCTTCCACTTCTGTATATACTCGCGGACGTACTCAGCCCCCGCCTCTGCGAACCATTTGGGGCCCATCAGGCTATTGAAATAGGAATGGGCTACTTCGTGATGCAAGACGTCTCGCATGCCTTTGTCGGATAGATTGTCGACTATCTCGATGCGTTGACCTCCGTCGTAAGACTGCCCGACAACAGTGCGAGCCCTGCCGTCATAGTCGTATCTCCCCACCGTCGCAACGACCAGTTCGCTGAAGGGGAACGGCTCCTCCATGAGCTGCTCCGCTCCCCTCACGGCCTCTTCAAACCAATACATTGCGCTCTCCCAAGACACCGTGCTGCCCTCCATCAGCCAGAGATTAACCTCACCTGCAAGCGGGAGGTCAATCGTCCTAGAATGTACCTTTTCCGAGTTTAGATTCGGCCATTCCTGATAGTAGGCGTTTTCGCTACTCAGGCCGATAATGTGGACCCTCTCGATATCCGTCAGGCCGTCGACGAACCAGTCCGCGGCCATCATCTCTTCAAGGAGCTTGCGTCTCGTTTCCTCATCCTCCAAGCCCTGTCCCAAGCTCCGCATCAGCATACCCTCAATGGGACTATACGGTCCGTCAGCCTCATCCACTAGAAGGCTCAAGAGTTTAAAGGGATCGCGGTCTAGGGTACCGGCCACAGCGAAGATATTGCCCAAGCCACGCATCAACTGGACTTCAGAATAGGAGGTTATCCCGTCCGCCACCCAGGGCGATTCGATTAGCCATACGCTAAACTCCGGGTTGAACTCCGCCAAGTGCCTTATGACGGAGAGCGCCCCACCCTCGCTGTCTGTGATGCCGTCATACAGCCACTGGAACTGTACAAGCATGACTCCAGAGCCGGGATTGAACAACTCCAAGTCCCTGATGTTGGTAACCACATTGAATTCGTGCCAAGTCAGGTCGTCGTCGAATGCCCAATCAAACTCGACGATAGCAGGTAGCACCTCTCGATACGTTCTGGAAACAGAGGCCAAGACTCCTATCGTCCACGCCTTGCGCCAGGTTACGCCGTCAGTGAACCACCCTGCGTTGACGACCTGCTGAGCTAGGCGTCGGTCGAGTTCGTCCGCCGATCCGATGAAGCTGCCGATATGGTTGATTGCGCTCTGTTCGTATCTGTCCAGGCCATCCATGAACCAGGGAATAGCAGCGATTTGCCTAGCTGACTCAATGTCCTGCGAAGCTACTCTGTCGAAGGATTGGAGGTCGCTCAGACCGTCACTGGTTACGTCGCTAGCTAGCCAGGGAAGGGCTATTATCCTCCCGGCCAGGTCGGAATCCACGTCGGCGATTCTCTGAAGACTCCACAAAAGGTCCACTTCTACTTGAGACGCTCCGTCTACAACCCAAGGCAACTTGGCGACTGTATTGCCAACGTCAGGATAGTCTAGGAAGAGATCAACAAGAATTCTAGCCGCGTCGGCCGAAGCAGCTCCCTCGGGATCCTCGAACCATGGAATGATCTCAGCCAATTGGGAGGCAGCCACATCCCGGGGATTTGGAGTTGCCGTTGGCACCGGAGTGGGTGTGCTGGTAGGCGCAGGCACAGGAGTAGGCGTGGATGTCGACGTGGGTGCGCTGGTGGGTGTTGGAGTAGGAGTGGCCGTGGGCGCGCTGGTGGGTGTTGGGGTAGGAACGGGTGTAGGCGTACTGGTGGGTGGTGTAGTAGGAGTTGGCGTTGGTATCGGACTGGGTGAACTGGTCGGTATGGAAACGGGAGACGCTGTCGGTGTGAAGGTTGGTTCCGGATTTTGGCTCACCTGAGTTGAACTTGTTACCTGCGACCCACCTTCACATGCCACCGACAACGTAGCAGTCATTAGGCACAGAGCTCCAAGGTGCACTCCCCAACTAATGCGCCTGCGCGCCTCGCTCAGCAGAATGGAGGTCAGCATACCACTAGCCTCCCTGACAGTGAAATCACATGAATCGGCCCACCGCACGCAGGAATCTCACGTTACGCGGTGTAGCTCCCCGCTACCCCCTACACCACGTACCACACCAGCACGCTCCTCGCCGCCTCTATCGCGTCCACCAGCGGGGCCGGGTATATGCCGATCGCGATGATGCCAGCGAGCATCGCTCCCAGGACGCCGCGGCTCAGCATCGAAACGGGCACCGGCGTTTCGTCCTCCGCCGGCTCCATGTACATCTGCTTCATCACCATCATGTAGTAGTAGAGCGAGATCACGCTGTTCGTTATCGCCAGCGCCACCAGCCACAGCAGCTCGCCCTGCGCAACCGCCGTGAACAGGTAGAACTTGGTCGTGAACCCGGCGAAGAACGGCAGCCCCGCCAGCGAGAATAGCGACACGGTCAGCACCATCGCCACGAACGGCGACCGCTTCCCCAGCCCGGCGAAGTCCCCGATGTTCTCCTTGCCCGTCGCGTTGTAGAACACGATGATGCACAGGAACGCGGCCATGCTCGTAACCGCGTACCCCGCCAGGTGGAATATCACACCTGTGGCCGCCACCGGCGAGATCGCCGCCACTCCCATCAGCAGGTAGCCCACCTGTCCCACGCTCGAGTACGCCAGCATCCGCTTGATGTTCGACTGCGCCAGCGCCACCAGGTTTCCGAGCGTCATGGTCAGAGCGGCCAGCACCACCAGCACGATCTGCCAGTCGTCGAAGGCGGGCATGAACGCCTGCGTGAACAGCCTCAGTATGAGCGCGAAGGCCGCCGCCTTGGAGCCGACGGCCAGGTAGGCGGTGATCGGCGTCGGCGCGCCCTCGTATACGTCCGGCGCCCACATGTGGAACGGCACCGCCGCCACCTTGAACCCTAGCCCGGCGATGATCAGCGCCAGGCCCACCAGCACGGCAGGGTTCAGCGGCGAGTCGGCGGCCGCGAGCGCGGCGTTAATCTCGTCGAAGCGCGTCGTGCCGAGAATGCCGTACACCTGGCTGATCCCGTACAGCAGCAGCGCCGAGGCGAACGCGCCCAGCAGGATGTACTTCACGCCCGCTTCGCTGGGCTTGAGCCCGCGCCTCCCGTACGACACCAGCACGTACAGGCTGAAGCTCAGCAGCTCCAGCGATATGTAGGCCGTGAGCAGCTCGCCGGACGCCGCCATGAGCATCATGGCCAGGACCGAGAACAGCAGGATGCCGTAGTACTCACCGGGGCGGCTCAGGTGCTGCCTCACGTACTCCACCGAGACCAGCACGGTCAGCACGCCCAGCACCAGGAAAAACCCCTTGAAGAAGAGCGAGAAATCGTCGATGAGGAACAGGCCGTCGTACAGCTGCTCGTCGCGGCCCCACAGGTACCACAACGACAGCGCGAGCACGGCGACAAGCCCGACGATGCTCAGCGCCGGCAGGTAGTCCTTCTTCTCCCGCGGCAGCAGCAGGTCGACGCCCAGTACTGCGAACGCGGCCCCGGTCAACGCAAACTCCGGCGAGAACAGCCACCAGTTCATTGCAGACCCGCCACTCGCGCCAGGATTGGGGCCACGCCGCTGTCGATCATCTCAATCCACGGTTTCGGGTACAGGCCCACGACGACCAGGAACAGGACCAGCGTCGCCGCCGAGAAGCCCTCGAGCCGCGTGGCGTCCGTTAGCCGGGTGCCGTCCGGCAGAGGGTCCACCCGCGGGTCGAGCGGCCCGAAGAACACCTTCGACAGCAGCCGCAGGATGTACACGGCCGTTATGGCCGCGCCGACAATGCCGAGCACGCCCAGCAGCGGGTAGTCCTGGAACACGCCGATGAACACCATCACCTCCGCCACGAACCCGCTCAGGCCCGGCAGCCCCAGCGACGTGAGGCCCGCCACGGCGAAGAACCCCGCCGTAAGCCCCATGCGTTTGGTGAGCCCCTCCAGTATGCCGATGTCGCGGATGTGCGCGCGGTCGTAGATCACGCCCACGAGTGCGAAGAAAAGGGCGGTCATGATGCCGTGCGAGAACATCTGCAGCACCGCGCCCCCGACTCCGATGGCGTTCAGCGTGGCGAATCCCATGAGTACGTAGCCCATGTGGCTCACGCTGGAGTAGCCGATGACGTACTTCAGGTCCCGCTGACCCATCGCGGAGATGGCGCCATACACCACGTTGATCGTGCCCAGGACGATGAGCACCGGCATCCAGTCGTCGGCGCCCTGCGGCAGCAGGTCGATGCCCACGCGGATGATGCCGTACGCGCCCAGCTTCATCAGCACGCCGGCGTGCAGCATGCTCACGGCCGTCGGCGCGGCGACGTGGCCGTCCGGCGACCACGTGTGGAACGGCCACAGGCCCGCCAGCACGCCGAACCCGATCATGAACAGCGGGAAGAATATGCGCTGGAACTCCACCGAGAACGTCACCTCGCGCAACTCCACCAGCGAGAAGCTACCGATGCCGCCGTCCACGTACACGGCCATCAACGCCACCCACACGAGTATGCTGCCCGCCACCAGGTACAGCATCAGCTTCATCGCCCCGTACTCCTTGGGACGCAGGAAGGTGCCGAAGTCGCTGCTGCTGCCCCACACGCCTATGAGCAGGTACATCGGCATCACGGCCAGCTCGTAGAAGAAGAAGAAGAAGAACAGGTCCAGCGAGACGAACACGCCGTACACTCCCGCGACCAGCAGGAAGAACAGCACGAAGAACTCCTTGGCGCGGTCCTGCACGGTCCAGGAGACGAGCACGCCGGTGAGGCCCACTATGCCTGTCAGCAGGATCATCGGCACGGATATGCCGTCCACGCCGAGCAGGAAGGTTATGCCCAGCGAGTCGAGCCAGGCCACCTCGCGGGTCAGCTGGAAGCCGCCCTCGCCGTTGTCGTAGGCCAGGAACACGTAGGCGGTGAGCGCCATGAGCATGGCGGCCACCGCGGCGGAGGTCATGCGGATGTGCTGCAGCCGGTGGCTCGGCAGGAAGGCCAGCACGACTCCCCAGATGAAGGGAATGCCCACCAGCGCCGTCAGTACGTATGAGTCCAGCGTTTCCACTATTGCCTGCTAGTCCTGCACTCTCGCTTCGATTCGCCTCGCCCGCGTCACAACCTCGGCAGCCCCAGCCACCAAATCAGCGCCACGACGACCGTCCCGACCGCCATGCCGAGGGCGTAGTTGTACACCTTGCCCGTCTCCAGCAGCCTCAGCACCTTCGCGGAGAGCTCTACCGAGCGCCCCGTGCCGTTCACGCCCGTGTCGTTCACCACCACGCGGTCGAACAGGGCCATGAAATTGCCGAATGCCAGCGCCACCCGGTCGATGACCCACTGGTACAGCTCGTCGATGTAGAACTTGTTGACGGCCAGCGCGTGCAGGCCGGAGAACTGCTCCTGCAGCCTGGCCGGTATGGGATGCCGGGCGTACACCGGCTCGTCGCTCCCGCGGGCCGCCCGCTGTCGCCTCCGCAACTCCTCCGCGGACTCGACGCCGCGGCCGTACAGGTACCAGCCCAGGCCGAATCCCGCCGCCGCCACCAGAATCGACAGCCCCATGACCAGTACGTTGATCTTGTAGGGGTGCGGCTTGTCGAAGTACAGCCATCCGCCCAGACCGTCGAAGCCCGGCCACCAGCCGCCGACGGCCAGCAAGCCGGATCCAAGCGCCAGCGCAGCCAGCAATGCGAGCGGTCCAGTCATCACCGACGGAGACTCGTGGGCGTGCTCGTTTTCACTCTTCAGGTCGCCCAGCACCACCACGAACAGCAGCCTCGCCATGTACAGCGCGCTGAGAAGGGCGGCCACCAGCACGAGGACGAAGAACACCGGCCCGCGCCCGTCCAGCACCGCGAGCAGCACCTCTTCCTTGCTGAAGAACCCGCCCATGAGCGGTATGCCTCCCAGCGACAGTACACCGATTGCGAAGGTGACGGACGTAATTGGCATCCGCTTATACAGCCCGCCCATCTGCCGAATGTCCCGTGCGCCCTCCGGCCGGTCGTGGTCCTCCGTGCCGTGCGCGATGCTGCCCGCGCCCAGGAACAGGAGGGCCTTCGCAAATGCGTGTGCCACCATGTGGAGCAGCGCAGCCGTAAACCCGAAGCAGCCGAGCGCCAGCATCATGAGTCCCAGGTGGCTCACCGTGGAGTAGGCCAGCACGCGCTTGAGGTCGGTCATCACCAGCGCCATGACCGCCGTAACCAGGGCCGTAACGAGGCCGATCACGGCAACCGCGATCATCGCAGTGTCGGACGTGACGAAGATCGGGTACAGGCGGGCCACCAAGAACACGCCCGCGACCACCATCGTCGCCGCATGAATCAAGGCGCTGACCGGCGTGGGGCCCTCCATCGCGTCCGGGAGCCAGACGTGCAGCGGGAACTGCGCCGACTTGCCCATCGCACCCAGGAAGATCAGGAGCGCCGAAACCGTCAGCGTGCCCGAATCAATGCCGCCCTGCTCCACCACGTGGAAGATGGCGGAGATGTCGAATGTGCCGGTCTCCTTGAACAGTAGCAGTATGCCTATCAGCAAGCCCACGTCGCCTATACGAGTGGTCACAAACGCCTTCTTGGCCGCCTCCGCCGCCGACCGTCTCTCGTACCAGAACCCTATCAGCAGGTAGGAGCACACGCCCACCAGCTCCCACGCGATGTATATCAGCAGCAGGTTGTCGGCCAACGAGAGTGCAAGCATGGCCGCTGCGAAGAGTGAGTGGACGGCGAAGTACCAGCCGATGTCCCCAGGCTGGCTCCGCATGTAGCCCAGCGAGTAGACCTGCACCATCAGCGCCACGAAGGTCACGAGGCCCAGCATCAACACCGACAGCTCGTCGATGATAATGCCTACGGCAAAGGTGCTCTCACCGACACTGAACCACTCCTCGGAGAACACGCCTCCGCCGGACGCGAGAAACTCGGTGA
The DNA here is from genome assembly GCA_028877205.1 of Chloroflexota bacterium. Lineage (GTDB taxonomy): Bacteria > Chloroflexota > Dehalococcoidia > Lucifugimonadales > UBA2985 > JAPPHY01. The sequence goes on along the minus strand of JAPPHY010000007.1, from coordinate 206,563 downwards.
GAACGTAGAAGAACAGCCCGAATGACCCGAGGATGGCCAGAATCGACAGGAATACGCCCTTCAGCGGCAGGTACCGCCCCAGGATCACGATACCAAGGAATGCGGCTACGCACGCGGCCGGCGCCAGCCACGCAAGCGCCACCCCGGAGGTCGTCATCGTATCTGCCCAGCCTGAAAAAGCATTGTCTATTGGATGGCTACCCCTTCATTAGGTCCACTTCGTCCAGGTCCACAGAGCCGCGGTCGCGGAATAGCCTCAGGATAATGGCCATCGCAAGGCCAACCTCCGCGGCCGCCACCGTGATCACGAATATCGCTATGATCTGGCCCGTCGAGTCCGCCGGCGTCCCGTACGCGGCATAGGCAATCAGGTTCACGTTCACCGCGTTGAGCATCAGCTCCAGCGCCAGCAGTATAAGCACGGCACTGCGGCGCGCGAGCACGCCGTACACGCCTATCGAGAAGAGCGCCGCGCCCAGAAGCTGGAAGTGGAGAAGGGTCACTCTTCCTCTCCCTCCTCACGCTCCCGCGCTATGACGATGGCCCCGATGAGCGCCACCAGCAGCACGAGCGAGGCGACCTCGAACGGAACCGCCCACTGCGCGAACAGGCTGTCGCCCAGCCTGCTGAAGCTCACGCCGCGTCTGACGGTCTCGTCCGGGGCGCCGTTCACCAGCGCAATCGCAAGCAGCGCGAACACTCCAAGAGCCGTCACCAGCGCCAGCGGCCACTGCGGGTTGTCGCGCATGGCCCGGAACTCGTGGACACGCGTCAGCATGATGACGAACAGAATCACGATGGTTATCGCTCCGCCGTATATGAGCACCTGCACCAGCGCGAGGAACTCCGCCAGCAGCAGGAGGTACAACCCGGCAACCCCCATCAGCGTCACAAGCAGGAGCAGCGCGGCGTACACCACGTTCCTGGACACCACCACTCCAATGGCGCCGGCAAGGCACACCGCGCTCAGCAGGTAGAAGACCGCGAGGGACAGGCTCAATTCTCGGCCTCCGCCGTGGCCTCCTCCGCTGCCTTCTCCTTGGCGGGGCGCCATCCCGTCTCCTGCTGGTAGGCCCAGCCCATCTCCAGCAGCCTGCCGAGGTCGCTGCGGTTGTCGTTGCGAGCGTACTTGCTCAGCTCGTGCTCATGGCTCATCTCGATGGCGTCGAAGTTGCACACGTCAACGCAGATGCCGCATACGATGCACCTGCCCAGGTTGATCTCGAAGGTGTCGACTATCTTTCGCCGGGAGCTCTTGCCGTCCGCGTGGAGGGGGTTGTCCTTCATCACGGCAGTCATGCACTGCGTGGGGCAGTACCGGACGCAGACCATGCAGCCGGTGCAGTACGGCTCCTCCACCTTCTCGTCCCACATGAGGACTGGGAAACCCATGTACCGGTCCTCGATGGGCTTGTGCTCCTTGGGGTACTGGTAGGTTACGGGCTTTCTGATCATGGTCGCAAAGGTGACCAGGAGGCCCTTCAGGTTACCCAGCATGGCCTGCCTCCGAAGTTGGGTTGTATATCCGCACTGTGACCTCCGGCCTCGGCGCGGTCCGCATGGCCTTGCTCAGCCCCCATACCGTGGCGGCCAGCACCGCCACCGACAGCAGGCTAAGGACCCAGGCGGGCCAGCCGTAGAAGAGGTACGCGCCCGTCATGAGGATGTTCACGAACGCCAGCGGCACCAGCACCTTCCACCCCAGCGACATCAGTTGATCGATGCGCAGGCGAGGGTAAGTGCCGCGTATCCAGAAGATGACCAGTATCACCAGGTACGTCTTGGCCAGGAAAACGGCAAGGCTGATGATGGGCACGTCGCCCGGCAGCCCCGGGAACAGCCAGCCGCCGAAGTAGAGCAGCACCGTGAGGGCGGCGATGGCAAAGGTGTTGATGTATTCGGCCAGGAAGAAGACCGACCAGTGGGCTCCGCTGTACTCAACGAACGGCCCGCCCACGACCTCCGACTCGGCCGGGTGGATGTCGAACGGAGTACGTCCAAGCTCTGCCAGACCTGCGATGAAGAATATGACCAGTCCCAAGGGCTGAATCAGCGCGTAGACCCACACGTTCTGCTCATTGACCACCTGGACCAGGTTCATCGACTGCGCCAGCATCGCCACTCCCAGCACGGCCAGTATGAGCGGTATCTCGTAGCTCACCAGCTGCGCGGCGGCTCGGAATCCACCCAGGACGGCATACTTGTTGGAAGACGCCCAGCCCGCGGCCACCAGTCCCACGATCGATAGCACGGAGAACGCGATGATGTAGAACAGGCCCAGGTCCAGGTTGCGGATCACAAGGTCTCGCGCCACCGGTATCGTAACCCATATCATCAGCACGGGCACGAACACCACCAGCGGCGCCACCCAGTAGATCACCCTGTCCACCCAGGACGAGAGAAGGTCCTCCTTGGCCATCAGCTTGATGGCGTCGGCGACCGGCTGCAGCAGCCCGAACGGGCCGACGTGCATAGGGCCCATCCGCATCTGTATGCGGCCCAGGAACTTGCGCTCAATCCACACGAGGGAGAGTACCACGACCGAGAGCGCAGTCAGAAGAGTCAGGGACAAGGCCACCAAAAGTGCAACGTCAAGCAGCATCACCGGTCCACCTCACCCAGCACTATATCCAGCGACCCCAGGATCACGACCGCGTCCGCAACATAGGTGTTCAGCAACAGCTCCCTGATCGCCATCAGGTTGCAGAACGACGGCGGGCGCACCTTCACGCGGTACGGCCGATCGGCACCGTTGCTCACCAGGTAGACTCCAATCTCGCCGCGGGGGTTTTCGCCGCGCACGTACACCTCGCCCTGCGGCGGGCGCAGTACGAGCCTCGTCGGCGTGATGGTGGGGCCTTCCGGCATGTCGCGCAGCGCCTGCTCGATGATGCTGAGCGACTGGCGCATCTCCTCCACGCGCACGTAGAAGCGGTCCCAGGAGTCGCCCTTCTCGCCTATCGGAATGCCAAAGTCAAACCGGTCATAGATGGAGTAGGGAGCGTCCTTGCGCACGTCCATCGGCACGCCGGAGGCTCGCAGCGTGGGGCCGCTTGCGCCGTAGGCTATGGCCCTTTCCGGGGCAATCACGCCGATTCCCTTGCTGCGGGCCAGGAAAATCTCGCCGAAGCTCAGGAGCCGGTCCGCCTCGTCTATGCCTTGGCGCAGCTCCCCGATGAGCGCCGTCATGCGCTGCCGAAAGTCGTCCGGCACGTCGTTCTTGACTCCGCCGATGCGAATATAGTTGTGCATCATGCGCGCGCCCGTCACGGCCTCGAACATCGACTGTATCTTCTCCCGGTCGCGGAAGGCGTACATGATGGGCGTCATGGCGCCTGCGTCTATGCCGAACGTGCCGAAGAACAGCAGGTGGCTGGCAACCCGGTTCAGCTCGCACAGGATGACGCGGACGTACTCGGCGCGCTCTGGCACTTCCAACGACATCAGCTTCTCGACGGCGCGGCAGAAGGCCATTTCGTTGTTGAGGTTGCTGATGTAGTCCAGCCGGTCGAAGAGCGTGACGATCTGGGCGTAGATCTCGCCCTCGCACAACTTCTCGGAGCCGCGGTGCAGGTAGCCGATGTGCGGCTCCACGTCGACGATGCGCTCGCCGTCCACCATCAGCACCATGCGGAACACGCCGTGAGTGCTGGGGTGCTGCGGCCCCATGTTGACCAGCATCTGGACCGTGTCCAGCTGGCCCTCCGACTGGCTCTCCACGCTTACGTCTACCACTCCGCGTACTCCGGCATCTCGAAGTTTCTGCGGCCGGGGTATCCCTCGAAGCCCTCGTACAGCAGCAGGGGCGCCAGGTTGGGGTGTCCGTCGAACGTCACCCCGAACAGGTCGTGGCTCTCACGCTCGAACCAGTCCGCGCCGACCCAAACGGAGGTCACGGTCGGAACGACGGCCTGCTCCGGCGAAACGTTGGCCTTGAGCACCATCATGTGTTTGTGGGTTGTACTGTAGAGGTGGTAGACCACCTGCAGATGCTCCTCGTAGTCCACTACGCAGAGGCAGGTGAGGTAGTCGAACCGGCACTCCGGCGAGTCCCGTAGCGTGAGGCAGGCCTCGGCGACGTCCGATGGGTTGACGGTGGCGGTCACAAGGTCGACTGCGGCGCCCAATTCGGGATTGAACCGCGCCAGGACGTCCGGGAGCAGTCGTTCCAGGGCCTGCCCCTTCTCGTCCAGGGCAACGGCGGCCTGGGGGGTAGTGTGCCCGGGTCTATGCCTTTCTACCACGCTCCCTGGCGTCCTGCATGATTTTGTCCTGCAGCTTGAGGATGCCGTCCAGCAGGGCTTCGGGCCTGGGCGGGCATCCCGGCACGTAGACGTCCACGGGAATGATGTGGTCCACCCCCATCACCACGGAGTAGGAGCGGTAGTAGGGCCCGCCGTTGGTCGCGCAGCTTCCCATTGCTATGACCCACTTGGGCTCCGGCATCTGCTCGTAGAGAATCTTGATCGGCTCCGCCATCTTCTTGACCACGGTGCCGGCCACAATCATCACGTCCGACTGCCTGGCGGAGGGCCAGGGGACTATGCCGAACCGGTCGAGGTCGTGGTGGGCCATGTATGTGCTCATCATCTCGATGGCGCAACAGGCCAGACCGAATGTCATGGGCCACAGCGAAGATTTGCGGGCCAGCGCTATGAGCTCCTCCGACCTGGCGGTGACTATGCCCGGCGCCGCCCGGTTCAGGATGCTTCGCGGCTCCTGGTTGCCCGAGCCTAGCGTCACTTCCACTGGAGCACCCCCTTCTTCCAGCTGTAGATGATCCCGAAGAAGAGTATAGCGATGAACAGGAGCATCTCGTAGAAGACGGCGTCGATGCTGGTGAGGAACACCACGGCCCACGGGAAGAGGAAGACGGCCTCGACGTCGAAGATGAGGAAGAGAATTGCGAAGATGTAGTAGCGCATGTGGAGCTGCGACCAGGAGTAGGGAGCGGGAGGGATGCCGCACTCGTAGGGCATGTCCTTGAGAGGCGTGCGCTTTTTGGGAGAGAGGATGAAGGAGGCGGCGAACATTATCGCCATGCCCACAAACCCCACAATACCCGCTATCACCACCGCAGTGTAGTTGAGGGTAAATCCTTCAGGCGCCAACTGGTCCCTCCAGACCGGCGGCCTGCGTTCGGCCGCCATAACGGGGCTTGCAGACTTAGCCTAGGATATATCACCGCTCTGGCCGTGTCAATTGAAGCATCGACCGTACGCGGGGATTGACCGACTCACAACATTGATACTACAATCCCCATGCGCGATCTACGTCGCCCCTTGGAAGGGAGCTCTTGAGCAAGGTGACCTTTCCGCCCGGGGTGGAGGTGGCAGGGGACTGGGACGACATGCCGCAGGAGGCCTGCGGCGTGGTCGGCGTTTATGCACCCGGCGAGGACGTGGGACGCGTCGCCTTCTTCGGACTCTTCGCCCTGCAGCACCGCGGCCAGGAGAGCGCCGGCATAGCCGTCAGCGACGGTCAATCGCTCCGAAACAGCACCGCAATGGGCCTCGTTGCGCAGGCCTTCCGCGAGCAGGACCTCCAGCGACTCACCGGCCACATCGCCATAGGCCACACCCGGTACTCCACCGCAGGCTCCAGCATCCTCTGCAACGCGCAGCCCATTCTCGCCAGCGGCCCCTACGGAGAGCTGGCCCTGGGCCACAATGGCAACGTGGTCAACGCCCTGCCGCTCCGCCAGGAGCTTGAGGAGTGGGGCTGCCGCTTCACCTCCACCTCCGACTCCGAGATCGTGGCGCAGCTGCTAGCCAACGCGCCCGGCCGCGACTGGGCGGAGCGCGTGCAGTACCTCATGCGCCGCCTGCAGGGCGCCTACTCCCTGGTGGTCCTGACGCTGGACTCGCTCATTGCTATTCGAGACCCCCTCGGTGTGCGACCCCTGTGCGTGGGCAAGATGAACGGCGGCTGGATCGTGGCGTCGGAGAGCTGCGCGCTCGACCACCTGGGCGCAACGCTGCACCGCGAGATCGAGCCCGGGGAGGCGATCATCATCGACGACCAGGGCATGAGGACGCTCTACCGAGGCGGCCAGAGGCGCCGCGCATTCTGCGTCTTCGAGTACATCTACTTTGCGCGGCCCGACAGCGTGCTGGGAGGCCGGCTGACCTACTCGCTGCGCCAGGAGATGGGCGCACAGCTTGCGAAGGAGCACCCTGTGGACGCCGACGTGGTGATCGGCGTACCGGACTCCGCGACGGCGGCGGCCGTTGGCTACGCCCGGGAGGCCGGCATTCCCTACAGCGAGGGACTGCTCAAGAACCGCTACGTGGGGCGCACCTTCATCGAGCCTGACCAGCGCGTCCGCGACCTTGGCGTGCAGCTAAAGTTCAACACCCTTCCCGAGGTGCTGGCCGGCAAGCGCGTCGTTGTCGTCGACGACAGCATAGTACGGGGCACCACGACCCCTCACGTTGTGCGCCTGGTTAGAAGGGCCGGCGCCACCGAGGTCCACCTTCGCGTGTGCGCCCCGCCCATCAGGCACCCCTGCCAGCTTGGCGTGGACATGGCCTCCTACCGCGAGCTCATCGCCGCCAACAAGAGTGTCGAAGAGATCCAACAGTTCGTGGGCGCCGACTCGCTGGGCTACCTGAGCGTGAAGGGCCTACTCAAGACCGTGGGAGGCAACGGCAACTCGCACTGCGCCGGCTGCTTCACCGGCGACCACCCCATTCCCGTCCAGCTGGAGATGAACAAGCTGGCCCTCGAAGTCCCCGCCCTGGGATGACGCGCAATGGCGGGTGAGACCTACCTCGCAGCCGGGGTCAACCTGGGAGCCGCGCGACAGGCAACAGAGGCCATCAAGACCCTCGCCGAATCCACGCACGGGCCCAACGTCATAGGCGGCGTAGGGTTCTTCGGCGGAATGTACCGGCTGCAGGGCTATCGACAGCCGGTGCTCGTGTCCAGCACGGACTCGCCGGGAACCAAGCTCATGCTCGCCACCCTGACCGGCCGCTTCGAGAGCGTGGGCGTCGACGTGGTGAATCACTGCGTCAATGACGTCTTCGTCTCCGGCGCAACCCCCCTCTTCTTCCTCGACTACCTTGGCGTGGGACGGCTGGTGCCGGAGAGAGCCGAGGCGCTTGTACGGGGCGTCGCTGAGGCATGCCGGGCCGTGGGATGCGCCCTTATCGGCGGCGAGACCGCGGAGCTACCGGGCATCTATCCGGAGGACGGGTTCGACCTGGCCGGCTTCGCGGTGGGCGTGGTCGAGGAAGACGCCATTCTGGACGGCTCCACTATAGCTGAGGGTGATGTGCTGCTGGCGGTGCCCTCGAACGGCCTGCACACCAACGGCTACTCCCTGGCTCGCAGGGTGTTCGGTGTGGACGATAACCCATCCGTCCTCGATCGGACGGTGCCGGAGCTCGGCGCAACGCTGGGAGAGGCCCTGATGGAGCCCCACCGGTGCTACTATCCTCTGCTGGAGCCGGTCCTGCCGCTCATCAGTGGCATGGCACACATCACAGGCGGGGGTCTGCCGGAGAACGTGCCCCGCATTCTGCCCGCGGGCCTCGGCGCTCGCTTCGACACGTCTGCCTGGCGAGTCCCGCCGATCTTCACGCTCATCCAGGAGGAGGGTGGGGTCGAGCCGGACGAGATGTACCGCGTGTTCAACATGGGCGTTGGCATGGTGCTGGCCTGCTCGCCGGAGCGCGCCGACGAGGTGCTACGGCTCGTGCCGGAGGCCGTATGGGCGGGAGAGGTGGTGGCGGACGAGGGCGTGACCCTGGACTGACCTTGCTTCGTACTTCAAAACGAGGAGGTGGCCGATGAAGGCCCTGCTCAGCGTATTCGACAAGAACGGCGTGGTGGACTTTGCGCGAGAGCTGCAGAGGGCGGGCGCCGACCTGATCAGCACGGGCGGCACCCATCAGACGATCGCGGACGCGGGCCTGCCGGTCCAGCAGGTGTCCGACTTCACCGGCTCGCCGGAGATCCTGGGCGGCCGCGTCAAGACGCTCCATCCCGCCATCCACGGCGGCATCCTGGCCCGCCGCGACGACCCCGGCCACGTCTCGGAGCTTGCCGGCCTCAGCATGGAGACCATCGACGTCGTCGCCGTCAACCTGTACCCGTTCGCCGCAACGATCGCGAGTCCCGGCGTCACCTTGGACGACGCGCTGGAGAACATCGACATAGGCGGCCCCACCATGATACGCGCCGCTGCCAAGAACTTCCCATTCGTAGCCGTGGTGGTTGACCCCGCTGACTACTCCTGGGTCGCGGAGAAGCTGGCAGGCGAGGGCCTCTCGCTGGAGGAGCGGCGGCGCCTGGCCCACAAGGCTTTCCAGCATGTCGCCTACTACGATACGCTCATTGCGTCGTACCTGCGCCGCGAGGACCCGGAGGGGGCGTTTCCTCAGGAGCTCACGCTGGCATACCACAGGGTGCAGCAGCTTCGCTACGGAGAGAATCCCCACCAGTTGGGCGCGCTGTACACGGAGCCTCTTCTGGGCTACGCGAGTCTCGCGTCCGGCTCACAGCTGCTCGGGCAGGAGCCGTCGCTGTGCAACGTGTACGACATGTCGGCGGCGCTGGAGAGCGTGCGTGACTTCATGGACAGGCCGGCGGCGGTGGTCATCAAGCACGCCACTCCCAGCGGCTTCGCGTTCGGCGCAACGTCCGCCGAGGCGCTGGAGAAGGCCATACACGCGGACGCCACGTCGGCCTTCGGCGGCATCATCGGGCTGAACCGGCCGATGGACGTGGAGACGGCGGAAGTGGTAGCCCGCTTCCGGGAGCTGGAGTCGTCCAACATAGACGCCATCGTTGCGCCCGGCGCGTCCGAGGAGGCCGTGGCCATCCTGCGCAGGACTCGCAGGCGCATGGTGCTCTACACCGTAGACGAGCTTGGCGCGCTTCCCGCCGGAAGCGTCAACGTCAAACAGGTGCCCGGCGGGCTTTTGTACCAGCAGGCCAACACGTCGCCCATCGACCGGGAGGCATGGAGAGTGGCCACGCGCGTCCAGCCAACGCCGGAGCAGCTGAGCGGCATGGAGGACGCCTGGCTACTGATGCGACACATCCGCTCCAACACCATCATGGTCTGGGACGAGGCGGCCGGCGTTACGCTGGGCATAGGCAGCGGCCAGGTGAGCCGGGTGGGCTCGGCCCGCATAGCGCTGGAGCAGGCCGGGGAGCGCGCCCGAGGCGCGATCCTGGCGTCCGACTCCTTCTTCCCATTCCAGGACAGCGTGGAGCTGGCGGCAAGCTACGGAATCGCGGCCATCGTGCAGCAGGGCGGCTCCATCAACGACCAGGCCTCGATAGACGCCGCGGACGCCGCGGGCATCTCAATGGTACTTACCGGCGAGCGCGCCTTCTGGCACTAGGCGCCTGCGAGCGCACATTCAACCCTTACATCTCGCGCCGGCAATGGTTTTTGCATGCCTGTGAACGGCGTCACAGGGGTTGACATCAGCCCGCAAAACTACTAGTTTTAGATATCTCGACCGGAACCCCAACAGGTCGATCCAAAAGATGGGGCTGCGCCCGCGGTCTCACTCGCCAATTCCGAAGCCATCCCAAGGTGTCCCGATGCCTTGCATCGCGCGATAGCCTTCCCTGCGGGGAGCAGTAGATGGCTTCCGACCATAGTGGGGACGGCAAATACAGAGGACAGGAGGTGAATGGCCCAGAAACTGGTATCGGAGTCAGATCTCCGAACGGACGGGAACAGGCCAACTCTGCGTTCCTCGGTTTCTCCCGTCCCTGGACCTGAACAGACCTTGAAATCTACTAGGAGGCAATTGCAGATGAAAGGGAGATATACGGGGCCCCGGATGATGGGGCTTTTCTTGGGAATTGTGGGGCTGATGCTCCTGACAGTGGCAGCGTGCAGCGAGGAGCCTACGGCGACTCCCGTACCGACCAACACCCCGGCACCCACGCCAACTGAGGCCATGATGGAGCCGACGCCGACCGAGGAAGCCATGGAGTCGATGGAGCCCAAGGAGCCGGTCAAGGTATACACCTCCAACTGGACCTCAGTCGAGCTCAACACCCGCATTCCCGCGTACATCATCGAGCACGGCTACGGATACCCTGTAGAGTACATTCCGGGCACCACCACCACCATGATTGCGACCTTCCCGCAGGGCGAGATGGACGTCAACATGGAACTCTGGCGCCAGAACATACTGGACTGGTACGTGGAGCAAACGGAGGCCGGTACGATCATTGACCTGGCAGGTACCGCCGACAGCCTCCCCAACGGCTCCAAGGGACAGATACTGGAGCAGTCGGCGCAGGGCTTCTACGTGCCCCAGTATGTCATCGACGAGAACCCCGGCTTGCAGTCGGTGTCCGACCTGCCGGAGTATTGGGAGCTGTTCGAAGACCCTGAGGATCCCGGCAAGGGCGTGATGATCAACTGCATCCTTGGCTGGAAGTGCCAGAGGCTCAACAGGGCCAAGTGGCATGCATACGGCCTGTTCGACACCTACAACGTCGCTGAGCCCGGCTCGGCCGGCGCGCTCGACGCGGCCATCAAGGGCGCCTACACGGCCGGCGACCCCGTGCTGGCCTACTACTGGGAGCCCACCACCATCGTCAACGAGCTGGATCTGTACCGGCTGGAGGAGCCCGAGTGGACCCAGGAGTGTCAGGACACCCTTAACGAAGCAACTGCCGAAGGTGTGCAACCGCCCTTCGACACGGCAACGGAGGCATGCGCCTACCAGGTCTGGGACGTCCACAGCGCAGTCCACCGCAACCTGCAGGAGCGCGCTCCAGAGGTGACGGAGTTCCTGGCCAACGTCTTCATCGGCGCTCTCAATGTGGGGACACTCGAGATATGGAAGGACGAAAACGACGCCGAGTGGCGGGACGTGGCGATCTACTACCTGAAGAACAACAGGGACGTGTGGACGTCATGGATCACCGACGACAACGCCGACGAGATCATCGCCAGCGTTGACGCGGCGCTCGCCAACGAGTAGAGACGTCACACAGCGAACGCGCGTCGCATCCGTATCCAAGGAGACGCAATCGAGCGGGGGGAGCGAAGACTCCTCCCGCTCGGCTTTTGTGCGGCGAGCCTGCACGCAGCCTCCTGCCCAGCATCACATGCGGGGCGGAGCAAGCCTCCACCGCGCCAAGCCTGTTCGTGCTAAGCCTGTCGAAGTACGAACGGGGCTTCGATCCGCTCCCGCTCGTGGTGAGCCTGTCGAACCATGAGCGGGTGAACACGCCTGTCGGTCTCCCGCGTACCTTTCTACCGGCTCAGAGCCTGCCCCTGCCAAGCTTGTCCCGCACTTGATGCGGGAGCAGAGGGCGAGCTGACCGTCGCGTGGCGCCACCTCCCACTGTCATTTCGAGACAGGCGCAGTCGAATCGAAGAATCACCGACTGGGCGCAGCGAACAGGCCCGCCCAAATGGTTCGACAAGCTCACCATGAGCGGGCCAAGTGCGGCTCACTGCGTACCAAGGAGCAAGAACGTTGACGGCTTCAGCCTGCGGCCTCGCGGGCCTTGTCCAGATCGTAGGCGGCGACCACCAGCCGGGACTCCGTACCCATATAGACCATGTCTATGTTGACACCGGCGTCGGCAATGCGGCGGGCCACTTTGCCGAGCTCGCCCGGGTTGTCGGTCATGTCAACCGTCAACACCTCTCGTTCCTGAAGCACCTGTATGCCGCCGGCCTCCAGCACACTCCGCGCTGCCTCAGCATCCTGAACCAGCACGTGAAGCTGCGTCTTGATGCCGGAGGTGAAGGAGCAGTAGCCGTCGATGTTGATTCCGGCCTTCCCCAGCGTCTCCCCCACCTGAGCCAGCGCGCCCGGCAGGTCGTCGATAAGAACGGTGATGTCGTATGCCATAATGCTCTCCTTTCCCGTGAGCCCTGTTTGCCGGCTTCCTGCCGATGCACGGATACGTCCCCCTCCGTCAGGGTGTAATGGTATCCAGTCCCATGTAGGGCCTCAGCACGTCCGGGACGCTGATCGAGCCGTCGGACTGCTGGTAGGTCTCCATGATCGCAATGAGCACCCTGGGGAGGGCCAGGCCGGAGCCGTTCAGGGTGTGCACCAGCTGCGGCCGCGCCCCTGCCTGCGGCCTGAATCGAATGTTGGCCCTCCTAGCCTGGAAATCGGTGCAGTTGGAGCACGAGCTGACCTCCAGCCACTCCTCGCAGCCCGGCGCCCACATCTCAAGGTCGTAGGACTCCGCCGACGGGAAGCCCATGTCGCCGGCGCAGAGCCGCACCACCCGGTACGGAATGTCCAGGCGCCGGCAGACGTCCTTGGCGTCCTCCAGCAGCTTCTCGAGCTCCTGGCCTGAGGAGTCCGGTTCAACCAGCTTGTACAGCTCCACCTTGTCGAACTGGTGGACGCGCTTGATGCCGCGCGTGTCCTTGCCTGCGGCGGCCTTCTCGCGTCGGAACGACGGCGTGTGCGACACGTAGTAGAGGGGGAGCGTGCCCGGCTCCAGGATCTCGTCGCGGTGGAAGCCGGTAAGCGGCACCTCCGCCGTGGGAATCAGCCACAGGTCGTCCTCCTCGTCGTGGTAGAGGTTGTCCGCGAACTTCGGCAGGTTGCCGCTGCCGTACATGGTATCCCTTCGCACCAGGTACGGAACGTATACCTCGCGGTAGCCGTGCTCCTGCACGTGGAGATCGATCATCCAGGCGGTGAGGGCTCGCTGGAGCCTCGCGCCGGCGCCCGACAGCGTGAAGAACCGCGAGCCGGAGAGCTTGGCGCCTCGTGACAGGTCTATGATGCCCAAGTGTTCGCCGAGGTCCCAGTGCGGCAGCGGCGTAAACTCGTAGGTGCGGGGCGTTCCCCAGGTGGACACCACCGTGTTTGCCGTCTCGTCCGCGCCGTCCGGAACGCCCGGCAGGGGCAGGTTTGGCAGGGCCATTAGCTCGGTTTCCAGTCCGGCCTCAGTCTCCTTCACCCGCTCCTCCAGGCCGCGGATGCGGTCGCCGGTGCGTCGCATCTCCTCCACCATCTCGGCCGGTCTCTCCGACATGCGTCCCATCTCCCGGCTCACGCGGTTTCGCTCGGCGCGCAGGCCTTCCAGCTCCGTCAGGAGCGAGCGCCTCTCCGCATCCAGGGATACAATTGTATCCAGGGGCGCGTGCTCGCCCCTGCGCTCGAGCGCCTCCCTGACCGCGTCCGGGTTGTTTCGGACAAGCTCGATGCTCAGCATGTTCCGGCTACCTCTCCTTCAACTGCGGAAACAGGACGACCTCTCGTATAGACGGCTTCCCGGTGAGCAGCATGACCAGCCGGTCGATGCCCATACCCAGTCCTCCTGTAGGAGGCATACCGTGCTCAAGCGCCAGCAGGAAGTCCTCGTCAAGGCGGTCCGTGTCCTCCTCCGCGTTGGTGGTTCTGCGCAGCTCCTCCTGCTCCATGAAGCGGCTGCGCTGTTCGTCCGGGTCGTTCAGCTCGCTGAAGGCGTTCGCGATCTCCATGCCGCCGGCGAACCCTTCAAAGCGCTCCACCAGGGACGGGTCTCCCGGCTTCTGCTTGGCGAGCGGCGACATCTCCACTGGGTACTCGGTGAGGAACGTGGGCTGCACCAGCTGCGGTTCCACGCCCGTCGACACCAGCTTGTCTATGAGCCTCCCGCGGCTGCTGCGTCCCTCTACGTGAATGCCCTTGGCGCTCATCGCCTCGGCGAGTGCGGCGGCGTCCGGGTACTGCTGGAAGTCGATACCCGTGCAGCGCAGCGTCTCCTCCCGCAGGCTGACCCTGCGCCACGGAGGCGTGAAGTCAATCGTCTCCTCGCCGAAGGGAATGACGGTGGTTCCCAGCGCCTCCAGGGCAACGCTTGACACCATCTGCTCTACCATTTCCATCACGTCGTTGTAGTCGGCGTAGGCCTCGTAGCTCTCCAGCAGCGTGAACTCAGGGTTGTGGTCCTGGTCTATGCCCTCGTTACGGAACACGCGGCCTATCTCGAACACCTTGTCCATGCCGCCGACTATGAGGCGCTTGAGGTATAGCTCCGTGGCTATGCGAAGGTACAGGTCGCGGTCGAGGGCGTTGTGGTGCGTGGCGAACGGCTGGGCCATTGCGCCGGCGGCGACGGGCACCAGTATGGGCGTCTCGACCTCGATGAATCCGCGGCCCTCCAGAAAGCAGCGCACAGCCCCGACGATTGTGCTCCGCAGCCGGAAGCCCTCTCGCACTTCAGGGCTGGCTATGAGGTCCAGGTATCTCTGCCGGTGGCGAATCTCCACGTCCGACAGCCCGTGCCACTTCTCAGGCGGCGGCCTCATGGACTTCGCCAGGATGGACGCCTCGGCCGCTTCCAGCGTGACCTCTCCGGTGCGCGTGAGAAAGAGAGGCCCGCGGGCGCCCAGAAAGTCGCCCAGGTCCAGGTCGCGGGCAAGCTCGTACTCGTCCTGCAGGATGTCCCGGCGCAGGTGTATCTGAACGTCCCCTGTGGCGTCCTGGATGTTCAAGAACGTGGCCCTTCCCATGCCTCTTATCGACACGACGCGTCCCGCAAGAGACACGGCCTCCGTGCGTGCCTGCGACCCCACTTCGCGCTCAATCGCGTGGAAGCAATCGATCGCGTCCCTGATGGTATGGGTGCGTCGGTAGGTGTTTGGAAACGGCTCCGTACCTCTGCTTCTCAGGCGTCGCAGCTTTTCCCGACGGCTGAGAAGGAGGTCTCCGCCTTGTCCGACCATGGCGCGTGGTGTATCCCGATCGACGATTAGCTGATGCTCGAGATGGTCAGTGTAACCGTGCCGGCGGGGGTCTTGACCTGCACCTCATCGCCGACGCGCTTGTTCAGGAGTGCCTTGCCCACCGGGGACTCGTTGGAAATGCGGCCCTGGGCCGGGTCCGCCTCCGGGCTGCCCACAATGGTGTACTCCTCCTCGTTGCCGTTCTGGTTGAGCAGTGTTACGCGGCCGCCCATCTTCACCTCACCGGAAAGCGCGGTCTCTTCGCCAATGATGATCGCGCTGCCGGTGATGCGCTCCAGTGTGAGGATGCGCCCCTCCACGAAGGCCTGTTCGTTCTTGGAGTCGTCGTACTCCGCGTTGTCTACCGTGCCGCCCAGCTCCGTGGCCTTCTGAATCCGCTCCGCGACACGCTGCCGCCGGACCGTGCGCAGCTCGTCAAGCTCCGCCTCCAACCTGGTCAGCCCCTCCCTGGTGAGGTAGCTCTCTCTCCCTGGCACGGCGCCCCTCCACAACACAAAAACTGAGAGAGGAACCTCGGGTTCCCCTCAACTGGGTGCTATTGTAAGGCCCCTGTCGGCGGCTGTAAAGCGGTCGCCCGCCCTTCGACAGCTCGGAGCCTGCCCCGTATCGAGTACGGCGCAGGCTCCGCACTTGATTCGGGGAAGAGCGGGCTACGTCAACCCAGTTCGTGCTGAGCTTGTCAAAGCATGAAGGGACGCCCCCCCTGCATTGTGCTCACCGCGCGGCCGCCTGTAGAATTGTCGCGATGAATACCGCACAAGCTGCGACCCGGAGCCTGCTGTGAACAGGGTGTCCGAGTGCACCGCCTCGGACGGCCCGGTGTTCATCTGCGACTTCTCGCCGCCGCGCGGGTCCGACCCGGCCCTGCTCGACGGCGCCCGCCTAGTGGACGCTGATTTCCTGTCCGTGGCCCACAGCCCCGGCCGTTCCGTCCGCGCCAACTCCGCCATGACCGCACACGCCATCAGG
The DNA here is from genome assembly GCA_028877205.1 of Chloroflexota bacterium. GTDB lineage: Bacteria > Chloroflexota > Dehalococcoidia > Lucifugimonadales > UBA2985 > JAPPHY01. The sequence continues at coordinate 190,899 of JAPPHY010000007.1, read as the reverse complement.
CAGCGTTTCGGCAAAGATGTGGTGTTCACAATCGCCACAAGGGACATGAACCGCCTGACCGTGCAATCCCACCTGCTGGGCGCTGCGCTGCTGGGCCTCGAAAACGTGATCGTGCTAGCAGGAGACGTTCCTCAGGAGGCACGCGAAGCGGACAGTTTTCGGCCCACGGGACTCATCAGGACAATCAAGGACATGAACCGCGCCGTCGACTACCGGGGGCTGCGGCTGCGGTCGCCAACGTCGTTCTGCGTGGGCACTGTAGCGGATCCCGGCCGTGACGTCAGGAAGGAGGCTTCGCTGGCGCACGACAAGGTGACTGCCGGGGCGGACTTCCTGGTCACGCAGCCGGTCTTCGATCTCGAGCCATTGGCGGAGTTCCTGTCATGCTACCGCGACGTCGCCGGTGAAGAGCTGCCATGCCCGCTGTTCGTGGGGCTGCAGGTACCGGCGCAGGGTGGCCTGTCATTCAGCGCTGTGCCTGAGAACGTGCGAAGGCAGCTTGATGCGGGACGCCCCGGCGAGGAGATAGCAGCCGAGATGGGGCGCCGGCTCATCGCCGGGGGGCACAGCCGCATCTACCTGGTGCCTCCGATCCTGTCAGGCGGGCGGCGCGACTACGCGGCGGCGCAGAGGGTTATCGAGGCCCTCCGGGAGTAGCAAGCAGCCTTCCCGTCACCAACCAACCTGCCCGTCATTCTGGCGGAGACCGCCGAACAGCAATAATCCCTTCCCCCGCTCACGGGGGAAGGTCAGGATGGGGGCCGGAAGTACCGCATTAGTCTGCAGAGCGAAAGGCGCGACGCGCGCCCTCTCACTCAGCTTTGCCCATGCAATTGCCGTGTGCTACACTGTGCTATGTTCCTGAAGTCAGCGCCATTTTCGGCATGGTGCATAGTTGAACTGGCTTGACATAGCCATCCTATTCCTGCTGGGTATCAGCGTTCTGCTGGGTTGGAGGACCGGGCTCTTCAACGCCGCCTTCCTCGCGGGAGGCGCGGCCGCAGGCGTATTCGTAGCCGGCCACCTGAGCGACGACGTCTCGGAGCTGTTCACCGACTCGCTGTTCAGCGACACGCTGGCAACGGTCATCTCCTACGCCGTCATAACGACCATCGTGTTCCTGGCAGTGCAGGCGCTCAGAGAGACTATCAAGGCGCCTTTCCACAAGATAATGAAAGCCGTTTCCGTCAAATGGGTGGACAATCTCGGCGGGGCAGCCCTTGGACTCGTGCTGGGACTTGCGCTGACGGGCGGCTCGGTCGCCATGATGGCCAGGTTGGCCAGCGATCTGCCAAAGGAGATCGAAGCGATGGACCTGGAGGGCATAGACAGGACCGAACTCCAGACGGGGCTCAACGACTCGCTGACGGAGTCGGCGCTGGTTCCCGTCTACCTGGAGGCGCGCCGCTCGGTTCCGGGCGACGCGATGGGCTTCGTGCCGGACGACTTCGACGTGGCTCTCGACATCCTGGAGGCACAGATAGACGGCGGGAACCGGGAGGGGTCTTGAGAGTATCATCGATCATCGGCGCGCCGGTCCTCGTGCTGAACCAGAACTACCAGCCGCTCAACGTGTGCACCGTCCGCCGCGCCATCGTCCTGCTAGACGTGGGCAAGGCGGAGCTGCTGCAGAACGGCCGCGGCGAGGTCCACACTACCGCGGCGTCTTTCGCCATCCCGTCCGTGATCAGGCTCGTGTACCTGATTCGAAGGCCCTTGCTCCAGCGCCGCCTCTCACGGCGAGAGGTGTTCCTGCGCGACAACTACACGTGCCTGTACTGCGGCCGCGAGACGCGACAGCTCACGCTCGACCACGTGATTCCGCGGTACAGGGGCGGAGCGCACACGTGGGAGAACGTGGTCAGCGCCTGCATATCGTGCAACCACCGGAAGGCGGGACGCACTCCGCAGGAAGCGGGCATGCACCTCCCCGGCGAGATCCTTCCCCCGAAGCCGAACCCCTACTCCATCTTTGCGCACGGGCCAATTCGGGAGGAGTGGCTGAGCTTTGTGCCGTGGCTGACCGAGCTCCGTCCAATCGCAGGCGGCAGGGCGGCTAAACCCCATCCGGCGAGTCCGGGGCCAGCTTCCTGATCACGCTCCCGAAGGGGCCTCGCACCTCGCTGTAGACTACCTGCTCCGGGCCAATCACGACCTGCCCAGTTTCCACGCCTCGCTCCGTCTCCACCTCCACGCGGTCCAGAAGGGCCACGTCGTGGTCACCCGCGTCCAGGTATCGGACCCGGTGCTCGGACGGAAGCCTTACGCCTACCAGTCTCGTCACTCAGACCGCCTTCCTCTCCGCCTGCGCGGCGCCGCGGGGCAACCCGAGCACCATCACCTCCAGCGCAAGCCTTGGGTTGACGTTGGCCTCCAGGTGGCTGATGGCCTCCCGGATACGGCCGACGGCCTCGACGGCCTGGGACGACGCGACCCACCCAGCGTGACGCCGCATCGACTCCAGCGCCGGCGTGTTCGACACCAGCGCGTCGCCGCCCTCCTTCAGCGCCAGCAGGTCGCGCCACCAGCCCAGTGCAGTCCTGAGCCGCAGCAACGCCCGCTCGCGGTCTCTGGCGTAAAGGCTCGCCGTCTCCTCGGCCCAGGCGAACCGACCCTCAAGACCCTCGCCGAGCAGCGCGGCCACGCGCTCCAGCTCCTCTGTGTACTCCTGCAGAACCTCGGGGCGCGCGGAGGCCTCCATCGCCCAGCCGATGCTGCCGCCCGACAGCCTTGCAAGAGACTCTGCCTCGTCCTGCGCCACGCCGCGGGACCGAGTGAGCTCTTCTGCGATGGCCTCCACCGGCAGGCGGCCTAGCTCCACAAGCTGGCATCGCGACCGGATTGTGGGCAGTATGGCGTCCGCCTGCGTGGTCAGAAGCAGCAGGAGCACGGAGTCGGGAGGCTCCTCCAGCAGCTTGAGGAGGGCATTGGACGCCTCTGTGCTGAGGGACGGCGCATCCGGGAATATGAACACGCGGCGGCGCCCCTCGAACGGCTTGAGCGCCGCGGCGCGCTGCACCTCTCTCACCTGGTCAATGCCGATCTCTCTCCTCGTCGGCGACTGGGCGGATGCAAGGTCGACGACCTGCACGTCCGGGTGCTGCCCTGCCGCGATGCGCAGACACTGGGAGCACTCACCGCAGGGCCGCTCGCCAGTGTCCGCGAGGCAGTTGACGCCTTGGGCCAGGATCATCGCAAGCGTGGCCTTGCCCACCCTGGGCGGCCCCGCGAACAGGTATGCGTGAGACAGCTTCTCCTTCTCCAGGCTCCTGGAGAGGAGGGTGACAGCTTCATCGTGACCCGCGATTCGCCACATGGTCCGGCAGTCAGCCTGCAAGCGCTCTCAGACTACGTCGTGCCGCATGAGGTCTTCGTACGTCTCGCGGCGACGGATGAGCCTGGCGCGCCCGTCCTTGACCATGACGATCGCCGGCCTGGGCACGAGGTTGTAGTTGCTGGCCATGGCGGGTGCGTAGGCGCCGGACGCCGGAACGGCCAGGATGTCGCCCGGCTCCAGCCGCGGGATGAGCACGTCGCGAAGCAGCACGTCGCCTGATTCGCAGAACTTTCCGGCCACTGATACGGCCTCCCACTCCTCATCCACCATCTTGTTGGCGATGACGGCCTCGTACTGAGCCTGGTAGAGCGCCGGGCGTATGTTATCGCCCATGCCGCCGTCCACCGACACGTACCGCCGGACTCCCGGAACGTCCTTCACTGCGCCGGCGCTGTACAGCGCCACGCCGGCCCGTCCGACGATGGCTCGGCCCGGCTCCACCACAAGGTGCGGGCCGCCCTCCGAGGGCAGAGGCGCGGAGATGGCCTCCGCGTACGCCTCGACCGGCGGCGGCTCCTGGTCTCTCGTGTAGGCTATGGCGAAACCGCCGCCGGGGCTGATCTCCGCCAGTGGCAGCCCGACCATCGAGGCGAACTCCAGCGAGATCTCCATTGCGCGGGTGTACGGCTCAAGCTCGAATATGGGCGACCCCAGGTGAAAGTGAACACCCACCAGCCTCAATCCACTCTCTCCAGAGGCGCTTTCAACGGCTTTCTGCGCGTCGCCGGTCTGGATCGCGAACCCGAACTTGCTGTCCAGGACTCCCGTCGTCGTGTAGACGTGAGTGTGCGGATCCACGCCGGGCGAGACGCGGAGTGTGATGTCCTGGACGACGCCCCGCTCGGAAGCCAGCTCCGCGAGCAGCGACATCTCGTGGAAGTTGTCGACCACCACGCGGCCGATACCGCAGTCGAGCGCCATCGCCAGCTCATCGCGGCTCTTGTTGTTACCATGGAAGTAGATCCGCTCTGGCGGGAAGCCGGCGCGCAGAGCGACCGCAAGCTCGCCGCCGGACACCACGTCCAGTCCCAGGCCTTCGTCGAGTAACAGCTGGGCCAGCGCCACGTTGATGAAGGCCTTGCAGGCGTAGATAACGGAGCTGTTCCGGTACCGTGACTTGAAGCCGTCCACGAACTCGCGGCACTTCCCGCGCAGCGTGTCCTCGTCGAACACGTAGAGCGGCGTGCCGAACTCGGCCGCCAGCTCAATGGCGTCGCATCCGCCCAGCGACAGCCGACCGCGGACGTCCACCTCGGCGGTGTAAGGGAACAGATTGGCGTTGGGGAAAGTCAATTCGGGTTCCTCCCGGCTCAGGGTTCATACGGACTATGCGTTGAAGTCACTCCTGCTCGCCAACGCACACCTCTTCCTCAGTGACATCGCCTCCCTCGATTCGGAAGGCCCGAATGGGTGGGTTGTCACGCTGGAGGAGTGAGATGAGGATGTAGAACGCTTCCGGCCACGTGGCGAGCCGCACATCGGTCGCGGAAGGGTAGGCCTCCGAGTGGGTGTGCGAGTGGTAGATGGCGATGATCTCCCAGCCCCGGTCGTCGATCTCACGGTAGACGTTGAGGAGTTCCTTGGGGTCCATGCGGTAGCGGTACGGGCTCGCCTCGACGTTGACCATGCGGTACAGGTTGTGAATCTCGCCGTCGCTGCCCGCGAGAATGCCACAGCACTCGTTGGGGTCATCCTCCAAGGCGTGAGCCACCATCTCCTCGGCGTACTTCGGATCCAGGTAGAGCATAGCTGGGCTCCATTGTAGCCGCTGGAGGGCGCAGGGGCAAAGCGCGGGACTGATGCAATTCGAGAATATCGAAGAGAATTAGGGTGCAGAAGCTGCCGGCCTCCGAAACGCCAGGTACACGCCCGCCAGCACCAGTCCGCCGCCCGCTACGCTGGTCGAAGGCGGCGCCTCGCCGAGCACAAGCCATGCGAGAATCGTCGCCCCCACGGGCTCCGCCATGACCGCCACCGCCACAAGCGTCGCGCTCATGTGGCCCAGCGCCCAGTTGAGCGACGAATGACCCAGCAGCTGAGGCCCCAGCGCAATCAGCGCGATCATCGCGAAGGTGAACGCGCCGTAGCCGGTCATCGAGGTGCCGGTGGCCGCTACCGCAGCCAGCAGCGCAACGGCACAAGCCGGATAGACGATGCCAATGTAGCTGACATTCGACATCTGCCTTCTCACCCGCCTGCCGATGAGGAAGTAGGCCGCGGAGCCCACTGCCCCGATGAGCGCCAGCAGGTCGCCGAAGAGCTCTCGCTCTCCGGCGGCCCTATCTCCCAGCGCGAGAACCAAGCTGCCCACGAGGCCAAGCGCGATGCCGCCGGCAAGCGGCGCAGTCAGCCGCTCCCGGTAGGCCACGTATGAGACCGCGGCGATGAGCAGTGGGCTTGTGGTCACCAGCACCACCGAGCTGGCAACCGAGGTGTGCTCTAGCGAGGCAATCCAGGCTGCGAAGTGGACGGCAAGCGCAAGCGCTGACGCCAGGCACCACAGCGCCTGCGTGAAGGTCAGCGAGCGGAGGCCTCGCCAGTCACGCGAGACTGCCAGCGGCGCCACCACCAGGCTGGCCAAGCCGAGCCGGTAGGCAGCGATCGCCAGTGCGGGCGCATCGGCGAGGCGTATGAGCACGGCGGCGCAGGACACGGCGGCCACGCCGGTTGCCACCACGCCGTAGAGCAGCATCGGGCGCAAGGAGCGGGCTGGCGGCGGCAGGCGCCTGTCGCCCTATCCTCCGTCCGACTTCAACGCGCGGGAAACGCCCCCGAATCTGAGCCGGTAGAGCCCCTTCAAGTCGTCGATGGCTGTCTTGACGACGCGCACGCGGGTATCGGGGTCGTCTACCCAGCGCACGGGGATGTCCTTGATCCGGTAGCCGCCCTTCTCCGCAAGGATAAGCAGCTCTGAATCGAAGAACCAGCCCTGGTCCAGTACCTTGGGCACCAGCGCCTGCGCCGCGCTGCTGCTGATCGCCTTGAACCCGCACTGAGCGTCCGAGAACCGCGTGAAAAACGTCGCCTTGATGATCACGTTGTAGGAGCGCGACGTGATCTCACGCTTGAGCGTGCGCTTGCTCACATTGGAGCCCTTCATGAGTCGGGAACCCACGGCCAGGTCGAACCCCTCCTCGCCTATGGCCTTGACCATGGGCGGGAAGGCCGCCAGATCCGTGGAGAGGTCCACATCCATGTAGGTGAGGATGTCAGCGTCGCTCTCCAGCCACGCCTTGCGCAGCGCCCTGCCCCGTCCGCGAATCTCCAGCCGGCTCCAGGCCACGCGCGGCCAGTTCTCTTGCGAGAGCGCTTCGGCTATCTCCGGTGTCCGATCCGTGGAGCCGTTGTCGGCGATTACGATGCGGAACGGGTATGGCGAGGACTCCCCAAGAAACCGTAGGAGCATATCCACGCAGATGGGCAGGGCCCGCTCCTCGTTCAGGACCGGAATGACGACGTCTACTCTGGGAGGCATGAGCTGATCCCCGCAGCCGCTGGGGGCTGACCCGACCGCTAGTCGGCGCGGATCACGAGGACAGGGTTGGAGGAGCCTCGCAGGATCTTGTCGGTGACGCTGCCCATCACCCACCGGGCAACGCCGGAGTATCCGTGGGTGGTCATGGCTATGAGGGTGTCCGGCTGCATCTCAGCCTGGTCGATTATGCGGGAGGCCACGTCGCCCTCGTGGACCTCGCACTCAACCGTGAGACCCTCATCGCGCAAAGAGGAGGCAACTCTGTTCAGGTACTCCTGTGCGTTTGACCTGAGGCTGCTGGAGACCTGGTCCAGGTAGAGGCCGTGCTGTGGATCGGTCAGCTGGGGGTCAACCTGATCGATCACGCGCACGAGCACGATAGGCACGTTCAGCCCCTTGGCAATCTGTGTCGCATGGGGGATCGCCTTCTCCGCCAGCCCGCTGCTGTCCAGGGGCACCAAGACTCGTGAATACATTGTTCGATACCTCCCTTCGCTTATGCACTCGGGCAACCACTGCCCGTAGCCATTATAGCACCTTGCCGTCCGGCCGCATCTGCTACGGCCCGAATATGTCGGCCAAGGTGTGGATCGACCAAGCCCCGGCCAGTGACACAAGCATAAACTTCACGGTCTTCCCCAGCCAGCACGCCGCGGCGAAACGGCGCACGGGATATGCCAGCGAGCCTGCTGCAAAGCCGGCCACGTCGAAGAGAGGGGTAGGCGTGGCAGCGAGAGCCACAATTGTGACCGCTCCGTACCTGCGCAGCCAGCCCTCCACGCGGCCATACCAGAGGCTGCGCTCCATCCTCTCCCCGAACGTCGAGTGCGCCGATGCGCCGGCCGCGTAACCCGCCATCTCACCCAGCGTGGAGCCTGTGGAGCCTGCCAGGGCAACCAGCACGGGATTCAACACAGCCGCCGCCCCGAATGCGACTGCAAGCCCGGGCAGCGGCAGCACGAAGGTGCCGCTGGCCAGCACGTTGGCGGCCAGTACGCCGGCATACCCCCAGCCTCTGGAGGTCTCGAACGTCGCCCGCGAAGAGCAGGGCATAGGCCGTGATGGCCGCGATCGGGACCAGGGCCACGAGGCTGAAGAACAGGCGGTGGCGACGCCCGGTCGGGCGTGCGTGTTCGCACTGGGGACACTTCATTCCATCGTCCTTCGCCGCCGCCGGCTCACGCGCCCGCATGGTGAGGCGGCGAAGCGCCGGCAGCGCGGGTCAACTCCGCGAGCGACGAGGCCCCCTCCTCCTCCATGCGGTCCAGCAGGTAGCGCTTTATTCGCTTCATCAGCCCAGGCCCCTCGTAGACGAAGCCGGTGAACAGCTGCAGAGTGTCGGCGCCGGCGCGGAGCACGCTCAGCGCATCCTCGCCTGATGAGATGCCTCCGCACCCGTTAATCGCCAGGCCGTCACCGGCTTGGCGCCTGACTTCAGACACCATGCGAAGCGTATGGGGAAGCAGCGGCCTGCCGCTCATCCCGCCCCGTCCGACGGCCAGCCTTTCGTCGGGCACGGGATGGGTGTTGGACACTGTCACGCCCTCCACGCCGCCATCCAGGCACACGTCCACTAGTCTCATCACGCCGTCCCTCTGGTCGTCGTCGAAATAAGGAGGCAGTTTCAGGAATAGCGGTCCCGTCTTCTCCGCACTGAGCGCGGAAAGCAGCTCGCCTAGCCTCCCCGGCTCCTGGAACACGCGTATGCCCTCCGTGTTAGGGGAGCTGACGTTGAGCTCGACGCCGCCGCAGAGCGGACTCAGCTTGCGGTAGCAAAGCGAGAACTCACCGAGGGTCAGGCCGGAGATGCTGAGGAGCAAGGGAACGTTGGGTGCGCGCCGACTGAGCCTTCGGGCCGCCTCCTCCACGCCTCTGCTGGGGAATCCGAGCGAGTTCACCAGCGAGCCGCCGCCGGGGTTGCGCACGATGCGGGGCCTAGGGTTACCCGGGCGCGGCTGCGCCGTCACCGTGCCTCCCACCATGTAGCCGAAGCCCAGGCTTGCCAGGCGGCCCAGCATGGCGCAGTCCTTGTCGTAGCCGGCGGCCAGACCGATGGGGTTCGGCAGGCGGATGCCCGCTACCTCGGCATGGAGCCTCGGGTCGTCCAAGGCGGAGACGGCGCGCCAGACGGGACCGGCGACAAGGAACGTTTCGGCGAGTCTCTGCGCTCTCTCGGGAGGAAGTCTGAAAAGGAGGGGGCGTACCAGACGAGTGTAGATGCTCAATCCTCTCCCTCCCATCTTCCAGTCCAGTTATAGCACGGGCGGCCCACGCTCGCAACTCCCGGCGGTTTGTCCCGCCGTCGCGCCGGTGGTATAGTGCCTGCGTATCCTGCGCACCACGGGAGGCTGCCATTGCTGGGATTCCTGGGAGGCACCGGACCTGAGGGAATGGGTCTGGCCCTGCGGCTCGGCCTCGCCGGCGAGCCGGTTTTCATCGGCTCGCGCGACGCGGCCCGCGCCACCGCGGCAGGCGAGAGCCTGCGCGCTCAAGGCGTCACCACTGATGTGCAGGGCGGCCTGAACGAGGAGGCCGCTGAGCGCGCCGACACGGTTGTCGTCGCCGTGCCGTTCGAGGCCCAGCGCGCCGTGCTCGTGCCCCTGCGGGAGCGGCTGCGCGGGAAGATCGTGCTGGATACGGCGGTTGCTCTCACACGCACAGGGGGTGTATTCGAACTGTTGCACGTGGAGGAGGGATCGGCGGCGCTGCAGGCGCAGGCGCTGCTGCCCGGCAGCAACATGGTTGCCGCCTTCCAGACCATCAGCGCGCGAGACCTACTGGACGCGCCGCATCCCGTGGAAGGCGACGTGGTGGTGTGCGCAGACGACGCCGCTGCCAAGCGGCTCGTGATGGGGCTGGCGGAGCGGATCCCCGCGTTGCGGGCCGTGGACGGAGGCGGGCTGGCGGGATCTCGTTACGTCGAGGGTCTCACGCCTCTACTGCTGAACGTCAACCGGCTGTACAAGGCGCGGACAGCTATCCGCATAGTGGGCATCTAGGCCTGCTCAGCAACGCGGACGCTGCCGTCCGACGCCGGCTCCAGCAGGGCGCGGAAGTCGTATCCCCGCCGCCGCAGCTCCTCGCCGCCGCCCTGGTGGCGGTCGAGCACCACCATGACCCTTGCCACGCTGCACCCCGCGGCCTCTACGGCCTCGATGGCCGTTATGAGCGAGCCGCCGGATGTGCAGACGTCATCGATGATCAACACGCGGCTGCCTGGCTGCAGGCCGCCCTCCACCTGCTGGCCTGTGCCGTGCCCTTTTGCCTCCGACCTGACGAAGAAGGCATGCACTGGCGTTCCCTCAATACGGCTGGTCAGCGCAACGGCTGTGGCGATGGGTATCGCGGCCATCGCTGGACCGCCCACGGCGGTCACCTCCTCCCCTTCGATGGCGCGGAGAAAGGCCCGACCCAGCCAGTAGGATCCCTCCGGATGGAGGCTCACCAGCCGCCCGTCGAAGTAGTAGGTGCTCTTTGCGCCCGAGGACAGGGTGAACTCCCCGTACTTGAGGGCTCCCACCTCCTCCGATATCTCCAGCACCCTGCGGGCCATCTCGTCGCTCACGCTAGACCTCCTGATACAGTCCGTTCTCGTATATGTACTCCTCCACCGGGCGCGGCACCCAGTGGGTGATGGGCAGCCCTTGGACGACACGCCGGCGAATCTCCGCGGCGCTGATCCCTATGCCCGGGCCGTCCACAACCGAGACCCTGCTCGATGCACCGGAGACAATGCTCTCCAGCGCCCGCAGGTCGAAGTCCCGGTGGCCGGGACGCGACACCGCAACGACCATGCACAGGGCGAAGATGCGCTCCGGCCTGCTCCACCTGTGCAGGTTCTCCAGGGCGTCCATGCCGAGTATGAAGTGGAGGCTGTCGGAGGTTCTCATTCCCTGCTGCAGCTCCTCCAGGGTGTCGGCGGTGTACGTCGGCCCGGACCTGTCTACCTCCACAGATGACACGTCGAAGCGGTCGTTGAACCCCACGGCTAGCCTCGTCATCTCCAGCCGATGCCTTGCCTCCGACACAGACGTACCGGCCTTCAGCCACGGCTGCCCCGCCGGCACGAACAGCACCCGGTCTAGCCCTGCCTCGACCGCGGCCTCCTGCGCGATGATGAGATGCCCTACGTGAATCGGATCGAAGGTCCCCCCGAAAACGCCCAGCTTCACGCTACTTCCACTCCAGCTCCCAGTCCCCGACCCTCACGGTGGTGCCGGCACGGGCGCCGGCGCGCTCCAGGGCGCGGACTGCGCCCATACGCCTCAGTTCGCCCCACAGTTGGACCTGCACCATCCAGTCGTCCAAGTTGACCCGGCGAACAATGCGTTCCGCCCGGTCGGCGCGCAGCACGAACACATCACCATCTCGCTCCACCGACACGCGCGGCCCGACAGGCTGCGGCGTCAGCACGACTGCCGGCGGCTGAGCCTGCGCCGGGGTAGGGACTGCGTGGTCAGCCAGCATCTGTTCCACCCGGAGCAACAGGTCTCCAACGCCTACCTCGCCGGCAGCCGAAATAAAGCTGGGCCTGACTCCGCGCGCTCGCAGTGATGACTCGATCTCCTCTCGACGTGCCTCTGCTTCCGGCACATCCATTTTGTTCACGGCCACGATCTCCGGCTTGCCCGCGAGGGTTCCACCGTGCAGGCGCATCTCCTCGCGGATGCGGATGTAGTCGCCGACGGGATCCTCCGCAGCCCCATCAATGAGGTGAATGACGGTCTTCACCCGCTCCGCGTGGCGCAGGAAGTCAGAACCAAGGCCAACTCCGCGGTGTGCCCCCTCAAGCAGACCCGGGATCTCTACCAGCACGAAGTCCCTCTCTTGGCCGATCACGAAGCCTAGCACAGGCTCGAGGGTCGTGAACGGATACGCGGCCACTTCCGGGTGCGCTCGGGTAGAGGCCCTGAGCAAGGACGATTTACCTACGCTTGGCATGCCCATAATCGCCACGTCCGCGAGTAGCTGAAGCTCTAGCTCTAGGGTGACCTCACAAGGGATCTCCCCATCTTCAGCGAGCACAGGCACCCGGTTCTGCGCGTGCGCAAATCGCGCGTTCCCCCTACCTCCGCGGCCACCTCTCGCAACCAAGGCGGTTGCTCCAACCTCAGTGAGATCCGCGAGAAGTGTCCTGTCTCCACCACTTGTACGCCGTGTAACAAGAGTCCCAACAGGAACTCCTATTACGTGAGCCTCCCCGGCACGACCAGTCTTGTCACCACTCTGACCATTGTGTCCGTCTCTCGCTGAGAAGTACTTCCGGGAGCGGAACACTTGAAGAAGGTGGTGTCCCGACTGTGCCTCTAACAGAACGTCTCCGCCAGCTCCCCCATCGCCACCATCTGGACCACCACGCGGAACGTACTTCTCCCTCCGGAAGCTCACTACTCCCGTTCCACCTTTTCCACCTTTGACAACTATCGTTGCTGTATCAATCATCCCTTATGTGTTTCTTCCATAAGAAGCAGATAGCAGTAATAATAGCTGACTGTGTAGCTAATGTGAATTTGCTGGCTGTAGGAAGAGGCCAAGTTTCGCAACACCTGCTACTGCTAGAGAGGAAGTAATATGGTGATAAGTAAAGAACTGCATACGAAGTTAGGAGGGAGTAGCTTCCCGCGGCGCGAACAGGGACTCGGACAGCGAACGGAGTTCCGCGTCCAAAGAGGGATCCACATCGCGCTCCCTGCCTATCTTGGCCCATGCCTGCCTCACTGAAGGATGCTCTCGGTTGCCGACTAGCGCGCCGATACTCTTGAGCGGCATCAGTGCCTGCTCTCGTAGCAGGTAGATAGCGACCTGTCGCGCGAGGGTAACCTTCCGGTCTCGCCGCTTGCTCACGACTGCACGAAGGTCAACCTGGTAGTGGCCACAGACGGTGCTGAGGATGGCCTGGGGCGAGGGTGTGGGTGCTGGCGGTAAGGCCAGCAGTTCGCCGAGGGCACTATGCGCGAGCGCGAGGTCGATGGCGGTTCCCGTAAGGTCAGCGTAAGCAGCAACCCGGTTCAGTGCACCCTCCATGTCGCGAACGCTCCCGGCAAAGCGGTCCGTAAGAAGGTTGAGCACGTCGGTTGGTACGTCCACGCCGATCTCTCTCGCCTTGAGCTCAAGGATGGCTCTTCGGGTCTCCTGTGCCGGCAACTGTATGTCCGCGCTCAAGCCCCACTGGAGCCGGGAGCGGATGCGATCCTCGATCGGGGAAAGCGCGGACGTTGGCCTGTCGCACGCCAGGACTATCTGGCGATTTGAGTTGTGCAGGTCGTTGAAGGTGTGGAAGAAGCTCTCCTGAACGGTCTCCTTCCCGCGGAGGAACTGGATGTCGTCCATGAGGAGCACGTCAACGGATCGGTACTTCTCTCGGAACTCGCGCGTCCGCTTCGTCTGCAGGGAGGTGATGAAGTCGTTGGTGAACTGCTCGGAGCTGACGTAGAGGCACGAAAGGCCCCTGCTGGCAGAGGCATTGCCGATGCCGTGCAGCAGGTGCGTCTTTCCGAGGCCAACTCCCCCGTACAGGAAAAGCGGGTTGTACGCGGCGCCCGGGCGGGTGGAGACTGCGACCGCCGCGGCGTACGCGAGCTGGTTGGACGCGCCCACTACGAAGGAGCCAAGCGTATAGCGCGGGTTGAGCGCGAATCCGCGACCCGAGGATGCCGGTGGATCGGCGGGCCAGTCATCACAGTCACCACTGGAAGTGGGTGTGGCAACAGACCTGGGTTCGGCGGACGCAGGCGTCCCTGCAACCTGGAATCGCACGGTGGATGGACGCCCTGCGATCTGGGTGAGAGTGGCCTCCACCAGGGATGACATCCTCTGCTCGAGCCACCGTGCCGCGAACAGCGACGGCGTTGCAACCACCATCCGACCGTCGTCAAAGGAGACGGCCGAGGTGTCCCGGAGCCAGGTGGCGAAACTGGGTCTGCTGACCTGCAGCTCCAGCCTCCCCAGGGCGGCCTCCCAAACGGTGCGGGGACTCGGGTGGTTCAACGCTCTGTCGCCTCTCCTCAAGGTGGCCGCGCGTAGACGCGGTGCTAGTCGGACGTACCGTGGATCGATAGCGCCGGGAGGCGCTGGAGAGGCGCCCGGAGGCCGGGCGGCGTGAAGTACGCGATGAGGCCGAAAATGGGTGTCAGAGGAGCGAGTACATCGGCCAAACAGAATATAACAGGAGGGTTGTTTGGGGGGTGCAAGAGGGTTGTGACGGGAATTTTCGGAGACTTTGGGGGGCCGTTGTTTGGGTCTCCTTGTCCTACTATAATCGGCCGCGAAGGAGCAGAAGTGCGAGTGATATACATGGGTACGCCTGCCTACGCGGTGACCCCGCTGACCGCGCTGCTGGAGGGAGGCCACAGCGTGGTTGGCGTCGTGACGCAGCCCGACCGGCCCGCCGGCCGCGGCCGTGGACTGATGCCGCCGCCGGTCAAGGTGTACGCGGAGTCCCAAGGGCTGCGAGTCCTGCAGCCCGCAACCCTTCGTGACGCGATCGCGCAGGCCGAGATCATTGCGCTGGAGCCGGAGGTGGTCGTCATTGCGGCCTACGGGCTGATCCTGCCGCGCGCCGTGGTTGAAGCGCCGCCCCTGGGTTGCGTCAACTTACATCCATCGCTGCTGCCGAGGCATCGCGGGCCGTCGCCCGTCGCCTTCACCATCCTGGAGGGCGACGAAATTGGCGGCGTATCGCTCATGCTGCTGGACCGCGGTACGGACTCAGGGCCTGTCCTTGCACAGGAGGAGAGGCCGTCGATGCCTGAAGACACGACGGGAGCGCTCACGGACGAGCTGTTCAGCCGCGGAGCAGACCTGCTGGCGCGCGTCCTGCCCGCCTACGGCCGCGGCGAGGTCACGCCCGTGCCGCAGGACGGCAGCCGCGCCACCTACGCCCGCAAGCTCACCAAGGAGGACGGCGCTATCCGCTGGGAGCTGTCCGCGGCCGAGCTGTGGCGGCAGGTGCGCGCATTCACGCCCTGGCCTGGCTCGTACACGCGATGGCGCGGGGGCCTGCTGAAGGTCGTGGAGGCGGTACCGATTCCGGAGTTGGTCACCTCCGCGCCTGGTTCGGTACTGAGGCTGCCGTCCGACGGGCCTGCCCCCGTTGGTGTGGCGACAGGCGACGGCGTGCTGGGCCTCGTGAGGGTGCAGCCGGAGGGTCGTCGCGTCATGGAGGCGGCCGAGTTCATGCGGGGCTACGGCGACTTCGCTGGAACGACGCTGACAGACGTTAGCTGAGGAGGAGCCTTGAACCTGAACGTGGACGATCAGCTGAGCTCTGTAACGCGTGCTGTGAGCTATACGGAGCGCGACGGCCGGCCCACTAGTGTTGTGACGCTGGCGCGGAGCTTCCCGGCGCGCGTGGACAACCTGTGGGACGCCATCACCAGTGCGAACCGCCTCCCGCGCTGGTTCATGCCCGTGAGCGGCGACCTGCAACCCGGAGGCCGCTTTCAGCTGGAGGGCAACGCAGGCGGGACGATCGTCACGTGCCTGAGGCGCTCCCGCCTCGGTGTGACGTGGGAGTTCGCCGGCGACGTCAGCTGGGTGGAGGTCCGCTTTGTGAGGGAAGGGGCCGGTCGCGCTAGGTTCACGCTATCGCACGAGGCGCTGCTTTCGCCGCACTGGGACGAGTTCGGACCGGGCGCCGCAGGCGTGGGCTGGGAGATGGGGCTGCTGGGGCTTTCGCTACATCTGGCGCAGCCGGACGCCCCGAAGATTGACGAAGAGGAGTTCGCCGCGTCGCCGGAAGGACGCGCGCTCGTCGTGGGCAGCAGCGACGGCTGGGCGCAGGCATCGATCGACGCCGGAGACGACCCGGAAGCCGCAAGAGCTGCTGCGGCGCGAACGGCCGCGTTCTACACAAGCGCGGGGTAGGCGGAGAGGCGCGCACTCAGCCGCGTCGGTTCATCTCGAACAGCGCGGTCATCTCCATGCCGTCATCGGCGTCCTGGTCACGCCTGCGCATCTCGAACTTCGCGGTGATCCTGTACGCGTTCAAGAAGCGAAGCACCACTATCGCTGCTCCGGCGAGTATCAGAAGTGCGGTTAGCGTACGCATAGCCGAAAGAGATTCCCGGGCCGCCGATTCCCCAACGGGGCGGCCATTCCGTCAGGCATCGCCCTCGGATTCGAAGCCTATCTGAATGGCCGCCCCGGTGTCAAACGAACCGTGGAACGCCGCTGAGGTCGTGGTGACTCCGCCAGGTCTCAACCAGGCGTACGCGGTTCCGAATTAGAAGAAAGCGCGGCGGGTCAACGGCGTCGTAGTATAATGGGCCGGGAGGCTATCCGGCGCTGAGTCAGCGCTTCAGCCGAACTATCCTTTGCCCAGGCTGATTCGAAAGGTGCAAATGCAACTTCTGGAGCTATACAAGGGGTTACGGGCCGCATACCGCGAGTCGGACGTTTCCCGTCGGGTTGAGCGCTTCCACGGATGGGTCGACAGAGCGTACCCGGAGGACGGAGGCGCGGTGGGCTACGACCATACCGAAACCGTCAACGAGTACTATGACCTTTGCAGCGAGTTCATGGTGTACGGTTGGGGCGAGTCCCTGCACTTCGCGCCGCTATCTCCTGAGGAGAGCCTGGAGGAGTCGAAGATCCGGCATCAGCGGCTGATGATCTCCAAACTGGAGCTCAGCGAGGGTATGACTGTGATCGACGTTGGTTGCGGGGTCGGCGGACCGATGCGCCGTGTCGTCCGCGAGGCCGGCGTCAGGGTCGTAGGAGTCAACAGGAATGAGCTCCAGCTCGATAAGGCGAAGACGTTGAGCGCTGAGGCAGGGCTGGACCACATGGTCGACTACCTCGCGTGCAGCTTTATGGACATGGACGCCATTGCGGACGATACCTTCGACTGTGGCTACGCCATCGAATCAACGTGCCATGCACCGGACAAGGTGGGCGCGTTCGCCGAGATATATCGAGTGCTGAAGCCCGGAGCCCTCTTTTGGGGCCAGGAAATGTGCATGACGGAAGAGTTCGATCCCGGCGACGTGCGGCACCAAGCCACGAAGAGGGACCTGATGCACGGCATCGCGCTCAGGGACATAGCGACTATGGGCGAGGTGAACCGGGCACTGGAAACGGCGGGGTTCCAAGTCATAGAGGCGACGGACCGGGCTGTCGACGAAAACGGTCGGATCACGCCGTGGTATCAGCCGATGGAGGCCCGGGGGAATACGTTGGGAAACGCCCTGCGCAGGACCCCGCTGGGCCGCAAGGTGCTCTTGGGGACATCCAGGATGGCGGAGGCGCTGAGAGTGTTGCCCAAGGGGTCCGCGGACGTCATCGGGCTGATGGACCATACCGCAAGGGCCTACGTGGCGGGCGGCAAGAGCGGAATCTTCACTCCGTTGTACTGCTTCCTGGCGCGCAAGCCCCTCTAGGCCCCTGCTTCGGCGACCATTCTCTGCCGGGACGGTAAGACCAGGGTAGAACTCAGGCGTCGCGCATCGCGGCGTCGATGACGCTTGTGATGAAGGCGGCCTTCGCGTCAGTGTAGGCCCGGCGGTCGTCCCTGTATCGCGCTGCGAGCTCCCTCTTGAGCCTCTCGTACTCGCGTGCGGCGTCCGGGTTCGCCCTGAGGTGGTCGCGGAATACCAGGTGTCGATGGACTTCGGGATGGCCCGCCGGAAACATGTGGACGTGCATGACCGTGCGGCCGTCGACGACCCTGTCGAAGTAGAAGCGGCCGACGATGCCGTTCTCGCCGCGGTACCGGTAGCCCAGCGCCGCCATCCGGGAGACGGCTTCGTCAGCCTTCGCAGGGCCTGCGGCAACCGGCAGGACGTCCAGGATGGGCTTGGCCGCGAGTCCCGGCACGGACGTGCTGCCAATGTGGTGCCCCTCGGTGATCCAGGGCCGGCACGCCGCCAGGATAGCCGCCGCCTCCCGCTCAAAGACGAGGGGCCAGTCGGCGCGGTACTCCACCACCTCGATGTGCTCCCCGGCCGTGCCGAGTGAGTGCCAGTTGTCCATGCTTTCTCCGGCTCGATTTGATTGAGCCACAGCGGTCTACCAGCCCGGCTGGTCCCAGTCGTCCGGCATGACTGGGACTGGCCATGACGGGTCCGGCCGCCAGAGCTCCCAGTCGTCCGAGAAAGGCGGACCCTTCTCGGTAACAATGCGCGCCATTGCCTGTGCTTCAGCCAGCACCGCCGTGTACTCCTTGTCCGTGAACCAGCCGCGCCGCACCAGTTCGTCAAACTCGTCCCTGTCCTTCCACGACCACGACAGGTCCGGCTCGACTCTAATGTCAAGGATATGGTCCCGCACCACAATCCCCTTCGACGTCCGGCGAATGGGAGACTGAAGGTTCACGAACCACCGGTGGACCTCCCAATCCAGATCCCAGAATAGCCACACCGAGTGCCACGACCCTGGAGGAGTAAGTGTCAGCACGTGGTATGGCCCCGAGACGCGCTCCTCCAGTGGCGTCTGCACGGGCTGTTCCCAATGGTCAATGCGGTCGCGCACTGACATCGCGTGCCGACTGCGGGTGGCGGCGGAGCGATACGGGGCGCTGGGGTGAGTGTACAGTGCGAGGTATTGCTCTCCATCCTCCACGACCGTCACCGGCCTGACGGTCAGGAGTTGGTCGCCCCACATGTCCTGCTGGAGTATCTGCGTACCCGGCTGCCAGCCACCCTTGGATTTGTTCATTCTCCGTTGCCTCAGTCCAAGATAACGCGTGCGAATTGGCGCACAGCGCTATTGTCGCGCCTAACGCATCGTGATAGCCAGTGCGGCGGTTCTTGATGGCGCGGATCTAGGTGGATCAATGAGAGTGGTAGGCATTCCGTATTCTAGACGTGGGTGGTGGCCTCAAGCCTGCCTGGAGGGTCAGTGCTGTCCTCTTGGCTATGTCTTCGCTGAGGTGGTTGTGTTGCACGCAGCGCAACCTCTTCTTCTTGTGAACCCCGAGTCCCTGATATATGATGCTTGCCACCAACGACCGTGGAGGAAACCGACATGGCGCTGACCCTGGACGAATCAAACAAGCTGTGTGCAGCCGCTATAGCGAAGGCAAATGAGCTGGGAATCAAGATCAGCGTGGCCGTGTGCGACCCGGGCGGAAGGCTGATCTCATTCGCCCGGATGGACGGGGCCATTTGGGCCAGCGTTTACGGGTCCCAGGGCAAGGCAACCGCGTCTGTCGGATTCGGTAGGGCCAGCGGCTTGCTCCAGGATCGCGCCGACCACCCGACCATCCGGGGCATCATCGCCGCCTCCGGTAGCAGCATGATCCCGGGCCAGGGAGCGATACCCGTTATCCGGGATGGCGTCGTGGAGGGGGCGTGTGGGGTCGGAGGGGGCACGGGGGAACAGGACGAAATCTGCGCCCAGGCCGCGGTGGACTCGCTGTAGCCATCGCTTCTACTCGAAAACGCGGGCCAGTCCTGGTGGGTCAAGTCGTTCTGAGTATTGCAGTGCAACTTGGCGGCCGTGTTGACTTTGCGGTGGCGCGGCGTGTGTTCCTGCTTTGGCGGTGATGTCCGTAATGCCTTGTAGGAGTTTCGTAGCGCCTCGCGAATTGGCCTATACCTAGGGAAACAGGTTCATCAAAGTGAGCTGGAGCGGTTGGCAGACCGAATAGGGGTTTTGACGACTAGCAAGAGCTCTCAGAACGGTGAATCATCAATATCGCCGGAGAAATCGCCACCTTGGTCATAAGTGGCGAGCAAATATGCAATGGCGGCCGTGGACGCGACAGCCTCAAGGCAGAGTGCTGCGGAGATATAATCTGCTTCCGTGTCATGCTGCACCTGTTGAGCGAAGTTCCAAGGAGTCCTGGCGTAAGCCCGAAGGCGTTCGTTCGATTTACCCGGTCGTTTTGCTTTCAAGAAGGCCTCTAGTATTCCTTGGACGTTTCCTTCTTGCAGTCCCAACGCAGTTTCCGGCGCAATTGCTTGTAACTCTCTCGCCACATAAATGAGCGCATCGCGGCAGGCACTACCCACCCGCGGATACAGTCCAGCCTGGAGAAGATCGCGGGCTTCGCCTATGAGGTCTTGAACTTTCTCCCATCCAACCGGTTCGTCCAAGACTTGCACGCGTCGTCCCATCTTATGGGGAACGAAGAATCGCTGTCCTGAAATCTTGCCCCCTTCAATTATCTGCCACCCATCGAACTCCAGATGCTGATTGTAATGATATACAAGGTTACCTACTTCCTCGTCATTGGCCCTCACGACGGGATGAATGGTTTCACAGAGGAACCGGAGAAATCTGTCGTCTGTAGCGTGTAGTAGGTCGAATCTTCGGTCGGTAAAGACCCAATCGTCTTCCCAATCGTTCGGATTGCGTACACGGTGCTGCCAAATGTCACCGTCAGCGTCTCTGAAACGACTGTCTGTAGAAGGCATTGATGAGAGGTCATAGAGCCTAGCGAGGAATTCTTGCTCTCCTAGGCGGCCTGCCCAGGGAATGCCACTCAAAGCTAGATGGTCAAGGATGGCACGCCGCGTGACTTCAGTGATTTCGTGATGATCCGCATTCACTGCACGAGTTTCCTTCGTAAAGTTGAGTTTAGCCGTTTGTCTACTAATAAGCGTACCAGCAACAAATCCAGCGTGGTTCATGTTGGAGTATGAATTGGGCCAGCGGTCAGCCATATACTCAATGGCGCTTTATTCATTAGGAAAACTTCGTAACTCACGACCGGCGACCTTATCTTCCTTACCCTCGAAACGCATGTGAAGGGTACTGTAGTTGGATGTTCGTCTAGACACCCCGCGACTGCTCTCACCTTCAGTGGACGTCCAGCAGGTTCTTCATGATTTGAGGAGACTTGGAAGGCCGTATGGGATACCCTAATTCCCGAAACTCACTAGCCCCTGAATTTAGGGTCGGTTGGTGGAGATAGGGGGGCTCGAACCCCCAACCTCGGCGATGCGAACGCCGCGCTCTCCCAGTTGAGCTATATCCCCGCGTACGCGCACGGCCGCGCTGTGCCTACGATTGTATCGGCGCCAACCAGACGCGTCAAACCCTGCGAGGCGCGCGACGTCACGCTTGGGAAACTCACGGATTGCCGGGGAGAGTCAATCGTGGAGTGACTGCTCGCACTTCGACAGGCTCAGCACGAGCGGTGCGCGTGCGCCCTAGAAGCGGCCCGCCAGCTGGAAGTACTTGCCCTCGGTCTTGATGGCCGGCGCAACCACCATCTCCGCCTGCTGCATCTCGCCGATGTTGAACGCGCCGCACATGCCCATCGCCGCTCGCAGCGCGCCTGCAAGGTTCTGCGTGCCGTCCGTCATCGACGTGGGCCCGTAGAGGATCTGCTCCAGAGGTCCCTTCGTCCCGACGTTGATGCGAGTGCCCCTTGGCAGCGCAGGGTGGAAGCTGGCCATTCCCCAGTTGTAGCCCATGCCGGGGGCCTCCTCCGCCTGTGCAAACGTGGTGCCGAGCATCACCGCGTCGGCGCCGCTGGCTATCGCCTTGCAGATGTCGCCGCCCGTGCGCATTCCCCCGTCCGTGATGATGGGGACGTAGCGACCGGTGCGGTGGAAGAACTCCTCCCGCGCCGCCGCGCAGTCGAGCGTGGCGGTGACCTGAGGCACGCCGATGCCCTCGACCTCGCGCGTGGTGCAGATGGCGCCGGGCCCGACGCCCACCAAGACGCCCTGAACGCCGGTCTCCATCAGCTCCAGCGTGGCGCCGTAGGTGACCGTGTTGCCGACCACCACCGGGGCGCGAACCTGCTTGCAGATGTCGTACAGGTCCAGGCCCTGCTCGCTCTTCGAGATGTGCCGCGCCGTCGTGACGGTGGACTGGACGAACAGGATGTCGGCGCCGGCCTCCATGGCGATGGGCGAGAGGCGCTTGGTGTTGGCGGGCGTGAGCGATACGGCGCAGGCGACGCCTTCGCGCTTGATCTCCTCCACGCGCTCGCCGATGAGGTTGTCCTTGATGGGAGACGAGTAGATCTTCTGCAGGAGGGGCGTGGCCTCCACCTGGGGCGCCTCGATGATGTGCTGGATGACGGCCTCGGGGTCGTCATAGCGGGTGTAGATGCCTTCCAGGTTGAGGACGGCGAGACCGCCCATCCTGCCCAGGCAGGCCGCGAACTTGGGGGATGCAACCGCGTCGAGCGAGGACGCGAGGAATGGAGTGCCGAAGGAGTAGTCGCCGATGGAGAAGTCAATCAGGGTCTGGTCGGGGTTTACGGTCACGCTCCCCGGGACGATGGCCACCTCGTCGAAGCCGTAGGACCTGCGGAGCTCTTTCAGGTGAGGAACCTCCACGGTACATCTCCCGGTGATTATGGTTGGAAATATACCACCGCGCTGTGCGTAAGTCAATGAAATCGGAGGCGATTTTGGAGCGAAAGCGTCGCCGCAAACCCGCCCGCCGTGCCTGCGCAGTATCTATTGACCGGCACATTGCCCTGTGCTAGCATAATTGTCGACCATTAAGGTCGACAATTGCCCGGTGCAGCTACAGGTGTTCCCGGCCACAGGTATTCCCGATAGATACAGAAGCAATGGTATTCGTGTCTCCGAGCCGCCGAGGCCCCAGGGCTCCGGCGGAGAGGCGCGGGAGGGAGTGAGCAGTTGACCACCACAAACCAGGTCGTCAGGGACGTAGCCAAGCAGGAGTACAAGTACGGCTTCGTCACCGACGTCGAGCAGGAGTCGGCTCCCCCCGGCCTCAACGAGGACACCATCCGCTTCATCTCCGCCAAGAAGAACGAGCCGGAGTGGATGCTGGAGTGGCGCATGAAGGCGTACCATCACTTCCTGTCCCTTCTGGACGGCGAGCGGCTGCCGGGTTGGGCCAACATCCACCATCCGCCCGTTAACTTCCAGGACATCATCTACTACTCCGCGCCCAAGGCCAAGAAGGAGCTGGCCAGCCTCGACGAGGTGGACCCGGAGATCTTGAGTACCTACGAGAAGCTGGGCATCCCCCTACAGGAGCAGAAGCGACTGGCAGGCGTGGCAGTGGACGCCGTGTTCGACAGCGTGTCCATCGCCACCACCTTCAAGGAGGAGCTTGCCAAGCACGGCATCATCTTCTGCTCGATGTCGGAGGCCGTGCAGGAGCACCCGGACCTGGTACGCAAGTACATCGGCTCCGTGGTGCCGCACACGGACAACTTCTACGCCGCGCTCAACGCCGCCGTCTTCTCGGACGGCTCGTTCTGCTACATACCGAAGGGCGTGCGCTGCCCCATGGAGTTGACCACCTACTTCCGCATCAACAGCGAGGGGTCAGGGCAGTTCGAGCGCACGCTCATCATCGCCGACGAGGGCAGCTACGTCAGCTACCTCGAGGGGTGCAGCGCTCCCATGCGCGACGAGAACCAGCTTCACGCCGCCGTGGTGGAGCTGATCACGCTCGACAACGCGGAGATCAAGTACTCCACCATCCAGAACTGGTACCCCGGCGACGACGAGGGCAAGGGCGGCATCTACAACTTCGTCACCAAGCGAGGCATCTGCCAGGGACGCAACTCGAAGATCTCCTGGACGCAGGTGGAGACCGGCTCGGCCATCACGTGGAAGTACCCCAGCGTCATCCTGCGGGGCGACGACTCCATCGGCGAGTTCTATTCGGTCGCACTCACAAAGGCGTACCAGCAGGCGGACACCGGCACCAAGATGATCCACTTAGGCAAGAACACCCGCAGCACCATCATCGCCAAGGGCATCTCGGCGGGTCACGCCCAGAACACCTACCGCGGCCTGGTCCGGGTGATGCCGCGGGCCACCAACGCGTGGAACTTCACGCAGTGCGACTCGCTGCTGCTGGGCGACCAGTGCGGCGCCCACACCACGCCCTACGTGGAGGTGCGCAACAACTCCGCACACCTTGAGCACGAGGCGTTCACCTCCAAGGTGAGCGAGGACCAGCTCTTCTACTGCAACCAGCGGGGCATCTCCATCGAGGACGCGCACTCGCTGATCATCAACGGATTCTGCAAGGAGGTCTTCAAGCAGCTGCCTCTGGAGTTCGCAGTTGAGGCCACGCGGCTGCTGGAGATGAACCTCGAGGGCACCGTGGGCTAGCGCCCGGCGGGCCGACCATTTCAGGCGAACACAGGAGACTCTGCCAATGCTCCAGATAACCAACCTTCACGCCTCCGTAGGCGACGTAGAGATACTCAAGGGCGTTGACCTGCAGGTGAACGCGGGCGAGGTTCACGCCATCATGGGGCCGAATGGCTCCGGCAAGAGCACGCTGGCCAACGTGCTGGCGGGCAACCCGTCGTTCACCACGACCGCCGGCGACGCAACGTTCGAAGGCGAGAGCCTGCTGGGCATGCCGCCCGAGGACAGGGCGCGTGCGGGGCTCTTCCTCTGCTTCCAGCACCCCATCGAGGTGCCGGGCGTGCGCCTCGATCACTTCATGCGCGCAGGCTTCAACGCCATTCGCAAGAGCAAGGGCATGGACGAGTACGACGTGCTGAAGTTCGACCGGCTGCTCAACGAGCGCGTGGACGTGGTGGAGATGGACCGTAACCTCACCAAGCGCTCCGTCAACGAGGGGTTCTCCGGCGGCGAGAAGAAGCGCAACGAGGTGCTTCAGATGGCCATCTTCGAGCCCAAGCTGTCCATCCTTGACGAGCCGGACTCCGGCCTGGACGTGGACGCCCTGCGCATCGTGGCCGACGGCATCAACCAGCTACGGCGGCCGGACAACGCCATCATCCTCGTGACCCACTACCAGCGCATCCTCAACTACGTGGTGCCTGACCAGGTACACGTGCTCATCGACGGACGCATCGTCAGGTCAGGCGGCAAGGAGCTGGCCCTGGAGGTGGAGTCCAGGGGCTACGACCACCTGGGGAGACCGGCGGAAGCCACGCAGGCCTCCGGCTAAGCACATGACCCAGCGCACCGCAACCCAGGAGGAGGCGTACCTCGCGGCCTCCGAGTCCTTCGAGAGCAACGGCGCGTCGCACGATCCCGCGTGGGCCAGGGAGCTCCGCAAGGACGCGCTCGACAGATTCCGCGAGCTAGGCTTTCCCACCGCGCGCCGCGGCAACGAGGAATGGAAGTACACGGACGTGATGCCCATCGCACGCGTGCCGGTACGGCTCGGCGCGGCTGACGCAGCCGCCACGGTCGACGCGGAATCGGTGGCACAAGCCTCGCTTGGCGCTGCCCAATGGCCGCAGCTCGTGTTCGTGAACGGCCGGTACAGCGAGGCCCTATCGAGCGTCGACGCGCTTCCGGAAGGCGTCACGACCGTCAGCTTGGCGGAGGCAATGCGCTCGACGCCGGACCTTGTGCAGCCCCACCTAGCGCGCTTCGCCGGGTACGCCGACAACGCATTCACCGCGCTCAACACCGCCTTCCTGCACGACGGCGCTTTCGTGCACGTCGCCAGAGGCTTACGCGTGGATGATCCCATCCGGCTTCTCTTCCTCTCCACCGGGGACGGAGAGGAGACGGTAGCCCAGCCTCGCGTGCTCATCGTCGCCGGCGAGGAGAGCAGCGCCTCCGTGCTGGAGGCCTACGCGGGCCTCTCCGAGGGCGATCACCTCACCAACGCGGTCACGGAGATCGTCGTGGGTGCGGCGGCACGGCTGGACTACTACAAGGTGCAGCGCCAGCCCGAGCAGGCGTATCACGTCACAAACACGCACGTAGCCGTGGAGCGCGACAGCCGGTTCTCGTCGGTCAACATCGACATGGGTGGCAGGCTGACGCGCAACAACCTGAACCTGGTCACGCTGGACCAAGACTGTTCCTGCTACCTGACGGGGTTCTACATGGTCACCGGCCGCCAGCACGTCGACAACCAGGTGATCATCGACCACGCCAAGCCGTACACCACCAGCCGCGAGCTGTACAAGGGCATCCTGGACGGCAGGTCGCGGTCGGTGTTCCACGGCAGCATCATCGTGCGAGAGGGCGCGGTGAAGGTGAACGCCAACCAGGTGGACAAGAACCTGCTGCTATCAGACCAGGCGGAGGCGGACACCAAGCCCGCCTTCTGGATCTACTGCGACGACGTGAAGTGCGGCCACGGCGCCGCCTGCGGCCACATGGATCCCACGGCGCTGTTCTACCTGCGCAGCCGCGGCCTCGACGAGAGGACTGCGCGAGGCCTGCTGACCCGCGCGTTCCTCAGCGAGGTCATCGAGGGCATCGCCAACGAGACGCTCCGCGGCCAGATTGACGGCTTGGTCGCGGACACGCTGCGTGAGTGGCTGGGGGACGTGGGGTAGGCTTGGTGGAAGCGGAACGGAGGCGTCCGCAGGAAGTGGCGGGAGGAGACCCATGCTGGACGTAAAGGCAGTACGCAAGGACTTCCCCATACTGTCGCGTGAGGTGTACGGCAAGCCTCTGGTATACCTGGACAACGCCGCCACCTCGCAGAAGCCCGCGCAGGTCATCCAGGCTCTCGTCGACTACTACGAGAGCTACAACTCGAACATTCACCGCGGCGTCCACGCGCTGAGCATGGAGGCCACCGACCGCTACGAGGAATCTCGCCGCAAGTTCGCCGCCTTCATCGGCGCGCCGTCCACCACCGGCGTGGTGCTGGTGCGCAACACCACGGAGGCCATCAACCTGGTGGCGCAGACCTGGGCGCGCCGCAACCTCGGCCCCGGCGACGAGATACTCACCACCCACATGGAGCACCACAGCAACCTGGTGCCCTGGCAGCAGGTCGCGCAGGAGCGTGGCGCGTCGCTCCGCTTCATCCCGCTCACCCACGAGCAGGCCCTCGACCTGACCAACCTCGACAGTCTGCTCACTCCTCGCACGAAGCTGCTCACGCTGAACCACATGTCCAACGTGCTGGGCACCATCAACCCGGTGAAGGAGCTCACGGAGGCCGCGCATCGCGCGGGCGCGCGGGTGCTCATCGACGGGGCGCAGAGCGTGCCTCACCTCAAGACTGACGTGACCGACCTGGACTGCGACTTCCTGGCCTTCTCCGGCCACAAGATGATGGGGCCTACGGGCATCGGCGTGCTGTACGTCAAGCAGGAGGTAATCGAGGACATGGACCCGTTCCTGCACGGCGGCGAGATGGTGCTGCAGGTGTGGGACGACCGGGCCACGTGGAACGACCTGCCGATGCGCTTCGAGGCTGGCACGCCTAACATCGCGGACACGATCGCGCTGGGCGCGGCCGTCGACTACCTGGAGTCGCTGGGCATGGACAACGTGCGCGAGCACGAGGTGGCCATCACCGAGTACGCGCTCAACGCCTTCCGCGAGCTTGAGGAGTCGGAGGAGGTGCGCGTCTACGGGCCGCGTGACGTCACGCAGAGGGGTGGCATCGTGTCGTTCTACTCCGAGGCCGTACACCCCCACGATCTCGGCACCATGCTGGACCGCGAGGGCATCGCCATACGCACGGGCCACCACTGCGCCATGCCCCTGATGGGCAGGCTGGCCGTGCCCGCAACAGCCCGCGCCAGCTTCTACGTCTACAACACGGAGGAAGAGGTGGACCTGCTGGTGGCCGCCGTCCGGGAGTCGATCAGGTACTTCTCCGGCACGCGCGCCAGGACGTAGGACGCCTCACCCGCAGCACGGCCATGCAGAGCTTCGACTTCTCCGACGTCGACGAGCTATACCGCGAGATCATCCTCGACCACTACCGCAGCCCGCGGAACCAGGCGGAGCTTGAGGACGCGGACATCGTATCGGAGGGCGTCAACCCCTTCTGCGGAGACGAGGTCTACCTGCGCATGAGCCTCGACGGCGACGTGGTCGACGGCGTTAGCTTCCACGGGACGGGCTGCTCCATCAGCCAGGCGTCGGCCTCCATGCTCACGGAGGCCATCAAGGGCAAGAGCCTGGAGGACGCTGAATCGCTCTACTTCCTGTTCCGCGACATGATGCAGGGCCGCGACCCGACGTCGGAGGAGCAGGACAGGCTTGGCGAGGTGGAGTCGCTGGCGGGCGTCAAGAACTTCCCGATCCGCATCAAGTGCGCGCTGCTGGCATGGGCTGCGCTTGAGGACGGCATCCGCGCACACCACCGCCGCACCCGCGACGGGGGCTAGGCGTGAACGTAACGATTAGAGCTGCCAACCCTGCGGACGCCGGCTCGATCGCAAGGGTTCACATCGATTCGTGGCGGACCACGTATGCAGGCGTAGTGCCTGCCGAGTACCTGGCAAGTCTCTCGTACCAAAGGAGAGAGTCGGGGTGGAGCAAGGTCTTCACAGCCAACGAGCCCGCCAGGAGCATCTTCGTTGCAGAGACAGAGGGTAGCGACGTCGTCGGATTCGCGAACGGAGGACCAGAGCGAGAAGGCGACAGTACCTACCGCGGCGAGCTCTACGCCATCTACATCCTTCAAGAGCACCAGAACAGGGGTCTAGGCCGTCATCTTGTATCGGCTGTGACTCAGAGACTACTGGCTGACGGATTCAGTTCGATGCTGGTGTGGGTGCTGGAGGACAACCACCGCGCGCGCCGGTTCTATGAGTCGCTGGGGGGTGAACAGGTCGGTCGGAAGAGCGTCGAGATCGGAGGAGCAGACCTCGTAGAGGTGTCCTACGGTTGGAAGGACATCGCCAGACTGGTCGTCGAGCCGGCTCGAGCCACGTGAGGAGGCGAGAAATGGTATTCGGTCGCATAAACCCGTTTGGCCGATCTTCAGGGCAGGAAGCGGAAGCCGACGCAACACCTCCAGAGGCAGAGTCACAGAACGATGAAGCGGCGGCCTCGAGTTCCGCTGACAGACCCGGAATTGCTGATAAGGTCAGGTTCTGGGAGGAGCAAGACCGCGTCAATCGTGAGCTCATCCCTCGGGTGCTGAAGCAGAACGAGCTGCTATCGGCGCACGTTGCCAGCCACGAAGAGGTCAGGGTACAGACCAATGCCATGAACGCGCGCATGGAGGAGCTGGCGGAGCGCCACAAGATGGAGATGACGGAGCTTGAGGCTCGCACGGGCGAACAGATTCGTTCCTCCATTGACTCCCGCGTGGACGAGATGATTGAGTTTCACAAGAGAGAGTTGGCGGAGCTTGAGGCGCGGACGGGCAAACAGATTCGTTCTTCCATAGACTCCCACGTGGACGAGATAACAGAGCGCTACAAGAGAGAGATGGCAGAGCTTGAGGCGCGCACAGGCGAACAGATACGTTCCTCAAATCGTACGGCGCTCATGGTCTCAATCGCGAGCGCAGGTATTGCCGTTGCTGCAATTGTCCTTGCGTTGGTGATGTAGACGCGATGATGGAATCGACTTCACTGCTAGAAGATCTGCGCGCCCTCCCCATAAGCGATGACGCCGCGGGATACTCGCACGAGACCGCCGTCTCCAAGCTGCGGGGAACGGACAAGGACACCTTTGCGCTGGGTGTGGCTGAGGCAGCGGAAGAGGCCATGGATGCGCTCTTCGAAGGGCGGGAGGTACCGAATTCGGACTTGCTCAACGAAGCGTATCGCCTGGCGTTCACCGAAGACTCTCAGACCACATCCCTAGCCGATTATTTTGCGGAGATCTCTGAGAGAGGCGAGAGGTCTGTAATCGGTTTCGTCAGTAGCCTGAAGGGCAAGGTTGCGGAACTGGAGAGTGTGCGACAACTTGAGGAAATGCACCCTGGATACAAGTTTGAGATCCCGGCGAACCCAAATCAGCCGGTCTACGACCTGATCGGGAGAGGCCCCGAGGGCACAGAGGATATATTCGTGCAGGTGAAAGCCGGTGGGCTAGGCTACGCCGGAGACGTCATGGAGCGAATGGAAGAGGCGCCTGGACACGTCCAGTTTGCGGTCAGTAGCGAGCTGTATGACAAGTTGATGGAGGTAGACCCGGACTCGGCAGGCCGTCTTGTAGATACAGGTATAGAGATAGGTGAGTTTACCGAAGACATCAAGTCCGGTTTGGGAACACTGGCAAGCAATTCTGGTATTGATGTACCGGATTCCATTGGCGAGTTGCTGCCGTACGTCGGAGACATCGTTCTTGGAATCAGACTCATCTCCCAGATGGTCTCCACGGAGGGTGAGCTCAGAGGTGTTGAGGTCACCGAGCGGTCCAGGATACACGCCATCCGTGCGCTGACGATGATGTCCAGGTTTGGCGTAACACAGGTTTGCGCTTGGGCCGGGGGCGCGGCCGGAGGTGCGGCAGGCAGCGCAATCCCCGGACCCGGCACTGCGGCTGGCGCAGCGGCGGGTGCAATAGGTGGTGCAGGGGCAGCCATTATGCTGAACCGCCTGCTGGAGCCTCGCATGGAGGACGTGGCCATCAGGATCATGGGCGGCGACCGAGACGAGGTGCTCTACCTGATGAACAAGTCCGCCGTTGATGCGATTGGTAGCTCGCTCGCGGCGACTTCAGTGGCCTAGCGCAATCGTCGCTAGGGAAGTGAGGCGGCCACGCATCGCGCATACCCCATTCCCGCGCTCCAGCGGGAATCCATCCCGCCACACTCCAAAAGGAGATGGACTCCTGCTCCCCGCCTTCGCGGGGACAAGCTCTGCAGGAGTGGTTGTGGCTGGCCCGGATGAGCGGTAGCTATGCCGCCACACCCCACAGCCCGCTCATGGTGAGCCAGTCGAACCACTTGAGCGGGCTCATTCAGACGCCTGCTTCCGCTCATGTCCTTCGACAGGCTCAGAACCTGCCCCGCACATTATTGGTGGAGATGGACTCCTGCCTACGCAGGAGTGGCTTTGTCGGGCCCCCTCACCAGCAGCCGCGCCAGCCGGCCGCCCTCGCCTGCGCGGAGGCGGGCCAGTGCCCGCTCGTACGCCCACATGATCGACAGCAGGTAGACCGAACCGTACGCGTAGCCCCCCAGCACATCGAGCAGCCAATGCCGGCCGTCGTAGAGGAGCCACGGCCCCGTCGCTAGCACGTATCCGACCACCGCCACCGCGATCGCACGCACAAGCGGCCTGCTCGGCACGTACCGCCACGCCAGGTACAGCAGCAGCCCGTAGAACACCACCGCGTGCACCGCGTGGCCGCTGGGGAAGCCCGATCCCTGTATGCCGCCCCAGCCGACCGTCACGTCGACCAGGTCGTCCGTCGGCCGCGGACGCCCGATCAGCTCCTTCAGCACGAGGTTCAGCAGGTCCGGGCCGAGCGTCATCGCCACGAACGCCGACTCCAACCTCCACCGACGTAGCCACAGGGCCGCGCACACCGCCAGCATCGTCGCGCCCGCCACGCCTCGCACGCCCATCCAGAACAGCAGGCCGCGAAGGAAGTCGAACGGGCCGAGGCTGAACGACTGGAGCCACTGCGACAGCTCCACCTCCCACTGGAAGCGGTCGACCGCCAGCGCGACGCCGCTCGTGACCGCCGCCGCGGCCAGCGCGACGAGTAGTGTCAACCTCATTGCCCAGGACATGGCTCCCGCCTCTCGATCCGGCATTTGCGTAACAGGCACGGGGATTATAGCGCATGGCCCGCGCGGCCCGGCGCAGGATTGACCCGCCTTGGCCGTGGGGCTACCATTGCTCCGGTATCCGCGCCGCGCGGCGCGGGCCGGAAGGAGACGCACTATGGACAGAGTGGTCATAGAGGGAGTGACTCTGGGCGACCTCGTGTACCTGGGGTCGGCAATCCTGGCGGGCCTCGTCGTCTCCTTCATCGTGCGCACCCTGACCAACATGGTCAAGCGAAGGCTGCGCCGCAAGGACCCAACCTGCCTCCGAGCCAACCTCATCGACGACATCGACGGGGCGCTGTCGCTGCTGATCATTTTGCTGGGCGTACACGTCGGCCTGAGGTGGCAGCCCTCGCTGGTCGAGTATCGGCACCTGATCACGAGCGGGTTCGTCATCATCAGCATCGGCGTCGTGCTGTACGGGGCCATACGCGCGCAGGACGACGCGATCGGGTGGGCCATGGGCCGCGTGGGCGAGCGCACGGGACAGAGCCGGGTCGTGGAATCGGTGACCCCGATTGCCACGCATATAGCCAACTCAGTTGTGCTCGTGATGGCCGGGCTGATAGTCCTGGACCGGCTTGGCATATCGATTGCGCCGCTCATCGCGGGCCTTGGCGTCGGAGGCCTGGCCGTGGCGCTCGCGCTGCAGGGCACGCTCATCAACCTGTTCGCTGGCCTGAGCGTAACGACCGACGGCTCGATACGCGTGGGTGACTACGTGGAGCTGGAGGGCGGCATGATCGGGGCGATCGACCACATCGGCTGGCGCACCACGCGCGTTCGGCTGCTTTCGAACAACATCGTGTTCGTGCCCAACTCCCGGCTCTCGGACAGCATCATGACCAACTTCAACTACCCCTACGAGGAGATGTCGGTCTACATGCAGATAGGCGTGAGCTACTTCAGCGACCTGGCGCACGTGGAGCGGGTGACGGTGGAGGTGGCGAGACAGGTGCTGCAGGAGACGCCGGGCGCGATACACGACTACGAGCCATCGGTCTGGTACGAGTACTTCGGCGACTCCAACATCATCTTCTGGGTGGTGATGCGGTCCGACGGGTACCTGAGCTCGTGGTCGGTGAAGCACGCGTTCGTGAAGGCCGTCTTCGCGCGCTACGACGAGGAGGGCATCGAGATCTCGTTCCCGGCGCGCAACGTGTTCATGCGAGATGGCGCGCTGGACGGGGGCGCGGAGGGGCGTCGCGAGGGGTAGGGGACGCTCCCATCCGTACTTCGATACACTCGGAGCTAGCCCTGCGAAGGTATGGGGTACTCCCCACCTTCGCCATTGATTCTTGTGATGCGCTGCGTTAGTGTGAGCCGTATGCCAACTCGCCGAGGCGCGCGCTCGTGAACGGCCCCGAAATCACCATCGTCAACTGGCTGCTGGCGGCCTCGCCGGTCGTGTTCCTGGTGGCCGCCATCGTGTGGCTGAGCTGGAGCGTGCCGCGCGTCGGTGCGGGTGCCTGCGTGCTCGCCCTCGCGCTCGCGCTGCTGGCCTTCGGCGCGGAGCCGCGCCACGCCGCCATCGCCGCCGGCAAGGGCATCAGCCTGTCGCTCTTCGTGCTCACCATCGTCTGGACCTCCGTGTACCTGTACAACGTGCTCGACAGGCTGAAGGCCATCGACTCCATCGGGCGCAGCATGGCCGCGCTCGCGGGCGACGGTCTGGCGCAGGCGCTCATCATCGGCTGGGGCTTCTCCAGCTTCATCCAGGGCATAACCGGGTTCGGAGTGCCCGTGGCGGTGGCAGCGCCGCTGCTCATCATGCTCGGCTTCTCGCCGGCGCGGGCCGCTGCGATGGCGCTGGTGGGCCACGGCTGGGCCGTCACGTTCGGCTCCATGGCCTCCTCCTACTACACCATACAGCTGGTGACGGGAATCGAGGGCGAGGTGATCGCGCCGCACATGGCGCTGCTGTTTGCGCCGGTCATCGTGGCGAGCGGCGCGCTCGTGGCGCACATCCAGGGCGGCGCGGCCGCGGTGGGGCGAAGCCTGCCGCTCGTGGTCGTCGTCGGGTCGATCATGGCGGGTGCGATGTACGCGCTGGCGCTGCTCGGCGCGCCGCAGATCGCGTCGACCGTGCCCGGTATATTGGGCATGGTGTCGCTGGCGCTGCTGGCCAGGACGCCGCTGCTACTGCCTGCGCCGCGGGTGGCGGTGACGGGCGCGCCGGAGGACGACGAGGACTCGGAATCGGAGGAGCCATCGAGGCTCATGCCGCTCTTGCTCGCGCTCCTGCCCTACCTGCTGCTCGTCACGCTGAGCGTAATCTCGCAGATCGGGCCGGTTATGGAGGCTGTGTCCGGGCTTCGCCTGGCCGCCGACTACCCCGGCTTCACGACCGGACAGGGGTTCGTGGTGGACCCCGCCGACAACTACGCGCCCATCAGCCTGCTCAATCATCCTGCGCCGCTGATAGTCATGTCTACGCTGGCAAGCGTGGTGGCCTATGCGGTGACCGGCTGGTGGCGAAGCGGCGTGGCGCGCGAGTCGGTGAGGCTCACGTACAGGCAGAGCCGCAGCTCCACCATGAGCGTCACGACGATGGTAGTGATGGCAGTCGTGATGGCCGACACGGGCATGACGGTGCTGCTGGCGAAGGGCATCGCGAACGTGTCCGGCCCGCTCTTCCCGCTGGTCTCGCCCTTCATCGGGCTGCTTGGGTCGTTCATGAGCGGCAGCAACACCAACTCGAACGTGATGTTCGGGCTGCTGCAGATGGAGACTGCGCGTGCGCTGGGCATCGGCGAAGTGACCATCTCGAGCATCCAGTCGATAGGGGCGTCGGTGGGCAGTTCGATGGCGCCTGCGAAGGTGCTGGTTGCGGCGGCGGTGGTCGGACTGGGAGGGCAGGAGCGCAGCATCTTCCGCGGGGTGATCCCGTACATCATCGCGTTGGTGCTGCTCGCGGGCCTGGAGGCTATGGTGGTCATTCACCTGCTGCCGGGGCTATCGCGGTAGCGGAGTTCATCTCCGCTCGTGCTGAGCCTGTCGAAGTGCGGGCGGGCAAGGGGTACGGCGACCAGCCACCCGCACCGCTCATGGTGAGCTTGTCGAACCATTCGAGCGGTGCCCCCGCCGGACTACTCCTGCGTAAGCAGGAGTCCACGTCAGTCCCCACCTGCTCCACCAGTCCCGTGCAAACGGGAATCTGGATTGCGGCTTGCGCCGCAATGACGGTGGTAGGTTTACGAGGCCTACACGTCCGGCCTGAAAGCCTGCCCGATTCGCAGGCCTACGGCCACCGCGGACAGGCCGATGGCCAGCTGGAGGAACACGTTGGCGAAGCCTGCGACGTACGCCCCGTCCCTCAGCAGCCGGACGGTCTCGATGCCGAACGCCGAGAAGGTGGTGAATCCGCCTAGCACGCCGACGATGAGGAAGGCCTGCGCCTCTCGCGTCAGGGCGTGGTGTGCGTCCCACAAGCCCACGACGAGACCGATGACCAGGCAGCCAATGGCGTTCACGGCCAAGGTCCCGTAGGGGAACGCCGGCGCGCCCATCGCGCCGTTCACCCACGTGACGACGAGGTACCGCAGGACCGAGCCCACGACGCCGCCTGCGCCTACCCACAGGACTAGCAAGGGACACCCGGGCTGGGGCACGCGCGGGCTGACAGCTCCGTTTGGGGTATTTGCGCGCTGCTGCGGATCGACATACGATGCTCTGACCTCGTCGATAGTTGTACCACAAACGGACTCGTGCTGTCAGGATTCCGAGCGGTGCCGCACTCGAACGACAGGATGCGCCGTTTGCCCATGTGCCTGCCTCGTGCTATATTCGAATAGAGGGGTGGTAGGCACGTGAGCGCCCTGAAGTGGAGGTGCAACATGGAGGAGGAAACCCGTAAGCGTCTCGATGGCCTGCTCAGGGAGCTTGAGGAGCTCGGCAGCAGGCAGGTCGGCTATCCCACAAACCAGGACTTCGACTACACGCCGTTGCTGCCATTCCTGCGCCTCAGCGCCAACAACGTTGGCGATCCGTTCCACGACAGCAACTACCGCGTCAACACGCACGAGATCGAGCGCGAGGTGCTCCACACCTTTGCGGACCTCATGCACATCGAGCGGGAGCGCGCCTGGGGCTACGTCACGTCCGGCGGCACCGAGGGGAACATGTACGGCCTCTACATGGGCCGCGAGATCTTCCCGGACGGCGTGGTCTACTTCTCCCAGGACACCCACTACAGCGTGGTCAAGATCCTGCGGCTGCTCAAGGCCCGCAGCATCATGATCAAGAGCCAGCCCAACGGCGAGATCGACTACGACGACCTGTACGAGACCATTCGCATCAACCGCGATAGCCCGGTCATATTCATGGCGAACATCGGCACCACCATGAAGGGCGCCATCGACGACGTGAGCCGCGTCCGCGCCATCCTCAGCGACCTGGCCGTCACCAACCACTACATCCACGCCGACGCCGCCCTGAGCGGCATGATCCTGCCCTTCGTGGAGGAGCCTCAGCCATATGGCTTCGACGCGGGGTTCGATAGCGTAGCGATAAGCGGCCACAAAATGATCGGCTCACCGCTGCCGTGCGGCGTGGCTCTGACCAGGCGCGAGTACGTGTCGCGCGTGGCACGCTCCATCGAGTACGTGGGTGTTCTGGACACCACGCTGACGGGGTCGCGCAGCGCCTTCGCCCCGCTCATGATATGGTACGCATTCCAGAAGCACGGGCTGGACGGCTACCGGGACATCGTTCGTCGCTGCATCGATACCGCGGAGTACGCCGTCAACCGCTTCCTGGACGCGGGCATACCAGCCTGGAGGAACCGCAACTCCGTGACGGTCGTGCTCCGGAGGCCGTCGCCGGAGATCATTCGCAGGTGGCAGCTGGCGCCCTTTGAGGACATCGCCCACCTGCTGGCCATGCCGCACATAACGCGGGACATCATCGACGCGGTCGTGGACGACTGCGTGAGGGACAACTCAACACACGAGTAAGGGGATACACACGCATGCCCAGAATCATCGTAATGGCCCAGAACGAGGTCGGCGTCATAGCAGACATCAGCCGTGTGCTGGCCGACAGCAACATCAACATCGAGACGATCAGCACCGACCCCTTTGGCGATAGAGGGGCCATCTCGCTGACCACGGACGACTACGACGGCGCGCTCCTGGCGCTGACCAGCGCGGGGTTCAAGACAGTCTCGGACGAATCGCTGCTCGTGCGCCTGCATGACGAGCCGGGCGCGCTTGCAAAGGTGGCGGAGAGGCTGAAGCAGGCGGGCATCAACATACAGAGCCTTCAGATTGTGGACAGGCGCGAGGGTTATACCACCGTTGCAATTGTGACCGACGACCGCGCCAGGGCTGAGAGCCTGATGGACAGGGACGACATAGTCTAGCTGAGCAGAAGCGTCCGCGTAAGCACCGAGAGGAGACTCAATGACGCAGGGCAACACACCACCCGATCCCGCCTACACAATGGGTTACGATGAGAACTTTCAGCAGCTACTGCGCCGGCGCAGCGCAGACAGCCACGCCGCGTACCTGCTCCCGCACCTGAAGCCCGGCGACCGCGTGCTCGACTTCGGCTGCGGCCCAGGCACCATATCGGTTGGGCTGGCTCGGGCCGTCGAACCTGGCGAGCTGCACGGTGTGGACATGGAGGAGTCTCAGATAGAAATGGCCCGCGCTGCCGCCCAGGCGGGCGGACACGCCAACGCCACGTTCCACGTCGGCGACGTGACGGACCTCCCATTCGAGGACAACTACTTCGACGTGGCCCACTGCCACGCAGTCCTGATGCACATCCCGGACACCCGCGCCGTCCTCGCCGAGGTGAAGCGTGTGCTGAAACCAGGCGGCATAATCGCAAGCCGTGAGTTGTTCGTGTCGTCGTCCTTCCTGGAGCCGGGCAGCGAGGATGTGGACAACGCCTGGAGGACCTTTGCCAGGCTGCTCCAGGGCAATGGCGGCCATCCGGAGATGGGCAGGGAGCTGAAAAACGCGTTGCTGGAAGCCGGATTCGCGGATATCCTGGCGTCCGGCTCCTTTGACTACTTCGGCAGCACCGAGGACGTGGCGTTCTTCCGCGCCTTCATAGACGACTGGTTCTACTCGCCGCGGGTCATCGAGGCAGCGGTGCAGTTCGGGCTGGCCAGCCGGGAGCAATTCGACCAGTGGAGACATGGCCTGGACGAGTGGCGAGACCACCCGGGCGCCTGCGGCGGTCTGGCCTTTGGCGAGGCCATTGGCGTCAAGCCGTAGGCGCGGGCCCTGAGCCTGTCGAAGGGCGGGCGGTCAATCTGTGCCGGGGAATACCTCCGAGAGTTTGGCCTTTCGGTAGGCGAAGATCCTCCGCAGTTCACCCGCGACGAACAGCCTGTTGACCAGCGCCCCTCCCAGAACGCCGTAGTCCACGTGGTCGGTCACCAGAGTGCCGCCAGGCCGCTCCTCGAACGTGTGCCGGTGTATCCAGTACCGGTACGGGCCGCGGCGCTGCTCGTCGCAGAACGAGAAGGGCGGCTGCCACTCCGTGATCTCGCTCCGCCAGGTTAGCGGAAGCCCGCGGAGCCTGATTCGGTACTCGATGATGGTCCCGACCGCCATCTCGATGGGCAGCGGTGTCAGGATGTTGAACCCCAGCCAGGGAGGCGTGAGCAGGTTGAGGTTCTCGGCAGAGGCGAAGAACCGGAAGACCTGCTCGCGGGGGTAGCTCAGAAGCTGTTCCTGGTGAATCTGAAAGGTCACGACAGATCAGGCTTCAAGGCGTAGGGTGTTCGATTCTGCATTCTATACCACGTTGAGCCCTGCGACAGCCGCCTGAGGGCCATGTGCTATACTTGGTTGTCAACATCAACTGACGGTGTCACCACTTGACCGAATACCTCGCCCGCATAAGCGCACGCAGACCCCTGCTCACCATACTACTATGGGTGCTGGTGGCCTTCGTGGGCGGAGGGCTTAGCGCCCGCCTGCTGGACAGCGCGACGACTACCGAGCTGCGCCTTAACAGCAGCGCCGAGTCTGAACAGACCGCGTCGCGGCTTGATGAACGGCTCCGGGGGCCAAGGCCCATCGTGGAGACGGTCATCGTCCGCTCCGACTCGCTCACGGTGGACGACGAAGCCTTCCAGGCAAGCGTCGCGTCGCTCTACGAGGAGATCTCCGCGCTTGGCGACGACGTGGTCGCCGAGATACACAGCTACCTGGACGGTAATCCGCTGCTGGTGTCTGCGGACCGGCGCACCACCATCCTGCCGATGGTCATGACCGGTGACTTGGCGCAGGCCGAAAAGAACGTGGAGGACGTCCTGCACATCGTGGAGGAGGCGGACGCGGCCGGCGAGGTTGACGTGTACATAGTCGGCAATGCCAGCATCTCCGTGGAGAACGCCGAGCTGGCCCAGCACGACCTGGAGCAGGGCGAGCGCGTCGGCGTGCCGGTGGCAATGCTGATACTGGTCGCACTCTTCGGCGCCATCGTTGCTGCACTGCTTCCCATAGGGCTGTCCGTGATCTGCATCCTGGCGGCGCTGGGTCTGGCCGCGCTCATAGGCCAGGTCTTCCAGCTGGTGTTCTTCGTGACCCTGTTCATCACCATGATCGGCCTTGCGGTCGGCATCGACTACTCGCTGATCATCGTGTCCCGCTTCCGCGATGAGATGGCCCGCGGCCTGGACAAGTTCGCGGCCACAGAGCGGGCAGGCGCCACGGCCGGCCGCACGGTGCTGTTCAGTGGCACAACGGTGGTCATCGCGCTGTGCGGGATGTTCCTGGTGCCGTTCCTGTTCTTCCAGTCGCTTGCCATAGGCGCAATCCTCGTGGTCGTGGTGGCGATGCTGGCCACGCTGACCCTGTTGCCCGCAGTGCTGGCCCTGATGGGCCCGCGGATCAACCTGCTCTCGGTGCCATTCTTCGGCCGGACGGGCGAGCGCAAGGAGCGAGGGCCTGAGCACGGGTTCTGGGAGATAGTCACCGAGAAGGTGATGCGCTATCCCATTCTCAGCGTGCTCGGCGTGGGCGT
This sequence comes from Chloroflexota bacterium, assembly GCA_028877205.1. GTDB lineage: Bacteria > Chloroflexota > Dehalococcoidia > Lucifugimonadales > UBA2985 > JAPPHY01. Next base: position 151,780 of record JAPPHY010000007.1, on the reverse strand, counting down.
GCCGATGGTCATCGCCACCTACTTCTACTTCGACATAAGGACGGGCATCAACGGAGTGGACGCGCTGCCGGAAGGCGCGCAGACAAGGGACGCCTTCTTTGTGCTGGAGGAGAGCTTCTCGTTCGGGCTGGTCAACCCGACGGAAATCGTGGTGGACGGCGACGTGAGCAGTCCACAGGTGAAGGATGCGATGAACGCGCTCGCATTCGCCCTCCTCGGCGACTCCGCGTACCAGGTGCTGCCGCCGGACCCTCTCGGCAACCCGCTGGTGGTGTGGACGCCCAACGACGCTGGGGACCTCGCGCTGCTGACCGTGATCCTCCACGGCGAGCCGAGCAGCCAGTCGGCGGTGGACGCGGTCAACCGTCTGCGCGATGTGCACATACCCGCCGCCTTCGACGGGACGCCGGCGGAGGTCTTCGTAGGCGGCACCACGGCGGTCACCGCTGACGTCTTCGACATAACCGACAGGTACACGCCAATCGTCTTCGCGTTCGTGCTGGGCTTCAGCTTCCTCGTGCTGATGCTGGTCTTCCGCTCGATTGTCATCCCCATCAAGGCCGTTGCCATGAACCTGCTTTCCGTGGGCACGGCGTACGGCCTGCTGGTGCTGGTGTTCCAGAAGGGCCTGGGCACGGAGCTATTGGGATTCCAGCACGCAGAGGTAATCGACGTGTGGATACCGCTGTTCCTGTTCTCGATACTCTTCGGGCTGTCCATGGACTATCACGTGTTCCTGCTCAGCCGCATAAGAGAGCGGTACGACCAGACGGGCAACAACGCGGAGGCCGTGGCCTACGGGCTGCGGTCCACCGCCGGGCTGATAACGGGCGCGGCGCTGATCATGGTGGCGGTGTTCGGCGCGTTTGCGTCCGGGGACACTATCATCAACCAGCAGGTCGGCTTTGGCCTGTCCGTTGCCGTGTTCCTGGATGCGACGCTGGTGCGCTCCGTACTCGTACCTGCTACAATGGAGATGCTGGGGGCGCGGAACTGGTACCTGCCGCCGTTCCTCCGCTGGTTGCCGGACCTGAGAGTGGAGCCGGCTGAGGAAGACTAAACGGCTCGCCGCACTGCACCCGATCAGGGGCCCACAGATGCAAGTTCCAAACGACTACGTCCCTGGCTACAATGCGGCCCGCGAACAGGACTCAGCCAGGGCGGACAACTACGTCGAGCACACCCTCATCGGCGATCCCGAGGCGGACGCCGTAATGGACGAGCTCTGGCGCGTGGCGCCCCGTACCTACTACGACCTCATACAGGCCTGCATGGACGGTGACGAAGAGGGGATGCGTGACGCCCCCCCTCTGCTCAGGGAGTTCTTTGAAAGGTTGGAGACACCCCCGGCCTGGGTAGACCACAGTGCGTTCACCCCGGGCGTGCGGATGTTCCATCGCAACTCCAACCTGATACTCGCGGCGTTCGTTGGCGGTACGCTGGTCGAGGGCTTTGCTACCAACATCGCCAAGTCGTTCTTCATCACGGGGCGCGTTCGAGACCGGGGCGTGCGGCGCCTGAGACAGAACAACCGCCACCTGATCGAGATCTTCATGCCAGGCGGCCTGGACAGGAGCGGTGACGGATGGAAGCTGTCCGTCCGGATACGGCTGATCCATGCGCAGATCCGGCGGCTGCTTAACGAGTCCTCCGAATGGGACACGGAGGCATGGGGTGTGCCCATCAGCGCGGCTCACGTGGGCTTTGCCATCACGGCGTTCTCGGCAAGGCTGCTTATCCATATGAAGAGGCTGGGCGCCGTCTTCAACGAGGCCGAGAGCAGGAGCTTCATGGACGTGTGGCGGTACACCGGCTACCTGATGGGGATCCCTGAGACCATCCTCTTTCGGGACGAGGAGGACGCGCTGGAGCTGTTTCGGATTGGCCTGATTTGCGAGCCCAGCCCGGAATTCGAGTCTATCGGCATGGCTAACGCTCTCATCAACTCAGCGCCGTTGATCATAGATATCGACGACCCCAAGGAGCGGCGCAGCCTGGCGAGCTACGTGTTCCGCGCATCACGCGCCCTCATCGGCGACGAGATGGCCGACTCACTGGAGTACCCGCACAGCTCGTCAACGGGCTTCCTCAGGCTCTTCAGGCTTCAGCAGCGCTACTATCGACTTAAGGCCAGGCTGCTACCGAGAAGGTCCAGCGATAGCAACTTCACCCGGTTCACGTCGCTGCTGCAGGCCTCCGCGTTCGACGAGGCCGGCATAAGCTACCGCCTGCCGGACCACGTGTACGCGGAGGAGTCCAGCAACTGGTGAGCAGGCCGTCAACCGCCTCCTCCCGTTCCGCTCGTGGCCTGCCCCGTACTTGATACGGGGTGAGCCTGTCGAACCATGAGCGGATGAGAACGAATCGCCTCCCACACCTCACCCCAACCCCATCCTCTCCGCCGCCCACCTCCGAGCCACCACTCCCTGCGCAGCCTGGAACGCACGCACCGTCGGTATCCCGGGGGGCGGCGGCTGCAGTGCCTGGCGGGTGAAGTAGCCGGCTATCGACACCACCACCGCCGTGATGGCGTCCCCATCGCCGGCCCGACACGCCGAGTGCTTGGCGATGACCTCCTCCGGCGTCGGGCCGCCCTGCATCGTCACGCTCGGCGCAAGCGCCACAACGTCCAGCCACGGAGGCCCGATAGACGCGTGCGGCCAGTCGACGAACCACGTGCGCTCGGGCGTGAGCAGGATGTTGTCCGCACGAAGATCGGTGTGCAGCAGCGTCTCGCCCGTCAGCGCACTGACGGCCGTATCCTCGACCGCCGCCAGCGCCTCGATGTGACGCCGCGACCACGCATCCAGCAGGTCGAGCTGCGCTGGCCTCTCGTCCAGCAGCCGCCGCCAGCCGCAGATTTCCGCCGAGAACAGCTCTCCCGCAGTCCTCACCGCACCAGCCGGCAGTGGCGACGGCGTCAGCGACGCGCTCAGCTCCTCCGTAGCCGCCACCACCCGGGCGAGTTCATCGACGCGCCACGGCTGCGCCGGATGCCGCCCCTCTACGTCATCGAAGACCAGCGCCACCCAGCCGCCTTCACCCTCGTCGTACGACCACAGCAGTCGTGGCACCGGCGCCGCCTTCGGCAGCGCGCTCACGATGCCGATCTCGCGTCGGTGGAGTTGGCCGCTCACGGCGTTGCGCTCGGACGTCACCGCCTTCAGGAACACACGGCGGCCGTTGTCCGCCGTCAGCCGCGCCGCAACCCCCGGCGAGAATCCGGTTGGCTGCGTGACCGCGCTCACGACGCTCCCGCCCAGCCACCGCTCCACTCGGCTGCGGACCCGATCCGGCATCTCGGCCCAGTCGATCCTCACGCCCCGGTCCGGCGGTGGCGTGCTTGGGACTCCTCCTGCGTCCGGCTCCACCCGCGCCTCCCTTCCTTCGTACCCCCCCGTCATACAACGGCACGTTTGGCTGGCCCTCTCCTCCTTGTACCTCGCCCGCCAGCCGCTGCCTCCCGTTCCGCTCGTGGCCTGCCCCGTACTTGATACGGGGTGAGCCTGTCGAACCATGAGCGGATGAGAACGAGTCGCCGCCTACTCCAGCCTCTCCAGCGAGGCGAAGGTGTACAGCAGCCGCTTGATCCCGGAGCTTCCCTTGAAGGCCACGGTGACCTCGTGGTCGGTACCGGACGGCACGCAACTGACGACTATCCCGTCGCCGAACCTGGCGTGTCTGACCCGCTCGCCCGACTTCAGCGGCGGCTCCCCGGACGGCTCCGCGGCCGCGCTCCCCTGGTAGGCCGGCCTCGCGCCGAGCGGGGTGACGGCGCTTCGGCGCCCCGCCATCGCCAGCGACGACACCAGGCTCTGAGGCACGTCCGAGAGGAAGCGCGACGGCCTGCTCGCGCCCGAGCCGCCCCTGAAGTCGCGGCGGAAGGAGCGCGTGAGGTAGAGCCTCTCCTTGGCTCTCGTCATGCCCACGTAGAATAGGCGACGCTCCTCCTCCATCTGCTCCGGGTCGTCAAATGAGCGGATGTGTGGCAGCATGCCTTCCTCCAGACCCACGATAAACACCACGGGGAACTCCAGCCCCTTGGCCTGGTGCAGCGTGATGAGCGTGATGGCGTCCTCGCCTTCCTCCAGCGCGTCCACGTCCGACACCAGCGCCGCGCCCTCCAGGAAGGCGGCTAGCCGCTCCGACGGCTCCATCGGCTGGAGCTCGCGGGCCGTGGCCCTCAGCTCTGCGATGTTCTCCAGCCGCTCCTGGCCCTGGTCTCCCTCCGCCCTGAGGTGCTCGCGATAGCCCGTCCGCTCCATGATGGCGTCGATTAGCTCTTCGATCTGGAGGCTGCCGGCCGACTCGATGAGCGCGTTGACGACGTACAGGAAGCGCGAGACGGCGCGGCCGGTGCGAGATCCGCGGTCGCGGCTCGACTGTCCTTGTTGCTCCGCCTCTGCCGCGAGCTGCGCGGCGGCGTAGACGGGTATGCCCTGCACGCGAGCATCGTGGACAAGCTGCTCCACCGTGCGCTGTCCGATGCCTCTGGGAGGCACGTTGATGATGCGTAGCAGGCTGACGTCGTCGTAGGGGTTCTGGACCACCCGCAGGTAGGCGATGACGTCCTTCACCTCCCGGCGCTGATAGAAGCGCACGCCTCCGATGAGCTTGTACGGGATAGAGCGGCGCAGGCATCCGTCCTCCAGCGCGCGTGACTGCGCGTTCACGCGGTACATTACCGCGCAGTCGCCGAGGCTGTGTCCCGAGTCCTTCCTCAACCGCTGGATCTCGCCGAGCACCTGCTGCGCCTCCTCCTCCGGCGTGTACGCCTCGCCGACGAGTATGGGATCGCCGCGGCCGTTGCTTGTGGTGAGAGGCCTGTCGATGCGGCGGTTGTTGGCGGAGATCACGCCCGTCGCCCCATCCAGGATAGTGGAGGTCGAGCGGTAGTTCTCACCGAGCGTTACCGTGCGCGCGTCCGGGTAGTCCCGCTGGAACGAGAGGATGTTGCGAATGTCGGCGTTGCGCCAGGAGTAGATGGCCTGGTCCGGGTCGCCCACAACGCAGATGTTGCGGTGCTTGCCGGCCAGCTGCCGTGCGATGGCGTACTGGGCCACGTTGGTGTCCTGAAACTCGTCGATGAGCAGGTACTCGTAGCGTGAGCGGTACTTGTCGAGCACCTGGGCGTTATCCCTGAAGAGCGCGTAGGCCTTGAGCAGCAGGTCATCGAAGTCCAGGGCGTTGTTGCGGCTGAGCAGGCCCTGGTACTGGCGGTAGATGCGGCTGACAATCTCGTCTGCGAAGGTGGAACGGGCGGCGGCGAACGCCTCTGGCTCGATGAGGCTGCTCTTGGCCGCCGAGATGGCGTTGAGGACCGAGCGGGGCGAAAACCGCTTCGGGTCTATCTCCTGAATCTCCATCGCCTGCTTCACCGCTTCAAGCTGGTCCTCCTGGTCATAGATGACGAAGGTGCTCTCCAGGCCGGCGTGCAATGCCTCGCGGCGGAGGATCTGGGCGCACAGCGCGTGGAACGTGGAGACGGTGAACTCGTGGCGGTAGTTCCACATGCCGGGCAGCAGGGGCGATGCGGGATCGTGTTCGCTCCTGCCGAAGAGTCGCTCGCGCATCTCGCGGGCTGCCTTGTTGGTGAACGTGACGGCGGCCACGCTGCGCGGGCTGACGTCAAGCGACCGTATCATGTATGCGATGCGATGGGTGATGACGCGCGTCTTGCCGCTGCCCGGCCCGGCGAGTATGAGCAGCGGCCCGTCCACGGCCTCGACGGCCTCGCGCTGCGCCTCATTGAGTCCTGCCAGCAGGTCGGTTGTCACGCGTGGATTATACACCTGGTGGGTGGTAACCGCTCACTTGGTTCGACTAGCTCACCATGAGCGGTTCATTGTGCGCTTCGAGGTAACCACTCCTGCGGAAGCAGGAGTCTAGGGCGGTAGGCACGCAAGAATCACACAAAAGGATGGACACTAGTGAGGCGTCATGTAAGCGCCCCTTAGGGTATACTGGTGCCAGCAAGCCTTCTTGGAGAGCAACGTGGAGGCAACAGTAAAGCGGATCGTGTGCCTGGCAAACTCGCGCAAATACAACGGGCGGTGCGTAGCGGGCCGCGAGCTGCTACAGGGAGGACGTCCCGGCCCGTGGGTGCGGCCAGTTAGCGCACGCGAGTATGAGGAGGTGTCGTTTGATGAGCGCCGCTTGGGCGACGGCAGCGAACCCCTTCTCCTAGACGAGATAGAAGTGCCGATTCTGGAAGCTCGTCCCAAGTCCTATCAGCGCGAGAATTGGTTACTGGATCCTACCCGCGCTTGGAAGCTAGTGGGGCGACTCGGACCAGGCCGCCTGTCTCGCATCGTCGACTCGGTAGCCCCGCTTTGGATCGACGGCTATAGCAGCAGCGAGGGCCAAAACGACCGGATTCCGATAGCTGAGGCTGAAACGCTGGACAACTCATTGTGCCTTATCCGGGTGGCGCGAGCGGTGATGAGTGTGACCGAGAACCAAAACCGGCGGAGGTTGCGTCTGTTCTTTCGCCACGCAGGTGGTGAGTATGGGTTGCGCCCCACAGACCCCGAATACGAGGATCGGTATCTGAGTCGTGAAGTGGGGGAATACGAGATTGGAGAATGCTACCTTACTATAAGCCTAGGCGAACCTTTCGAAGCTTTCGAAGGTGCACCAAGCTATGTCTACAAGCTAATCGCCGCCATAATCGAGATTGCGGAGATTCGGAGCACGAGATGAGCGCAACGCAGCATCCCATCCTGACCATTGGTCACTCAAACCACTCGTCGGACGCGTTCCTGTCCCTTCTCCGGTCGCACGAGGTGGGCGAGGTTATCGACGTGCGCTCGTCGCCCTACAGCCGGTACAATCCCCAGTTCAACCTTGCCGTGCTCGAAGCCATGCTGGAGGATGCAGGCGTCGCGTACGCCTTTCTGGGCGGAGAGCTAGGCGGCAGACCCAACGACCGCTCGTGCTACGACTCGGACGGGCGCGTGCTCTACGACCGTCTGGCAGAGACGGACCAGTTCCAGGACGGCATCTCCTACGTGATGCGCCATGCAGACGAGACGCGCGTGGCCCTGATGTGCAGCGAGAAGGAGCCGCTGGAGTGCCATCGCGGGCTGCTCATCGCAAGGGCGCTGGTAGAGGCGGGCATGGCCGTCGAGCACATCCTCGCCGACGGTATGCTGGAGACGCACAGTGACGCCATGGACCGGCTTCTGGACGGGCTCAAGCTACCGCGACACGGCGATATGTTCCGTTCGCGGGAGGACGTAATCAGTGATGCTCTGAGCCGCCAGGCGCGGCGCGTTGCGTATGTTGGGAGCAGCCGCTCTCCGTCCAAGGATGACTGGGAGTCTTCGCTGTGAAACTCTACACAATCGGATTCACCAAGAAGTCGGCGGAGGACTTCTTCGAGCTGCTGTCCGCCTCCGGCGCGACCCGCCTCGTGGACATCCGCCTCAAGAACGCGTCGCAGCTCGCCGGGTTCGCCAAGCGTGACGACCTGGAGTACTTGGTCGGCAGGCTGTGCGGGATGGACTACGTGCACCTGCCTGAGCTTGCGCCCGACGCGGAGCTGCTGGACGACTACCGCAAGAAGCGCATCGACTGGGCAGCGTACGAGCCGCGGTTCCTGGCGCTCATGAACGAGCGGCACATCGGGGAGCCGGCGCTGAGGGAGACGCTCGACGGTGGCTGCCTGCTGTGCGCCGAGCACTCGCCGGAGCGATGCCACCGGCGGCTGGTCGCCGAGTACCTGTCGCACCAGTGGGGCGACGTGGAGATCGTGCACCTGACATAGGCGCGTTTGCGGTATAGTCCGCTCGCACTTCGACAAGCTCAGCACGAGCGGTTTCCCACGACCGTTACCCTCGCGAAAGCGGGGGTCTATTCCCTCCTACGCGCTCCACCCATAGCCGGAGCGCGTGCGTGTTGACAGCCGCTGCGCCACACACTACATTGCGTGGGCGTGTCGCCGAGTAACGCCGAAAGGCAACCGACTCGCGGAGGACCGGTGCAGTGAATTCACTTGAGCGTTGGAAGCCAGGGGCTCAGATAGTAATGCGAAGCGTCTGGGATGGAAAGGTCCAGGCCGCTTGGCCTATGACTGTTGTGAGTGATTCGAAGGAGGCTCTCATACTGTACTTGGCCGCGGGTACGGAGTACAAGCTCCGCAGATTCGATCGTGACCAAACGCGTTTGCCCATCGGAGACCCAGACCACGCCGACGACACCTGGAGAGTCGATTTGCTTCGCATCATGTATACGGGCGACAATCACTCATATCTGGCCTTTTGGGATACTCATCACCGCTTCAGCCGCTGGTACATCAACTTGGAACAGGAGTATAGCCGTACACAATTGGGCATCGACTTCGTTGACCATTTCTTGGATATCGTCATAGACGCTGATTTGAAGAACTGGCGTTGGAAAGACGAGCAAGAGCTCGATCTCGCGGTTTCGGTCGGTCTAATTTCACACTTACAGGCAGAATCTATCCGGGCTGAAGGTCATCGAGCATTGGAGCGATTGAAGACGAACAGAGCTCCTTTTGGAGAAGGATGGGAGAACTGGATTAGGGAACCTAGCTGGGCCATTCCGTCTCTGCCATCTAACTGGCAGACGTGAACATGTAATCCCGATCCCCCTTCTACTTCCGTATGCTCGGCTAGTTTGGTAAACGACCCTCCTAGCGTGATTCTTGGGCTGTCGTCGGGAACTTGCCATAGGTCATCCGAGACTCATTCACACCTACAATTGAACCAGAAAGGCACTAAGGCACGAGCGTACAAGGCCCCGCTCACCCTGAGCATGTCGAAGGGCATGAGCGAGCAGACGCCAGCCCTGCACCGCTCAAATGGTTCGACAAGCTCAGCACGAGCGGGCGCATAGCAATCGTGTTGACAGCGCCAGCGCGAGACATTACATTACGTGGGCGCGTCGCCGGCCCAGGACGGAACGCAATCGACGCGCGGAGGACCTGTGCCGATATACGAGTACCAGTGCGCCAGCTGCGACAACCGCTTCGAGCTGAAGCAGGGCTTTGACGCCGAGTCGACATCGCCCTGCACCGTCTGCGGGTCGCCCTCCCGCAGGGTGTTTCACATTCCCGCCGTGATCTACAAGGGCAGCGGCTTCTACACCACGGACTACGCCCGCAGGGATCGCCCGAGCTCGGACGGCGGCGACTCCGGCAACGGCGGCTCCTCCTCGTCCTCCACGCCGGCGGAGAAGGAGACCTCCGCCAAGGAGGACTAGCCGGAAGGGGCCTCTCATGCGCGCCCTGGTCCAGCGGGTGGCCGGAGCATCGGTCAGCGTCGAGGGCGACTCGGCGAGCATTGGGCTAGGGTTAGTGGTGTTCGTGGGTATCGCCCGCGATGACGACGAGGCGGACGCCCGCTACATCGTCGAGAAGGTCGCCAACCTCCGCATATTCGAGGACGACGACGGCCGCTTCAACGTCTCCGCGCTCGACGTGTCTGCCGAGCTTTTGGTCGTAAGCCAGTTCACGCTGTACGCCGACGTGCGCCGCGGCCGCAGGCCGTCGTTCACCGAGGCGGCGGCCCCGGAGAACGCGCAGCCGCTCTTCGAAAGGACGGTCGAGCTGTTCCGCGAGACGGGCCTGCGCGTGGAGACGGGCCGGTTCCAGGCGCGCATGATGGTGGAGCTGCGCAACGACGGCCCCGTCACGCTCATGGTGGACAGCGCGGAGCGGCACCGGCCGCGGCGGGGATAGGGGCCAGACTCGCCGCTTGACAACAGTTCAGCGTGTGATAGACTACCTCAGCCAAAGGCTGGGACGGAGAGGAGTAGGAGGCACGCCTCCACTAAGCGAGTCTGGTACGGTGGAAGCAGACGTGGCAGGCCCCTCCGAATGTAGCTCCAGAGCCTCCGGAAGAAAGCCCCGCTAGGCGGGGCAACTAGAACCGGACGGGTTCGCCCCCCGTTATCGAGGGCAGGGCGTGATGGCGCCCACAAAGCGTCCCGATTTCGATCGGGGAATGAGGGTGGTACCGCGGGAAACGTTCCCGTCCCTTGGGGCGGGAACTTACTTTTTTGGTCGAATGGGCCCAGGGAGGTACGGAGCATGAAGCTGACGGGTGGACAGATAGTTTGCGAGAGCCTGATGTTGGAGGGAGTGGACGTGGTGTTCGGCATCCCGGGCGGCGCCATCCTGCCACTCTACGGGACGTTCTCCCAGTACCCGCAGATCAGGCACATCCTCACGCGCCACGAGGAAGGCGCGTCCATGGCCGCCGACGCCTACGCCAGGATCACCGGCAAGGTGGGCGTGTGCATGGCGACCTCCGGCCCCGGCGCAACCAACCTCGTGACCGGCATCGCCACGGCGCAGATGGACTCCGTGCCGATGGTTGCCATTACCGGCCAGGTAGCGCGGCCGGCAATCGGCAAGGACGCCTTCCAGGAGACCGACGTTACGGGCATCACTCTGCCCGTTACCAAGCACAACTACCTGGTGATGCGGGCGGAGGACATCGCCCCCGCCATCAAGGAGGCCTTCTACATCGCCAACACCGGCCGGCCCGGCCCCGTGCTCGTGGACATACCCAGGGACGTGTTCCAGGAAACGGCTGAGTTCACGTACCCGGAGACGATTGATCTGCCCGGCTACAAGCCGGTCATGGATGGCCACCCGTCGCAGGTGCGCAAGGCCGCGCAGCTCATCAACGAGGCGAAGAAGCCTCTCATACTGGCCGGCCACGGCGTCATCATCTCCAGGGCGTTCAAGGAGCTGCAGGAGCTGGCCGAGAAGGCCCAGATACCCGTCATAACCACGCTGTTGGGTCGCAGCGCCTTCCCGGACGCGCACGTGCTCTTCGTCGGTATGCCCGGAATGCACGGCGTGGCCTACGCCAGCCTGGCCATCGACGAGGCGGACCTGGTCATTGGCCTCGGCATGCGCTTCGACGACCGCATAGTGGGCCGCGTGAGCGACTTTGCGCCCAACGCCAAGGTCGTTCACGTGGACGTCGACCCCGCGGAGATCGGCAAAAACGTGCACACGGACGTGCCGGTTGTGGGAGACCTGGCGCGTGTGCTGAGGCAGCTCAATCCGATGGTGGAGCAGACCACGCACGTGGAGTGGCTCCAGCGCATCGACCAGCTGAAGAAGGACCACCCGTCGCTGTACATCCGCGACACGAACAAGCTGCTCCCCCAGCAGGTTGTGCACGACCTGTGGGAGGTCACGGACGGCAACGCTATCGTGGTAACGGGCGTGGGGCAGCACCAGATGTGGGCTGCGCAGCACTACGCCTGCCGCGAGGCCAACTCGTTCATCACGTCCGGAGGCCTCGGCTCGATGGGCTACGAGGTGCCCGCGGCAATGGGCGCGCAGGTGGCGCGGCCCGACCGCGTGGTATGGTCGATTTGCGGCGACGGCGGCTTCCAGATGACCATGAGCGAGCTGGCCACCATCGCCGAGAACAACCTTCCGGTGAAGTTCGCCATCTTCAACAACAACTTCCTGGGCATGGTGCGCCAGTGGCAGGAGTTCTTCTACCGGAAGGACTACTTCGCCACCCACTACACCGGCAACCCGGATTTCGTCAAGCTGGCGGACGCATTCGGCATCAAGGGGATCCGGGTCACGGAGCGAAGCCAGTCGCTGGACGCCATTCGGGAGGCCATGGCCCATCCGGGCCCCGTGGTGGTGGACTTCGTGGTGGAGGAGGAGGAGAACGTCTACCCCATGATACCGGCAGGCATGTCCACGAAAGAGCTACTGGAGGAACCACTCACGGAGGAGGCGAGGTCGTAGTCATGGAGCAGCATACCATCGTTGCGCTGGTGCAGGACAAGCCCGGCGTGCTAAATCGCGTGGCGAGCATGTTCCGCCGCCGCGGGTTCAACATATCCAGCCTGGCCGTCGGGGTCAGCGAGACCAACGGTTTCTCGCGCATGACCTTCGTGGTGGACGGAGACGAGACGACCGTTGACCAGGTGACCAAGCAGCTGTACAAGCTGATAGACGTGGTGAAGGTATCTGACATCTCTCTGGAGGACGTGGTGCTGCGCGAGCTGGCGCTCATCAAGGTGCGCACCACGCCGTCGTCCCGCCCGGAGATACTGCAGCTGGCCGATATATTCCGCTCCAACGTCGTCGACGTGTCCCAGGACTCGATCATCCTGGAGGTGACGGGCGACGTAGAGAAGGTGGACTCGCTCATACGCATCCTGCGGCCTTTCGGCATCCGGGAGGTAATGCGGACGGGACGAGTGGGCCTGATGCGCGGCATGTCGAAGTCTCTCGCGCTGGATTCAGTGGGACGGCCGGGCCGCAGCAACGGCAGACCCGCGGACCGGAGAGCTGTGGTCTAGGTTGCGGGGGCTAGCTCCGCAGGTGCAAGGAAGCTAGGCTGAAGTTGCTGCCCTCCATAGTTCAGGGAAGTAGTTCTGTGCCTTATCGGATAAGGGCCTTCTCGCCGAAGTAGGAACTGGCTCTAGCCTGAATACGGGAGATTGCCAAAGTGCGTCCGCGCTCGGAGGGTAATACTTCAGTTGTCCTCCGGACTCGCCGTACCACTCGAACACTCTTCCGCCGAGAGAGTCGTCACCATTCAAATGTCCCTTAGCTGTCGTGGTGAAGTACCAGAATAGCTCTGAAGGATCGGGCAGGGCTAGGGGAAACTGAAAGAGTTGGTACTGGCCTGTGGTCTTGTTCCACATTAGGGCAAGGTAGCTGCTGCGATCAAGACTCACAGGAATGGCCTCATACATTGAAGCAGCAAGATGCCAGCTCTTGACGAGGTTGATCAGCGCAGGTCCGACCTCTGTGGCTCTTGACGTGTAGTCAGCCATGGTTATTCCACTCTCGCCAAGCGCATCCCACATTTTCCGCGCTGAGTTGGAGAGTTCAATTGTCACCCTTCCATCCCTATCTACTCTCCTCAACTCCATTCTCATCTTGCCGGACAGTCCCACATACTGAGTCGGAAGTTCGGCGTCTGGGACCAAGACATCAAATACTCCTTTGTCCTCGGGAGCTTTTCCTCCGGCTATTTCCGCTACGGTTCTCTCGAAATCCCGCCACCCTGGCAGGGTTCCCTCCCGCACCGTAAGCTGGCCAGACCCATCTTGGAACGTGCTTAAGAGCAACCGCAATTGCTCCATCTCTCCGTCCGTGGGATCGCGGTGAGCGAATGGTTGCCCAGTAGCGTTGTTCCCCATAGCTGCTTGATTCATAACATTATTTCCAAGTCATCCCGCAGGAGCTCATCTGTAGTCACATCAAACAACCTAGAAACGCGCAGAACAAGTACGATAGTTGGTTGTTTCTTGCCCGCCTCTAGCTCACTAATGTATCCGTGAGCGGAGTGGCCGAGTGCTATAGCCAGTTCCTGTAGAGTCATAGAGTTGTGCGTCCTGAGTGACCTGAGTTTTTCCCCGAATCTACTCACTCGATTCTCTTGAAAACCCCTTGACATTCTGACTCCCAATCATTATGATTGTCTCCATTAGAGACATTGCGCCCTTGACCTAGAGAGGAGTCCGCGTGGAACAACGGCAATACCGCGCCAAAGAAGCTAGAATGGTCAATAGTCCATTCAAGTGGGTTGGCGGCAAATCCCGACTGCGGCGGCACATCATACCCTTGTTGCCCCCTCATACCTGTTACGTTGAACCATTCGCCGGAGCGGCCTGGGTCTTGTTCGGTAAAGTCCCCAGCCAAGTTGAGGTCTTGAACGACATCGATCAAGAACTCATCAACTTCTTCAGAGTTGTTCGAGACACTCCCGAGCAACTGATTGAGTCGTTCGAATGGGAATTGGTTTCGCGAGCAGAGTTTACGCGTCTCGCGCAGACCAACCCGGAAAGTCTGTCTCCCATCCAACGCGCGCACAGATTCTACTACATAATTATGGCAGGATGGGGAGGAGAGCTCAATTATCCCCGGTTCCAGACCAGTGTAAGTGACGGTGGACACGGGAACAGGCTAGCCGGCGCCTTGAAGAGCCTGCATACAAGGCTTGAACCTGTTCATAAGCGCCTCAGCACAGTTATAATTGAAAACTTGGACTGGAGCGAATGCATTAGCCGCTACGACAGTGATACTACAGTGTTCTACGTGGATCCGCCGTATCCGGGCAATGGCGCAAATTATGCTCACAATATGCGCTCGTGGGAAGACCACTACAGTCTAGCGGAGCGGCTCAGGAAGTGCAAAGGCAAGTGGCTGCTTTCCTCGTATGACATTCCCGAGGTCCGCGACCTCTTCCCGGAGAGTGTCATAGTCCCGATTCAATCAGCTTCTGGTATGGTCACCACCAAGGGCGGCAAGGAACGGGTGTTGAACAAGGAGGTAATAGTAGCCAACTATCGCCCCACCACCCGCGCCTTGCTGGACAAGGCCCCTCGACCATATGGGCAGGCGGAGATGCTAGCGGATAGCTGATCGGAGTCTGTACGAAAGAATCGGCTACGAGTCACAAGGAGGCAACAATCATGGCCACCATCTACTACGCGGACGACGCGGACCTCTCCCTGCTGGACGGCAGGACCGTTGGGATCATCGGGTACGGGAGCCAGGGACACGCTCACGCACTGAGCCTGAAGGACAGCGGCGTGGACGTGGTCGTTGGCTTGTACGAGGGCAGCTCCAGCTGGCCCAAGGCGGAGGAGGCCGGCCTGCGCGTTGCCACCGTCGCGGACGTGGCGCAGCAGGCGGACATGACCATGATGCTGGTGCCGGACCACCTGCAGGCCAGGATCTACCGGGAGTCTATACAGCCGCACTTGGGAGAGGGCAAGACCCTGATGTTCGCCCACGGATTCAACATCCACTATGGGCAGATCGCCCCGCCCCCAAACGTCGACGTGACGATGGTGGCGCCCAAGGCCCCCGGCCATCGCATGAGGGAGATATTCACGCAGGGTTCCGGCGTGCCGGGGCTGCTGGCCATTCACCAGGACGCCTCCGGTCACGCCAGGGAGTTTGGACTGGCCTACGCCAAGGGTATCGGGTGCACGCGCGCCGGTGTACTGGAGACCACGTTCAAGGAAGAGACGGAGACTGACCTCTTTGGCGAGCAGACGATACTCTGCGGCGGCGTCAGTGCCCTCATCAAGGCGGGGTTCGAGACGCTGGTGGAGGCCGGCTACCAGCCGGAGTCCGCGTACTTCGAGTGCCTTCACGAGCTGAAGCTCATCGTGGACCTCATCTACCAGGGCGGACTGGGCTACATGCGCTACTCCGTCAGCGACACGGCTGAGTACGGCGACTACAGCCGCGGCCCGCGAGTGGTGGACGACCACGTCAAGGAGAACATGAAGCGGATCCTGGAGGACATCCAGAACGGCTCCTTCGCCCGCGAGTGGATCTCGGAGAACGACGAGGGGCGGCCGCGCTTCAACGTCATGCGCCGCGAGGATACCGAGCATCCCATCGAGAGCGTCGGCAAAGAGCTTCGCGATATGATGGGCTTCCTCAGGAGCTCATAGTCTGGTATAATGTCGCCGCTCATGCGCAGCAAGACCTTTTCTTCAGAGGTATCAAGCGTGGTTCGCCACAAGGGACGGCTCATGGCAGGGGTCGTTTCGGCGGACCGCGTTGTCCTTTAGCCCCCTCAAGCAGCCTACCTACTCGAAACCAACGCCCTGCGGGCCATTCGCTCCACCTTCGAAGGGGTGTCGGCGTGCGCACAAGCCACGGCGACGGCCATCTCAGGCCGGAGCGGCCCGAGGGACAGACAAAGGAGCATCCAAGCAATGCCTGAGGACAGGGTAATCATATTCGATACCACGCTGCGGGACGGCGAACAGGCCGCCGGCGCAGCCATGACGCTGGAAGAGAAGGTGGAGATCGCCCGGCAGCTGGAGCGTCTGAACGTGGACGTGATAGAGGCCGGGTTCGCCGCCAGCTCGCCCGGCGACTTCCTGGCTGTTCAGACCATTGCCGGCGAGATACGCACGCCGGTGATCGCCTCGCTTGCCCACGCCAACCTGGCCGCCGTGGACCGCGCGGGTGAGGCTCTCCGCGGCGCCGAAAAGCCCCGCATACACGTGTTCCTCTCCAGCTCCGACATCCACATCATGCACCAGCTCCGCAAGAACCGCGAGGAGGTCATGGAGATGGCCGTCGCCGCCGTGGAGAGGGCGAAGAGCTACTACGACGACATCGAGTTCTCGCCGATGGACGCCACGCGGACGGAGCCTGACTACCTGTATGCCCTCCTGGAGGCCACCATCAACGCCGGCGCCACCACGGTCAACATTCCGGACACCGTGGGCTACACCATCCCGGAGGAGTTCGCGCGGCTGCTGGTGGGCATACGGGAGAACGTCCCCAACATCGGCAGGGCGGTCATGTCCGTCCACTGCCACAATGACCTGGGCCTGGCCGTGGCCAACAGCCTGGCCGCCGTGAAGGTCGGCGTGCGCCAGGTGGAGGGCTGCATCAACGGCATCGGTGAGAGGGCCGGCAATGCGTCGCTGGAAGAGGTCATCATGTCGCTGGCCACCCGCAGCGACTACTTCGGGGCCGGCGTCGGCATCGATACGACCCAGCTGTACCGAACAAGCCGGCTGGTCAGCGACATCACCGGCTTCTCCGTCCAGCCCAACAAGGCGATCGTGGGCCAGAACGCTTTCAGGCATGCCTCCGGCATTCACCAGGACGGCGTCCTGAAGGAGCGAGCCACCTACGAGATCATGGACCCGCAGGCCATCGGCATACCGAGCAGCAGCCTGGTGCTGGGCAAGCTGAGCGGCCGCGCAGGACTCCGTGCTCGCCTGGAGGAGCTGGGATACCACCTGACGCAGGAGGACCTGGACAGGGCGTTCCAGGACTTCAAGGAGCTGGCTGACCGCAAGCGAGAGGTCACCGACAGGGACCTGGAGGCGCTGATGAGCGACCGCCGCCGGTCGGACGTCGAGCTGTTCAGCCTGGACCACGTGCAGGTGTCCTGCGGCGACCACGAGATCCCCACAGCCACCGTGCGGCTGATTGCGCCTAGCGGCGAGGTGCTCACGGACGCCGCCACTGGCACAGGCCCCGTCGACGCCGTGTACCTGGCGATCAACCGCATCCTGCGTGTGTCCAACACCCTCAAGGAGTTCTCCATCGGCGCCGTTACCGAGGGCACGGACGCAATCGGAGACGCCACCATTCGCATCGAAAAGGGCGGCAAGGTGTACACCGGGCGCGGCTCCTCCACAGACATCATCGTGGCGGCCGCCAAGGCATACGTCAACGCTCTCAACAAGCTCATGGCCCTGGAGGGGGCGCCGGAAGCCGAGGCCGAGGCGCCGGCCGCGCGGGCCTGAATCCCATTCGATAACAGACTCACCGGAGGAAAGCCGATATGCCCAAAACCATGTTCGAGAAGATATGGGACTCCCACGTCGTCCACGAAGAGCCCGGACAGGCCGCCATTGTCTACGTGGACCTGCACCTGGTGCATGAGGTCACGTCGCCGCAGGCCTTCGACGGGCTGCGGATGGCCGGGCGGAACGTACGCCGCCCGGACCTGACAGTGTGCACGGCAGACCATAATGTGCCCACCTCCGACCGCTCGCTGCCCATCGCGGACGAGACGTCCCGCAGGCAGGTGGAAGCTCTGACCAACAACTGCAACGAGTTCGAGCTCACCCTCTACGACATGAACAGTCCCGGCCAGGGCATTGTCCACGTCATTGGGCCGGAGCAAGGCTACACGCAGCCCGGCAAGACCATCGTATGTGGCGACAGCCACACCGCCACGCACGGCGCACTCGGCGCGCTGGCAATGGCCATTGGCACCACCCAGATCGAGCAGGTGCTCAGCACGCAATGCCTGACTCTGGCGCGGCCCAAGACCATGGAGGTGCGAGTGGACGGCGCACTTCCCAACGGCGTAACGGCCAAGGACGTGATCCTCGGCATCATCGGCCACATTGGCGTGGACGGCGGCATTGGCCATGCTATCGAGTACACTGGCGAGGCCATTCGCAGCCTGTCGATGGAAGGCCGCATGACGGTGTGCAACATGTCGATCGAGGCCGGGGCACGCACGGGCATGATCGCGCCTGACGACACCACGTTCGAGTACGTGCGTGGCCGGGCGAACGCGCCGCAGGGCGAGGAGTTCGAGAAGGCGGTGGAGCGGTGGCGCTCTCTGGCATCCGATCCGGACGCCGTCTACGACCGCGTGGTGAAGATAGACGCCGCCAGCCTCGTTCCCTACGTCACGTGGGGCACCAACCCCGGCATGGTGGTGCCCGTCACGGGACGCGTGCCGGTTCCCTCGTCCTTTGAGACGGACCGCGAGCGGAGCGCGGCGGAGCGCGCTCTCACGTACATGGGCCTGGAGCCGGACACGGCCATCCAGGACATCAGGCTGAACAACGTGTTCATCGGTTCGTGCACCAACTCGCGCATCGAGGACCTGAGGTCGGCCGCGGCGGTGGTGAAGGGTCGGAGGGTGCACTCGGACGTCTACGCGATGGTGGTGCCGGGTTCCACGGCGATCAAGGTCCAGGCGGAGTCCGAGGGTCTCGACCGCATCTTCAAGGACGCCGGTCTGGACTGGCGGGAGGCCGGCTGCTCCATGTGCCTGGGCATGAACCCGGACATCCTGCAGCCGGGACAGCGGTGCGCTTCCACTTCCAATCGCAACTTCGAAGGGCGGCAGGGCCCCGGTGGGCGCACGCACCTGGTGAGCCCGCAGATGGCTGCCGCCGCCGCAATCGCAGGCCACTTCGTGGACATCCGCGAGTGGGAGATGAAGTCGTAGAACCGGGATGCACTTCCGCTCGGGGGTGGAGATAGGGGGGTGGGTTCCGTCATTCCTGCGAAAGCAGGAATCTA
>JAPPHY010000007.1:0-132995 GCA_028877205.1 Chloroflexota bacterium | reverse complement strand
CCCCCCACCGCCCCCCACACCGGCCCCCCCCGCGCGTGGCCGCCCCCGCCCCCCCCCCCCCCCCCCCCCCCCCCCCGGGGCCCCCCCCGGGGCCGGGGTTCCGTCATTCCTGCGAAAGCAGGAATCTAGAACCCCCAGTGAGAACCGTGACTCCCTGCGTCTACATGCTCGCAAGCAGCTTTAGGGGCGTACTCTACACTGGCGTCACCTCGGACTTGGTGAAGAGAGTCTGGGAGCACAAGAACGACGTAACAGGAGGCTTTACCAGGCGTTACCTGGTGCACAAGCTGGTGTGGTACGAAGTACACGAGACTATGGAAGGAGCCATCGGCAGAGAGAAGGCCCTCAAGAGGTGGAAGAGGGCCTGGAAGATTGAGCTGATTGAGAAGGAGAATTCCGCTTGGTTGGATCTGTACGGTAGCATATTGTGACGCAATGGGGGATAGATTCCTGCTTTCGCAGGAATGACGAAAGCGCCGCGCTCCGTCAGGCCGCTTCTCCCCCTTAGTCCTCACCGTGAAACAGAAGGGAGCATAACATGGAGCCATTCGAGAAGCTGAACGGCGTAGTCGCAGCCCTGGACCGGGAGAACGTCGACACAGACCAGATCATCCCTGCCGTCTACCTGAAGCGCATCGAGCGGACGGGCTTCGGCCCGTTCCTGTTCTCCGCGTGGCGGTTCCTGCCGGACGGCCAGCCCAACCCGGACTTCGAGCTGAACATTCCGGGCTACCGCGGCTCGACAATCCTGGTCACCGGCCGGAACTTCGGCAGCGGCTCATCGCGTGAGCATGCGCCCTGGGCGCTGCTGGACTACGGCTTCCGGGTCATCATCGCGCCCAGCTTCGCCGAGATATTCCACAAGAACTGCTTCGACAACGGCATCGTGCCAGTGCACCTGCCGGAAGAGCAGGTCAACCTCATCATGGTGAAGGCCAAGGAAGAGCCGGGCTACAGGCTCAATGTGGACCTGGAGTCATGCCTGCTGACGGACGACGACGGCCTGTCGATCCCGTTCGTGGTGCACAACGACCCTACGACGCACGAGTTCCGGCGCCACTGCCTGCTGAACGGCCTCGACGACATCGGCCTGACGCTCCAGCACGAGGACAAGATCGCCGCGTACGAGGAGCGTAACATCCCGCGGCCCGTCGGCTAGCAGGCGAGCGCCTGTTTACACGCCCCAGCCGGGCGGCAGGTAGAAGACCCTGTCCATGAGGCGGCGCTCTGCCTCCTCCATGAGCGTGTCCGCCAGCGATGCTCCGTAGCTTCCAAAGAGTCTCGCGCGCAGCGGACGGCGGGCCCGCACGTAATGAGGTCGTTCCGGCACTGGCAGGCCCGCCATTCCGGCGGCCACCTCGATGGCGCGGTCCAGGTCGCCAAGCTCGTCCACTAGGCCCATCTCCAGCGCGCGCCGGCCTGTGAACACCTCGCCCGTGGCGTGAAGCCTCGCTTGCTCATCCGTCATACCCCTCGCGGCTGCCACCTTGGCCACAAACGACTCGTAGAGCTCGTCGACCAGCGCCTGCATCCGCGCCTCCTCGTCAGGGGTGGGTTCGCGGTAGAACGCGCCCATGTCCTTCATCGGCGCGCTCTTGCTGACCGACACGGACACGCCCATCCTCTCCAGGAGCGACTGGAGCACAGGGCGTGCCGAGATGACGCCTATGGAGCCGACCAGTGAGCCGGGCATGGCGACCACGCGGTGGGCGGCGCAGCCGGCCATGTAGCCGCCCGAGGCGCCCATTCCGCCTATGAATGCGACCACCGGCCTGGTGGCCGCGATCTTCGAGAGGCTCATGTGGATGTACTCGGAGTCCATGGCCGAGCCGCCCGGGGAGTCTATGTCCACCACCAGCGCCCTGATCGCGCGGTTCCGGCGGATGTCGTCGAAGATGCGCCCGTAGACGGCCCTGCGCACGGAGCTTCCGATGACGCCGAATAGCTCAACGACCGCAATGCGGCTGCGACGGCGGGCTATGATCACGGGGCATCTCCTTCCTGCCTGCGGTTGGCGTACAGCTTGGTTCCGCCAAGCTGCGGGCAAGCCTAATTCTAGTCGGTTCGAACCAGCAGGCGCAACGCCCGCTTTCCGCACAAACCTGAAGCAAAACCCTTGACAACGCCTTTCGTCGCCCAATATCATCCTGCCGTGGTGTGGAACGGGGGGTGGAACACGGGTTGCCGGCGCCGCGTTGGCGCCTTCCCCGGCAACCGAGCGCCAATGCTCCCAACCTCCCTTGACTATGACCAGTACCAGGAGCGAAATACTTGAACATCGCCGGCATGGTGCTGGGCATTGTCGCCGTTACGCTGGCGTGGATTCCATTCATAGGAACCATATCCATTCCCCTGGTATCGGTGGGTCTGCCGCTCTCATTCTTCGGCTTGCGACAAAACATGAAGAAGGGCACGGGAATCGGAATGGCCGTGACAGGGCTGGTAACCAACCTGGTTGCCCTGGCCTTCATTATCCTTTACGTTTACGCATTCTTCTTCGGAACAACAGTAGCGACAGAGACAACGCCCACCCCGTAGCAGCCATGACGTACTACACCGCACGGGTGCAGGCCCGCCACAACCCGCGAATAGCAGCGCCGCCGCTCCGCAGGCGCGCCGCGCTGTACCGGGGTGCGCAGACGTGACCCGGTACGTGTTCGTGACGGGCGGCGTGGTCAGCTCCGTTGGGAAGGGGATAGCTGTCGCCTCGATCGGGCGTATCCTCAAGAGCCGAGGTATCTCCGTCTCCGTGCAGAAGCTGGACCCCTACCTGAACGTCGATCCGGGCACCATGTCTCCGTACCAGCATGGCGAGGTGTTCGTCACGGACGACGGCTCGGAGACAGACCTGGACCTGGGCCACTACGAGCGCTTCATCGACGTGCGGCTCACCAGTTCGTCCAACGTGACCGCCGGCCAGATATACAGCTCTGTTATCGCCCGCGAGAGGCGTGGCGAGTTCCTCGGCGGGACCATACAGTCGGTGCCGCACGTCACCAACGAGATAAAGGCCTGTATGAAGAAGCTCGCGGACGAGACTCAGGCGGAGGTCGTAGTGGTGGAGGTTGGAGGCACCGTCGGCGACATAGAGGGTCAGCCGTTCCTGGAGGCCATTCGCCAGATGCGGAACGACGTCGGACGGGGCAACGTCTTCTACATCCACGTCACCTTTCTGCCTTTCATCTCCTCCACGGGCGAGCTCAAGACAAAGCCCACGCAGCACAGCGTGAAGGAGCTTCGCAGCACGGGCATCCAGCCTGATGCCATCATCTGTCGCAGCGACCACGAGGTGTCGGACGACATCACGGGCAAGATATCGCTGTTCTGCGACGTGCCGCAGGAGCGCGTGGTGCCTCTGGCCACCGTCGCCAACGTCTACGAGGTGCCTATGATACTCGAGGAGGCGGGCCTTGCCGACCAGATCCTCGGCTCGCTTGGCGTGACCTCCCTGGGCGGCGACATGACGGACTGGCGCGATATGGTTGAGCGAATGAAGAACCTGAACAGCCCGCTTCCGATCGCCGTGGTGGGCAAGTACGTAGACCTGCCTGACTCCTACATCTCCGTGCGGGAGGCGCTGCGCCACGCCGGGCTCCATCACGGCCGGGATGTGGAGGTAAGCTGGGTGAACTCGGAGGACATAGAGCGCGACGGGCCGGAGGAGTACCTGGCCTCCGTCAGCGGCATAGTTGTACCGGGCGGCTTTGGTCCCCGGGGCATCGAGGGGATGATAGTGGCTGCCCGCTATGCCCGGGAGCATCGGGTGCCCTACCTCGGCCTTTGCCTGGGCATGCAGCTCATGGTGGTGGAGATGGCGCGCTTCGTGCTTGGAGCCGCGGACGCCAACTCCACTGAGTTCGACGAAGACACCCCGAATCCCGTGATTGACCTGATGCCCGACCAGCGCGCCATTCGCCACATGGGAGGTACTATGCGGCTGGGCGTGTACCCTTGCCAGCTGGTGGAGGGCACCCGCGCCGCAAAGGCGTTCGGCGTCTCGGAAGTCAAGGAGCGGCACCGCCACCGCTTCGAGTTCAACAACTCGTTCAGGGAGATGCTTCAGGAGGGCGGGCTGATTGCGAGCGGCCTGTCACCCGACGGCAGCCTGGTGGAGGTATCCGAGATCGTGGACCATCCCTTCATGGTGGGCGTCCAGTTTCACCCGGAGTTCCTATCGCGGCCCACAAGGCCCCATCCGCTGTTCCGGGAGTTCATCGGCACGGCCAAGAGTGTGCTGAGGGAGGGTGCCCAGCCACCGCTTCCCATGTTCTCGCGGCAGGCGGAGTCCTGATGCCCAGGGCGCTTGACTGGACTAGCATGACTGAGTGTGGTACACTTATGGAGCGCGGTAGGAGAAAGCCATCCCCAATTGTCGAAGGTATGAACTCTGTGCCCGCGCGATCTCTTCCCCGCAGTGCAGATGACAATCCCCGTATCATAGCCGGGCAATTCGCTTCGATTCACCAGCAAGCCGCCGCAGGTGGAGCACGTATGCCCACGTACGAAAGAGGCAGGCTGCGCATGTGAATCCGACGGCAGAGCAAGCCCCCCATCGCAGGACATCGAAAGCGCTGAAGCAAACCGGCCCGTGCCATGAGCATCCCTACATGAGGACCCCACGGAGAAAGACATGAACCTTACGGAGCTAGACGGAAAGAACAAAGAGGAACTGATCACGCTTGCAAAGGAGCTGGGGCTGGAGAACGGCTTCGCCTCCCTCAACAAGAGTGAGATCGTGTTCCGCATGATGGCGTCATACGCCGAGCAGCAGGGCTACATCCTGGCCGCCGGCATCCTGGACCTGATCAATGACGGCTACGGTTTCCTGCGACAGCCGAACCTGAAGCCCAGCCCCAACGACGTTTACGTTTCGCAGTCGCAGATCAGGCGCTTCGCACTGCGTACGGGCGACCAGGTGATGGGCCAGGTGAGGCCGCCCAAGGACGGCGAGAAGTACTACGGCCTGGTGCGCGTGGAGGGCATAAACGGCCTGGACTCGGACACTGCAAGGGCAAGGCCCAACTTTGACAGCCTGACTCCCATCTTCCCGAACGTCCAGCTGAAGCTGGAGACCACAAAGAACAACCTCTCAACCCGGCTCATGGATCTGCTGTCCCCCATCGGCCGCGGCCAGAGGGGCCTGATCGTGTCCCCTCCCAAGGCGGGCAAGACCACTCTGCTCAAGCACATTGCGCAGGGCATATCGGCCAACAGCCCCGGCGTGAGCCTCATGGTGGCGCTCATCGGAGAGCGACCCGAAGAGGTGACCGAGATGAGGCGCTCGATCGACGGGGAGGTGTTCAGTTCCACGTTCGACGACCCGGTTGAGGACCATTGCCGTGTGGCTGAGCTTGCCCTGGAGCGCGCCAAGCGACAGGTGGAGTGTGGGAAGGACGTGGTGATACTGCTGGACAGCATCACCCGTTTGACGCGTGCGTACAACCTCTCGCTTCCCACCAGCGGCCGGACGCTCTCCGGAGGCATTGACCCCGTGGCGCTGTACCCGCCCAAGCGGTTCTTCGGCGCAGCTCGCAACACCGAAGAGGGAGGCAGCCTGACCATCCTGGCCGCCTGCCTGGTCGATACGGGCAGCCGGATGGACGAGGTCATTTACGAGGAGTTCAAGGGCACGGGCAACATGGAGATCCACCTGGAGAGGAAGCTGGCGGAGCGACGCGTGTTCCCGGCCATCGACATTCAGCGAAGCGGAACGCGCCGGGAGGAGCTGCTGCTGGGCGACGATACGCTGAAGCAGGTTTGGCTGCTCCGCCGCATGGTGGCCATGGCAACCTCGGGCTCCATGGACTCCACGGAGGCAACGGAGAAGGTCATGGAACGCCTGAAGAAGACCACGACGAACAAGGAGTTCCTGACCACGCTCACCAAGGACATGTAGCAGCGGCCCGCCGATCCACGTTCGGGCCGCACCACGGGCGGTTCGCGAGCCGCCCCTACCTCTTCGGACATACGGTTGCTGGACGCCGCCTCGTCCCGCCTCCCGAGACTGTCATTCCTCCGATAGCAGGAATCTATCCCCAAGCGGACAGGTGTGCGAACCCTTGCTTCTCTCTACCGGGCGCTAGATTGCCGCGCTCGGAAAGACAGTCGTAGAGGGCCGGCGCGCTCACAGGAGCAGTGATGGAAGACACCACAAGGCCGGAAGAGGAGCATCAGCACGGGCAGGAGCTCTCCGCGGAGGAGTGGAGGAGGGAGGAGGTCCAGAGAATCACCCGCCTGGTCGAGGACGGCGACGTGGACTCGGCGGTGGCGCTGCTGAGCGAGCTGCACCCGGCGGACCGCGGCGAGGCGCTGCTCGCGATGGAGAGCGGCCCGCTGGGCGAGACGATGGCGCGGCTGACTCCGGAGGCCACTGCAGAGGTCCTGGAGTTCGTGGACCTGGAGGAAGCTCTGGCCCTCATCTCCGAGACGGACCCCGCCGTCCTGCCACGCGTCCTTGACGAGACCAGCCTGGACGTGGCCGCGGACGTCCTGCGAAGCCTGCCGCCGAGCCGGTCGCTGGAAGCGCTGGCGGGCATGTCCGACGCGGCGGAGGTTGCGCCGCTGCTCGGCTACTCCGACGAGTCGGCGGGCGGGCTCATGGTGCCCGAGTTTCCGGCGGTTTCGGCGCACATGACGGCTGGAATAGCCCTGGACGTGCTGCGCCTTCTGGGGCCCGACGCCGAGGAGTTCGCATCGATATTCGTCGTGGACTCGGAGGGAAGGCTGCTAGGCTCCATTACTGTCACGAAACTGGCACTCTCGCCCCTCAACGACGTGGTGCGCGACATCATGCACCCGGAGGTGGTGTCGGTCACCGCCGATACCGACCAGGAGGAGTGCGCGCGGCTGATGGACCACTACGGACTCCGCTACCTGCCTGTGCTGGACGGAGACCGAAGGCTCATAGGAATCATCATGCTGGAAGACGTGGTGGAGGTGGTGACGGAGGAGGCCACGGAGGACATGTTCAGGATAGCGGGCATCGCCGGCGAGCGAGTGATGGGGCCTTTCGGCAGCTCGGTGCGAAGCCGCTTGCCTTGGTTGTACATCAACCTGGGCACGGCGTTTCTGGCGGCTCTTGTGATCAGCTTCTTCGAGTCGACGATCGCGCGCGTGGCGGCGCTCGCCGTGTTCCTGCCGATTGTGGCGGGACAGGGTGGCATCGCTGGCACGCAGACGCTGACGCTGGTGGTGCGAAGCATGGCGCTCGGCGAGCTGAGCAGCACGCGCGGCATGAGGCTGGTGGCTCGCGAGCTGCTGCTCGGGCTGTTGCACGGCCTGCTTCTGGCGGCAGTCGTGGGAGCGGTGGCCTACATGTGGATGGGGACTCCGGTGCTCGGCGCGGTGGTCGGAGCGGCGATGCTGGGCAACATGGTCGTGGCGGGTCTGGCGGGCAGCGGCGTGCCGCTTCTGCTGCGCCGTCTGAAGATGGACCCGGCTGTGTCCTCCGCGATTTTCGTGACCACGTTTACGGACGTGCTCGGCTTCCTGATGTTCCTGGGGTTGGCCGCGTTGCTCATCGAGTGGCTGGTCTAGCCCGGCCGCCAGTTCAGCGCCTTCTGCAGGTTGGAGAGGTAGTCGGCGAAGGCCCGTCGGCCAGCCGGCGTCACCTGTATCCACGTTTGCGGCTTGGAGTCCCGAAACTCCTTCGTTATCGCCAGGAAATCGGCGTCCTCCAGCTTGCGCAGGTGGGTGGTCAGGTTGCCGCCGGTCAGGTCCAGCGTCTTCTGAATGAACCCGTAGGCCAGCCTGTCCGATTCCGGCATGGAGACCAGCATCGTCATGATGCGTAGCCGGGTGGACTGGTGGATGGTCTCATCCAGGGCCCCGTCGTCGATCACAGCGCGCCGCTCCTGCGCAGCCATACCGCGCTCACTGTGACCAGCATCAATAGGGCAACTGCCGTCACTACCGGCGCGGCGTCGCCCGCGAGGCTGTTGGGGATGTAGTACGCCGCCGCTAATCCGACGCCCACCACCGCGATCGCCGGACGCACCATGATGCCGAACAGGACGTGACCGAGTGCCACAATGCCTATGGTGACGCCGGGTATTCTCTCCGCTCCGTCCGCGTTCCAGAGTCCCGCCGCTGCCGGGATGGCGAATGCCGCCGCCAGCACCGCGAGCCAGAAGAGGAACACCCTGATTCCTGCGCTGCGCATCGCGCCGCCGATCGCGCTGTCTCTGCCGGCGCGGTGCCCGATGATGGCGCTGGCTATAGTGCCTACCGCTGCCAAGGCAACCCACAGCGGCCCGGGGAACCAGGGACGGTCGGCCGCAAACTCCGGCGCAAGCGTCGCAATGGCGTGCTGAGACAAGAACCCCAGGGACGCAATTGCGCCCCAGAGCAGGATTATGGTCGTTGTCCCTGCGAGGTACATTGAGCTGCGGGCCGCCTCCATCGTTGAATGGATGGTCTGCCAGCTCTCGCTCGGTGAGGGCGCTCTCGCCTCTCCGCTTGACTCCTGCATGTCGCACCTCCTTGGCATTGTCCGGGTCTTGAATTGCCCGTCGAGTTTGTAACACAAACTAGTTTACGACAATTAAACAGGGAATGCAATACCCATTAGCGGAGATTCGGTCCGGGGCTTCTCCGGTTACGATTTGTCGCTTGTGCCGCTTGTGCAGGAGGTGGTACAACTATTGGGAAGACGTTCTAGGTCAGGCAGGAGGAAGGACTATGCCCAACATTGTGTACGTGCTCACCAACCCGGCGATGCCTGGGATCGTGAAGATCGGCCTGACCCAGAGGAATGACGTACAACCCAGGATGGCCGAGCTCTTCTCCACGGGTGTGCCGCTACCATTTGAGTGCACAATAGCGCGCCAGCTTGAGGGCATAGAAGCGTCTCAGGTCGAGAATGCGCTACACATTGCCTTCGGCCCGAACAGAGTACACCCATATCGTGAGTTCTTTCAGATTGAGTCAGAGCAAGTTGAGGCTGTGCTTCAGGTCATGCCTGGTGTTGACGTGACGCCGGGCGTCATCGAGCAGACAGCTGCGCTTCAGCCGGAGGACAGCCAAGCAGCCGAGGAATTCAAGCGCAACCAGATTCGCGCCAACGAGACGGACTTCCTGCGGGCATTGAACGAAAGCGCGAGAGCAGTCTACGAGAAGGTTCTTGAGCTTGGTATGCGAAACGGAATGGGTGTCTATTGGGGCAGGTCAGGCTTTTCGCTCAGGCTTAACTCCAACGGCGAGAAAGTGACGGTCTGCACGGGCTATCCGCCCGCCAAGTACAATCAGGACATCTACACGGACTTCAAGATGCTTCGCAGGAAGACCAACGTTCCCGAAGAGGTCATCGAGTCCCTCAGAAGCGATGCCCTAAGTACGGGTCTCTTCGTTCCCATAGGCGGGATTGGCGAGCTCGCGTGTCGAACGGAGCACAGTCTGGATGAATCTCAACTGGCTACCCTCATAGGATGGCTGGAGTCGGTGATAATCGCCATCCGCGGGGATGGGCAGACAACAGTAACATCGAACCAGTCGTAGCGCTCGAAGGTTCGGTGCGCGCTAGATCCGCAGCCGCGACTGGAACGGCCGCTCGCTGCGGAACGGCCCCACGATCGCCGTGCTCAGCTTCTCCGTCACCAGCAGCTCGTTCGCGACCCGCCGCACGTCGTCCGTCGTCACCGCGTCCACTTGCGACAGCACCTGCTTGACCGTGCGCACCCGGTTCGTGAGCAGCTCCTGCGCCCCAAGCCAGGCGGCCACGCTGCGGCTGTCCTCCATTCGCAGCACCAGCCTGCCCTTGAGGTACTCCCTGGCCTTGTGCAGCTCCTCCTCCGGCACCCCGCTCTTGACGCGGTCCAGCTCATCCAGGATGCTCCCGACGGCCGTGCGGGCGTTCTTCGGGTCCATGCCGGCGTAGACGGTGAACGTGCCGCAGTCCTTCAGGTGGCTGACGGTCGAGTGGACGTCGTAGACCAGGCCGCGCTTCTCGCGCAGCTCCAGGAACAGGCGGCTGCTCATGCCCTCGCCGAGGATGGCGTTCAGCAGGTCCAGCGCGTACCTGTCCGGGTGCGACGACGACAGCCCCTTCACGGCGACGCAGAGGTGGGCCTGCTCGGTCTTGCGGCGCTCCATCCCGAACGAGGGCGACGCCTGGCCGTCGTCGGCTGGGATCCAGTTACCCGGCGAGTGGCCGGCCCAGCCCCGGAAGCGGTTCTCGACGGCCTCGATAGCCTCGTCGTGGTGGATATTGCCGGCGATGGAGACCACCAGGTTGGGGAGGGTGTACTGCCGGCACATGTAGTCCAGCATCATGTCGCGCGTGATGCCGGCCACCGAGTCGCGGGTGCCTCCGACGTCCCTGCCGAGCGGCTGGTCGGGCCACATCACCTCGTCGATGAGCAGCTCGGCGCGGTAGCTGGGCACGTCGTAGGTCATGGCCAGCTCCTCCAGAATGACCTGCCGCTCCTTCTCGATCTCGTCCGCGTCGTAGATGGGCTCCCGGACCATGTCGGCCAGGACGTCGAGCGCATCGTGGAAGTGGGTCACGGGCACCTTGCACCAGTAGGCGGTGAGCTCCCGATCCGTCGAGGCGTTCATGACGCCGCCCACACCCTCGATGGCCTCCGAGATGTCCTTCGACGTCGGGTACCGGGGCGTGCCCTTGAAGCACATGTGCTCCACGAAGTGTGATATGCCCGCCTCCTCCGGCGACTCGTAGCGCGAGCCCGCGCCTACGTAGAGCACTATGCTCGCCGACTGCGTGTGAGGCATGCGAGAGGTGAGGATGCGAAGCCCGTCGTCCGTTACCGTCTTTCTGTGTGCGATGATGCCTGTTCCCTCCATGTGTGCTGGCGCCGTGACACGAAACGTTGCAATATAGGCCACAAGCGAAGGCTTGTCAACAAGCCGCGGGCTCTTGCAACAATCCTAAGCTGTATGCGGCATGTCAGTCTTCTTCAAGCCGCTTACCCATGCTGATGACATTGTCCACAGAGTACCCGATAGTCCAGTAGAACCCAACCGCACCGGGGTTCGTGTTTCTGACCTGCAGCTGAATCTTCGCGCAACCGAGCTCCCTTAGCCGTGCCTCCGCCTCGTCCATCATGCGGCGTCCGAAGCCCAGCTGTTGACAGTCAGGGGCGACGCCCAAGTAGTTGATCCAGCCGCGGTGGCCGTCGTAGCCGGCCATAACGGACGCGACCAGTCTGGAACCGATGGTCCCAACCAGAAACAGCTCTCGCTGTGTGGTGAGCTTCCGATTGATGTCCTTCACGGGATCGTTCCAGGGCACTACCAAGCCGCACTCCACCCATAGACTCACGACGGCGTCCTGGTCGGATTCCCGGAAAGGTCTGATCTCTAGCTCTGCCATGCACTCACTCCCCGGGTTCAAGGGGCCGCCGGGCTACCACTCACCATAGGTTACGTGCCGTGGTCTGTCAACGAGCCGGAGGGTTGCGGCCGGTGTTCTTCCCACTTCGACGGCCGCCGCCGCCGTGGTCTCTACTCCAAATCCTAAGCGTGCCTGACCGGCCGAGCAAATTGTAAATACGCCTACATTATGTTATGCTGTTAAGAGCTTCTCTAGGGAGGTGTGCCATGATGCCGGGAGGAGGCGGAGAGTGGAAGTCTAGGGCCGCGGACAGCCTGCAGCGCCGGGGGCGCGGTAACGACGCTAGGGCGCTGTTTGGCGCGAAAGGCCCGTCGCGGCGGCCGGCTGGCGAGATGACGGCTGCCCAGATGCGCGAGGAAGGCGAGCGCCGCTCCTCCATGCCGGAACCCCGCCCGAAGTCACTGTGGGCGCGAGTACGGGCGTTGTTTGGGCGGTAGGGTGCAACGTACAGCCGGACCGCGTCTAGCCTAGGCGTGTATCCCGCTGTGTGTTACTAAAGGACTACATAATCTTGACACTGCGAATTCCTGTGATAGAATTCAAGTGACGATACCCCTCACGCCTCTCATTGGAACGGCGCACCAGAGGGGTTTTGATTTTGTGAACCTGTAAATGACTGCTACCCAACCTACTCCAAGCCCCCCAGGTCCTCCCACTTCAATCAGCGACCAGATCACCCGGCTGAAGCAGCGAGGTATGTTGTTTGCGGATCTTGGTATGGCCTCCCAGTTCCTAAGCAACGTTGGCTTCTACCGCCTACGGGGATACTTGGAACCTTTCGTAGACCACACAGCGAGCAGTAACTCGCACGCCTTCTTGGCGAACACGTCCTTCGAGAACGTGATCGAGAGATATGATTTCGACAGAAAGCTACGTATCTTGCTGCTTGAAGCGTTCAATCACATTGAAGTGTCAATTCGCACCCAGTGGACCTATCACTTGGCGTATACCCAACAGGGAGGCGAACTGTCTCACTTTGACCCACAGCTATTTTCGAAAGACTATTATGTGAACTTGGCTACTCTGTCCAGAGACTATCAGCAACACGGGAATCGTATGCACCACTACCAATTTGCTAACTGTCCGACTTGGGTGGTCGCGGAGGTAATGTCATTCGGCCTCCTGTCGCGCTGGTATGGCGACACCAACAAACCGGTGAGACAGCTCGTCGCACGGCACTACCAGATCGATGAGCGGATACTTCGAACTCTTTTGCGCCATCTAGCACCAATTCGCAATATTTGTGCTCATCATGAGCGACTGTGGGACAGGGAGTTCATAACAAAGCTCACTGTGCCCAAGAGGATGGGGACATTCAAGGATCCAAGATCATTCTTCAATAGACAAAACAACGTGAAGCTCTACAATTCCCTTGTGATGATGGCTCATTTGGCGAGAGTCATAACGAACAGCAACGAGTGGCAACTGCATCTTGTAGGTCTAATGGATCAGTACAAGAGTATCCCTATAGACCGGATGGGGTTTATCCCTGGCTGGAAGGACTTAGACATTTGGAAGTGATGGTCAGGGCTTGAGAACGTAGAGCGGGCCAATTGTTGTTGACCTTACCCCGCCCTCCTACCCCTCCAGCCCCACCCACTCCGAGCGCGGCGCGCGGCCCATCAGCCCGGCCAACGCCGCGCGAGGCTCCACGCCGCGGACATGCCTAGGTTTCCAACAGGCCTTGGTATTTTGATACTCATGGTGTGGCCTCTACTCCCCGGTTGCAACGCGGGAGTCCGCTTCCCGTCACCCAAATGTCCGGAAACTCCTCCGCAATACAGCCGCTCAGGTTGTTGTAGGCAATGTTGACTTCTCGCAGCCGGTTCAGTGCAGCAAGCCCGGTCGGTATCTCGCCAGTCAGAGAGTTGCGATAGAGGTGCAAATGCCAAAGTTCAGTGAGGTTGCCAAGTGAAGATGGAATCTCCCCTGAGAGCTGGTTCCTGTCTAAGTCCAAGCGCACTAGGCTAACTAGGTTCCCCAGGGAATAAGGAATCTCTCCAGTCAGTAGGTTGCTGTCCAACTTGAGAAAACTCAGATTGGAAAGATTGCCCAAGGAAGCGGGTATCTCGCCGGAGAGTCGGTTGTTGCCTAAGGCCAGGTCACTTAGGCTGCTGAGGCCCCCGATGGAAAAGGGTATCTCTCCAGTGAGAAGATTATCTTCAAGGTTGAGCCATTTCAGCTTTGGGTGGTTGCCAACTGAAGAGGGAATCTCTCCCGTAAGTTTGTTGCCGCGTAGGTAAAGGCTTTCCAAACCGGCAAGGCTACCTAGGGAAGCTGGAATCTCGCCCGTAAGTTGGTTGTTGCCAAGGCTGAGAGAATGAAGGCCTTCGAGGTTACTCAAGGAATTGGGAATCTCCCCAGTGAAATTGTTGTGCGCAAGTGAGAGATCTCGCAGGCCGGTTAGGGTGCTTATGAATATGGGGATCTCGCCTTCCAGCTCATTGTTCGTCAAATCGAATACCTTTAGCCTGGAGAGGTTGCCCAAGGAGGATGGAATTTCTCCGGTGAGATCGTTGCCGCACAGATACAACCGCTCTAGATAGGAGAGGTTTCCCAGGGGGGCTGGTATTTCTCCTGTGAGCGCGTTGTTGCAGAGGTTCAGTTCTTGCAGGGCAGTAAGTCCTCCCAGCAACGGCGGGATGCTCCCGGCGAGATAGACCCATTGGGGAGGGTTACTGACTGTCACGTCATGTGAAACAAGTCTTGTGCCACTGACGCGTCCCCCAGCGAATTGGCTCCCATCCCAATTTGCGATGTGAATGTGAGGCTTCCCATCTGATATGTCGCTAGACGTCACCTCATGTGAGACGAGTTCTATGCCATTGACCCGTCCGCCAGCGATATGGATCCCTTCCCAATCCTCGATGTGAATGTGAGGGCTCCAATTCAAGTCCCATGACACGTAACCCGGAGACGTCTCTCCCACAAGAATATCCCGGGCTCCCAACAGAATCGCGCAGTCTCTGACTAAGTCGGGGCTTTCACTAGGGTTGCGCACAGCGAGGCCATTGGAACATGCCTCAATGTCGCTGGGAGAAGGCTTTGGAATACTGATTGGGGTAGGTGAAGGTGCAGGCAAAGTCGCGTGTGTTGGAGTCGATATCGGTGTGTCTGTGGGTGTAGCTTGTAACGTAGCCGTAGGTGATTGGGCGTCGCAGGCCGTGAAGAACGCGCCCAACGCGCCCACCAGCAGTAGCGATAAACACAGGCTTGAGCGTTGCACTACTTCGACTTCCCCCTACCCCTCCAGCCCCGCCCACTCCGAGCGCGGCGCGCGGCCCATCAGCTCTGCAACCGCCGCGCGAGGCTCCACGCCGCGGAACAGCACGCCGCTGATCGCCTCTGTGAGCGGCATGTCCACGCCCAGCCGCGCAGCCAGCGTGAGCGCCGCCCGAGTCGTGTCGACGCCCTCCGCCACGTTCTGCATCGAGGACAGCACGTCGTCGAGCGTCAGGCCCGCCGCAAGCTGCTCGCCGACGTACCGGTTCCGGCTCAGCGGGCTCGAACAGGTGGCCACCAGGTCGCCCAGGCCCGCCAGCCCGGCCAGCGTAAGCGGGTTGGCGCCCGCGGCCACGGACAGCCGCGTCATCTCCACCAGCCCGCGGGTGATGAAGGCCGCCTTCCCGTTGTCGCCGTAGTCCAGGCCGTCGCAGATACCCGCGCCCAGTGCGATGATGTTCTTCAGCGCCCCGCCAAGCTCCACGCCAACCACGTCCGCGTTGGTGTACACCCTGAACACGGGCGACATGAACAGCTCCTGCGCCCTCAGTGCGACCTCCTCGTTGCGTGAGGCGATGACCGTTGACGCCGGCATGCCGCGGACTATCTCCCGCGCCAGGTTGGGGCCGGACAGCACGGCGATGCGATCGTGGAGAGGCTCTGGCAGCTCCTCCTCCATCACTTCGCTCATGCGCCGTGCGGACTCGATCTCCAGCCCCTTGGTGGCGCTCAGGACCATCGAGCTATTGCTCAGATGCGGGCGCAGCTTGCGCAAGTTCTCTCTCAGGGTTCTGGACGGCACCGACACGGCCACCATGTCGGCGTCGGGCGCGGCCTCCGAGAGCGACGCCGTGACTCGCAGGCCGGTCGGGAACGTCGAGCCGGGCGGCAGGCGAGGGTTCTCGCGCGCCTGCTCAAGCGCGTTGGCCTCCTCCGCCGTTCGCGCCCACAGCGTCACGTCGGAGCCGTTGTTGGCCAGGAGGATGGCCAGCGAAGTCCCCCAGCTGGTGGTGCCCACAACGGTTACTCTTGCCATACGGCCTCCGCGGCTCAGCCCTGCGTCTCGGTCAGGGGCACCGACTCGCCGAGCTTGCGCTCCTGGCCCTTGAGCAGCCTTCCAAGGTTCGAGCGGTGCTTGAGCAGTATCAGTGGGACGCCTATCGATGTGTAGATGGCGTAGCTGTAGGACGGCACTCCGAGCGTCATCGACGGGTCGGTCATCGCCAGCACCGGCACAGCGATGGCGCCGGTGGTCGCGCCCGCCACCGAACCCAGCGATACGTACCGGCTGAGTGCGATAGTGGGAACGCCGACCAGCAGAGCGATCAGGCCCGCTATCGGCGACAGGGCGCAGAGCGCGGCGACGCCGGTGGCGACGCCCTTGCCGCCCTGGAAGCGGATGAACACCGACCAGTTGTGGCCGATGAGCGCAGCCAGCGCGGAGGTCGCCTCAACGGCCAGTCCGGCATCGAGGGCGCGGGCCAGAAACACCGCCGCAATGCCTTTGCCCGCGTCCAGCGCAAGCACCACGAGGGCCGGCACAACTCCGATGGTGCGGAGCACGTTGGTCATGCCCGTGCTGCCGCTTCCGTACCGGCGCACGTCGATGCCCCGCACGAACCGCGCCATGAGCAGCCCGAACGGCAGCGCGCCCAGCAGATAGCTGACCAGGACCGGAAGGACTATCGTCATCTTCTTCTGCCCCTGGTGGAGAATATCAGGTGAATGGGGTTTCCCGCAAAGCCGAACGCCGAGCGTAGCCGGTTCTCCAGGTATCGCTGGTAGGAGAAGTGCACCAGTTCCGGGTTGTTGACGAATGTGACGAACGTTGGCGGGCTAACGCCCTTCTGGTACATGCGAAACACCTTCAGCGACCGTCTGCCTCGACCGCTCGGCAGGTGCTCGGACAGCGCGTTCATGAGCGTCCTGTCCAGAGCGCCGCGGGAGACCATCTTCCGGCCCTGTTCGTAGACGTGCAGCGCCGTCTCCATTACCTCCAGCACGCCGGCGCCCGTGAGCGCGGACGTGAAGCGGACAGGCGCGTGCGACACGAACCTCAGGCGGCGGCGCACCTCCGACTCCATCCACTCGGTGTCGGTCTCTTGCCCCGCCATGTCCCACTTGTTCACCACCACCACGACGCCCTTGTACGCGTCCGTGACGTAACCGGCCACGTGCGTGTCCTGCGCGGTGATCGACTCCATGCCGTCGATGACCAGCAGGCACACGTTGGAGCGCTCGATTGCGCGGACCGCTCTGAGCACGCTGTACTGCTCGATGCCCTGCTCGATGCGGCCGCGGCGGCGCAGGCCCGCGGTGTCGATGAGCGTGACAAGCTCGTCGTCGAACGTGAACGGGATGTCGACGGCGTCGCGCGTTGTGCCCGGCATATCGGAAACGATGACGCGCTCGTGGCCCAGGATCGAGTTGAGCAGCATTGACTTGCCCACGTTGGGCCGGCCCACGATCGCCAGCCTCAAGCCGGCCTCGTCTTCCTCGTCGTCAGCCTGTTCGGGCAGCAGCTCGTCCAGTCTGCTCAGCAGGTCCCTGACGCCGAGGTTGTGGTACGCACTGATGGGCAGCGGGTCGCCGAGGCCCAGGGAGTAGAACTCGGTCGTGTCCAGCTCGCGCCTGGGGTTGTCCACCTTGTTCACGGCGAGCGCGATGGGCTTGCCCCGCTCGCGGAGAGACTGCGCGATGGCGATGTCCGATGGCGTGACGCCGTCCACCACGTCCGTCAGGAAGATGATGGCGTCTGAGTCATTCAGAGCGATCTCCACCTGCGCCCGCACCTGTTCCCAGAGGTTGGAAGCGGGAGCCGTCTCGATGCCGCCGGTGTCGACGAGGATCAGTGAGCCGTCCCTGAAAGGCACGGTGGAGGTCACGCGGTCGCGCGTGGTGCCAGGCACGTCTGACACGATGGCTAGGGGCTGACCGGCCAGCCGGTTGAAGAGCGTGGACTTGCCCACGTTCGGCCGCCCCACGATGGCTACGAGTGGCCTGGCCACGCGTCACGCCTCCGCGGCGAACAGCTCGGCGAGTATCGCCCTCTGGACGTGCAGGCGGTTCTCCGCCTGGACGAACACCACCGACTGAGGGTGCTCCAGCATCCCCTCGGCAATCTCCTCGCCTGGGTGCGCCGGCAGCGGGTGCATGAACAGCGCGCCGTCTCCGGCAAGAGCCATCAGGTCGGCATCGACGCGGAAGCCGCGGAATGCCTGGCGGCGAAGCTCGGACTCCGCTTCCTGGCCCATGCTCGTCCATACGTCCGTGTACACCACGTCCGCGCCTGCGACCGCCTGCTGCGGGCTGTCGGTGAGCGTGACCTGCGCACCGGTGAGCGCGCCGCGCCTTCGCGTCTCCTCAACGGCCGCGTCCGGCAGCTCGTAGCCCGCAGGCGAAGCAATCGAGAAGTGGGCGCCTATGGACGCGGCGGCGATCCCCAGGCTTACGGCACAGTTGTTGCCGTCGCCGATGTAGGCAACGTTGACGCCGTTAATCCGTCCCTTGTGCTCCTGGATGGTGAGCAGGTCGGCGAGGGCCTGGCACGGGTGCTCGGCGTCGGACAGCGCGTTGATCACGGGCACGGAGGAGTACCGGGCCAGCGTCTCCAGCGTGGCCTGCGCGAACGTGCGCACCACTATGGCGTCCACGTAGCGCGAGAGGATGCGGGCCGTATCGGACACCGGCTCACGCACGCCCATGCCGACCTCGTCACGTCCGAGGTAGAGGGCGTGGCCGCCGAGCTGGTGGATCGCCACGTCGAAGCTGACTCTCGTGCGCAGGGACGGCTTCTCGAATACGAGGGCGACCGTCCTGCCGGACAGGACCTGCGGCGCGGGCGCGACCTTGAGCTCAGCCGCGCGACGCAGCATCGCCTCGACTTCCGCGGGCGAGAGGTCCGCCACGGACAGAAGGTGCCTGATGCCGGTGGTCATGGTCATGGACGCAGCCTCCGAGTGATTGGTGCGGCGTCAAGTATATCAGATTGGCGTGCGTGGTGTGGGGTAGGGGTGGTAGGGCGTTTGCAGGCTCCTAACTCCTATTGACGGGAGGCGAGCCGTTGACCAATTGGGCATGTTCGCCTCCGCTATGGCCGCGGCTTAGGCGGCGGGGCCGTCGCCGTGGTGGAAGCCTGCCAGGGCTAAGGTGGCTCTATCTCGGTCATATCACGAAGGACTCGACGCTGGGTATCGGAGAGATTCTCCAGGCTTGCGATCAATTGATGTACGTCTTCCCGGCTGGTCCGGCTAATAGCGTTGGACCAACAACCCTGGGGACAGTTGTGGTCGTACAACGCTCGCAGAGTTGCGAGAACGGCCTCAAGGTTGGCCTCTTCCAGCTCTATCCCTACCGAAGAGTCCATCTCCGCCCCGTATAGCGACAGGCGGTAGAGGTACTGCCTGACGTTGTATGACCAGAACCAGGGTGTCCACTCCTCTCTAGGCTTTATGTCCTCCAATGCGTTTATGAAGTCCACCAGCATCTGCCTGTCAGCCTCCCTCAGAGTGGTCCTCAGCGGTTCGGGGAACCTGGTCCTTGGCCCTCCGGGATCCGCCCTAAATTCCTCCACATAGCTTGCGATGTCGTGAGTCCTGTAGCGGGTGGCGAGGTGTCGGTCTTCCTCGGCGAGCCGCGAGTACCAGGACAGATGCTGTTCCCATGTGATGTTTTCCCCTGGCTCTATGAATCCCTCGAAGTACCTCCGGATAGTTGGGGGTAAGAGTGAGGGCGTCCGTTGAATATGGTTCAGAATGTTGGCCTCCATGCGATGGAAGAATCCCCCCCACAGCTTTGTGTATTCCTGGCGCTCTAGAATCTCCCAAGAATCCTCGTTATCCGGCGATGCTGCTTCAAGGAGTCCCACCAGCATGTCGTAGTACAAGCGCCACGACTCCCAAGGAAAAGGGGTGCTGAAGTCGGACCGGAGGTAGTCTCGAAAGTCGAGCACAAACTGCGCTACGTCGCGCCTGAAGGTGTACCGGTTCATCCTGTCACACGGCTCCGGGAACCCGTCCCAGAAGTGCCAGAATACGTGCATCACCTCATGCATGAGCGTCCCTGGAAACCTGTGTCCCACGGTGGGTTTGCCCCAATAAGCCCTTCCGATAAAGGGCTCGCCTCGTGCCCATGCGATTTGAATGTCGTTATTCATCCACTCCTCGGCGGCATCGGTGAGTCCGTAGATATCAACCAAGTCACCAACTCTGTTCTTGGCCCACTGGCTCTCGTTGGCTGGGTGAATTCTGGTACTACCAGAGCGGTAACGGTCAAAGGGGGAATCTTCGATCAGTCTCGCCGGCTCAGTCTCAACACCGTCCAGGTTCCTTGCAGTGACAGAAATAGTGTAAAGTTGCCTGGGCTCAAGGCCATCCAGCTTCCTGCATCTGCTAGTGCTCCAGCCAGAATCCGCCACGTCTGCTACAGGGGTGAGTTCGCCTCTCTTGGTTAGAACCACGCGGTACTCCGTGTAGTCCGGGTTGAGCTCGTCTATTATAGGCTGCTGAAACCCCGTCCAGTGGGTGGCCATCTGGCCGGAGATCCTGGGAGGATAGGCCAGGGTAGCCACAGCTATCTCGTCTGCAACCTCTGAGTCGTTCGGCCGGTTCGCCACAATCCTGTAGACGTATCGCGTGTTGGGGCTAAGCTCAGTGTCTCGGATCGAACGGTCTTCCGTCTCTAACGTGGTTAAGAGCTCTCCGTCCCTGTAAAGGGAGAGTCCTTCAGCGTCCTGAATGCCCAGTGACCAGCTGACTTCCACCTCCGTCGGCGACACGGGTGAGACGTAAAGCTCCAACGGAACGGGCGTAGGTGTGGGTGTGGGAGTAGATGTGGAAGTTGGAATGGATGTTGGCGTGGGCACGGGGGTGCTGGTCGGCAATGGCGTCGCCGTAGGCGTGGGAGTGCTGGAGGGGAATGGAGTTGCCGTTGGTAGTGGTACTCTTGTCGGTTTGGGCGCGGGCGTTGCCGTGGGCACGGGCGTGTTGGTAGGAACTACAGTCGACGTGGGCACAGGCGCTCTTGTGGGAGTGGGTGCTGGAGTTGGGGAAGGTTCGGGCGTCGCGGTTGGCACAGACATCGGCGTGGGCACTGGTGTTGGCGTAGGGGCAGGCGTCGCGGTTGGGGAGGTTGTTGGCGCTGTCGTCGGTATGAGACTCGACTCATCCGAACATCCGGCCAACACTAGGGCAAGGAGCATCGTCCCCAGCACATAGGCTATTTTGAGCTGTAACACGTTCGCTTCCTCAGTGGAGAATAGTCATGTGGATCTTGGCCCGCACACCACGACGCCGTGACACTCAATCGTGCCGAATCAAAGGGTGCGCTGTTACCAGTCTCTGGAGGTGGATGGTCAAACTGAACCTGCTTTGAACTGCCGGCGCACCTAAGGCAAGCATGTAGTCCCGTCTTTCAAGCCAACCCCAATGAACTATAACGCTTCTAAGCGTAATGTTGTTGTTACTTTTGGGGCAAATCTATGTAACTTATTGTAACTTCATTCGAGGCAATTCTTTACCTCGGGCACGATCTGGGCGCTGGACGCCACCCGCGGTCCGCTCTGGCCTACCTCGGACGTTACCGTCGCACAGACCTCAAGCTGCGTCGGGGGCGTACCCGCGCGGCCCAGCCCGCAGTCTCCATCAACATTTGGGCCACAAGGCACTTGCGAGGAGTGACCTGACTCGCATCATGGGCGCCCCGGTTGTATCGCGTTCCGGCGGGTACGGGTATGAGCAGCCCTACGCCAACTCCGCCTCCACGCTCAACGCGACGTTGCCTTGCAGCGCCTGTGAGATGGGGCAGCCGTCCTTGGCAGCCTCGGCCGCCTCGCGGAAGGCGTCGGCATCCACGCCGGGCACCTCTCCGCGCACGGTGAGCGCGCTCGACGCCACCCTAGGCCCGCCCTGACCCACCTCGAATGTGACGGTCGCGCTGACCTCGAGCTTCGTTGGCGGTGTGCCCGCGTTACCGAGCACGTAGGAGAGCGCCATGCTGTAGCAGGCCGCATGCGCCGCGGCCACCAGCTCTTCGGGGCTGGTCCGGCCGCCCGCGTCCTCGGTTCGTGACACCCACGTCACTGGCAGGTCTGTGAACACGCCGCTGCTCACCGCGCTCACTACACCGCTCCCCGATACCAGTTCGCCGTCCCAGGTAGCCTCCGCTCTGCGTGTCGTGGCCATTTGCGTCCTCCTCGGTTGTGTTTGTCTGCGAAAACGAAAGGGATGCTCGAATGTTACCACACGCCGGTTGGCCGGGCGATACGGCGAGCGGGTTCCGCGCCGGCTGCTCGATTTCGGCGGCGGCCAACGCGGCTCTCCTGCCCACTCACGCCCTTCGACAGGCTCAGGGTGAGCGGGCACAGTAACTCCGTTCGTGCTGAGCCTGTCGAAGCACGAACGGAGCCGCGTCTCCCTGCCAACTCCCGCTTGCCCGCCTCGACAGATGCCGCGTATCCTGCGCGAAACCACTCGCAGGAGCAGTACATGAGTGACGACGAGAACACCACGGAGGAGACCGCGACGGAGGCAGAGCAGCCGGAAGAGACGCCCGGAGGGGACACTAACGGCACCGCGGCCCTTGCTGCACGAATCGCGGAGCTGGAGGCCGGTCTATCGGACAGGGAGCAGATGCTTGCCCGCCTTAACGGGACGTTGGAGCAGAGGGACGCGCGCATTGCGGAGTTGGAGGCCGCCGTCAGCGTTATGGAGCGCACCGCCGGGGAGCGCGAGCAGCAGGCTGAGGGGGTGAGGGCGCAGCTGTCGCAGGCGCTGGAGGCCTACCGCGCCTCGATTCTGGAGGCCGAGCCCGGCCTGCCTGAAAACCTGGTCGCCGGCTACACCATCGAGGAGCTTCGGGCGTCCCGCGACCGTGCGCGGGAGATCGTGGAGCGGGTGCGCGGCCGCCTGGAGGAGCAGGCGCTGATGGAGCGAACGCCCTCGGGCGCGCCGGCGCGCTCCGACGTCGACGTATCTGCGCTGTCGCCGGAGGAGAAGATTCGTCTGGGGCTGAGCCGCCGCTAGCTTCCGCTGCCGCCCTCCGCTGCGGTTTGGCAAACGGGGCCGCATGGGAGTATAGTTGTACCCATCGAGTCCAGGAGGGTGAACATGGAAGAGCAGAGACCCGAGCTTGCCCTGGCGAGGCGCCAACGCTGGTCCGGGATGTGGAACGGAATAGTGATCGGCATGGGGGTGGGCTGGATCATCCTCGGGAATGCGCTTGGCTTTCTGCCCATTGGCATGGGCATTGCACTGGAGATCATTCAGCGCAGAGTGATGGCCGGCGACCGGTGAATCGACGCTGCGCTGCGGTCGAGGTGAGGCGTAGGCACACCATCGATAGCGGAGAGTTCCAATCGGGAGGTGCATCGTGAAAGCCGCCGTGTTTCATGCCGTCAACACGCCCCTGACAATCGAAGAGGTGAACATTGACGGGCCAATGGCCCGGGAGGTCGTGGTGCGCACCGCCGCGAGCGGTGTCTGCCACAGCGACCTCCACTTCGTAGAAGGGCTGTACCCCATGGTCACGCCCGCCATCCTGGGCCACGAGACCGCGGGCGTCGTGGAGGAGGTAGGCGACCTGGTGACCTACCTGAAGCCCGGCGACCACGTCATATCCTGCTTATCCGTCTTCTG
Organism: Chloroflexota bacterium; assembly: GCA_028877205.1. Classification (GTDB taxonomy): domain Bacteria; phylum Chloroflexota; class Dehalococcoidia; order Lucifugimonadales; family UBA2985; genus JAPPHY01. Next base: position 109,790 of record JAPPHY010000007.1, on the reverse strand, counting down.
TGGCACCTGTCACCAGTGCCTGTCCGGCCACCCTAGCCGTTGCTCCCAGCGGCCCCGCCGCGCCGAGGACGAGCCGCCGCGACTGTCACTCGCCGGCAGCGGCGCGGCCCTCACGCAGGGCTTCAATCTGTCCAGCTATGCAGAGCGCATGCTCGTCCACGAGAACGCGCTGGTCAAGATAGACGACGACATGCCTCTGGACCGCGCAGCGCTCATCGGCTGCGGCGTCATAACCGGTGTAGGAGCCGTCTTCAACACAGCGCGCATAGAGCCGGGGTGCAGCGTCGCCGTATTCGGACTGGGCGGAGTCGGGATGTCAGTTGTGCAGGGAGCGCGCATCGCCGGGGCCAGGATGATCATCGCCGTTGACGTGGTGGAGCCGAAGCTGGCACACGCGTTGGAGCTGGGCGCGACCCACGTGGTGGACGCCTCATCGCATGACCCGGTGGAGGCGATACGCAACCTCAGCGGCGGCGGTGTGGACTACTCCTTCGAGGCCATCGGCCTCAAGGTGGCTGCCGAGCAGGCGTGGAACTGCGTGATTCCCGGGGGTACCGCGACCGTCGTGGGCATGATTCCGGTGGGGGAGAAGGTGGAGATAGAGGGTCGGATGTTCCTCAGCGAGCGCAAGATACAGGGCAGCGGCATGGGTTCCAACCGGTTCCGCACGGACATGCCCCGCCTCATCGAGCTGTACCGCCAGGGCCGGTTGCTGCTGGACGAGATGATCACACGCCGCGGCCGGCTTGAGGACGTGAACGAAGCCTTCCGCGCCATGAAGGCGGGCGAGGTGACGCGCAGCGTCCTGATGTTCGACTAGGGGTGACGCGGCCTGCCTGTACATGGCGCGAGCCCTCCGCGTTGGCTGAGCCTCATTGGCATTGCCTTGGCGAGAGGCCACAACGCCCTTGTGCGGCGCTCCGACGGGAAGTAGAATGTCCACTCCGAGGAACACCCTTCCCATGAGCGCCGATACCGACAACACATACGCCATAGACGTGCAGGGGCTGGTCCGCACGTTCGGACCGGTCCGGGCCGTCGATGGCGTTGACCTCAAGGTTCGTAGGGGCGAGATATTCGGATTCCTGGGCCCCAACGGCGCAGGGAAGACCACGGTCATCCGGATGCTCGTCACGCTCCTGGCCCCTACCGGTGGCAGCATAAACGTGGCGGGCTACGACGTCGTCAGCCAGCCCGGCGAGGTGCGGCTGCGCATAGGCGTGGCCCTGCAGGACGCCGCGCTGGACGTGAAGCAGACCGGTCGCGAGCTTCTTCGACTCCAGGCCCAGCTCTACGGCCTGTCACGCCGGCAGGCCGCGCAGCGCATTGCCGATCTCTCCGACCTCATCGACATTGGCGAAGCCATGGATCGGCTCATCGGCACCTACTCAGGAGGCATGAAGCGCCGGCTTGACCTGGCTGCAGCCCTGATACACAGCCCGGAGGTGCTCTTCCTGGACGAGCCGACGACAGGCCTCGATCCCGTCAGCCGTTCCCGCGTGTGGGAGGAGGTACGGGCCATCAACGAGAGGCTGGGCGTGACCATATTCCTCACAACCCAGTATCTTGAGGAGGCCGACGCCCTGGCGCACAGGGTCGGCATCATCAGCCGCGGCCGGCTGGCCGCGCAGGGCACGCCGGAGGAGCTGAAGCGGGCTCGCGGCTCCGACCTGATCATCGCAAAGGTGGACGGCGATACTGAGGTAGCCGTGGAGGCGCTCATGGGCACGGGCCGAGTGAACGGCGTGGAAGTCCACGGAAGCGAGCTGACCGCCAGCGTGGGCAATGGCGCCGCTGTCATCAGCGCCGTGGCGCTTGCGCTGGCTCAGAGCGGCGTGGCGGTGCAGGAGCTCACGCTGCGTACGCCAACGCTCGACGATGTATTCCTGCAGGTCACCGGCGAGAGGCTTCAGGATGAGGCCGCCGACCAACAGTGGTCGCAGGAGGACGGCGAGGCGCAGGCGTAACGTCGGGTCAGTGCCCGACTGCACAGCAGCGACGAGAGAACGGGGAGGAGCTAAGCGCTTGGCAACTCGAGTTACAACCGCAGAGCAGGTACAGGCCCGCAGGGCAGGATTCCTGCGGGACATTATGTCCGTGGCGGAGCGCGCCGTGCGTTCCGTTGCGAGGGACCCGGAGATCACCATACCCGCGGTGGTAGTCCCGGTATTCTTCTTCTTCCTCAACATCGGCGCACTCGCCGACTTTGCCGAGCAGATTCCGGGGCTGGACTACAAGGCGTTTCAGCTGCCGGTGGCAATCCTGTTCGCAGTTACGGGCGTGTCGCGCGCGACCACCGTTGTGCTGGATATACAGAGCGGCTACTTCGACCGGCTGGTGATCACGCCGGTTAACAGGCTGGCGTTGCTGCTCGGCCTGATGCTCGCCGACTTTGCCCTCGTAGTCCTGCTGACGGTGCCGGTGCTGCTCATGGGCTTCCTTGTGGGCGTAGGCTTCGAGTCGGGACCGGCGGGCATAGTGGTGTTCATGCTGCTTGGGGGGTTGTGGGGACTGATCTTCGCAGGATTTCCCTACGCCATTGCCCTCAAGACGGGCAACATTTCCGCCGTGAACCTGACGTTTCTCCTGTTCTTCCCGTTCCTGTTCATGACCACGCTCTTCCTGCCGCAGGAGGCGATGACGTCCTGGCTGGCAACCGTGACGGACTACAACCCGGTGACCTACCTCCTGGCTGCGTTGCGCTCACTGATAACGGAGGGATGGGAGCCGGTGGTGCTGCTTCAGGGGATCGGGGCGGTGATGCTGGTGGGGGTGGTCAGCCTTGGGTTGGCGTTGCTGGCTCTGAAGGGGCGCGCGACGCGTCACTAGACAGGCGGACAGACCACAAAGTCGCGCGGGAAGCGAGAAAAGCCGGCTGCGCGCTGGCGAATCAGAAAAGCTGCTGGTTCATCGAAGTGGCGATCGATACTTCGATGTCTCGAATCGCCTGGGTGGTCGCCTGACCAATCAGGTCCAGCCTGCGCACCTGCTCGATTCGTTGGGCGGCGCTCTCCAGCTCGCGCGATGAGAGCAGCTCGTTGAAGATTCCGCAGGCATCTGCAAGACAGATGATGACTATGTCCCGCGGGTCGGGAATCTCGTCGCTGAACAGCACGCCCATGATGCGCAGCTTCACCTCCCGCTCCACCTTGCCGTCGATGGAGGGGTAGCGCCGTGCGCGGAAGACCCACAGGAAGCTCTCGTCCCGCTTCTCCAGGATGCCCAGCTCCATCAGGCGCCTGAGGGCTTCCTCGCGGAGCTCCTCACCCCGGCTCGCGGTGCGTCCCACCCAGTACCTGGCGTCGCTCTCGCCGCCGGCCGCAATGTCGGCGAGCGTGGGGTCCAGCAGGCTGTCTCCCAGGGGCGTGGCGTCGAGAAGCACCAGACTATCCAGGTCGGTATCGATGCGGTTCTCGAGGGCCAGGTCCATCAGCACGCCGCCGGCCAGCGCGTAGTTGAGCGACCAGCTTGGCAGCCGCGCGAAACGGCCATCGTCGTCCAGCAGGAGCAGAATGATTTCCTCGGCGAACCTCAACATGATGGGTGGTATCTCCTCTGCGTGATGAAGGTGCCCGGAACGTTCACATTATAGGTGATACGTCAGCTTACGGCAACTGCCGGCCGGGGCCGGAGAGGTGCAAAAGGGGGAAAGTTGCAAGACGGGCCTAATGCCTTCGTAGTAGAATAACATGTCTCGACAGTGCATGACGGCCGCCACGGCGGCCGTCGCAGACCGAAAGGAGAAATCGTGAAGCGCATCCTACCCATGCTGGCACTCACCGCTTGCCTCTTGATCCTTGCAGCATGCTTAAATCCAACCGACGGCGGGCCGGTTAATACGCCCATTCCGACGGTTCCAAGTCCAACCGCCACCGCAGCGCCAACGGCAACTCCCACGCCGGTCCCCACGCCTACTCCTACTTCAGAGCCCACCATTGTTGAACGGCTCAGGAACAACGCCGAGGAGTTCGAGTACGCCATCGGGAAGCAGGGAGGTTCCCTGACCCTCGCAACCATATCCGAGCCTCTCACCTTCAACCTCGCCATCGCCGCCGACGCTTCGTCGACCGGCGTCCTGGGATATCTCTACGATGGCCTGACCGAGACCTCGTGGCTGACCGATCAGGTCGAGCCGTCGCTGGCGGAGTCCTGGGAGCGCTCCGACGACGGCCTGACGTGGACGTTCCACCTCCGCAGTGATGTGACGTGGCACGACGGGCAGCCCTTCACAGCCAGCGACGTGGACTTCACATTCAACCGCATCATCTACAATCACGACATTCCCGCCAGCAGCCGGCCGGCATTCCACTTCCGATACCTGGACGAGGAGAGCGGCGAATGGGAGGAGGCGCCAATGACCGTCACGGCGCTGGACGACTACACCGTTCAGTGCGTCCTTCCTGTGCCGTTCGCCACGTTCCTTCGCACCATGGGCACTGCGATATACCCGCAGCACATCCTGGAGAAGCACGTTGACGACGGCACATTCGTCACCACGTGGGACGTCAACACCGACCCGTCCGAGATTATCGGCACGGGCCCGTTCACCATAGGCAGTTACGTGCCGGGTGAGCGCGTTGTGATTCAGCGCAACCCGGACTACTGGCTGAATGATGAGGAGGGCAACTCCCTGCCGTACCTGGACGAGATAGTCCACGTTATCGTGGATGACCTGGCGGCGGAGCTGGCAAGTTTCAAGGCGGGCGAATCCGATGTGCATGGCGTGCTCGGCGAGGAGCTCGCTGAGCTCGAGCCGCTGCAGCAAGACGGCAACTTCACGATCCACAGGCGCGGCCCGGCATTCGGGACCACGTTCATGGGGTTCAACATGAACCCGGGAACGAGCGCCGACACCGGCGAGCCTTACCTTGCGCCTGAGAAGCTGAAGTGGTTCCAGAACACGGAGTTCCGGCAGGCCGTGGCTCACACCGTGGACAAGTCCACCATCATCGATCAGGTGCAGCACGGCGCGGGGTATCCGCAGTGGTCGTCGATAAGCCCGGCTGCGGGCGACTTCCACAACCCCGACGTGCGGAAATACGAGTTCGACCTCGAGGAGGCGAACGATATCCTGGACGGCATCGGCTGGACCGATACCAACGGAGACGGTATTCGCGAGGACGACGAAGGCAATGAGATCGCCTTCTCACTGGTGACCAATGGCGACAACAGCGTGCGCGCAGAGGTCGGCAGGCTTATCAGCGAGAACATGAGGGAGATCGGCCTCGACGTGGACTACACGCTGGTTGAGTTCGGTGAGCTGGTTGCCCAGCTGACGGCCACCTACGACTGGGAGGCCATGATTATCGGCTTCACCGGCGGCACCGACCCGCACGGCGGCATTACCTTCTGGCACAGCGCAGAGGGGCTTCACCTGTGGTATCCCAACCAGCCGAGTCCCGCCACGGAGTGGGAGGCGGAGATAGATGAGCTGTACGTGAAGGCCAGCCAGGAGCTCGACCGCGAGACGCGGGTTGGGTACTACCACCGGGCGCAGGCACTGGCCGCAGAGAACGTGCCTGTGATCTACACTACGCTGTCGGAGCGAATCAGCGCGGTACGCAACGTCTTCGGGAACTCCACGCCCACGCTGTACGGCCTCTGGGACATCAGGTATCTGTACCGGACGGACCAGTAGCGCGAAGCGGGCCAGGCAGATCTGCGAGTCTAGGTCTTCGGCGCGCCCACCTGCGGGAAGAACGCGTTCAGCACATTGGACGCGATTCCTTCCGCATCCAGGTAGAGCTGTCGGCGCTGGTCGGCTGCCGTGCCGTGCTCTATGAAGGAGTCCGGCATGCCGATGCGGTGAACGGACGTGTACTCCAGCCCGGCCTCGGCTATTGCCTCCAGGACCGCGGAGCCGAAGCCGCCGGCCAGCACGTTTTCTTCCACCGTGACCACCCTTCGCGTCCTGCGAGCCTCGTTGAGCAGCAGCTCTACGTCCAGCGGCTTGACGAACACCGGGTTGACCACGCCGCACGATATGCCGTCTTCCTCCAGGCGTTCCGCTGCCTGCAGCGCCGCGCTAACGGACTTGCCCAGAGCGAAGATGACCACGTCGCTGCCCTCCCGCACAACCATTCCCTTGCCAATGGGCAGCTCCTTCAGCTCTTCATCCAGGGGCGTACCGACCGCGGCGCCTCGCGCAATCCGTATGGCGAACGGCCCTTGGTGCCTGTAGGCGGTGTACACCAGGTGCTGCAGCTCGTTTTCGTCCATTGGCGCCGCCAGCACTGCGTTCGGAAGGCAGCGAAGGTATGAGATGTCGAATGCGCCGTGGTGCGTCTTTCCGTCCTCGCCGACGATGCCGGCGCGGTCGGCGATGATGGTTACGGGCAGGTTCTGCAGGCAGATATCGTGCACAATCTGATCGAACGCCCTCTGCAGGAAGGTGGAGTATATGGAGACGAATGGGTGCAGGCCGCCGGAGGCCATCCCCGCAGCCATGCTCACAGCGTGCTGCTCGGCGATTCCAACGTCGAAGACCCTGCCCGGGAAGTCTCGCTGCACGTCCACCAGGCCCGTGCCCTCAAGCATGGCGGCGCTGATGCCCACGACATTCTCGTCGTCGCGCATGAGCCGCGTCAGAGTCTGGGAGAACACCTTGGAGTACGTGGGCGCCCCGGACCCGGCTCCAAGGGGAGAGCTTGGCTGATGGAACCTGACCGGGTCTTCCTCGGCGGGCTCGTAGCCGTGGCCCTTGTGGGTGACCACGTGCACCAGCGGCACCGAGCCGGTGGGGGTCCTGGCCTGTCTCAGGACCTCCTCCATCTGCCTGATGTCGTGGCCGTCCACGGGGCCCAGGTACTGGAACCCCAGCTCGGTCCAGAACATCGTCGGCACGATGAGGCCGGCCAGCCCAGTGTTGAGACGCCTGACCAGCCGGTACAGCACGTCGCCGCTGGGCACGCGCTGGGAAAAGGCTCTTGCCCGGCCAATCATGGACTGGACTTCGGGGTGTGTGATCAGGCTCTTTCGCCAGTTGGTGAGGAAGCCAATGTTTTCGGAGATGGACATGCCATTGTCATTGAGGATGACGACGAACCTCTCCGGGTTGAGGTGGACGATATTGTTCACCGCCTCGAAGCTGGAGCCGGACGTCATCGCGCCGTCACCGACGACGGCAATGGTCCACGAGTCGAGCTGACGCTGCGAAGCGCCCTGCGCAAGGCCCAGAGCGATCGACAGGCCGGTGCCGGCGTGACCGGCGGCGAGCGTGTCGTGCGGGCTCTCGGTGGGCTCGCCGAAACCGGACAGGCCGCCCTGCAGGCGTATGTTCGGGAATTCGTCCCGCCTGCCGGTGACCAGCTTGTGGGTGTAGGTCTGGTTGGTGGTGTCCCAGACGATGCTGTCCGTGGGGCTGTTGAATACGCGGTGAAGCGCTAGCGTTAGCTCCACCACGCCGAGGTTTGAGGCGAGGTGTCCACCTCGTTCCGTGATTACGGAGATGATGGTGTCGCGGGCTTCCTGGGCTACTTGGGCTACTTCGTCGTAGGAGAGGGACTTCAGGTCGGCGGGATCGTTGATTCTGTCCAGTATCCGGGTATCCACTTCAAGACTTCCATGCAATAGACTCGGCGGGAGCGTCGTGAAGGTCAGAGCGGCGGACGCCCGTTGCGCCTGTGGCTATGGTAGGCCATGCGTAGCTAGCTGTCAAACGCGCGGGGTTTTGGTGGGGAGATGTGGGCATGTGCAACGCATTTCCCACACGTCTCTAGGGCATTGGCCAGTACATAGCGTCGGCGTATCCTGAGCTTGGATGCAGGCCGATCCCGAACTGTCCCCTTCACGGAGCGCGTGCTCGCTAAAGCTAGGGGTCGGTCTTCAATTTAGTCCAAACACCCTGCCCTCACACCCCTCCGCGGTGGTAGAATAGCCCTTGGCCCATTCGGTACATTCGAGAGCAAAGGACGCCATGTCTCAGGACAGCATCGTAGTCAAGGGCGCACGGGAGCACAACCTCAAGAACATCGATGTCTCCATCCCCCGGAACCGGCTCGTCGTCATCACCGGCGTGTCCGGCTCCGGCAAGAGCTCCCTGGCGTTCGACACCATATACGCGGAGGGGCAGCGCCGCTACGTAGAGTCCCTCTCCGCGTACGCGCGCCAGTTCCTCGGCCTCATGGAGAAGCCCGACGTGGAGTACATCGAGGGCCTCTCCCCGGCGATATCCATAGACCAGAAGGGCGTCTCCCACAACCCGCGCTCCACGGTGGGCACCGTCACCGAGATCTACGACTACCTGCGCCTCCTCTACGCCCGCGCCGGCCGTCCCCACTGCCACCAGTGCGGCAGGCCCGTCGAGCGACAGACCGTGCAGCAGATCGTGGACGCCATCATGTCCCTGCCGGGCGAAAGCCGCATCATGGTGATGGCGCCGCTTGTGGTCCGACGCAAGGGGGAGCACAAGGATATACTGGAGGACGCACGCTCCGCCGGATACGTGAGGGCGCGCGTCAACGGCGAGATACGCGACCTGTCGGAGAGCATCGTCCTGGACAGACAGAAGTGGCACACCATCGAGGTAGTGGTGGACAGGCTGGTGGTCGGTGATGACGCCGACGTCAACCGCTTCACCGACTCCGTGGAGCAGGCCATCGGCCTGGGCAACGGCGTGGTGCAGGTCTCGGTGGTGGACGGCGAGGAGCTGCTCTTCTCCGAGCGGTTCGCCTGTCTGCACTGCGGCGTGAGCCTGGGCGAGATAGAGCCTCGCACATTCTCCTTCAACAGCCCGCACGGAGCCTGCCCCACCTGCACTGGCCTCGGCTACCGGCTGGAGATCGACCCCGACCTGGTCATGCCTAACAAAGACTCGACCCTGGAAGCGGGCGCGGTAGTTCCCTGGTCCCGTGCCGGGACGGCCAACCCGTGGTTTGCGAGCCTGTTGAGGTCGCTTTCCGAGGCGTATGGGTTCTCGGTCAAGGACAGGGTGCGTGACCTGAAGCAGGAGCACGTTGACCTGATTCTGTACGGCAACCGCGGCAAGGTGGTGAAGATGCGACACCGCACGCACCGGGGCCGCGTGTACACGTGGGACACCAGGTTCGAGGGTGTGATCCCCAACCTGGAGCGACGCTACCGCGAGACGGCATCCGACTACATGCGCCAGGAGATCGAGCGGTACATGGCTGCCCGTCCGTGCGCCGACTGCAACGGCAAGCGTCTCAAGCCCCAGTCGCTGGCGGTCACCGTGGCCGACCGGAACATCATACAGATGACGTCTGCCACCATCGGCCAGTCTATCGAGTGGGTCGAGTGGCTGGACGGCGACGGCGGTGAGTCGCCCCTGAACCAGCGCGAAAGCACCATCGCCAGGCAGATCCTTAGGGAGATTCACGCCCGCCTGCGGTTCCTCAAGGACGTAGGGCTGGACTACCTGACACTGGACCGCACGGCGTCCACGCTCAGCGGCGGTGAGGCGCAGCGCATCCGGCTCGCCACGCAGATCGGCTCCGGCCTGATGGGAGTGCTCTACGTGTGCGACGAGCCTAGCGTAGGCCTCCACCCCGTCGACGACCACCTTCTCATCGACACGCTGAAGCGCCTTCGCGACATCGGCAACACCGTCATCATCGTGGAGCATGACGAGGCGATCATGCGCGCCGCCGACCACATCATCGACCTGGGGCCGGGCGCAGGCGAGCACGGCGGTCACGTGGTGGCGACCGGCACAGTCGAAGAGGTGTCCGGCCACGATGTCTCGATCACGGGCCGGTACCTGAGCGGCCGGCTCAAGATACCGCTGCCGGAGTCGCGCCGCCTCGGTAACGGCGGTGAGCTGGTGGTCAGGGGTGCCCGGGAGAACAACCTCAAGAACATAGACGTGACACTGCCCACAGGGATGCTGGTGTGCATCACCGGAGTGTCCGGTTCCGGCAAGAGCAGCCTGATCTACGAGGTGCTGTACAAGCGCCTGGCGCAGATGCTCTACGGAGCAAGGGACAGGCCGGGCGTGAGCGACGGGGTCTACGGCATTGAGAACATAGACAAGGTGGTGAACATAGACCAGTCGCCCATAGGCCGGACGCCGCGCAGCAACCCAGCCACATACACGGGAATGTTCACGCCCGTGCGCGAGATCTTCGCCGCCGTGCCGGAGTCACGCGTGCGCGGCTACATGCCGGGCCGGTTCTCGTTCAACGTCAAGGGCGGTCGGTGCGAGGCGTGCACCGGCGCAGGCTACATCCAGATCGAAATGCAGTTCCTGCCCAACGTGACCATGCCGTGCGAGGTGTGCCACGGGCAGAGGTACAATCGCGAGGCCCTGGAGATTACTCTCAAGGACAAGAACATCTCCGAGGTTCTGGACATGACCGTCTCGGAGGCGCTGGAGTTCTTCTGGAACTTCCCTCGCGTGCGCTCCAAGCTGGAGACGCTGAAGGACGTGGGCCTAGGCTACATCCGACTGGGCCAGCCGGCAACCACGCTCAGCGGCGGCGAGGCGCAGCGCGTGAAGCTGGCCACAGAGCTGTCCCGCCGGGCCACGGGCAAGACTCTCTACATCTTGGACGAGCCGACCACCGGCCTGTCGTTCCAGGACTGCGCCGCCCTGCTCGGCGTGCTGCACCGGCTGGTGGACGCTGGCAACACTGTCGTCCTCATCGAGCATCACCTGGACCTGATCAAGAACGCCGACTGGGTCGTAGACCTCGGGCCGGGCGCGGGCGAGCGCGGCGGTGAGGTGATCGTGGCTGGTACGCCGGAGGAGGTTGCGGAGTGGGAGGAGTCGCATACGGGCCGCTACCTGCGGGGTGTGCTGGCGAAGGAGAACGGGGCAAAGACCAACGGCAGGGTGAAGTCCAAGAGCAGGGCCAAAGCGAAGGCCAGGGTCAAGGTGGAGGCCGGGGCGTAAACGGAGGAGCTAGCCCGACTCCGCTGTGGCCTCCGTTCGACTAGGGAGTTCCGGCCTGTTGATGAAGAATATCAGCACCGCGCCCACGAGGTTGAGGACGGCGATGACGCTGAAGATCATCTGGTAGCTGCCCTGCGCGTCGTGGGCGAAGCCGGCGGCTATGGGGCCGAAGAACGAGCCGATGACCATGACGGGCTGCGAGAGGCCCATGATAGTGGCAAAGTTCCGCGGGCCAAAGAAGTCGGCGCGCATTGCAATAAGGAGCGGCGCTCTGGCGCCGTAGCCCATCCCGTAGATCACGGCATATACCAGGGCCTGAGTCATCGTATGCGCTGTGGAGAGCACCACCACTCCCAGGGACAGAAACAGGAAGCTCGCCAATAGTACCGGCTTGTAGCCGAATCGGTCTCCCAGGTAGCCGCCGAACACGCGCCCGACCATAGCCACCACCGTCATGAACGACAGCACGAATGCCGCGGCATCGAATGACATGCCGTGATCGACCAGCAGCGGCACCTGGTGAATGGACACCGTCCCCACAATGAAAAGCGAGAATCCGTGCGCGGAAGCGATGATCCAAAACGCGGGCGTCTTCAGTGCCTGCTTCGGCGTGAAGTCGGGCGTTTCCTGCGCACGAGCTGACGTGCCGTCCGACGCAACGCCGGCTTCCTCCTCCTCGTCGCCGTCGGGGAGATAACCGTAGGGTTGGGGCCGGTGACGCATCATCGCAGTCAACGGGAACCCCAGGGCCAGGATCAGCACGCCCGTGAGCGCGGCGGTCGGGCGCCACCCGTATGTCGAAATGCATATTGCCATCAGAAAGAGCAGCGCGCCGCCGATGTTGACGCCCGAGGAGCATATGCCCGTGGCAAGCCCCCTCCGGCGCGAGAACCAGTTGTTCACGGCGGTGATCACCGGCAGGAACCCAGACAGGCTGGCACCCAGCGCCAGAATTGGGAACACCATGTAGAAGCCCAGCAGCGTATCGACGCGGCTGAACAGGATGAAGCTCAGGCCGAGCAGTGCGAACCCCACGTACATGATGCCTCTGGGGCCAAAGCGGTCGATCAGATAGCCCTCGATGGGACCGAGAAGGCTGCTCTCCAGCCGGGTGAAGGAGAAGGCCAGCGAGAGAGCACCCCGGCTGGTGCCAAGGGTGTTTGCCAGAGGCACGAAGAAGAGCGGGAAGCCGTAGGCATATAGGCCACCCTGCATGACCAGTACAATGGTGCCCGCGCCGAGCAGCCACCATCCATAGAAGATCGCTCGCTTCTTGCTTGCTACCGTCACAGTGTCCTGCTCTCGCTCCGTGTCCAACCTGGGATGCCGCGGCGCGACCACCAGCCGGGCGCCGCCGGCCTGCCGCCCGTCGCATTCTACCTTGCAGTGCGCAGGTCAACAAGGCGCGGGTTGAAGTGAGGGGTATAGGTGCCATTTGGCCACGATATGTAGTGTTGTGACCGACCCCAAATGCTGCATCGTCTAAAAGGATACGCCGGTTGACATTGATGTGGGCAAAAGATACTATTTGGCCGTTTAGTATCTTTTGATGGGGAAAAGGATACTGGAGTATCCAAATGAGCATGGAACGGTTGCAGGACAGTCCCTGCGGGCAGCTTGTGCCTACTCTGGAAGGACAGCGCGCGTTTGTACCCGCGCCGCTACCGCGCCATATAGAACCCAGTATTCAACTCATGCGGTCACTCGAAGAGGCTGTGAGCGCAGTAGCAAACCTGGCGGGAGTCGGCGAGACCATGCAGAACCCGCAACTTCTCATAGGTCCGTTTGTGCGACGCGAAGCAGTGCTCTCCTCAAGGATCGAAGGAACCCAGGCATCCATTTCCGACCTGTTCCGGTACGAGGCATCCGGGCGCAGCCGTCCCGGGGGTGACGTCAGGGAAGTCGCCAACTACGTGGAAGCCTTGGAGAAGGGATTGGAGCTATTGGAGGATTTGCCCATTTCCCTCCGGCTCAATAATCAGTTGCATACCGTCCTAATGAGGGGTGTGCGTGGAGGAGAGAACCGGCCGGGAGAATTGAGTGACGGACAGGTGTGGATCGGCCCGCCCGGCACCTCAATCCAAGAGGCTCGTTACATTCCTCCTCCTGCCGACTTGGTCAGAGACCTGCTCTCGGATTGGGAGCGGTTCGCTAACGAGTCCAATTCGTTGCCGGCTCTTTTCCAGTGCGCCATGATGCACTACCAGTTCGAGGCTATCCACCCCTATCGTGACGGAAACGGCCGCATCGGCCGGCTGCTGATACCGCTGTTCCTGTGTGAACGGGGCGTCCTGCCGAAGCCGCTCCTCTACCTCAGCGCCTACTTCGAGCGCGACCGGAGCGACTACTACGATCAGCTGTTTAGAGTGAGTGCCACCGGCGACTGGGAGACCTGGATCGTCTACTTCCTGAGAGGCGTTGCCGAACAGGCGCGGGACGCCCAGGCCCGCGTCAGGCAGGTGAGGGAATTGCAGGAGCAGAAGAGGCAGGTCCTGCTACAGCGACGCGAGTCAGCTAATGCTCTCAGATTGCTGGACGAGGTCTTTGCCAGATTAGTCGTGACAGCCGTCGAAGTATCCCGGTTGCTGGACATAACGCCTGCGGGTGCCCGCCGCATCTTGGAGAGACTGGTCGGAGCAGGCGTTCTGGAGGAACTTGGGGACGAGTGGCCTAGGCTGTACGTAGCTATGGACCTACTTGACCTTATCGAGGCTCCAACAGTACTGGAGTAGTGGAGTGGAATGGGACGTCTAAACTCCCGCCACCCGCAAAGCCGAACGTGACCCCGCAATTGGTAACTCCCCAGTGGCTGTTGTATAATGGCCTCACCAGCGGGATGCTTCCCGGAGGAGGAGCGGTTAATGGACCAGGGAACGTGGCGTGTCAAAGCCGGACTAGCCCAAATGCTCAAGGGCGGCGTGATCATGGACGTGGTCAACGCAGAGCAGGCCAAGATCGCTGAGGACGCAGGCGCATGCGCCGTCATGGCCCTTGAGCGCGTGCCCGCAGACATTCGTGCGGCAGGCGGCGTGGCCCGCATGGCCGACCCGACCCGCATCACGGCCATCATGAACGCGGTCACCATCCCCGTCATGGCCAAGTGCAGGATCGGCCACTTCGTGGAGGCGCAGGTGCTTGAGGCGTTGGGCGCCGACTACATCGACGAGTCCGAGGTTCTTACACCCGCCGACGAGAGCAACCACATCTGGAAGCACGACTTCAGGGTGCCGTTCGTGTGCGGATGCCGCGACCTGGGCGAGGCGCTCAGGCGCATCGGGGAGGGCGCGGCCATGATCCGCACCAAGGGCGAGGCCGGAACCGGCAACATCGTGGAGGCCGTGCGCCACATGCGCTCCGTGATGGGCGAGATCAGGAAGATCGTCGGCATGACGCAGGACGAGCTCATGGCTGAGGCCAAGGCGCTGGGCGCTCCCTTCGAGCTGGTGCGCGAGGTTCATGACACCGCACGCCTGCCCGTGGTCAACTTCGCCGCAGGCGGCGTGGCCACACCCGCCGACGCAGCCCTGATGATGCAGCTTGGCGCCGAGGGCGTGTTCGTTGGCTCAGGTATTTACAAGTCGGACAATCCTGAGGCACGCGCCAAGGCCATTGTCGCCGCCACCACCCACTACAACGACCCGGACGTCATCGCCAAGGCGTCCGAGGACCTGGGCGAGCCCATGCCCGGCATGGACATTCGTACCATGAAGCAGGAGGAGATCCTGGCCGTAAGAGGCTGGTAGAGTGGCCAAGAAGGTCGGAGTCCTGGCCCTTCAGGGGGACTTTGCCGAGCACGAGACGGCCCTCGGACGCGCGGGGGCTGCGCCGGTTCAGGTGCGCTTGCCCAGGGATCTCGCCGGCGTGGAAGCCTTGGTCATCCCCGGCGGAGAGAGCACCACCATCTGCCGCCTCATGGACGTCTTCGACCTCTCCGGCGAGATCGAAGGGCGCGTACGCGACGGGATGCCCACGTGGGGAACGTGCGCAGGTCTCATCGTGCTGGCGGCAAGTCTCACCGACGACCGCCCCAAGCCACTCGGCCTTATGGACGTTCGCGTGCAGCGCAACGGCTACGGCCGGCAGGTCGACAGCTTCGAGGCCGACCTTCACGTGCCGGAGCTCGGCAACGATGCCTTCCGGGCCGTGTTCATCCGGGCGCCGGTAATCGCGGAAGTCGGCCCCGGTGTCAAGACGCTTGCCTGCCTGGACGATGGAAGCGTCGTGGCCGTCCGGCAGCGCAACATACTCGCAACGTCATTCCACCCTGAACTGACGGGGGATCACAGGTTCCACTCCTACTTTCTGAGCATGGCGTCAGAGGAGTAAGTTGACCATCCGAAGGCTGCGCACCACGGACCTGCTGTGGTACCTCATCGACGGGCCGCGGCTTGGCCCCAGCCTTGCCCAGACCTGGGACCGCGTGGGCAAGAGCGCGGACAGCCCTCCCAGCCCGCGCTCCGTGGCCGGTGGCCTGGCCCTGCACAGGGAGCGAGAGCGCGGCAGCGTACTGACGGAGGGGCTGCATCTGCGCGCCCTGGCCTCCGTCAGGACTCGCTCGGGCCCCAAGGCGTGGGAGGTCCACCTGCTCAACCTGCCGCCGGAGATCGAACACGAGGGCATCGAGCTTCTGGAGGGTCTGTGTGCACTGGCCGGCGAGCAGGGCGGCGAGCGCGTCTTCCTTCGTCTGCCCGCCCTGAACCGCGTGGTGGATCTGGCCCGTGAGGCCGGATTCGTGCGCTGCACGCAGGAAACGCTCTACAGTCGCGAGGCGCTGCCACCCGCCGAGCAGGGCGACGAGAGCGCCATCCGTCAACTAGAGCCCTCGGATGCTTACCAGGTGTTCCTGCTGTACGACCGCTGTGTACCGTCAAGGGTGAAGTGGGAGTACGCTATGACATTCGACGAGTGGAGTCACGCCCTGGAGTCGCCCGGCAAGCGCGTGCGGCAGGGCGTGTACGAGGTGAGAGGCAGCGTTCGCGGCTGGGCGCGCGTGGGCTCCGGTAGGCAGTCCGTCAACAGCCTTGAGGCCATGATGCATCCATCCGAGGATGAGGCAGCCTGGGACACTCTGGTCAGCTGGGCGCTGCGGCAGGGGCGATCGTCGGCCCCATTCCTCTCACTGGTTCCCAGCCACCAGCCCGAACAGGCTCGCGCGCTGGAGCGAGCGGACTTTGTGCCCGTTCGCCAGTATCAGTTGATGGTGAAGCCTCTGGCCGTAAGAGTGAAGGAAAGGGCCTTTGCGCCCGCGAGGGCATAATCGCAAGCAAGGGGTGACACGATAGAGGAACGCATAGAGAAGTACGTGTTCGATGACCTGGAGGCCCTGGTCGGCGCGCTGCCTCAGTATGTACAGGCGCCGCTTAGGGAAGGGGGTAGCCTGGACGAGCTGTTGGAGGTGGTGCTTGACCTGGGACGCCCGCCGGAGGCCAGGTTCCCTGAGCGCGAGGTGGTGCTGGCGCCGGGTGAGGTGACGGAGGAGGATATCCAGCACGTGGTGGCGCGTATCGGCGACTTTGGCGACGACAACCGCGCCGGCATCGAACGGACGCTCCACCGCATCTCCGCAATTCGCAACCGGCGCGGCAAGATCGTGGGACTCACCTGCCGCGTAGGCCGGGCCGTCTTCGGCACCATTCGCGTCATTGACGACCTCGTGAGGAGCGGCAAGAGCATCCTGCTCCTGGGCCGCCCGGGCATGGGCAAGACCACCATGCTCCGGGAGGTGGCGCGTGTGCTGGCCGACGACGTGCGCAAGCGCGTGATCATCGTGGACACGTCCAACGAGATCGCGGGCGACGGCGACATACCGCATCCTGCCATCGGACGCGCCCGCCGCATGCAGGTGGTCACGCCGGCCCTGCAGCATGCCGTTATGATCGAGGCGGTGGAGAACCACATGCCGCAGGTTATCATCATCGACGAGATGGGCACGGAGCTGGAGGCGGCCGCCGCTCGCACAATCGCCGAGCGCGGCGTGCAGCTCATCGCCACCGCCCACGGCAACACGCTCAGCAACCTGGTGCTCAACCCCACGCTGTCCGACCTCATAGGCGGCATCCAGACGGTCACCCTCGGCGACGAGGAGGCCCGCAGGCGCCGCACACAGAAGAGCGTGCTGGAGCGCAAGTCTCCTCCGACATTCGACGTGGTGGTCGAGATTCAGTCGTGGGACCGGGTGGCCGTCCACGACGACGTTGCCCGCGTCGTGGACGCGATGCTGCGCGGGATGCCGGTGTCGCCGGAGATACGCTCGTCGGACGGCCGCGGCGAGGTCACCGTTTCCAGGGAAGCGCCAGCAACGACGCTCCTGCCAGGCAATGGCGCAGTTGAGGCGCAGGGAGAACGTTTCGAGTTCCAGCCTGCCGGAGACCGCATCCGGGTGCTGCCATTCGGCGTGAACCGGGGCAGGCTTGTCCAGACCGTGCAGGCCGGGAGGATGCCCATTGAGGTTGTGGACAGGATGGAGCGGGCGGAGATACTCCTCACTACCAAGCAGTTCTTCCGCAAGATGCCGCGGATGCTCCGAAATGCCGAGGAGTCCGGCAAGTCCATTTTCGTGCTCAGGAACAACACTCCGCCGCAGATACGCGACTTCCTCACAGGTCTTTCGCGAGAGCGAGGTTGGGAGGACCCTGTGGTCACGGCCGTGCGCGAGGCGGAGAATGCAACTCGCCAGGTACAAGAAGGTGAGGACACCGTGACGCTGACGCCCCAGATGGCCTACATCAGGCGGCTACAGCACCAGATCGCCCAGGAGAGCAGCCTGGCCTCCACGAGCGTGGGTAGAGAGCCGAACCGCCGCGTGACCATATCCCGGCGGTAGGTGGACGTCCATGCCGGGAGGTCTATTCATCACGCTTGAGGGCGGAGACGGCAGCGGCAAGTCCACGCAGGTTGCCGCGCTCGTCGACCGCCTGCGGCAACGGAGGATTCCGGTGACCGCCGTGCGTGAGCCCGGCGATACCCGACTTGGCGATCTGCTCAGGAGCGTGCTCAAGTTCGCCAACGCCCCCCGGACTCCGGACGCGGAGCTCCTGCTCTTCAACGCCTCGCGATCGCAGCTTGTGTCGGAGGTCATACGCCCCGCGCTGGATCGCGGCGACGTGGTGGTCTCGGACCGCTTCGCCGACTCCACCGTCGCGTACCAGGGCTACGGCCGCGGCATTCCTCTGGACAAGGTAGAGGGCGTGAACAAGGTGGGCGCCGCCGGACTGAAGCCGGACTTGACCGTCCTGCTTGATCTGCCGCCGGAGGAGAGGCTGAAGCGGGACACCTGGTCAGGTGACCAAATGGAACAGAAGGCCGTCGGGGGCTTCCGGGAGGAGGCCAGCCAGGGCTACCTGTTCGCGGACGCGGCCGAGGAGAAGGGCACACCCGGCCGGGAACAGGATTCGAGCCAGGGCGCCCTCTTTGAGGGAGGCTACGAGGACAGAGAAGCTATGGACTACCACCGACGCATCCGCCAGGGCTATCTGGATATGGCCCGAAGTGAGCCAAAGCGGTGGATCGTCATCGATGCGAGGCTCCCCCAGGAGGAGATTTCAGAGCTCATCTGGCAGCGCGTGGAGCAGCTGCTTTCCGCAGTGCGCGGAGAGGCGGGCCGCACGTGACCTCCAAGCACATTGTGCGCCTGGTCCACTGGAAGGCCGCTGAGGCCCCGGAGCGCGTCGAGCGGCTGCGCAGCGCCGGTTTTGAGGCGACGTACCGCCAGCTTGACACGCTCGACGACATGAAGGCGCTGTCCGCGGACCCGGGCGACGCCGTGGTGATCGACCTCGGCAGGCTGCCTTCGCACGGCCGCGAGTTTGGCGTGTACCTGCGCAGCCGCAAGTCGTCACGCGGCACGCCGCTGCTATTCGTTGGTGGCGCGCCGGACAAGGTGCAGCGCGTCAGGGACGTCCTGCCGGACGCCGCATTTGCCTCTTGGAGCGATATCGGCGAGGCCATCCGGTGCGCCATAAGAGACGCGCCGGCGGCGCCACACGTGCCGATCTCCGGCTTCGAGGCGTACTCTTCAACGCCGCTCGTCAGCAAGCTGGGCATTCGCGCCGGTTACTCGGTGCTCCTGGTAGACGCACCGGCCGGGTTCGAGGAGACGCTTGGCCCGCTGCCGGAGGGCGTGTCGCTCCACGCGAGGCCGGACGATCCCCGCCGCCTGGCCATCTGGTTCGTCCGGTCCAGGAGCGACATCGTAGAGCGGCTGGACAACGTGCTGCGCGGCGTGGACGTGAAGGGCAGCCTCTGGATCGCCTGGCCCAAGAAGGCCTCCGGCGTACCGTCCGACCTTACGCAGGTGGTCGTGCGGGACGCGGGCCTAGAGTTGGGTCTCGTGGATTACAAGATATGCTCCATCGATGGGACGTGGTCGGGCCTGCTGTTCACGCGGCGGGACCGCGACCGGACGGACGCTGCTGTATCGCCATGATCATTGACTCGCACACGCACGTCTTCCCGCCGGAGGTGATCAGACGCCGAGAGGAGCTTCTGGACCGCGACGTGACGCTGTCCGCGATGTTCTCCGATCCCCGCTCGCGCATGGCGGACGCCGAGGAGCTTGTGGCCACTATGGACGGCGCGGCCGTTGACCTGTCCGTGATGGTGGGCATTGGCTGGAACGACCCAGGACTGGCGCGTGAGGCCAATGACTACATTATCGATGCGGTGCGCCGCTTTCCGCTGCGTCTCAGGGGTTTCTGCGCCGTCAACCCGGCGTGGGGAGCCGCAGCAGTCGCCGAGGTGGAGCGGTGCGC
The DNA here is from genome assembly GCA_028877205.1 of Chloroflexota bacterium. Taxonomy (GTDB): domain Bacteria; phylum Chloroflexota; class Dehalococcoidia; order Lucifugimonadales; family UBA2985; genus JAPPHY01. The sequence continues at coordinate 90,188 of JAPPHY010000007.1, read as the reverse complement.
AGACGCCGGGCTGTCGGGTGTGGGCGAGCTGCACCCGGACACGCAGGGATTCGACCTGGGCGACAGGTCGGTCATGGCGCCCGTGGTGGAAGCGGCCACAGCGGCGGGTATGCCCATCCTCACGCACACGTCTGAGCCGGTGGGACACACATACGCGGGCAAGGGGAGCACAACACCGGTCGTCCTATGCCGCTTTATCGAGGCATTCCCGGAGGCAACGATCGTCTGCGCGCACTGGGGAGGTGGACTGCCCTTCTACGCGCTCATGCCGGAGGTGAAGGAGGCCCTGAAGCGGGTGTACTTCGACTCCGCCGCATCGCCTTTCCTCTACCGGGAGGAGGTGTTTGAGGCGGTCGTGGGACTGGTCGGCGAGGACAAAGTCATGTTTGGGACGGACTACCCTCTAATCAGCCAGAAGAGGCTCCTCCGCCAGGTCGTGGACGCGTCCATCTCGGACGACGCTAAGGAGGGCATCCTGTACCGCAACGCCGCCCGGATGCTCGGATTGCCGCAGGCGGAGCAGCCCTAGCCTTTATCCGCACGGGCCGGAGCCCGACCATGCAGCAGATCAGAGCCTTTATCGCCGTGGAGCTGCCCCCACCCACACGTGACATGCTCGCTGGTGTGGTGCAACATCTCGCCTCTCGCGTGGACGGCAGCGTGCGGTGGTCGAGACCCGAGAGCCTGCACCTCACGCTGCGGTTCCTGGGCAACATCGATGTCGAATCGGTTCCGGCCGTGTCGGACGTGGTGTCGCGGTGCGCGGCCAGCGCGCGCCCGTTTGAGCTTGCGCTCGGCGGCATCGGGGGCTTCGAGCGCCTGCGCGCCATGCGTGTCATCTGGATGTCGATCGCAGGCGACGTGGAGCCCCTGACGCAGCTGTACCGAGCGGTGGAGGACGAGCTGGAGTCGCTAGGGTTCGCGAGAGAGCGGCGCGCGTTCCGGCCTCACATCACGCTGGGCCGCGTGAGGGACGGCGCGCCCGTTCCGCAGAGGCGGGCCGTTGCGGATGCACTAGCCGCCGTGGAGTTTGACGCCGGCCCGATGCTGCCCGTCGAGACCATCGCGCTCATACGCAGCGTGCTGACGCCCGCGGGCTCGGAGTACACGCGGCTCCACACCACGCGGCTGGGAGGAGTTGGGTAGGAGGTCAAGTGGCCGCAGCGTCGGCATTCTCAAAGAACATGTCGCTCCCCTTTAGGTTTGTGGCGCGGTCATAGCCCGCCTTGGGAAGCTGCTGGTATCCGTGACAAGCGCCGTCGGCATGGGCGACGGTGACCACCCGGCCGCCGCCGTGCTATCATGCGCGACGGGTCAGGACTCGACACGCTCAGGAGGTGGCCGATGAGTACGATACTGAGCCGCAGGCGATCGGTGACGATTATGGTGGGGATCGCCGTGATCGGCATGGGGTACTTCCTGGCGAGGCCGTCAGTTGCCCACGCCCAGGGAATCGACCAGGAGACCCAGTTCGTTCTTAACACCTTTGCATTCCTGATCTGGGGCGTACTGGTGATGTGGATGTGCGCCGGCTTCACCATGCTGGAGTCGGGCGCGGTGCGTACCAAGAACGCCTCCATGATCTGCCTGAAGAACATCGGCATCTACTCCATCGCCGGGTTGGCGTACTTCTTTATCGGCTACAACCTGATGTACGTGGACGTCAAAGAGGTGATCGGCACCTTCAAGTTCATGTACGGGCCGTCTGCAGACGAGGTGGCCTTGGTCGGCGGACAGGCTGAGGCAGCTGCGAAGGTGATCGACGGCGGCTACTCCACTATGTCCGACTGGTTCTTCCAGATGGTGTTCGTGGCTACCGCCGCGTCCATCGTGTCCGGCGCCATTGCCGAGCGCGTGAAGATCTGGTCATTCTTCCTCGTCACTTTGCTGCTGACAGGCATCATCTACCCGATAGTGGGCGCATGGACCTGGGGTGGAGGCTGGCTGGACGGAATGGGATTTCAGGATTTCGCCGGCTCGACAATCGTCCACAGCACGGGCGGCTGGGCCGCGCTTGCCGGCGTGATCATGGTCGGTCCCAGGCTCGGCAAGTTTCGGCGCGACGGCAGCGTCAGCCCCACGCCTCCCTCCAACGTTCTGGTGGTGACGCTGGGAGTCTTCATCCTGTGGCTTGGGTGGTTCGGGTTCAACGGCGGGTCCCAGCTCGCGCTGGGCAGTGCGCTGGACGCGGTGGCGATAAGCCACGTGCTCGTCAACACCAATCTGGCCGCCGCCGCGGGCGTCATGGCAGCACTGGCTGTCTCCCGTCCCATCCTCGGCCGCATGGCGCTGTTTGCCGGCCTGAACGGGGCCATCGTCGGTCTGGTGTCCATCACCGCTGGCCCCGACATCATCGACCACTACTGGGCCATCATCATCGGCGCGGTCGGCGGTGTCTTGTGCACGGCTGCGCTCAAGCTGCTGGAGATCGTCAAGCTGGACGACGTGGTCGGCGCAATCCCGGCGCACCTGGTTGCAGGCATCTGGGGCACGCTGGCGGCCAGCATCGCCGCGGGGGCTCAACTCCATATTCAGCTGCTGGGCGTGGTGGCTATTGGCGCGTTCGTCTTTACGACTTCGATGGTGGTGTGGATTGTGCTGGACAAGACGCTGGGCCTGCGGGTATCGCCCCAGGTGGAACGGCTGGGCCAGGACGTCGGCGAGTTGGGCATCGAGGCGTACCCGGAGTTCGTGCTGATGCCCGAAGTGTACGACGAAGACGAAGAGTAGAGGGCGGCAGGCGAGTTCGCCGCTAGCCCGCGTGGCGGAAGTATGCGGCGGTGACCAGCTCGTGGAGGCGGCGGCAGTCGCGGACCGTTTGCGCCAGCAGCGCCGAGTGGTCTTCGCTGTCCGGCCACTGGTGGTGGACAAGCCCGCTCAGGCGTCCGGCCAGCCGTCGCGCGGCGGCCACTGCCTCGTCGTCGATGCCAGATCCTATCGCCTTCAGCTCCTCCGATACCCTGTCCACCGAGTGGCCTATGGAGTCCGGCAGCAGCGGGTCGGTGGCCAAAAGGTCTAGGGCATGCGCGGGCAGGACCTCCACCCCGTAGATTCGGCCGTAGGCATCCAGCGCGTGGTGCAGGCGCAGCAACCCCGTCCAGTCCGTCTCCGACGGCTCCTCCGCTTCGCCGTCGAGGGTGGTCTGCGTCAGCAGCAAAGACGCCAGCGCCTGAGCCCGCTCTATGAAGCGTCCAAGCTGCGCGAAGCGCCAGGCCAGGTCGCGGTACATGGTTGCGGCCGCCGTGCCCATGAAGGTGTCTATGTCCGCCTCCGTCTCCGCGTAGAACCCCTCCGGCGATGTCCGCCAGATCTCGCTTATGCCGCGTCCCTGCATGCGAAGGTAGGCCAGGTTGAGTCGCAGCCACATCTCGCCGGATATGTAGTGGCGCATCTGTCGTGCGTTCTCGCGGCCCATGACGAAGCAGCTGCGGATGGAGTCTGGATTTGAGGGCTCAAACGTCAAGTCGTCGGCCAGTGTGAACGAGTCTGCCAGGGTGAAGTCGTCGCTGCTGACAACCACCAGACTGCCGCCGGGAGGCTCGCGGTCGAGGCTGCGGTAGATCAGGCTCCAGCCTGCGTAGATCTCAACGATGGGCCGGTCCACCAGCGCCTCCGTCTGCAGCCGAAGCAGGCGGCACAGGTGGCCCGCACGCTCCAGGTATCGGCCCATCCAGTAGAGGCCTTCAGCACTTCTGGCTAGCACTCTCGTCAGCCCTCCAGCACCCAGACGTCCTTGCCGCCGCCGCCCTGGCTTGAGTTCACGACCAGGCTGCCACGCCGCAGGGCGACGCGGCAGAAGGCGCCCGTCACGACACGGTTTACTTGGCCTTGCAGCACGAAGGGCCTCAGGTCTACGTGCCGCGGCTCGAAGTGGCCGTCGACAAGACACGGGGAGCGCGACAGCGAGAGGACGGGCTGCGAGATGAAGTCGGCGGGATTGGCGCGCAGCTGAACTGCGTAGTCGGCGCGCTCCTCGGGAGTTGCGTGGGGACCGACGATCATGCCGTAGCCGCCCGACTCGCCCACCCGCTTCACGACCAGGTCCTGCATGTTGTCCAGCGTGTACTCCAGGTCGCGGGGGCGCCGGCAGAGGTAGGTCTCCACGTTTGAGATCAGGGGTTCCTCACCCAGGTAGTAGCGCATCATGTCCGGCACGTAGGCGTAGACGCTCTTGTCGTCGGCGACGCCTGTGCCGGGGGCGTTGGCCAGCGTGACGTTGCCGCGCTTGTAGACGTCGAGCAGGCCGGGCACCCCGAGCATCGAGTCCTGGCGAAATACCAGCGGGTCCAGGAAGTCGTCGTCCACGCGGCGGTAGATGATGTCGACGCGCCGGAGGCCCTGGGAGGTGCGCATGTACACGTAGCCGCCCTCGACGAGCAGGTCGCGTCCCTCCACCAGCTCTGCGCCCAGCTCGTGGGCCAGGAACATGTGCTCATAGAATGCGGAGTTGTAGACGCCGGGCGTGAGCAGGGCGATCGCCGGGTAGGTAACGCCCTCCGGAGCCAGCTCGCGCAGGGTCGTCAGCAGGGTCTCGCCGTACCGCTCAACCCCGTAGACGCGCGAGGTACGGAACAGCCGCCTCATGGTGGCCTTGATCGCCTTGCGGTTGGCTATCATGTATGACATGCCGGAGGGTACGCGCAGGTTGTCCTCCAGGATGTGAAAGCCGTCGTTGGTTCGGACTACGTCCGTGCCGCAGATGACGGCCCACGCGCCCTGAGGCGCCGAGAATCCCTTCAGTTCCCGCCGGTAGTGGGGGCACTCGGTGACCACGTCCTCCGGTATGACGCCGTCGCGGATGATGCGGGCGTCGTTGTAGACGTCTTCCAGGAACAGGTTGAGGGTCTTGAGGCGTTGCGCGAGGCCGCGCTCCAGCAGGCTCCAGTCCTCGGCTGAGACTATGCGGGGCAGGCAGTCGACGGGGATGATGCGCTCCTCCTCCTGGTCTTCGCCGTATACCTTGAAGGAGATGCCCTCGTTGGAAAACGAGCGGGTCACGCGCTCCTGCATGGTCGAGACCTCCTCGACCGTTAGACCGAGGAGCGTGTTGTAGAGCTCGCGGCAGTGTTCCCGGGGAGTCCCGTCCGGCAGGAACATCTCGTCGTAGATGGCGGGGTCGAGGTTGTAGCTGTCGAAGTCCACGGAGGCCCGTTCCTCCCGGCCGATGGTTGGCATCGACCTCCGGCAAGTGGCGAGAGCCGGAACCCGATACCGAGGTTGCCCGCGGGCCGCGCCTGCGAGCGGAACTGTGGCTATGATAGAGAGTCCGCGAAGGGTTGTCCAGTCTTGTTCCCGCCGCGCCTCCCGCTACACCTCGATCGCGTCCACTATGCGCTGGCCCATCTCCGTAGTGCTCAGTACGCTGCCCGCGCCCTCCTCCGCAATGTCCTGGGTGCGGTAGCCCTGCTCCAGCACGCGCTCCACGGCCTGCTCCACCGCCGCTCCCGCGTCCGACAGCCCCAGCGAGTAGCGAAGCATGAACGCCACGCTCAGGATGGTGGCGATGGGGTTAGCCTTGCCCTGCCCGGCGATGTCCGGCGCGCTGCCGTGGATGGGCTCGTAGAGGCCCAGGGCCGGACGGCCCCTGCGCCCCGCCTCGCGCGGGATGCCCGCGAGGCTGGCCGACGGCAGCATTCCGAGCGATCCGGCCAGGATCGCCGCCTCGTCCGTCAGGATGTCGCCGAACATGTTCTCGGCTACCAGCACGTCGAACCGCGACGGCGTCCTCACCAGCGCCATCGCGCACGAGTCCACCAGCATATGCTCCAGCTCCACGTCCGGGTACTCCTTGCCCAGCTCGATGGCGATCTCGCGCCACAGGCGCGAGCTCTCCAGCACGTTGGCCTTGTCCACGGATGTGAGCTTTCCGCGGCGCCGGCGCGCCAGCTCGAAACCTACGCGCAGGGCGCGCACGATCTCGCCCTCGGTGTATCGCAGCGTATCCACGCCGCGCCGGCCACGGGAGGTCTGCCACCGCTTCTTCGGCTTTGCGAAGTAGAGGCCGCCGGTCAGCTCGCGGATCACGAGGATGTCCACGCCCTCCAGGACGGACGGCTTGATGGAGCTGGAGTTGATGAGGGACGGGAAGACCTTGACGGGCCTCAGGTTGGCGAACAGCCCCAGTGCCTTCCGCAGGCCCAGTATGGCGTCCTCCGGGCGATGGGGCGCAAGCGGGTCGTCCCACTTGGGGCCGCCGACCGCGCCAAAGAGCACCGCGTGGCTCCTGCGCGCCAGGTCGAGCGCCGCCGCGGGCAGGGGGTTGCCCACCTCGTCTATGGCGATGCCGCCGACAAGCTCCGTCTCCAGGTTGAAGGGCGCATCCGTGAGTTGCTCCACGCGCCGGAGGACCTTCACGCCCTCTGCGATGACCTCGGGTCCTACGCCGTCGCCCGGTAGGAGTGCGATATTCAACTGCATGGCAATTTCCAGCCTTTCTTCGGATGATGTCGGGTCTAGCCCACGTTCCTCTTGGCCTCCTGCCAGAGGGACTCCTTTTCTTCCATGGTCAGGCCTGCGAAGTCCACGCCTCGCTCAGCGCAGAGCTTTTCCATCTGCACGAATCGGCGAGTGAAGCGACGGTTTGCGCCCCGCAGGGAGTCCTCCATCCGTATCCCAAGCCAGCGGCCGGAGTTCACCAGCGAGAACAGCACGTCGCCCATCTCGGCCTCGCGCTCGCCGTCGCTGGAGGCCTCGCCCAGCTCGCGAACCTCCTCCTCAACCTTCTCGAGCACGTCGTCCGCGCGGTCCCAGTCGAACGCGGCGATCGCGGCCCGGTCCTGGATCAGCTGCGCCTGGGCCAGCGCGGGCAGGTACTCCGGCACCTGCCCCAGCCGCGACGCGGACTCGCCGCGCTCCTGCCGCTTGATCTCCTCCCACTTGGCTTTCACCTGCTCCGGCGTGTCGGCCTGGTCGTCGCCGAAGACGTGAGGGTGCCTGCGCTCCAGCTTGTCTCCAATGGCGCTGAACACGTCCTCCGCGCTGAACGTGCCCGCCTCCTCCGCAAGCCGGATGTGAAGAGCGACCTGCGCCAGGATGTCGCCTAGCTCCTCCATCATGCCCTTGGCATCGCCGGCGTCGACTGCCTCCATGAACTCGTAGCACTCCTCCAGCAGGTAGCGCTTCAGCGACTGGTGCGTCTGCTCCCGGTCCCAGGGGCAGCCGCCTGGGCCGAGCAGCCGCGCTACGACGCTGTCCAGGGCCTGATATGTCCCGCCGGGCTGGTCCACTTGTGCCTGCCTTTCAATCGGGCTGCGATGGCCGTTGTGAGCAGTCCAGTCGCAGATGTTTCCCGGAGTCGTGTCTGGACGATGCCGATAGCGATTGCCAACAAAGAGAGTTCGCTCCCGCCACGGCTGATTATAGGCAAGCCGAACCCCAGGGGCAAGGGATGCCGTAAGCGTTCCCGCAGGCTGCCGTTGACAGGTTGAATCACATGTGCTATTGTCGCCACGAACATGCGTTCATTGAGGAGTAGTCAAATGGCAAAGAAGGGTCTCAGCGCAAGGCAGAAGCGTATCCTGGAGTTCATCCAGGACTTCTACGAGGAGCGGAGCTATCCCCCCACGATTCGCGACATTCAGCAGGCATGCAGCATAAGCTCCACGTCCGTGGTCGACTACAACCTGCGGATCCTGGAGCGGTCGGGTCACATACGCCGCGATCGCGAGGTTTCGCGGGGCATCGAGGTGCTGGTGGGCGGCCGGCGTCGCGGTCGAGTGCCCGTGCTCGGCTACATCGCGGCCGGTGAGCCGTCGCCCGTGCCAACGCAGGAGTCGTGGAGCGACTTCGAAGCAATCGACGAACTTGAGGTGCCTCAGGGCCTCCTGGGAGAGGTCCCAGCGGACGCATACGCCCTGCGCGTGAAGGGCACCTCGATGATCGACGCCTTGGTGGACGACGGCGACGTCGTGATCGTGCGCCCCGTGGACTCTGTGAAGAACGGCGACATGGTTGTGGCGTGGCTCCAGACGGAGAAGGAGGTCACGCTCAAGCGCTTCTACAACGAGGGCGAGCGCATCCGGCTCCAGCCCGCCAACTCCACCATGAGCCCCATCTACGTGGACCCCGAGAACCTAGAGGTCCAGGGCAAGGTGGTGGCCGTCCTCCGCAGCAACCTGTAGCTGCCGGAATTACACGCTGCCGCGTTTGCCGTGCCGTCCGCAGCATGTTACTATGATGGCGCGGAATCCAACCCGCATTAGATTCAACGGGAGAGAGCATTGGCTAGGGGCAAGACCTACTGGATGGTCGCCAGCTCCCTCGAGAACTTTCACATCACACGGGAACTTGACTTCTCGCTCCAGGGCATGATGTCCCGCCAGCGTCGCAAGGCGCAGCGCATGGAGCCGGGAGACCGGCTGGTCTTCTACATTACCGGTGTGCAGGGGTTCGGGGCAACGGCCACCATCACCTCGAAGTGCTCAGAGGGTCACGAGCTGATCTGGAAGAGCGACGGCAGGTCGGACGACTTCCCGTGGAGGGTGAACATCCGGCCTGAGGTGGCGCTCGACGATGAGCTGTTCCTCGACGCAAGGCAGATAGGCCCGCGCATGGAGTACGTGCGCAGGTGGCCTCCGGAGATGTGGCCGCTGGCGTTCCAAGGCAACCTCCACATCCTGCCCAAGGCAGACTTCGAGCTGCTGGAGCAGGAGATGCGAAAGGTGAACTCTCGCTCGGCCCGGCAGCGTCGGGCGCAGAACGGCTACTAACCGTCCCGCTCAGACGCGCCTTCCTCCAGCCCGAACCCGCTGACGTACAGATCGTCGATGCGCGATAGCGTAGCGGCGTCAAGCTCCGGCATGTCGGCCGCCGCGGCGAACTCCCGCAGCCTGTCCGCGCTCGTGACGGTGGGCAGGGCCGCGGCCACTCGCTCGCCGGCCAGCACGAACTGCAGCGCAACTTGGCCGATCGTGGCCTCCGTCTCGTGCGTCAGAAAGTCCAGCATCCGGAGCTTTCGCAAGTCCGTTTGCAGCAGCTCATCGGCGTCCGGGTACTCGGCGCGGGCGTCGTAGGTGCCGTCCAGCAGGCCGGAGGCGTGGGGCACGCGGCACAGCAGCGTCGGCGCGCCGCCCGGTTGCCCGGCGGGCGCCAGGGTCCGTGCGTGCTCCTGCCACAGGATGTTGTGAGCGATCTGGATGGCTGGTATACGCCGCTCCCGTATGGCATCGGCTCCCTCGTCGAGGCGCTCCGCGTCCGACGCCACCGCCACGCCGAAACAGCGGACCTTGCCCTCGCGCACCAGCGCGTCCAGCGTCTCGAACAGCTCGTCCGACTCCAGCGCGTCCCAGGGCGGGAAGTGGAGGTAGAACAGGTCGATGTAGTCGCTCTTCAGGCGCCGCAGGCTCTGCTCGCAGGCGCGGCGTACGTAGGATGGCGAGAAGTCCTGCGCGGGATCAGCGTCCGGTTCCAGGAGAGGATTGGAGTAGAAGTCGTATCCGGCCTTCGTGGTAACCACGAAGCGGCTGCGGCCCCTGCCCAGCGCGCGGGCGAGCAGCTCCTCGCCGTAGCCGCGGCCGTGGACATCCGCCGTGTCGAAGAGGGTGATGCCCAAGTCGATGGCCTCGCTGAGCAGGGTCAGGGTCTCGCGCTCGTCGCGTCCGGCCGCCTCGGGCCCGGTAAGAGACCACATGTCGAGGCCTATGGTGGAGACCTCGATTCCAGTGTCTGCTATGGTGCGGTATTTCATCACGTCTACCGGTGGGCAGTACGCCGTAAGACCTACATAGAGATTATAGTACAGGGTCTCCCATGGGACTCGCAGGCGGTCGGCTTCATTGACAACCGCGCCCGCGGGTCTTAATCTGCCGAGTATCGTACACGGAACAGCGCTCCGCTAACGGGAGGTCTGGTTGTGATAAACAGGATGGTCTGTCCAAGGTGCCGGTCCGCACTGTCGGTCGAGAAGTTCAAGGACATCGAGGTGGACCGCTGCGCCGATTGCAAGGGCATGTGGCTGGAGTACGACGAGCTTGACCTGCTGGAAGACAGGCAGATGGACGACGACGAGTTGAAGGGTTCGTTAATGTTCCGCTCCTACGTGGGAGACCTACACTGCCCTACCTGCGACGGCGGGATGCAGATGTTCCACTATCGCGCCTTCAACCTGGAGATGGACTTCTGCCCCAACCAGCACGGCTTCTGGCTGGACAGCGGCGAGGAGAAGCGGGTGCTGGAGATCATGAAGCAGCGTGTGAAGGACCTGAAGCGCTCCGAGGACGCGGAGAATGAGTGGGCCGGGATGCTGAGGCGGTTCAAGTCCAAGTCCTTTGGCGACCGCATGAAGGGCCTGTTCCGATAGGGGCAAGCCAATGCGAATGTCCGCTTTCTTTGGCAAGACGCTGCGGGAGGAGCCCGCGGAGGCCGAGACCTCCAGCCATCGTCTCCTCCTGAAGTCCGGGATGATCAGGCAGGTGGCCTCCGGTGTGTACACCTACATGCCGCTCGCCTGGCGCTCGCTCCGCAAGATTGAGAGCATCATCCGGCAGGAGATGGACGCGGCGGGCAGCCACGAGCTGCGGATGCCCGCGCTCCATCCTCTGGAGCTGTGGGAGTCGACCGGCCGCGCTGATGCGATGGGCCAGACGCTCTTCGGGCTGAGGGACCGCCGGGACCGCTCGCTGGTCATGGCCCCCACGCACGAGGAGGTGGTCACGCAGACGGTCAAGGCCAATGTCCACAGCTATCGCGATCTTCCGCAGATCCTCTACCAGATACAGACCAAGTTCCGCGACGAACCCCGCCCGCGCGGCGGCCTGATACGCGTGCGGGAGTTCGACATGAAGGACGCCTACAGCTTCGACGCCGACGAGGAAGGACTGGACCGCAGCTACGACGCTATGGTGCAGGCCTACCGCAACATCTACCGCCGCTGCGGCCTGAACGCCGTGATGGCGGAGGCCGACAGCGGCGCAATCGGCGGCAAGGACTCCCACGAGTTTCTCCTGCCCGCCGAAAGCGGCGAAGACCTGCTCATCCACTGCTCCGGCTGCGACTACGCGGCTAACGCGGAACGCGCCGAAAGCGTGAAGCCGCCCTTGGAGCACGAGGAGCCTCTGCCTCTGGAGGAGATTCACACGCCCGGCATGAAGACCATCGAGGACCTGGGCGTGCACCTGGGCATTCCCGCCCCCAAGACGCTCAAGGCCGTCTTCTACGCCTGCGACGGAGAGGTGGTGTTCGTCACCATCCGCGGCGACCTGGAGGTGAACGAGATCAAGCTGACCCGCCTCTTAGGCTGCCGCGAGCTGCGCCTGGCATCGCCTGAGGAGGTGGAGGCGGCGGGCCTGGTGGCCGGCTCCGCGTCGTCCATCGGGCTGGAGGGAATACGCTCCATCGCCGACGACTCTATTCGGACGGGCGCCAACTTCGTCGTCGGCGCCAACCGACCCGACTACCACGTTCGCAACGCCTGTTACCCCCGCGACATCCAGCCGGACGTGATCGCAGACATCGCCATGGCACAGGCGGGACACGCCTGCCCGCGGTGCGACTCGCCGCTGCAGGCCGACAGGGCGATCGAGGTAGGCCACGTGTTCAAGCTGGGCACCTTCTACAGCGAGTCGCTGGAGGCCACGTACCTGGACAGGGACGGCGCGCAGAAGCCGATCATCATGGGCTGCTACGGCATAGGCGTCGGGCGCCTGCTGGCGGCGGCCATCGAGCAGAACAACGACGAGAAAGGCATCGTGTTCCCGGACGCGATCGCCCCCTACCAGGTGTACCTTGCGGCGCTGAACGTGGACGACCCGGAGGTGATGCAGGCCGCCGGTGATCTCTACCGGCAGCTGACTGGGGCGGGCCTCGAAACGCTCTTCGACGACCGCGAGGAGTCAGCGGGTGTGAAGTTCAACGACGCCGACCTGCTGGGGCTGCCGGTTCGAGTGGTGGTCGGTCCGCGCGGGCTGCGCGGGGGCACTGTAGAGCTCAGGCGGCGCGATGAGTCGGAGGGCCGCTCGGTGGAGCTTGACGGCGTGGCGGATGCCGTGCGGTCGCTGCTTGAGGGGACGGCTGGGTAGAGGCAGAGCATCCTACCTACCCGCTCATAGCCTGCCCCGTACTTGATACGGGGGTGAGCATGTCGAACCTCTTGAGCGGGCAAGACCCCGACGCCTGCCTCGTGACCACCTACTCAAGGATTCTGGGATAGGTTCCTGGCTAAACTTGGTAAGCCCTCTATGGCGGATGGCAATTCCCTGAACGTAGCGACCTTGGCAGTTGCTTGGGACAAATCGTGAGTTGCGGTGAACTCGTTTGCAACCACGATGCAGTCAATACCCGCCGCTATTGCCGACTTCAACCCCCTCGCCGAGTCCTCGACAACTACCGTTTCAGCGGCGGTAGCGCCAAAGCGCTGGAGCCCTCTCAGATAGGGTTCGGGATGAGGTTTAGCTCGCTCGTAGTCTTCCTCAGTCAGGAAGAACTCCATATAGTCCAGGATAGATCGCTTTTCGTGTATTAGGTCGAAGTCCGCTCGTTTGGATGTAGTAACTATACCCATCCTGTACGTATCTGCGAGTTCGGCAAGTGTTTGTAGGACACCCTCGATCTCGATGTTTTCGGTCATCAGGTACTCCTGGTAGTATAGGTTCCTCAGTTCTCGGCCACGCTTGATTTCAGATTCGGATAGTCCTGAAGCTCGTGCCGCTGCCCACGCGGAAACTCCGTTGGCCATATTCGCCAAGTATGCGTCTCGTGGGAGATCAAGTCCGAGAGATGCCAGCGCTCGCTTGTTTGCCAGGTAATACCAGTGTTCCGTTTCGACTAGAACCCCGTCATGGTCAAAGAGAATGTACTTTTTCACCTTTGTGCTCGATTCAATATCGGCTTAACGATCAAGCTAACCTGATAAGCTGTGGCGACCAGCCGTCGGAGAAGTGGCAACGGTGTCTGCTTGGCGATGCGAATACTCTACGGACCCACGCTGGGTAGGTCCAGTTGAGTGTCCGGTTTACCTGTCATGAGTAGCGGACGGTAGCCCTTCCGCTCACGCCCTTCGACTAGCTTAGAGCTTGCCCCGCACCGCGATGCGGGGATGAACGGACTGGCGCCTGCCGCCGCTACTCGTTTGCGACGCCGCGGCCGGTTAGGTATGTGATGGCGTCCTGAACGGTCAGGAGCGACTCCGCGTCCTCGTCGGAGATCTCAATCGGGTTGTCGTCCGTGCTGAACTCGTCCTGGAAGGCAAGGATGAGGTCCACCAGGTCCAGCGAATCGGCCTCGAGGTCCTCCGTGAACGACGCCTCCGGCACCACGGCCGACTCGTCGACGCCCAGCCTCTCCGCCACGATCTTCTGTACTCGCTCTAGAACTGTTGCCACCCGGAACCTCCTGTGAGTTCAGTTGTGCCTCTATTCGTTTGTTCCGTCCAGGGCCTCGCCCATCTCCACCGCCGAGCCAAGCACCCCGTTGATGAACCTTGGCGAGCCGTCGCTGCCGTACTGCTTCGCCAGCTCCACCGTCTCGTTGATCACCACCTTTGGCGGTGTCGCCCTTTCGACCAGCAGCTCCAGGACGGCCAGCCTGAGCAGGCTGCGGTCCACTATCGAGAGCTGCGAGACCGGCCAGGTGGGCGCCAGCGAGGCGATGACCCCGTCGATGAAGGCCAGGTTGTCCTGTACGCCTCCCACCAGTCCTTCAGCGAAGGCCACCGCCGCCTTCGGCAGGCGACGGCCGTTCAGGTGACGCTTGCACACCTCGTCCAGCGGGTGGTTGACGCAGTCAACCTCGTACAGGACCTGGAAGGCAGCGGTCCTTGCCTTGCGCCTTGCCGTGACAAACCCGTCCTCCGCCATCTCTCTAGACCCCGCGCTGATGCTGCTCCCTATGTTAAAGAACCCCGGTCGAGATCGGCCCGCCGGGAGTGTCGGTTCGCTGGGCGACTCAGGCGCCGAGCGACTCCGCAAGCTGCTGCAGGCCCTCCACGTCGCCGACGTTGAAGACCTCCGCGTCCGGTTCGATGCGCTTGACCATTCCGGCCAGCACCCTGCCCGGGCCTATCTCGTAGAAGACGTTTACGCCGGACTGCAGCATGTGCTGCACGCAGTCCCTCCACCGCACGCAGCTGCACAGGCCGGTGGTCAGCTCAGTGCGAATCTCGCCGGCGGTGGAGATCGGCGCGCCGGTGCAGTTGGCCACGATGGGCGTGGCTGCATTCGAGAGTGCAACGCCTGCGACCGCGGCGGCCAATCCCTCCTGCGCGGGCTGCATGAGCCGCGAGTGAAAGGCACCCGCCACCGGCAGCGCGACCGTCCTGCGAGCGCCCCGCTCGTTGGCGAGCTCCATAGCCCGCTCAACGGCGGCCCTGGCTCCGCTGATGACCGTCTGGTCTGGCGTGTTCATGTTGGAGATTTCGGTGTCAGTTTCGCGGCAGATATCTGCCAGGTCGGCGTCCTCCATGCCAAGGATGGCGGCCATGCCTCCGTCGGACATGTCTGCCGCGCTCTGCATCAGCCGTCCTCGCTCACGCACCAGCCGCACACCGTCCGATGCGCTCAGCGCACCAGCCGCCACGAGCGCGGTGTACTCGCCGAGGCTGTGCCCGGCCACGAGCGACGGCGACGGCATTTTCGATGCGCCCAGCGTCTCTTCCATTGCTCGCAGGCACGCAAGGCTGACTGCCATGATACCCGGCTGTGCGTTCACGGTGCGTCGGAGCTCGTCCTCCGGCCCCTCGAAGATGATGCTTGAGAGGGACACGCCCAGAGCCTCGTCCACCTCGTCGATGACGGCCTTGGCGGCCGGCGACTCCCGATACAGATCCAAGCCCATGCCCACGGCCTGGGAGCCCTGCCCCGGGAACAAGAATGCGACAGTTGGTCCTGAAGTGCTGCTGGCCATACAAGTGCAGACCGATGCGGGCCTTGGCCCTCTGACAGCCGGCGGCTAGCCGCCGGTCGCCTGTCCGGCCTCCTCCTTCGCGATGACCTCTCGCCCGTTGTAGTAGCCGCAAACGCCGCACACGCGATGCGGCCTGCGCGGGCTGCGGCACTGCGGGCAGGCGCCCAGTTGAGGCACGTACAGGCGATATGCCGTCCTGCGGTGCCCTATGCGCGATCGAGTCCTCTTCTTCTTCGGCAGCGCTCCCATGTATAGCCTCCGTTTACCCCCTGCTGCCGGCTGCCAGCATCTCCAGAAGTGGGCCCCAACGGGAGTCCACGCCGGCAGAGCAGCCGCACTGGTGGTCGTTCAGATTGACGCCGCAGGAGGCGCACAGACCGGCGCACTCCCATTGGCAGAGCGGTTTCATAGGCAGGTTGATGATTACGTACTGTCTCACGGCCTCGGTCAGGTCAAGGTTGTGGTGGGAGTCCAGCGTGAACAGCCCCTCCCTGTTTGCCTGCGAACTCTTGACCGCCTGGGGCGTCCCGGCGTCGATGGTCACCGTGGGGAGGAACTCCTCGTCCATGCGAAAGCGCACCGCGTGCTCCGCCGGTCCCAGGCAGCGGGCGCAAGCGCTGAAGGCGTTGGTCTCGATGGAGCCGCTGGCCCACACGCCCTTGTCGATGCGCGTGACGGTAATGCTGCCCTTCACGCGGGTGGTGCCGGTCTCGGCCAGGGGCTCCAGGGTCTCGTCGATGGCATAGCTCCTGCGCGCTCCGACGCCTTCCTTGAGCAGCTGGGCCACGTTGAATCGCATTGTAAATCTCCGGGGCGGGCGCCCCTGCAACAGCTTGCGATTATAGTTGGAGGCCGTGGGGGTGTCAAGGAGAGTGGCAGCCGCGCCTTCGCTTTCCAGTTTGGCTTGTCCCTGCGTGTGAAACCTGCTAAGATTCTACGACGCGTGTCTCACGGCCGCAAAGGGCCGGGCACGCAGACTAAGGTTCAAGAGGTAGGGCTGTGTCCAAGATCAACGTGGCCATAATCGGGGCGGGCAACTGCGCCTCCTCCCTGGTGCAGGGCGTGTACAAGTACCAGGAGGCGGACGAGGACGCCTTCATCCCCGGCCTGATGCACCCCGTCCTGGGCGGCTATCACATCTCCGACATCAATTTCGTCGCCGCCTTCGACATCGACCGCAACAAGGTGGGCAAGGACCTCTCGCAGGCCATCTTCACGCCGCCCAACAACACCGTGCAGTTCACAGAGGTCCCCTTCATGAACGTGCCAGTGGAGCGCGGTATGACGCACGACGGCCTCGGGAAGTACCTCAAGGAGGTCATCGTCAAGGACCCCGGCTCCACCGCCGACATCGTGGGCATCCTCAAGGAGAGGGATGCGCACGTTGTCATAAACTACCTGCCCGTGGGCAGCGAGCAGGCCACCAAGTGGTACGTGGAGCAGGTGCTGGCGGCGGGCTGTGGCTTTATCAACTGCATCCCGGTGTTCATCGGGCGGGAGGACTACTGGCAGAAGCGCTTCGAGGAGAAGGGTCTGCCCGTAATCGGCGACGACATCAAGTCGCAGCTGGGCGCGACAATCACGCACCGCGTGCTCACACGGCTGATGCGGGAGCGCGGCATCAAGCTGGAGCGCACGTACCAGCTGAACTTCGGCGGCAACACCGACTTCTACAACATGCTTGAGCGGGACCGGCTGGAGTCGAAGAAGATATCGAAGACCAACTCGGTGACCTCGCAGCTGGACTACGACCTGGGGCCTGACAACGTCCACGTTGGCCCCAGCGACTACGTGCCGTGGCTGGCGGACCGGAAGTGGTGCCACATCCGCATGGAGGGGCGCACCTTCGGCGACGTGCCCATCAACCTGGAGCTGAAGCTGGAGGTGTGGGACAGCCCCAACTCCGCAGGCGTGGTGGTGGACGCGATCCGGTGCTGCAAGCTGGCGCTCGACAGGGGCATAAGCGGCACCCTCAAGGGCCCGGCGGCCTACTTCATGAAGTCTCCCCCCATCCAGTACTCCGACGATGAGGCTCGGCGCATGGTGGAGAGCTTCATAGACGGCGACTAGGGCGCCGGCAGGCCTCGCCCGAGGCCAACAGGGGCAAGCTACATGAAGATTGGCCTTGTCTCTCCATACGACTACGCTTACCCCGGCGGCGTCATGGCTCACATCTTCCATCTGAGCCAGCACCTCGTCGCCGCCGGACACGAAATCAAGATCATCGCCCCGCTCACCAGCCCCCCCGCCATCCTGGACAAGGGCTTCATCCGACTGGGCCGCTCCTTCTCCGTCCCCACCGGCGGCTCCGTGGCCCGCATATCCCTGTCCGTGTGGCTGGAGCCGCGTATCAAGCGCCTCCTCGCGGAGGAGCAGTTCGATGTCATTCACCTGCACGAGCCGCTCGCGCCCGTCATACCCCTGTACATTCTCCGCCTGTCCGACGCCGTCAACGTCGGCACGTTCCACGCCTTCCACGGCAGCGGCCGGGTCTACTGGGCAAGCAAGTACATGCTCAGGAGGTGGCACAGCAGGCTGGACGGCTGCATAGCCGTCTCGACCCCTGCGCTGAGCATGGTAAGCCGTCACTTCCCGGGCGACTACCGCGTCATCCCCAACGGAATCGAGTTCAGCCGCTTCGCCACGCCGGCCCGCCCCCTGACCGACTTCCAGGACGGCAAGCTGAACATCCTGTTCGTGGGGCGCCTGGAGAAGCGCAAGGGGCTGAAGTACCTTCTGGGCGCCTACAGCAAGCTGAAGTGGAGGCACCCCAACACGCGGCTGATTGTCGTGGGCCCCGGCAACCCGGAGCCGGAGGTGTTTCGATTCATAGCCGAGCGCAACCTGGAGGACGTGGTGCTGGTCGGCGGCGTGTCCTACGAGGACCTGCCGCGCTACTACCAGGCCGCGGACATCTTCTGCTCGCCCGCCACCGGCAAGGAGAGCTTTGGCATAGTGTTGCTGGAGGCCATGGCGTCCGGCAAGCCCATCGTCGCAACCAGCATCGAGGGCTACTCCTCCGTGATGTCCCACGGCGAGGAGGGGCTGCTGGTCCCGCCGCGGAGTGAGGAGGCGCTGCAGGTGGCGCTCGAGACCCTGATCTCCGATCCCGCCCTGCGTGAGGAGATGGGCGCCCGCGGCGCGTCCAAGGCGCCGCGCTACGACTGGGAGCGGGTCACGGCACAGATCATCGACTACTACACCTACCTGCTGGAGAGGCGGAGCGCAGGCCAGTCAGCAGACCTGGCTGAGCCTAGGGAAGACCTCATCCTCCCCTGAGCGTTATGCCTACCTGGCAGGACTACAGGACCCACGCCCGCCGGTTCTCCACGCGCTACTTCGAGGAGCCGCTCGCGCGTTCGCTGATGGCGATCGGCCTCACTCCCAACAGGGTCACTTTCCTGGGACTGCTGGTCAGCGGGGCGTGCGCCTACCTGCTCAGCCAGGGCATGTTCGTGGCCGGCGGCGCCGTGCTCATCTTCGCGGGCATAATGGACATGGTGGACGGCGCACTGGCGCGGCGAAGCGGCACGGCCTCACCGCGGGGCGCGCTGCTGGACTCGGTCGTAGACCGCGTGGCGGAGGCCACGGTCTTCCTCGGCCTTTTGGTGTACTACCTGGAGCCCGTGTCCGCCACCGAGATCGTGCTCATCAACGTGTCGCTGGTCGGCTCGTTCATGGTCAGCTACCTGCGAGCGCGGGGCGAGGGCCTGGGCGTCGACTGCCGAGTGGGCATCATGACCCGGCCCGAGCGCGTGGTGGCGCTGGCGGTAGGACTCCTGCTGGGGCAGGTTACGATCGCGCTGGCCGTCATCGCTGTCCTGACGGTATTCACCACCCTGCACCGGTTCTGGCACATCCACAGGGAGCTTGACGGCAGCTAGCCATGCAGCAGGGCGGGCGCAAGGTCTTCTACGGCTGGTGGATCGTCCTGGCGGCGTTTCTCTTGCTGACCTTCACCAGCATGACCGGCGCATATGGCTTTAGTCTCTTCTACAAGCGCCTGATCGACTACTTTGGATGGGGGCGGACGGCGCTCGCGGGCGCGATCTCGCTGTCGCGGCTGGAGGCCGGATTCCTGGGAGGCATAGAGGGGTTCCTGGTCGACAGGTTCGGCCCCCGGATCATGATCATTGTGGGGGTGATCTTCACCAGCATAGGGATGGTCCTGCTGTCCTTCACCAATTCGCTGCTCGCGTTCTACCTGATATTCATACTGCTGGTGACGGTCGGGCGGAGCCTGAGTTCCATGATCGCGATCGACACCACCGTGGCCAACTGGTTCATCCAGCGGCGCGGCACAGCCTTCGGGCTGCTGCGCTCCGCGGTGGCTGTCGGGGCCGCCGGCGTGATAGTGGTGGCGTGGTTCATCGACGTGTTCGGCTGGAGAATGGCATTCGTTGCGACCGGCATCGGGACGCTGCTGGTGGGCATACCGGCGGGGCTGGTCATGCGCCACAGGCCGGAGCAGTACGGGATGCTGCCCGACGGCGGCCCGCGGGAGCAACGTCGGTCGCGGCCGCAGGAGGTGTCCGGCGGCTCGGATGGCGGGGACGGCAGCTCGGACGCGGCGCCCGCCGCCGTCGAGAGCGCGGACGCGCGGGCGCAGCCGCCCGACGAAGACATCGGCATGACGGTCATGGAGGCGCTGCGGTCTCGACCCTTCTGGGCGCTATCGTTCGGCTTTGCCATCCGCCTCATGGTCACGGGCGCGGCGACGCTTCACGCCATACCGCTCGTGGAGGACATGGGCCACTCCAGGGCGACTGCGGCGGCGGTGCTCGGCAGCATGGGCATGGTGAGCATTGTAGGCAGGCTGGGAGGCGGCTTCCTCAACGACATCCTGGGCACCAAGACGGTCAACGTGGCGAGCGTATGCACGCTTGCCCTGTCCTGCCTCATCATCGCCTACGCGCAGGAGCTGTGGCAGGTCTGGCTGTTCGTGGCGCTCTACGCGCCGTCCTACGGCTGCTCCGCCGCCACGATGCCGGCGATCAAGGGCGACTACTTCGGGCGGCGGTCGTTCGGCTCGATACTGGGGCTGAGCGGCATGGTGCAGGTGTGCGGCTCGATGCTTGGTCCCGTCTACGCCGCCTTCGTGTTCGAGACCACGGGCAGCTACCGGCTGGCATTCCTCAGCTTCGCGGTGCTGCTGTTAATTGCGGCGGCGCTGTTCGTGTCGCTCAGGCGTCCGCGGTACCGGTGATGGGGCTATTGCACAGTACAGAATGTCATCGCCGCGGACGAGGGAAGGCAAGAGACTGCGCCCTCAAGTCTTGCGACCGAAGAGGACCTGGCGAAGCCTGGCAAGCGAGTTACAGGAAAAGAAATCCGACCTAGACGCCCACCCACAAGAACCCTGGCGTCCCGCTCCCTCTCACCATGTTACGCGTGCTCATTCTGTTGGAGGGCGTAGCCTATGATCTGTTCCGGTTCGCCGTGCCCTTTATGGTTCTCACCGCCCGTGAGTGTCGCCTATGTGCGAGGATGCCCAAGTAGCCAGGGACAACAAATGCAGCGAGGGAACCTACAAGCAGACCCGCAACTAGAGATACTGCGAAAGAGGGCTCCTCACGGGGCAAATTTGCGAATGTTCCCAGCAAGGAAATGAATGCACCCAAAAAGGCAGCGGAGATTGAGTACAAGAGCGCGTACTCGCCGCTGGCGACGGTGTCGAGTTGCTCCTCTGTCACCTGAAACACGTTGATACTAGCGGGATGCACCGTTACCGCGGGGCTTCGCGGGGCCTCAAACTGGTCGGGAAAGTTACTGCTCATCTGATGCTACCGAAATGTCAAGCTCTGCGGCAAGACCCAACTTGATGAGGTTGACGAAAATCGTATACCCACAGTCCTCACATATGATCACAGCAAGCGGATATGCTTGTGAGGGCATGGATTGGACTGGGAGTTCGTTTGGAGCCCCCACAGCATACACGGAAGCGGTCTTAGGATGAATGGACCACTTTGCTTCCGGCCCAGAGATCGGACACACAAGTCTCCGGTCACCCATCTTCTCCAATATCTTGTCCATGATTATCTCGCGATGCCCTGAGTTCACGCCGTCACCGCCTCTCTCGTGGCGATTCCTAGCTCCCGCAGCCGAGCGATCAGCCACTCCTGGGTCTGGTCGCCTTTGACCGAGTTGCAGTGCGCGCAAAGGAGTTGCAAATTCTCAATGTGGTCTGTCCCGCCCCTGCTTCGCGGCACCACGTGGTCGACGGTGAAGTTCTGGATGTAGAACCAATTCCTGCAACCTGTGCACTGCCCCCCCTGTTGCCCGTATAGTATGTGCTTGTGTTTCCTGTAGTCGATGGGCGCTTCGATGTCCGTGCGGCGCGGCACGTCTTCACGGGCAGTTACAAGCCGGTTGTGAAAGAGACTGCCCATGCCTAGAGGAGCGCCATGAGCCAGTCTCTTATTGACCAGCTCAACCGCCTTGGGAGATATATCTATGCCGACCCATTTCCTACCGGCAAGCTCGGCTGCCACGCATGCTGTGGCGCAGCCGCAGAATGGATCCAGCACTAGGTCGCCCTCGTTCGAGGATGCGCGGATGATGCGATCCAGCAGG
The DNA here is from genome assembly GCA_028877205.1 of Chloroflexota bacterium. Classification (GTDB taxonomy): domain Bacteria; phylum Chloroflexota; class Dehalococcoidia; order Lucifugimonadales; family UBA2985; genus JAPPHY01. The sequence continues at coordinate 68,780 of JAPPHY010000007.1, read as the reverse complement.
GCAAGGGGCTTTTGGGTTGGATACTCTGTCATCTCGACTCTCTTGCCTGGGAACCAACCAGAGGAAGTGTAAAGGTGGCTAATGTCCATCCACGTATCGTGCAGTGCCACGCCTGGACTGACGTCTAGGTACTGACGAATGACCTTGCCCTTGCGCGTCCTCGTTCGGTAGTAACGACCGTCCTCATCCACGTGCCGAAACCAATTCTTCTTATAGCTTTCGCTGTAGGGAGTGTACTGGACATTGTACGTATGCTTTCCATACTTCACTGCGTAGACCAATATGGTTTCATGCGCCTTCCCCGGCTTGTAGCGCGGTATGTTGCCGGAGCGTGCCCCAATGTACCAAGCTATCTCAGTCACGAAGTTCTGTTCTCCAAAAATGGCGTCCATCATGGCCTTTAGGTAGTGACCTGCCGTCGGGTCGCAGTGCAGGTAGATTGTGCCAGTCGGCTTGAGCACACGCTTCATCTCAATGAGGCGCACGGCCATTGCGGTCAGGTAAGACTGCATTCCTTTGCTGTGGGTCAGCTTTGCCGCGTGCAGGAGCTCGGCGATTGCGGGGTGCTCGTCGGCGATGAGGCCCATCCACGCCATGTCCAGGTCGGAGAGCGTCCACGTATCCTTGAACCAAGCCCCAGCCGCTTTGCTGCCGATAGGCGCTGCGTACGCCTTGTTCTTGCTAAAGGGCGGGTCCAGGTAAATGAGATCGACGCACTCGGAGTTCATCCCGCGCAGGATGTCCAAGTTATCCTTGGTCCAGAGCGTTCTGTTCGTGAAGTTGGGTTCGGCCATGTCACTCCTGCGTCATCTCGCGTTCGCGAAGCATGTCGTCGGCAATGTCCTACGCTCGGCGCGCTGCCAAGTAGCCATAGCCAGGCATAGCCTGTACTAACATTGAGTTTGCAAGCGCCATGCCAGCGAACCAGTCGCGAAGGGTCATGCCAGACTGGGGTCCCCGTGGTGGAAGCACGGGATCATCAATGCTACCTGGGCGTGGAAATGCCGGAGGGTACTCTGGTGAGGCCGAGTGGCGCTGGAAGTAGGGTTCAGCCATGGCGCTCCTCCTCGCGCTCCACGACCGCCTTGTAGCAGCCGGGTACGATGTGGCCGGCGGCGGCTGGAAGTGGAGCTGGAAAGAGAGACAGCCGAGCGCCGCTGTAGCATTTTCGAGTAACTTGAGGATAGAGTCAACCCCAGTGTAATAACTTATCTGTAACTTGCAGGCCAATATGCATAACCAGACTATAATAGGCCTGGGGAGGCGAAAGTTGGAGAACGAAGTGTCTCCGGGTGTAGCCGTAGGGCTCAGAATGGAGTTACTGCGTGTGTTGGCGGTAAGCTACGCAAAGATCGGCCGCGCTGTTCGTGTCGCTCAGGCGGCCGCGGTACAGGTGAGGCGCGGTCGCTACCCCTCCCGTCCCACGCGCGACAGCAGGAACGCCTCCAGGAGCGGGTTCAGGTCGCCGTCGAGCACGGCGGCGGTGTCGGAGGTCTCGTAGCCGCTGCGGTGGTCCTTCACCATCCGGTAGGGGTGGAGCACGTAGCTCCTGATCTGGCTGCCCCACTCGGCCGAGACGTGCTCGCCCTTCAGCCTCGCCTGCTCCTCCGCCCGGCGCTTCATCTCCAGCTCCATGAGGCGCGCCCTCAGCACCTTCATGGCGTACTCGCGGTTCTGGAACTGGGAGCGCTCGTTCTGGCAGCTGACGACGAGGCCGGTTGGCAGGTGGGTGATGCGCACCGCCGTGGCGTTCTTCTGCACGGCCTGCCCGCCGTGGCCGCTGGCCCGGAACACGTCGATCCGCAGGTCGTCCGCGTTGATCTCCACGTCACCGTGGTCCTCCGCCTCCGGCAGCACCTCCACCAGCGCGAAGGAGGTGTGGCGCATGTGCGCCGAGTCGAACGGCGAGAGGCGCACGAGCCGGTGCGTGCCCCGGTCCGCCTTCAGGTAACCGTAGGCGTACTTGCCGGCGATGTTGACGTACGCGCTCTTGACTCCCGCCTCGTCGCCCGGCGACACGTCCATGACGCTGCTGGCGTAGCCCTCGCGCTCGGCCCAGCGCAGGTACATCCGCAGCAGCATCTGCGCCCAGTCCTGCGACTCCGTGCCTCCAGCGCCAGCGTGGACGGCCAGGATCGCGTCGCGCTCGTCGTACTCGTCCGAGAGGATGAGCGTGAACTCCCGGGAGCCGATCTCCTTCGTGATGGAGTCCAGCTCTCCGAGCAGCGTCTCCTCCAGCGAGGTGTCGCCCTCCTCCAGCGCAAGCTCCAGAAGCTCGCCAGCCTGCGAGGCGCGCGCGCTGAGCGACTGCCAGGCCTCGGTCGTCTGCTTGAGGTCGGCCAGGCGAATCATAGCGGCCTGCGCCGACTGGGAGTCGTCCCAGAACTGCGGGTTGGAGGCTTCCGCCTCCAGCTTCGTTATCTCCGACTCTTTGCCCGGTACGTCAAAGTCGCACCATCATGTGTGAGATGCGCTCGCCGAGCTCCTGGAAGCGGCCTCTGAGGTCCTGCATGGCTGGTCGTCTTCCTCCGTTGTTCGTGTTCGATGCTTTCGGCGACTACGCGCCTGCGCCAACCGGTTCGATGCGACCCGCGGCGGCAAGGTGCGCCAGCCGCGTGGGCTCCGGCATACGATAACGCCAGCAGCCGGCTAGAGTCAACTCCACGGCCCGCTCCAGGCTGACACGGTGTCCCACGGACACGTAGATGGGGCTTACGGAGTCGCGCGTTCGGACCGCCGCGCCGATCACCTCTCCTCGGTCCACGAGCGGCACGTGCGAGCCACGCTCGGGCTTCAGGCTCCCGTCCGGCCTGCCGCAGAGAATCGACTTGGCGCAGCCGACGGTCGGGATGCCGGTCAGCAGCCCGATGTGACATGCCAGCCCGAACCGGCGCGGATGCGCCATGCCGTGGCCGTCGACCAGTATCGCGTCCGGCGGAGTCGACAGCTTCGCAAGCGCGCCCAGCACGAGAGGCGCCTCGCGGAAGGACAGCAGGCCGGGCACGTAGGGGAACGCGGGCACGCCCCGGTGCAACCTCACCTCCACGATGCTCAGCGACGGCAGCTCCATCACCACCGCGGCGGCCGTGGCCTCGCCGTTCGCGTCCGGCGGCGACAGGTCAACGCCTGCGACGAATCGAGGCTCGGGTGTAACCTCGTCGCGCACGACCACTCGGGCGGCGAGCTCCCGCTGGATGTCGGCGGCGGTGCGCGCGTCGACGTCCCACGGGTGCAGCGACTGGATGTTCACGGTGGGATTATAGCAGGGGGGGCAGTGCCACTTGGGTCGCCGCCCCTTGCCCGCCCATGTGCCAGGCTGTAGACTACCCTTCGACGATTTACGGCCATGACTACTCACCACGCAGACACAGACTCGGAACTCGGCGCACTGCGGGAGCGGATGCGACACTCCGCCTCGCACGTCATGGCCGACGCCGTCACGCGCCTCTTCCCGGACGCCAAGCTGGCCATCGGCCCTCCGACCGCCGACGGCTTCTACTACGACTTCCTGCTGCCGCGGTCCTTCACGCCCGAGGACCTGGAGGCCATCGACGCGCACATACGGCAGACCATCGACAGCGACCTGCCATTCGTGTACGAGGAGCTTAGCCGCGAGGAGGCGCTCCGCATGTTCGCGGAGCAGCCCTTCAAGCTGGAGATCATCGAGGAGCTGCCGGAGGACGAGGCCATCAGCATCTTCCGCCACGGCGAGTTCATCGACCTGTGCCAGGGGCCTCACGTGGCGTCGACGGGCAAGATAAGCGCCTACAAGCTGCTGAACGTGGCCGGCGCGTACTGGCGCGGCGACGAGCGCCGTCCGATGCTGCAGCGCATCTACGGCACCGCTTTCGAGACCGCGGAAGCGCTTGACGACCACCTGGCGCGTCTCGAGGAGGCGCAGCGCCGCGACCATCGCAGGCTCGGGCGTGAGCTCGACCTGCTGTCGTTCCACGAAGAGTATGGCCCCGGGCTGGCGTTCTGGCACCCCAAGGGCGGCCGCATACGCACCGTCATCGAAGATTTCTGGCGCAGGGAGCACTACCGCGCTGGCTACGACCTCGTCTTTTCGCCGCACATCGGCAAGTCCACGCTGTGGGAGACCAGCGGCCACCTGGACTTCTACGCCGAGAACATGTACTCGCCCATGGACGTGGACGGCCAGGACTACTACGTGAAGCCCATGAACTGCCCGTTCCACATCCAGATATACAAGTCCTCGCTGAGGAGCTACCGGGAGCTTCCCATGCGCCTCGGCGAGCTTGGCACCGTGTACCGATACGAGCGGTCCGGCGTGCTCCACGGCCTGCTGCGCGTCCGCGGCTTCACACAGGACGACGCCCACATCTTCTGCCGCCCCGACCAGGTGCGGGACGAGCTCGAGAGCTGCGTCGACTTCATGCGCTTCTTTCTGAGCGCATTCGGCTTCGAGGACTTCCGCGTCTACCTCTCGACCCGCAACGAGGGCGGCAAGTTCGCCGGCTCGATTGAGGACTGGGACATGGCGACGGAGGCGCTGCGGGACGTGATCCGCTCCCGCGGCCTGCCGTACGAGGAGGATGAGGGCGGCGCGGTGTTCTACGGGCCGAAGATCGACGTGAAGATGGTGGATGCGCTGGGCCGCGAGTGGCAGTGCACCACGATCCAGTTTGACTTCAACCTGCCGGAGCGGTTCGACGTGACCTACGTGGCGGAGGACGGCCGCGAGTACCGGCCGTTCATGGTGCATCGGGCGCTGCTCGGCTCGATGGAGCGGTTCTTCGGCGTGCTGATCGAGCACTACGCCGGGGCGTTCCCCGTGTGGCTGGCGCCCGTGCAGGCGGTGGTCATACCCATCGCCGACCGGCACGTGGAGTTCGCGCAGGGCGTGGCGCAGCGGCTGAAGCAGTCCGACATCCGCGTGGAGGTGGACGACCGCTCTGAGCGGATGAACGCCAAGATACGACACGCGCAGCTTCAGAAGGTGCCGTACATGCTGGTGGTGGGTGACAAGGAGGCGGAGGCGGACACGGCCTCCGTGCGCCTGCGCGACGGCAGCGACCTCGGCCCAACGTCCATCGACGCCACGGCGGACCTGATCCGCGACGCCATAGACGCGCGGGCGTGAGCCGCGCTTGCCGAGCGGCGGGGCAAGACTAATCCGGTTGCAAATACATGCAAACAACTGACTTTATGTTATAGAATGCCATAAATGGATGTAAGCGCGCGGAGATTTAGACTTGGAGCAAATGCCAGCCAAATACAAGCGAGTGTACGTCGGCGGGGCATTGAGCCTCTGAGACACCTAGGCCGCGTTGATCAGTTGCGGTCAATCTTCACGTTCGGAGGCCTACTAAGTAGAGCCAAGATGGATGAGGAAGGAATCGCTTACAGAATGAGCGGTTGGGGCGCGGAAGGCAAAGCCGAAGAGATGAAAGATTACATCTGTTGCTCATTGCGCCCCCCTTGGGGAATGTCTTGGCAGTATCCGGACTCCAAGGTTCTGATTCTTCTTCAGCGGTGTCTGCTTTGGCGTGAGGGCACTTTGTTTTCGCCCACATGGAGTTCCCACAATAGCGTGACACTCCAGCTGCTCCTCAAAAACAACACCGCCGAGGTTTTTGACTCGATGTTTGCGAATCGGACTAGCAGTTTCCCATCCCCGGCTCCTGGGGAGATACTGATTCCCCACAGCATAGAGTTGACCTACTTCGTTCCGCAAATGTATTTTCACAGTGAGAATTCTAAAGCGAGCGCGCTGGATTCTCTGGAAGGTGTAAGTCTTCCAGATGGAAGAGCAGTATCTGAAGCCTTTAGGTTTGAGGTCAGTCCATACCAGTTTAGGGGCAATTACTGAGACCGACTGAGAGGGGAGAGGCCGATGCTGGAAACGAGCGCGCGGGACGAAGGTGACAGGCTCCTCCAAGATTTTGAACGATTCGACGCACTAAGGGATAGGTTTGCAGGAGTCTTGCTCGGTTCAGCTGTCGCTGACGCCTTGGGCTGGCCTACAGAGTTCATCAGGTCCAAGGCGCAACTCGCCAGACTCCACGGGGTTGATGAGGTTAGAGACTTTATCCCTTGGGAAAAGGTGACTGGGGGCAGGTTCAACTCGTACATCGACTATATACAACCAGGGGACTATTCGGACGATACGCAACTCACATTGAGCACCGCCCGATCTATTCGGCCCGACGGCTCATTTGACGGAGAGTACTTTGCCAAGCGAGAACTCCCCAATTGGCTGGCCTATGCTAGAGGAGCTGGCGCCACCGTGACGCGGGCTGCCAAGGCTGCTTCTAGAAGGCAGGCGATGTGGAACAACAATTTCTTCGTTTACGAGAGCAAAGGCAGGAAGTCCAGCTACGTAGATGCTGGTGCAAATGGCGCAGCGATGAGGATTTCTCCCTTGGCGCTTGCCAACAGAGGTGACGAAGCTATGATGACCTGCGCTGCTTGGGAAAACACTATTGTGACCCACGGACATCCCAGAGCCATTTGGGGTGCTTTAGTGTATGCAAAGGCCGTGCATACCCTGATCAATAACCAAGCAACAGATCAGAAGGACTTTGTTGACGCCCTCGGGGACTTTGTGGCTAGCCTAAATCTAGAGACACTCTCCGACTCGGTACAAAAGTGGATTCGGACGTGGCAGGAACATTCCGGGAGTTCATTTCCCACTCCTTTCGAGGAGACAAGGAGTGAAATGAAACTCCTGTTGTCAAGAGCTTGCAGCCTGGATACTCCTCTGCGGGACCTGTACGAGCAAATGGGATGCTTCGACCCCAGCACGAAGGGGTCTGGAACCGCAACTGTTGCGGCAGCCATTGGCGTGTTTATGCGGCATGGCGGGAACTACGAAAAGGCTGTGATGGGAGCCGTCAACATGCTTGGTTCGGACACAGATACCATAGCCGCAATGGTGGGCGGATTAGTTTGCGCTCGAAAAGGGCAGATGGCCATCCCCGACAGGTGGGCGAACGCCATGCAAGACTACGGGTACTTTCTCCGGGTTACAGACGCGCTAGCGAGAATTGCGCTGCGGGAGGCAATGGGTAACGACCTGTACGTCGATCACAACCAGGACCAGTATGAGACTAGGGATGTAGTTTCGCTTTCGAGCGATCGTGCAATTCACGAGGGCCAGCGCGTTACTCATTCTCTGTTCGGATTGGGTTGGGTTCAGAGTGTGAACTCGCAGCAGATCAAGCGACGCGGCGGCGGCACTATGCTGCTAGCCAAGACTATTTTTGACTCAGGTCAGAGCTGCGTGTTCAGGTCCTACAAACCTGCAGGCAAGCGTACAAATACCAAGCGGATGTGAATTGGAAGGCCATAGACGCGCGGGCGTGAGGGCCGCGCTTGCCGAGCCGCAGCCACTGCCGTATCATTGCATGAGGGTGCTCGGAAGCATACTAGGCGGGCCATTAACCGGACGGCCACAGTGGCTGACCAGTCCATGGGAGAGCAATTTCGCTACTCAGATATGATTGAACGTAGCGAGGCCAAGCGGCCGTGGGTGCCTTCATGAGAACTCCGCGGATTCTGGACCTCTTCTGTTGTGCAGGCGGCGCAGCCGCGGGCTATGACGCCGCTGGATTTGATGTCCACGGTGTGGACATTGCGGAGCAACCTCACTTCCCTTACTCAATGACCGTTGCAGATGTAATGACGCTCCCGCGGTCCTACCTCCGTGAATTTGACGCGATCCATGCTTCTCCACCTTGTCAGGCGTACTCTGACTTGGCACACCGCAATGGCAATGCCGACTCTTGGCCACGTCTCATAGAACCGGTTCGAGAGATGTTGGAGGCCACCGGGCGCCCTTATGTGATCGAGAATGTTGAAGGTGCCCCACTACGGAACTATGTGGTGCTCTGTGGCACTATGTTTCCGAGTTTGAGAGTCATCCGGCACAGGCTCTTTGAGGCGAACTTCCCTATACCGGAGCCTGCTCATATGCCACACCCTCTTTGTCATACCCTTGACAAACGCAAAGCACACTACGGCAAGACTAACGAGTGGATAGATTACGTTTCCGTCAACGGTGGAGGGAACTGCTCTATTGCAGCGGCACGGGACGCGATGGGCATTCCGTGGATGACCAAGAAGGAAATCAATGAGGCGATTCCGCCTGCGTATACAGAGTACGTGGGTACATTACTTATGGAGTATCTGGGAATGGCAAAGAAGAAGAGTGTGAAAGAGCAGCTGGGACAGTTCTTCTTGGAGCACAAAGGGGAAGTGGTTAACGCACAGCAATTGCAGGAGGTCGCTAGTGGGCGTACTGAATGGGCGAGGCGCGTCCGGGAACTCAGGAGCGACTACGGATGGCCAATTCAGACACAAAATGACGCTTCGGATCTGAAGCAAGGAGAGTACCGATTGACGGGAGACCCTCCGGCACCAGGAACTTACGACTTTTCCCCCCGGGTGTCGCAGACACAGCGCTTTCGCATTCTTGAGAGAAATGGCTTTACCTGCCAGGCGTGCGGTGCTGGTGCAGGCGAAATGGATTCTGAAGGACGTCCCGTTAGGTTACATGTTGACCATCACGAAGCGTACAGCCATGGGGGTAGCATAAGTGACTCAAACCTACGTGTGCTGTGCTCCGCCTGCAATCAGGGGGCAAAGAACATCACCGCCCAACCGCCGCACTGGAGTCTGCTAATGACCCATTTGCGCAGGGCGTCCCGCGACGACCAGATTCGTGCGCTCAAATGGTTGAAAGACAAGTTCGAATAGAAGGAGATTTGATCTACCGTCTATTCGCTGCGAGTCTTGCCGGAGCGTCTGCCGCGACGCTACAGGGCAATGCCTGACTTACTGACCAAAGATGAACGCTCGGCTCTCATGTCCCGCGTAAGGAACCGAGGCACGTCGGCAGAGTCGTATGTCAGAAGAGCGGTATGGAACTCAGGGTTTCGGTACCGACTAAACGTGCGCAGATTACCCGGGGCACCGGACTTGGTACTCCGGCGCTACAAGACGGCAGTGCTAGTCCAGGGCTGTTTCTGGCATGGTCACAGTTGCCGCAAGGGACAGACTAGGCCAGCCTCCAATCGTGAATTCTGGAACCAAAAGCTCGACGGTAACGTACAGCGAGACGCCCTGAATCAGTGCAGACTGCACGAATTGGGGTGGTCAGTGTTCGTGATTTGGGAGTGTCTGCTGGATGAGGGCACGAATGTCCTATTGGAGTTCCTCCGCCATCAGCGCGACGCAGTTGGGAAGTCCAACTACAGCTGAATTCCGCTTAAGTCTTGATCTGTGCTAGGCCGCGCTTGCCGAGACGCAGCCTCAGGCGTATCATTGCGCCATGCTGCCGCGTAGCTTCGGAAAATGGTGGTTCTGGGTCGCATTCCCCTCGGGGTTTGCCGCCGGGATCGCAATCGAGTGGTGGGTGGGAGTGCTGACCTTCTGGGTGCTCCTGGTCGCTCCGCACCTGCTCTACGCGCTCTACCGGCGCATGTCGAGGCGAGCCTGACCCGCGTACGCCTTTCACTGATGGAGCGCACGACTTGACCCACTTCGTCGAGGTCTCCTACAGCGATGAGCAGGGCTCCCGCGAGCTGGACCCGGCGCTGGTCGACCTCGCCGGCCGGTACTACGGTGGTGCCTCCAGCCGTGAGGTGCGCGGCGAGCGGCGCAGCCTGGAGTTTCTGTTCCCTCACTTCGAGCAGGCGTCCGGCTTCAGCGCGGACGTGAGGCTGTACCTCCCCGCGGTGACCATAGACAGGGTGTCCTGAGGGGCGTGATTCTTCTATCTCCGCTCACTCCCTTCGACGGGCTCAGGGTGAGCGGAGGAGTGGGCGCCCTTTCCCGCCACTCCCCGCGGGATGTATACTTGGGCCGATGAGCGGCTCGGAGGGTCAGGCATGAGGGTTGCGGTGCGCTTCTTCGCAATGTATCGAGAGAGGGCCGGCGTCTCACACACGGAGGTGGAGCTGCCGGAAGGCTCCTCGCCTGCACAGCTGCTCGTACACCTGCGGAGCGAGTTCCCCTCGCTGCCGGCGGAGGCCCCGGTGCTCATAGCCGTCAACTCCGAGTACGTGAGTGACGAGGCCGTCCTGCAAGACGGCGACGAGGTCGCATTCATTCCGCCCGTCAGCGGAGGTGAGAGATGATACGAATAACGCCCGATGCCCTGAACCCGCATGAGGTCACGGAGCTCGTGCGCAAGCCGTCCAACGGCGCCGTGGTCACCTTCCTGGGCACCACCCGCGACCTGTTCGAGGGCCGGGACGTCGACCACCTGGAGTACGAGGCCTACCAGCCGATGGCCGAGAACATGCTGCAGCAGATCGTGGACGAGATTCGGGAGCGGTGGGCGATCGAGGATGTGGCCATAGCCCATCGCGTGGGCCGGGTGGACGTCGGCGAGATCAGCCTGGTGGTGGCGATCGGGTCGCCGCATCGCAAGGAGGCGCTTGAGGCGTCCGCGTACATGCTGGACCGCATCAAGACGATGGTGCCCATCTGGAAGAAGGAGGTGTTCCAGGGCGGCGAGGTGTGGGTGGGCAGCCAGAGTGAATCGGCGGCGACCCCGCCGGTGACGTAGCGAGCTCTAGCCGGCAATCGCGCCGAGCAGCGCGTCCCAGTCGGCGTGGCGTGACATCAGCTCGCGGAACTGCTCGTGCTTCAGCGGATGGTCGAACTGCGTCCGCTCCTGCAGCGACTCCAGCGCGGCGGCGGTTTCCAGTGTGTCGGTGTCCACCTGGATGAGGGGCACCTCTTCTTCATCCGCCTCGTAGCTCACGTACTGGATGGGAGGGTGGCCGCCCGTCAGCACTATGCAGGCAGTGGGCGTCCTTAGAGTTGCCATCTGTAGGTCCGGCCGGTTGCCCCTAACAATGACGGCCTTGTTGTCAAACTGCTGGAAGTAGAGCACGCCCCAGTCCAGCACCATGCCTCCGATTATGTAGCGCTCCACGAAGTTGTCGCGCTTCTCCTCCCAGCTCAGGAAGCGGCCTCCAAGGTGATCGGCGATCTGGCCTGCCGTGACGCCCAGCAGCCGCCGGTCCTCCGGGATCGTGGCCAGCACCCTCACGCTCTGCGAATCGACGCGCGGCGCCAGCTTCTCGCTCACCTCGCGGGTCTTGTACCGGGTGACGCCGTTGATGACCACGCCTGCCAGCCTCTCGCCGAACAGCTGCCTGGCGGCCCTGGCCTCGTCCACGCCCAGGCCGTCGCGGTACGCGATGACCGCGATGACGGTCGCGTCCATCTCGCGCGCCAGGCGTCTGGAAACGTCGTCGAAGCCGCTCAGCCCCTCGACGATGGCGACATCGGCGCCTGCGGTTGCCTCGCGGAATGCTCCCACCGCGCGCGCCACGTCCGGTTCAGCATCCGGGCTCATGGCCAGAGGCCACGCATCGCCCGGGGCGGTCGCGCCCGCGGCGGCCGCAAGGATGGCGGCGTCAGGGTCGGAATCGCCGTCGTTCGCGGGAGAGTGGAACGGCTTGAATGCGGCCACCTGCCGGCCGTCCTGCCTCAGGCGCCGCGCCAGGGTGGCGCTCACGGCGGTCTTGCCCGCCCGAGGCCTGTCCGATGCTACGTATAGTGTGGTCATGACGGGGCGCTCGGCCGCCTCCTTCCGCTATCGACTGGAAGCATCGTGAATTATAGCACAGCATGGCGCGGAACGTGTACCTGCGCCGCGGGATGGTCGCGCACCTTTGCCGGCGGCAGTGATTGACCCTGAATGCGCTGCGGCGTAGAATTGAACTGAAGTCTGAGCTGCAAGAGGAGGGCGTGCATGTACTCTAGCGTGATCGGCAAGATAGAGAAGGCCAAGAGGTATGCAGAGGAGAAGGGCCGGGTGACCTTCGACAGCTTCGTGGCCGACTTTAAGGGCGAGAACGACGATCACCGACTGGAGTACAGCGACGGCAACCTGAAGTGCAGCTGCGACTTCTACGCAGGCCGCGGGTTCTGCAGCCACTCGATGGCGCTGCAGAACATCCTCGAGGGGATGCTAGCTGCGCCAGCCGTCCCGCAGGCGTAGCGGCGGGTTGGTCCCCTCATCCCCCTACCTCCCACCTCACGCGCGCCCAGTACGCCTCGAACAACCGCCACGTCAACGCGCCCGGCGCTCCGCCGCGCAGTCCTGTTCCGTCTACCGACGCGACCGGCAACGGCCCCTGCACCACGTTCGATAGCAGCGCCTCGTCAGCCGCGGCCACTTCCTCAGCCGTCAGCGACCGCTCCTCGCAGGCCACGCCCAGGCGGCTGGCCTCCTCAAGCAGCGTCAGCCTCGATATGCCGGGCAGCGCGCCGTCAGCCACCGGCGGCGTGACCAGTACGCCGCTGATCACCGCGAAGATGTTGCTCGACGTTGCGCCCGCGACGAGGCCGCGCGTGTTGCACATCAGGGCATCGTCGGCGCCCGCGCGCTGTGCCTCCAGCCGCGCCACCACGCCATCCACGTACGCAAGCGCCTTCACTCTCGATAACGGAGAGCGGTCGTTGCGCGCCAGCGACGAGGTCATGAGCGTTCTGCCCGCCGGCGAGGTCGCGGACGGACCGGCCCACGGCGTGACGCGCACGACCACGCTCGGGTCCAGCGCGGCGGGCGCATTCAGCCCGCGTCCCGTGTCCACGCCCCGGCTCAGCGTGAGCCTCACCACCGACAGCGGCAGGCCGCGGCACCTCAGGCACTCCTCGACGATCGCTGCCAGTTCCTCCGCGACCGGCATGGGCAGCTGGAGCAGGTCGGCGCCGCGGCGCATGCGGGCGAGGTGGTCCTCGATTCGGAACACCCTGACGCCTGCGGCCACCATCGTCTCGAACAGGCCGTCCGCAAGCGTGAAGCCGCGGTCGAGCGGGGAGATTGTTGCCTCCGCCTCGCTCACGAACTCCCCGTTCGCGTACATGAGCGCGTCGGCGTCAGCCATTGCGCTCCAGGGCCATGCGGAGCCCCCTCGCCTTGTGCAGCGTCTCCTCGTATTCGGATTCCGGCTGCGAGTCGGCGACTATGCCTCCGCCCGCCTGCAGGTACGCCTGCCCGCCCGCGAGCACCAGCGTGCGAATGGCGATGCTCGTGCCCATGTCGCCGCTGAAGGAGACGTAGCCGATGGCGCCGCAGTAGACGCCGCGGCGCACCGGCTCCAGCTCCTCGATGATCTCCATCGCGCGCACCTTGGGCGCGCCCGTCACGGAGCCGCCCGGGAAGCACGCCCGCAGCAGGTCTATTGCGTCCGCGCCCGGGCGCAGCTCGCCGGTGACGGTGGACACGAGGTGGAGCACCGTGGGGTGTTGCTCCACGGCAAACAGGCTGGGCACCTCCACCGACCCAACGCGGCAAACGCGGCCGATGTCGTTGCGTATCAGGTCGACTATCATGACGTTCTCGGCGCGCTCCTTCTCGCTCGCCAGCAGCTCCGCGGCCAGTGCCGCCGTTTCCTCGTCAGTCATGCCCACTGGCCGGGTACCCTTGATGGGGCGCACCCGGACGCGGCCGCCGTCAAGGCGCAGGAACTCCTCCGGCGATGCGCTCAGCACCTGCGCTTCCGGGAAGCCCAGGTACGCCGCGAAGGGCGCGGGATTGGCCTCGCGCAGCCGCAGGTACAGCGACCAGGGGTCGCCCGCGTACGGCGACTGGAATCGCTGCGACAGGTTCACCTGGTAGGCGTCGCCGGCGGCCAGGTACGCCTTCACGCGATTCACGGCGGCCATGTACGATTCGCGCGAGAAGTTGGAGCGCAGCTCCGCGGGACACGCAGCCGGTTCGGTCGCGGGCGCAGGCGTTGAACGAGGCGCGGAGGCCAGCACGTCCATGATCTCCGCCACGCGCTGCTCCGCACGCCTCTGCGTGCCGTCGGGCAGGCCGGTGGATATGAGGTACGAGACGCCGGTATCTCCGTCGTGCGCCAGCACCCAGTCGTAGAAGCCCAGGTACAGCTCCGGAAGGCTGAGATCGTCCTCTGCCAGCGAGGGCAGGCGCTCCAGTTGACGGCCCAGGTCGTAGCCCCAGTAGCCGATGACGCCGCCCTGAAAGGGCGGTAGACCGGGCATGACCTCGATGCGGTAGTCACGGAGCAGCTGCTGGAACACCGCCCATGGGTCGCCGTCCACCTCTTCGAGCGCGCCGTTCCGCAGCAGGGACACCCGCCGGCCGCGGGCTCGCACGACGAGGAACGGGTCGGCCGAGAGATACGAGAACCGGCTGCCGGCCGCGCCGGGCATTGCGCCGTCCAGCAGGACCGGATACGGCATGCCGAGGAAGGCCGGCATGAGCCGCGCCGGATGCGGCAGCGAGTCGAATGAGCGGCTCAGAGTCGGTGAGCCTGACTTTGTGACCGGCTGAGCGTTCAATGTGGGGGCACCTATATGGAGACCTTTGTACAACTCACTTGCCGGCCACCAAGAGCCTCTTCCCCCTTGAGGGGGAAGATTGAGATGGCGGTGATTCTTGCGTAACCAAACGGCCTCATTGCCCCCATCCTGACCTTCCCCCGCTTGCGGGGGAAGGGACGTTAGGGTCACGTAATGGTTTTCGTGGGCGTGTGCCTGCCGCGGCGCTTCAGACGCCCGCGCGCAGCGCTAGATCTCCCCGTTCGCCGTCAGGAAGTGCTCCGCGTCCATTGCGGCCATGCAGCCTGTGCCCGCGGCGGTCACCGCCTGCCGGTACACCCAGTCCTGCACATCGCCGCCGGCAAACACGCCGGGTACGCTGGTCTTGGTGCCGTCGTGGGTAATGATGTAGCCGTTCTCGTTGATGTCCAGATGGCCCTTGAAAGGCTCTGTGTTGGGCTTGTGACCTATGGCCATGAACACGCCGTCGATGGGGCGCTTCACCTCCTCGCCCGTCTTGACGTTGCGCAGCCGGACGGACTTCACCTCGCCCTCGTCTACGCCGTGAATCTCCTCCAGCACCGTGTCCCAGATGAAGTCGATCTTCGGGTTGTTGAAGGAGCGTTCCTGCATGATTTTGGAGGCTCGAAGCTGGTCGCGCCGGTGCACAACATGGACCTTGGAGGCGAACTTGGTGAGGAAGTTGGACTCCTCCATCGCAGTGTCGCCGCCGCCGACCACGATGAGCTCCTTGTCGCGGAAGAAGAAGCCGTCGCAGGTGGCGCAGGCGGAAACGCCGCGTCCCATCAGCTCGGCCTCGCCCGGCACGCCAAGCAGCCTCGCCGTTGCGCCGGACGATATGATGACTGTCTTCGCGTAGTAGCTGTCCTCCTCGTCCACCTCAAGGCGGAACGGGCGGCTCGAGAAGTCCACCGCGGTCACGCTGCCAGTGACGTAGCGAGTGCCGAACCGCTCAGCCTGCTCCCTGAACTTGATCATGAGGTCAGGCCCCATGACGCTCTCAGGGAAGCCGGGGTAGTTCTCCACGTCCGTGGTGATGGTGAGTTGACCGCCGGGCGTTGCCCCGTCGATCACCAGCGGCCGAAGGTCGGCTCTTGCGGCGTATAGCGCGGCGGTATCGCCCGCCGGCCCTGAGCCTACGATTATCACGTTCTCCACGTGGTTGTCCGTCATGGTACCTCTCCTTGCGAAATTGTCCTCGATGCCGTCAGTCAGCCCGCCCATCACCCGCGGTAGCGGTATCGCCCGCCGACGCGGTCCTTGTTGAGCCGCCGCTTCAGGTGCAGCCCCTCCAGAATGAACTCCATGCCCGACGCGACCAGCGCGTGCCGGTTGTCGACTCCCAGCCGTCGCAACGGCTCATCGAAGCCCTCTATCTCGGCAAGCAGCGTCACGTACTCCGACGACGGCCTGTCGCCGCCTGTCTCCACCACCAGCCCCTCTTCGAACCCCAGAACAATGTCCTCCAGCTCGTCGGCGTCCAGGTAGCGCCCGAACACGTTGAGCACCGCCCTCTTGGTGAGGTCCTCCAGGACGCGTCCCTCTCGGCCGTCCTCCATCGTCTCCAGCTCGATCTTGCCCATCGTGGAGGGGATGATGGCCGCCAGGTCGCTTATGCGAGGCACCACCATCTCCTCCTGTTGGCGCAGGCTGCGGCGGTAGGCGTTGCTGACCAAACTCTCGTAGTTGGCGATGGACACCCTGACGCTCACGCCGGAGCGCTGGTTGATTTCGGGGCTACGGCGGGCGAGGCTCGTGATCTCGGCCGTGATCTCCTTCATGTAGCCGGGCACCAGCAGCCTGTCCTCCACGTCCGAGAATGAGGAGGACTCCTGCTCCATGATCCGGATCTCCTCCTCCGCGCGCCGCGGATAGTGCGTACGAATCTGTGCCCCGTAGCGATCCTTCAGCGGCGTGATGATTCGGCCGCGGTTGGTGTAGTCCTCCGGGTTGGCGCTGGCGACCAGGTAGACGTCCAGGGGCAGCCGGATGCGGTAGCCCTTGATCTGAACGTCCTTCTCCTCCATCAGGTTGAAGAGGCCGACCTGAATCCGCTCCGCCAGGTCCGGCAGCTCGTTGATGGAGAAGATGCCGCGGTTGGTTCGCGGGATCAGGCCGTAGTGGATGGTGAGCTCGTCGGAGAGGTAGCGGCCTTCCGCAACCTTGATGGGGTCTACCTCGCCGATGAGGTCGGCGACTGCGATGTCCGGCGTGGCCAGCTTTTCGGCGTAGCGCCGGTCGCGTCCCAGCCAGCACACGGGCAGGTCGTCTCCCATATCTGACAGCCGGTCGTCGCAGGAGCGGCAGATGGGATCAAAAGGGTTGCAGTTGATCTCGCAGCCGTCTACGCATGGGATCTCGTCGTCAAGCAGCTCCACCAGCGCGCGGATGAGCCTGGACTTGGCCTGCCCGCGCTCTCCCAGGAGAATGATGTCCTGCCCGGCGAGTATGGCGTTCTCCACCTCCGGGATGACGGTGTCCTCGTATCCGACGATGCCCGGGAACAGCTCCTCGTTGGCCCTGATCTTGTCGATGAGGTTGCGCCTCATCTCTTCCCGGACGCTGACGACGCGGTAGCCGCTGGCCTTCAGCTCACCCAGCGTCCTTGCTCTGTCGGTGGATGTCATGCCCGCTCCTGTGATGCTTCTGCGTGCGTGTGGTTCGCTTCTATAATACCATAGAGGCTCGTGCAGGCAGGAGCGCGGGGGCTGAATCTGCAGGCTTGTTTGAGTTCGCAGTCGGCCCCATAATAGCCCGCAACCGCTTGTCTACAGATGACGCGCCGCGGCAGCGCGGCTACTGCCGGGGCGTGAAGGGCCAAGGAGGTTGAGATGGCCGGCATGGACGACCTGTGCATTGCCATGGACGTGGGAGGCACCCGCACCAGGGTCGCGCTTGTTGACCGTGCCGGGAACGTCGTGCTGCGAGAGGGAGGCGGGACACAGGCCCTCGCGGGCTCTGACGAGGCCCTGGAACGTATAGCGACCTTCATCGACAGCCTCCTGACGCGTACCGGCGAGAGACGTGTGGTTGGTATCGGAGCGTCACTGGCCGGCCCAGTCGACCCGGTGACGGGTACGCTATACGCGCCGCCGAACCTGCCGGGATGGGACGGCTTTTCGCCCGGCGCGAGCTTGGAGCCCCGATTCGGACTGCCGGTCTGGGCGGCGAACGACGCCACACTCGGCGCGGTTGGAGAGCACGCGTACGGCGCAGGCCGGGGCCTCGACAATATGGTCTACCTGACCGTGAGCACCGGCATTGGTGGTGGCGTCATCGCGGACGGCGAGCCCCTGACGGGCGCGCGCGGCTATGCGGCGGAGCTCGGCCACATGGTTATCGACAGGAACGGGCCCCCGTGCTCGTGCGGGAGCCGCGGCTGCCTGGAGTCGTTGGCGTCCGGCACTTCGACGGCGAGATTCGCGCGGGAGGGTCTGGCGCGGGGCGAGGGCAGGCTGCTGGCGGAGATCGCGGGCGGCGACCCGTCGAAGGTGACCTCGGCGCTGGTGATGGACGCCGCGGTCAGGGGCGACCCGCTGGCCGCCGGTATCATGCACAGGTTCGTGGAGGACCTGGGACTGGGACTGGCGAACCTGATGCACATCTTCGACCCGGACCTGATTGTGCTGGGAGGAGGCGTGAGTCGCAGCTTTGACGACTACGCGGACGCTCTGCTAGCTGCGACGCGCCGCCAGACTATGGCCAACCTCAGAGACAAGGTGAACGTCACTGCGACGGCTCTGGGAGACGACGCTCCCCTGCTCGGTGCCGCGCGCCTGGCGTTTCAGCGAGCCGAACGGGGCGCATAGGGGTCCGTATCGAAGGTGCGCTCACTGGCGTCCAAATTGTCGAGCGCTTCCTGAGCCGCCTCGGATGCCACGTCGTCCGCAGACTTAATGCATCGCAGCAGGGCCTTGCGTGCCAGGTTGCCTCCGATGTTCCCCACGGCGGTGATGGCGGAGATCTGGGTCAGGTGGTCGTCGTCCTCGAACAGCGGGATGAGGTGCGGCACCGCGGGCTCCTCGCCAAGCTCGCCGCAGGCGTTTGACGCCTCGTAGCGCATAGCCGCATCCGTGTTCTGGAGCTCCGCCAGTATGGTTGGCAGCCAGCGAGAATCGCAGCTCTTGCCCATGGCGTATACTGCGCTGCAGCGCAT
Organism: Chloroflexota bacterium; assembly: GCA_028877205.1. Taxonomy (GTDB): domain Bacteria; phylum Chloroflexota; class Dehalococcoidia; order Lucifugimonadales; family UBA2985; genus JAPPHY01. The sequence goes on along the minus strand of JAPPHY010000007.1, from coordinate 50,332 downwards.
CCCCTTCACCGGGCTCCTGTATGCGTCCTGAATCACACTCTGGACGTCGTCTGTGTTGAAGGGCGCTACAGCCTCCATGGCCCTGCGCCTGACGGAGAGGGTCTCGTCTCCGTCAAGCACGGATCGCATGAGGCTCTGCTTGATGCGGTCTCGGTCTTTCTGCAGGAGCTTGCCCGTCTGCGACAAGAGGGCGAATTTCCCAAGGGCCGTGGCCGCTGCGGCCCGCACTTCCTCAAATGGGTCCTGGCCCAGCAGCGCGATCAGGGGAGTCACCAGCGTGCGTTCGTCGCACTCCCACAACCCCTCGATCGCCTTGGCCCTAACCTCCGGGTTCTCGTCGCCCAGACAGTGCCGGAAGAGGTCGCTGAATTCGGCCTCAAGGTTCTCCTCGGAAAGGTCGATGAGCCGCACCAGCAAGTCTCTCCGCCGGCCCGCGTCGATGTCGCGCCAAACGGAGGCTACGAGCCGGAGGTCCTCGGACGTCAGGTCCGAGAGCTGCATGAGATCAGCGTTACGTAAAGGCCGCTCATCGTCGGCCAGCGACTCCAGATATTGCTCCAGACTCACTTGCTGACTCTCCTCACTACACCCTTGCAATAGTACCTGAGTACCGGATGCGGCGGGAGGGCCGCCGCCAATGTCTGCCCCAATTCTAGTCGGTGCTTTCGGCGCGGTCAACCTGCGCGGGTCGGATGTTGGACGCGTTTCGCGGGTCGCTTCATGGCGGGCCGCCGGATAGGTGTGTGCTATAATCCACGCGTAAACTGACAGATTGCTTGGGACTCGCGCCGCATTTCGGCAAGGAAAGCAATTGGAGCACTTCACCGCCGGGCGGGCGAGAGGGAATACCTTCCGGCCGGGTTGGTATGCGGATTATCAGGTATGATGACAGGTAGCTTTCTGCTTTGGCTTCTGCCGGCGAAACGGATTGGCATACCGGCATTGGCGCTGGTCCTTGCTCTTCTGGCCTCCGGATGCAGCGCGCATCCCGGCCCGGGCGGAGGCGCCGAGAAGGTTGAGTTCGGCACCGAGGACGGAGTGCAGTTGTCAGGCCACGTGTTCGGTTCAGGCTCCGTCGGGGTGGTGTTGAGCCATATGCGGCCAACCGACCAGGAGAGCTGGTGGCCTTTTGCCCGCGTTCTCAAGGACAAGGGCTTTCAGGCCCTCACCTTCGACTTCAGGGGCTACCGCGACTCGCAGGGGGAGGTAGACATCGGGAGCATAGACACGGACGTGGAGGCGGCGCTGGACTATCTGAAGGACCGGGGCGCGTCCAGGGTGTTTCTCGTGGGCGCGAGCATGGGTGGCACGGCCTCGCTGAAGGTTGCCGCCCGCTCGGAGGTGGCCGGCGTGGTCACACTCTCTGCGCCGCCGTCTATCGACGGGGTGGACGCCACGCCGGACCTGCGCCGCATAGCCGCTCCCAAGCTTTTCATCGCCGCACGCGATGACGGCTTCTACGCTCGCAGCGCGTCCCTGTTCGAGCAGCGGACCGACGACCCCAGGGAACGGCACCTGGTGGAAGGGGCCGCGCACGGCACGGACATGCTCTCCGGCGACTCCGGCCCGCGAGCGCAGGGCCTCATCCTCGACTTTCTGAGGAGGTACTCGGAATGACCGGGGCAAGGGTGACCATTGTGGACTACGGCGCCGGCAACGTCCGCAGCGTTGCCAAGGCTATCGAGAAGCTGGGCCGCACGCCGCACGTTACGGGAAACCCGGACGACGTCAGCAGTGCTGAGGCGATCATCTTTCCGGGCCAGGGCGCGTCTGAGTCGGCCATGACGACGCTGAGCGAGCGAGGCCTCGTGGAGCCGTTGCGTGAGGTGATCGCAGGCGGGGTGCCCTTCTTCGGTGTATGCCTGGGGCTTCAGCTGCTGCTGGACACCTCCGAAGAGGGCCCGTCGCCGTGCCTGGGTGTGGCGCCCGGCCGCGTTCGTCTGCTGCCGGAGCAGGTGAAGCGCCCGCACATGGGGTGGAACAGGGTAGACCTCCTGGGGGATCACTCGGTATTCCGAGGGGTCGAAAGCGGCTCCTACTTCTACTTCGTACACAGCTACTACGCGGATCCCGAAAACGAGTCGCTGGTGCTGGGCACCACAGAGTACGGCCTGCAGTTCTGCAGCGTGCTGGTCAGGGACAACCTGGTGGCAACCCAGTTCCACCCGGAGAAGAGCGGCGCCCTGGGCCTGCGCCTGTACGAGAACTTTCTCAGCAACATGGTGGAGGCGTAGCGTGGAGGTCATACCCGCCATCGACCTACGGGGCGGCAGGTGCGTCCGCCTGTACCAGGGTGACTACGACAGGGAAACGGTCTTCTCCGACGACCCCACGAGCGTGGCGCTCAGGTGGCAGGAGCTTGGCGCGCCACGGCTCCATGTCGTGGATCTGGACGGGGCGGCTACGGGCGTCTCCTCCAACCTTGAGGCGCTCCGGCGCATCTGCGAGGCGGTGAGCGTGCCCATCCAAACGGGAGGCGGCATACGCGACCTGGACTCCGCGTGGCGAGCGCTGGACATGGGAGTGCAGCGCTTCATTCTGGGCACCATCGCAGTTGAGGAGCCCGCCATCGTGGAGCAGGCGTGCCGCCGGTTCGGGGCGGAGGCGGTGGTTGTGGGCGTGGACGCACGTGACGGCATGGCGGCGGTCAGAGGATGGCGTGAGACCACCGGCGTCTCCGCGCTTGACCTCATACGAGACATGATCGAACTGGGTGTGCACCGGTTCGTCTACACCGACATCTCCCGCGACGGGACGCTGACCTCGCCCAACTTCGGAGCCATCGAGGAGATAGCGACGGACTGCGACGCATCGCTGATTGTGTCTGGAGGCGTCTCATCACCGGAGCACGTGGAGCGCCTGGCCTCGCTGGGCGTGGAGGGTGTGATCATCGGCAGAGCGCTTTACACCGGGGACGTTGACCTGAGAGAGGCAATCTCCAGCGCCGGAACCGCAGCAACACCGCAATGAGGTGAAGCCATGAAGGTGAGAAAGGCCGTTATCCCCGCCGCCGGGATGGGCACTCGATTTCTTCCCGTCACCAAGGCCGTGCCAAAGGAACTGCTGCCGCTGGTGGACCGGGCGGCCATGCAGTACGTGGTGGAGGAGGCGGCCGCAGCGGGGATTGAAGAGGTGATAGTCGTCACGGCGCGCGGCAAGGAGGCTCTCGCCGACTACTTCGACAAGCACGCTGAGCTGGAGAGCCTGCTGGCGGCCCGCGGCGACAACGACCGACTCGCGCAGGTGAGGCGCACGTCGGAGCTGGTGCAGATGGAGTACGTGCGCCAGCCGGAGCAGCTGGGGCTGGGACACGCGGTGGCGTGCGCGGCAAGAGTCGTGGGCAGCGAGCCTTTTGCGGTGATCCTGCCGGACGACATCATCGCCGCCGAGCCGGGCGCGTTGACCCAGCTGCTGGAGGTATTCGAACGGTACGGCTCCTCCGTGATCGCCGTTGAAGAGGTGGACGGCCCAGCCATACAGAGCTACGGCGTGATTGACCCGGAGCCGGTCTCGGACGGGGTCTACCGCGTCAGGGGAACGGTGGAGAAGCCTGCCCTCGCGGACGCGCCGTCCAACCTCGGAATCGTCGGTCGGTACGTGCTCACGCCGCAGATATTCGATGCCCTTGCCGAGGTGAAGGAGGGCGCGATAGGCGAGCTCCAGCTCACCGACGGCCTTGCCATTCTACTGAAAGACCAGGACATCTACGCCCTCCGATTCCAGGGCACCCGCTACGACGTGGGCAACCCGATGGGGCTGCTGAGGGCATCCGTGGAGATGGCGCTCAGGCGGGAGGACACGGGGCCGGCCTTCGAGGAGTTTCTGAGGAGGCTGCTGGCGTAGGCCGCTGCGCCAAACCTTTCAATCGTCTGGCTTCCGCGGCCACCAGCGTTGACTGCCGCCGCCACCCGCGATATACTCACACGCAGGACACAACAGCATAGGGCCTGAGGGGAGCTTGGTGAGCCAGGCTGAGAGGCCCCGACGTATCGGGGCGACCCTGAGCACCTGATCTGGGTAATGCCAGCGGAGGGAGAGTGCCGGACCATAGCTTGTTTTCGATTGGTCGCCTGCTAGCCGCAGGCGGCCTTTCTCTTTCTGGCCGGCCAGCCATGCAGTGACAGGCGGCTCGGAGCGCAAACTCGTCGATGCCGTGCCAACTCCCAAGATAGAGTTGGACGGCGTTGCACAGGACTTCTCCCTGCACGGGAACACGCTTCCCGTTCTGCGCGGCGTTGACCTGCGCGTCCACGATGGCGAGTTCGTCAGCATCATCGGCCCCAGCGGATGCGGCAAGAGCACCCTACTGAACCTCATCGCCGGGCTTGAGGAGCCGTCTCTGGGCCGAATCCTCGTGGACGGGCGGCAGGTCTCGCGGCGACTTGGGACTGTCGGGTATATGCACCAGAAGGACCTGCTTCTCCCCTGGCGCAGCGTGCTGGACAACGCAGTCCTCGGGCCGGAGCTCATGGGGAAGCAGCGGTCTCAGGCCAGGACTTCGGCCCTGGCGTTGATGGAGCCCTTCGGGCTGGAGGGATTCGAGAGGAGCTACCCAGCCCAGCTCTCTGGGGGCATGCGCCAGAGGGTGGCCTTCCTTCGAACCGTGCTGGCGGATCAGGAGGTCATCCTGCTGGATGAGCCGTTCGGCGCGCTCGACGCACTTACGAGGGTTGGTATGCAAGAGTGGCTGCTGGGCCTGTGGGAGTCGTGGAGCAAGACCGTGGTGCTTGTGACCCACGACGTTGAGGAGGCTGTGCTTCTGTCGGACAGGGTCTACGTGTTCACTCCGCGCCCCGGAACCGTGAAGGCTGCGTTTGCGATTGACCTGCCGCGCCCGCGCCGGTATGAAATGGTGACGGATGCGGCGTTCGTGGAGATCAAAGCGCGTGCGCTGGCTGCGCTGCGTGAGGATGAAGCTCCCGCAGGCGCCGGAGGAGCGGCGACTTCTGCCGTGCTCCGGACGGAGGTATCGCAGTGAGCGTCGATTCAGCGACCACCCGTCAGGAGCACTCCGGCAGCCGTGCCTCCTCCGTGCTGCGGTGGGGGCTGCCGGCGCTCGTCATTGCGGGGGCGGGCGCCGCGTGGGAGGCCGCCGTGCGTCTGCTCGACGTGGAGCGATGGCTCCTGCCGCCGCCTACTGCCATAGGCGCGGAGCTGGTGGAGAGCCGCGACCTGCTGCTCAGGCACACCTGGGTTACGCTCGGCGAGGTGCTGCTGGGCTTTGCGCTGGCGTGTGTGGTTGGTGTGACCATCGCCGGGGCCATCGCCTACTCCCGCCTTGTCGAGCGCGCCGTCTATCCGTTCGTCATCGCATCGCAGACGGTGCCGGTGATAGTCATAGCGCCGCTCTTGCTGATCTGGATTGGCTACGGCATCTGGCCCAAGGTAATCGTGGTGGTGCTGCTCTCGTTCTTTCCGATTGTGGTGAACACCGTGGACGGCCTCAAGTCGGCCGACCCGGACCTGCTCAGGATGATGCGCACGCTGGGCGCAAACAGGTGGCAGCTCTTCGTGAAGGTCCAGGCGCCGTCGTGCCTTCCATACCTGTTCTCGGGCCTGCGCGTGGCCATCGCGCTGAGCGTGATAGGAGCCGTAGTGGGTGAGTGGGTAGGCGCCAGCGAGGGTCTCGGCTATCTGATGACCCGCTCCGCGCCGCAGTTTCTCACGGACAGGGTATTCGCCTCAATGTTCATCCTGTCCGTCATGGGCGTGGCTCTGTTCCTGCTGGTGGTGCTGACGGAGCGATACGCCGTGCCTTGGCAAACCAGGGGGCGCCGCGACGAGGCGCTTGGAGACAGTTCTGTACGGAGGTAGAGCGTTGAGAACTAATCTTGGCAAGTCCCTGTTTACGGCAGCATTGTTGTTGATGGCCGCTCTGCTCGCAGTGGCGTGCGAGAGTGAGGAGCCGACGGCGACGACCGCCCCTACGGCAACTACTGCGCCGACTGCCACGCCTGCGCCCACTGACACGCCCGCGCCGGCAGTCGTGAGCGTGAGCTTGGCACTGGACTGGTTCCCCAACTCCAACCACGCCGGCTTCTACGTAGCACTGGAGCGAGGCTACTTCGCCGAGGAGGGCCTGGACGTCGACATCGTGGTGCCGGCGAATCCTGAGGATGTGCTCAAGACCGTGGGCGCAGGCCGCGACGACTTCGGCGTGAGCTACCAGGCGGAGGTGCTGCTCGCGAGGGGCGAGGGCGTGCCTGTGAAGTCGATTGCCGCAATGGTGCAGCACCCGCTCAACTCCATCATGGTGCTGGAGGAGTCCGGCATCGAGCGCCCATCCGACCTGGTGGGCAGGAACGTGGGTGTGACAGGTATCCCCTTCGAGGAGGCGCTCTTCCTGGCCATGCTCCAGCACGACGGGGCCGCCGCAGAGGACGTGACGCTGGTCAACGTGGGCTACGACCTGTCGCCGTCGCTTATCGGGAAGAAGGTGGACGCCATAGTGGGGGCGTACTGGACGCACGAGTCCATTGCCATGGAGAAGCAGGGCTACCCGGTCGGCGTGCTGCGCATGGAGGAGTGGGGCGTCCCCGACTTCTACGAGCTTGTGCTTGTGGCCGGTGAGAGCTACCTGGGCGAAAACGCGGACGTGGTGGAGCGGTTCCTCCGCGCCACGGCGAGGGGTTACGCGGACGCTATCGCCGATCCGCAGGGCGCCGTGGACATCCTCGTCGAGGCCAATCCGGAGATCGACGGTGAGCTGGAGTCGCAGGGCATCGGCCTACTGGCACCGCTGTGGGAGGAGGAAGGCGTGGCCTTTGGCCACCAGTCCGCGGAGCGGTGGGAGAGCTTGGCGGCGTGGATGAAGTCTGAGGGCCTCCTCGGAGAGGACGTGGACGCAGCGGACGCCTTCACGGCCCAGTACATGACGCAGTGAGGAGTGCAATGCCGAGACCAAGCAAGGCCATGACCATCGCGGGCTCCGACTCCGGTGGAGGCGCGGGTATACAGGCCGACCTGAAAACATTCGCCGCCCTGGGCGTATACGGAACCTCCGCCGTCACTGCGATCACGGCGCAGAACACCCTTGGCGTCACCGCCGTGCAGGAGCTGCCGCCGGACATGGTCGCAGCACAGATCGACACCGTCATGTCCGACATAGGCGCGGACGCGGTGAAGACCGGGATGCTGGCCAACTCCGGCATCATACGCATCGTGGCCGAAAAGGTCGGTGAGCACGCTATCGACAATCTCGTGGTGGACCCGGTGATGGTGGCCAAGGGAGGCGACCGGCTGCTCCAGGAGGAGGCGGTGGAGGCGCTGCGCGGCCTTCTGGTGCCACTCGCCGTGGTGGTCACGCCCAACCTGCCGGAGGCAAGCGTGCTGGTCGGCCGCAGCGTGGAGTCGCTGGAGGACGCGCGGCGCGCGGCCCGCGACATCCTGGACATGGGGGCGCGGAGCGTGGTGGTCAAGGGTGGCCATCTGCAGGGCGACGCCGTGGATGTCTTCTACGACGGCAAGCAGCTCCGCGAGCTCTCAGCCCCCAGGGTTGACACCACAAGCACCCACGGAACGGGATGCACCTTCGCATCCGCCGTCGCAGCAGGACTGGCGCAGGGTATGGACATGGAGGACGCAGTGGTTCGGGCTAAGGAGTACGTCACGGCGGCCATACGGAGCGCATTCCCGGTCGGGGGCGGTCACGGGCCGCTCCACCACTTCCACGCCACATGGTAGATGCCGGAACTGTGGGCCTCAGTTCAGCGGCGGCGCTTCGATGTCTTCGGCCTGGTTGAAGTTGGAAAGCGCGATGGTGCGCACGATGTTCTCTGCGTCGCCTGCGACCGCCACGCCGCGGAAGACCACCTTTCGCAGGTAGGAGTCATCCTCGCCTATCCACACCTCCGTGTCCACCGTCAGGTCGGGCGTGACGGTGCTCAGGAGGGGCACTAACGAGTCGGACGGCAGCTTGCCGCTGATGTGATGGGTCGTGACACCGTCTAAGGTCACCTGCCCCGCGAGTGAAGCGTCCGTCATATCGCTCATGATGGAGTCGATGCCCGTGGCCGGGTCGAAGAAGGCCAGTGGGTTCACGCCCGCTTCCTGAATCTCCCAAGCCTGTGTGACGGGATCGGTCATGTAGGTCACGCCGTCCACAGCGATCAAATGCAACTCCACGAAGAAGCCGCTGAAGGTTGCTCCTAGCGACAAGCTGAGGCCGTCCGGCTTGACCACGTCGCCCTCCACGTCCGTCACAACGAGACCGATGGCCAGGGGTGTGCCGCCGTTCTCGTGGCTCAACCTGAAGCGAAAAGAGTCGAGGGCGGCCATGCTCTCCCCGGAGGCCGCGAGGATAGTTTCCGCGCTCGGCGGCGGTGTTGGGCTGGGAGTGGGCGTGGACGTGGGCTCTGCGGGCGTGCAGGCCGCGATGAAGGTAAGGAGCAGGAGTAGCGCGGCGCGGGAGGCTATGCTTGGAATGCGGGTCGACATGTGCCACCTGGGGCCAGTATATCAGAGCGGCTCCGGCACGCGAAAGTTGCACCGAAGAACGGGTCTGGACTGCGAGCTGAGAACATCCGGCCTGGGACTACTGCGAGCCGTCTATGACCATCGGCCCTTTCAGCACGTTGGCCCCCGACGCTTCGGGGCTGCCCTCCGCCGGCTCGATGGATACTTCTAGGTTCTCGAAGTCCCGCAGGTCGCCGAGGCCCTGCACCATAAGCTGCCCCTGGCCTGCGCTGTCCACCTTGAAGGTGCCGGCGCTCGTCCGAATGTTGTTTGACATGAGCCAAAGCTGGTATACCTTGTCTCTCGGCAGTGACTCGAGGCCCAGCGTCAGCAGTACGCCCCACGTGGCGTTCGGGCTGAGCATGAGCATACCGGTTGACTTGGGAGCGGAGTCCCCTCCCTCCAGCATGACGGTGGAAACGCCTTCCATCGAGGCCAGGTAGGCCAGGTCGAGCTGGTTGACGATTGTCTGGGCAAGCCTCTCGTTCTCCTCCTGTATCTGGTCCAGCTGGTCCTGCAGGTTGGCCGAGAGACGGGAGTCCTCGTCCTTCAGCTCGTTCACTTCCTGCCACAGCAGGACGGCGCCGCCGCTGAGCACGACAAGAGTGATCGACACCACCGCCATGGCGGTCGCGGCCACAGGTTGCCGTAGCGCGCTCCTCAGAAGGGCCAGCGGCCCCCCGATCAGGCCGGGTCGCATCGCGGGGCGGGCACTGGCGTTCACCATGTCCAGGATGCGCTTCCTGAGGCCAAGGGGGGCCGGCACCGGGTCGCCAACCCTGAGCAGCATCTCCATGGACTGGCTCTCCTCGTAGTAGACGGCAAGGCAGTCAGGGCAGCCGCGGACGTGGGCTTCCAGGCCCCGCCTTTCGTCCTCGTCGAGAGCGCCCAGCAGGTACGCGTGAATAAGCTCTCCCGCCTCTTCGCACTTCATAGCACTTCCTCCGCGGATGCGGTGACCCGATCTCTCAGCAATCTGAGTGCAGCCCTCATCTGGGTCTTCACGGTGCCCAGCGGCCTGTCCAGCATCTTCGAAATCTCCGTGTGCGTGTATCCCTGGAAGAAACCAAGGTATACAACCCTCCTGTGCTCCTCCGGCAATTCGTAGAGGGCGCTGCGGACCGTCTCGTACTCTATCCCGGCCACCGTGGAGTCGGCCTGCGCGATCTCATGATCTTCCAGGGGCGACTCGGCGGCGCGCTTTCGCCTCCTCCTGAGCTCGTCCACGGCGCGGTTGTGGGCGATGCGGGCGATCCAGGTAGAGAATCGGGCTCTCAGTGGGTCGTAGGCGCCGCTGTTCTGCCAGACGGACATGATGACGTCCTGCGTGACCTCCTCCGCGTCGTGGTAGTCTCCCAGAAGCGTGAGCGCAAGTGAGAAGACTCTGTTCGCGTGCCGGTCGTAGAGGGCCGCAAGGGCCTGCTGGTCCCCGGATGCGACCAGAGAAGTCAGCTCTGAATCCTCCAGAAGGTGGTATTCCACGGCGTCCCCTCTTAGCCGAGTGCCGCCGCTCCACTAACATATACGTAGTGGCAGCGTGTCTGGATTAAGGCCGGATTGGGGAATTATAATGCAAATCGGGAGATTTCACTAATCGCACACCGCCGCATTGTGGTACGCTTGGGAGACTGCTAGAATTCGCCCGTAGCTTCGCAGTCCTCACCATCCTCGAGAGGAGCGCATGGTACTCAGCGATCGCACAATCAGGGAGGAGCTGGACGGGGGCAGGATCATCATCGATCCCCTGGACCCTTCCTGCATTCAGCCCGCCAGCGTAGACCTGCACCTGGACCGGAGGCTGCTGGTGTTCCGCAACACGCGCCAGCCGTACATAGACGTGCGCCGCGACATGCCGGACCTCACTGAGGTGGAGGAGATACCGGAGGAGGGTCCCTTCATTCTGCATCCTGGCGAGTTCGTTCTGGGCAGCACGCTTGAGTCGGTGACGCTCCCTGGGGACATCGTAGCGCGCCTGGAGGGCAAGAGCTCACTGGGCAGGCTGGGTCTGCTGATCCACTCCACGGCCGGCTACGTGGACCCGGGCTGGTCCGGACACCTCACGCTGGAGCTGAGCAACGTGGCCAACCTTCCCATCACCCTGTACTACGCCATGAAGATCGGCCAGATATCCTTCCTCCGGCTCACCTCAGAGGCGGAGAACCTCTACGGCTCACCGGCCCTCGGCAGCAAGTACCAGGGGCAGCTGGAGCCCACCGCGAGCAGGATTCACAGGGACTTCACCAAGAGCGGATAGGGCGCATGGGCTACATGCAGCGCGCCCTCGAGCTGTCGCGTGAGGCCTTGGGCCTTTCGAGTCCCAACCCGCCCGTCGGCGCGGTCGTGGTCAAGGACGGGCAGGTGGTGGGGGAGGGCCACACGCTACCGCCAGGACAGGCCCACGCCGAGATCATGGCGCTGCAGCAGGCGGGCGAGCGCGCCCGCGGCGCTCACCTCTACACCACGCTGGAGCCGTGCTGCCACTTCGGCAAGACGCCCCCGTGTACCCGCGACATAATCAGCGCAGGTATCACCGACGTCCACGTGGCCACGCTCGACCCCAACCCGCTGGTGAACGGCAAGGGCGTGGCCGAGCTCGAGGACGCGGGACTGAGCGTACATCTCGACGAGTGTGGCCACGAGGCCCGGCAGCTGGTTGAGGCGTACACGAGGTTCGTGGAGACCGGACTTCCGTTCGTGACCGCCAAGTTCGCGATGAGCCTGGACGGCAAGATAGCCACTGCCTCCGGCGACTCGCGCTGGATCAGCTCCGAGGAGGCGCGGCGCCGCGCCGCGGAGCTGCGGCGCCAGTCGGACGCCGTGATGGTGGGCATCGGCACCGTCCTTGCCGACGACCCGCGACTGACAGCCCGAGACGAGGCCGGCAAGAACCTGCCGAGGCAGCCGCTGCGCGTTATCGTGGAGGGCGAAGCCTCACTGCCATCGGATGCACAGCTCCTGCGGGAACCCGGCGCCGTATTCCTGGCCACGCCCAAGTCAGCCGTCGAGAGGGCGGCCACGCTGGGGATGCCCGGCGCGGAGGTGGTGCAGCTGACCGCGGGCGATGGCTCCGTTGATCTGGAGGCCATGATGCAGGCGCTTGGACAGCGAGGCGTCACCAGCCTTCTTGTGGAGGGAGGCGGCGTACTGCTGGGTTCGCTGTTCGATCTGGGACTTGTCGACAAGGTAGCGGCATTCGTGTCGCCGGTTATACTTGGGGGGCGCGACGCGCCGTCGCCGGTGGCCGGGGCAGGCGCGGATGTAATGGCCTCCGCCATACGGCTCACGCGCTCAAAAGCGGAGCTGATCGGCGATGACGTGATGATCACGGGATACGTGAGGTAGTAGAAGTGTTCACGGGCATAGTGCAGGAGGTCGGCAGGCTGAAGGAGCGGGATGAATCCGGCATGAGGGTTGAGGCCGAGTCCACGCCGGCGCAGTTGCGGATAGGCGACAGCGTTTGCGTCAACGGCGCATGCCTAACGGTGACCGCCAAGGGCGATGATTGGTTCTCCGTCGATACCATGCCGGAGACGCTCAGGCGCACCAACCTGGGGTCGCTCAGGTCAGGCGACCCGGTGAACCTGGAGCCTGCGCTCACGCTCAGCACGCCACTGGGAGGTCACATTACGCAGGGACACGTGGACGCGACCGGTTCGCTGGTGGACGCGCAGCCGGAGGGTGAGGCTGTGCTGATGCGCTTCAGCATGCCGCAGCGGCTGGCGCGCTACGTGGTGGAGAAGGGGTTCATAGCCGTGGACGGCGTGAGCCTCACCGTTGTGGAATGCGACGAGGAGTCGTTCCTCGTGTCTGTGGTAGAATATACATTGGAACACACCAACCTGGGCAGCCGGTCGCCGGGCGATCCGGTCAACCTGGAGGTGGACATACTGGCGAAGTACGTGGAGAGGCTTCTGCTGCCCAGCGTGCAGCAAGAGCCCTCCGCGTGACGATACGGTCATCCAACCGCCGCGGAGGCGCATCATGGCACTGGCTACAATTGAACAGGCGATTCAGGAGTTTCGTGACGGCAGGCCCGTCATCCTGGTTGACGACGAGGACCGTGAGAACGAGGGTGACCTCATCATAGCCGCGGAGAAGGCGACGCCGGAGGTCGTCAACTTCATGGTCACGCACGGCCGAGGCCTGGTGTGCATTCCACTAACCGCGCAACGCCTGGAGGAGCTTGGGCTGCCCATGATGGTCGGCAACAACACCTCGCGCTTCAGCACGGCCTTTACCGTCTCTGTCGACGCCACCCGCGGTACCACCACCGGCGTATCCGCGTTCGACAGGGCGGCCACCATCCGTGCCATGGTCGACCCTTCGACGAAGCCGGAGGACCTGGCCAGGCCGGGGCACCTCTTCCCGCTGCGTTACCAGGAGGGAGGCGTACTCGTCAGGGCGGGCCAGACGGAGGGCTCCATCGACTTGGCAAGGCTGGCCGGCCTCTACCCCGCGGCCGTCCTCTGCGAGATCATGAAAGATGACGGCACCATGGCCCGGATGCCGGACCTGGAGGAGTTCGCCGAGGTGCACGGCCTCCTGATTATCAGCGTGGCCCAGATCATCGCCTACCGGCGGCTGCACGAGAACATGGTGCAGCGCGTGGCCGAGGCGAGGCTCCCCACCGGGTTCGGCGATTTCACGGCGGTGGCATTCAAGAGTGACGTGGATACGTCGGAGCACCTGGCGCTGGTGCTGGGCGATGTGGGTCCGGATGACCCTGTTCTGGTGAGGGTGCACAGCGAGTGCCTCACCGGGGATGTGTTCGGCAGCCGCAGGTGCGACTGCGGCGCGCAGATCGACCTTGCGCTCCGCCTCATTGCCCAGGAGGGCAAGGGCGTCTTCCTCTATATGAGGCAGGAAGGCAGAGGCATTGGCCTGCACAACAAGATCAAGGCCTACGCACTCCAGGACACCGGTCTCGACACCGTGGAGGCGAACGCCAGCCTCGGCTTCGGGCCGGATCTCCGCCACTACGGCATAGGCGCCCAGATCCTGGTAGACCTGGGCGTAAGGAGCATGCGCCTTCTAACCAACAACCCTAAGAAGGTGATCGGGCTGGAGGCGTACGGCATCAAGCTGGAGGAGCGCGTGCCCATAATCGTGCCCTCTACGCCTGAGAACGAGCGGTACATGGAGACCAAGCACCAGAAGCTGGGCCATCTGCTGGAGATCGGGGAGGCCAGGAGTTGAAAGGCCCCTCCTACGAGGAGGACGAAGGCGGTCCAGGACTTCGCATTTCAGGCGGTTTGGACGCGCAGGGCCTGCGGATAGGGGTGGTGGCCGCCCGGTTCAATCGGTTCGTTACGTCCAGGCTGGTGGAGGGCGCGTGCGAGGCGTTGCTCACCCACGGACTGCGTGAGGACGACCTCACTGTCTGCTGGGTGCCCGGCTCGTTCGAGGTCCCCCTTGCGGCCGCGGAGATGGCCCGCACCGGGCGGTGGGACGCGCTGGTCTGCCTCGGCGCAGTCATCAAGGGCGAGACCGCCCACTTCGAGTACGTGGCCGGTGAGGCTGCCAGGGGCGTTGCGGAGGCTTCTAGGGATACGGGCGTCCCGATGGCATTCGGCATCCAGACGACCTACACGGAGGAGCAGGCGCTGGCGAGGGCCGGCGGCGACGCGGGCAACCGCGGCTATGACGCCGCTCTCTCCGCAATCGAGATGGCAAACCTGCTGCGGAAGCTCAGGGAAGAGTCAGGCTGACCATTCATGCGAAAGTGGGGGTCTACGGCCGCGCATCGTCGAAACGCAGAGGCAGAGGAGGTTGAACATGACACAGCTCAATCAGGAGAAGTGCGTGGCGTGCCGCAGGGACTCTCCCCTGGTCACCGACGAGGAGGTCGCCGAGCTGCATCCGCAGGTTGCCGACTGGGACCTTCTGGAGGAGGACTCCATGCAGCGGCTGAAGCGCACCTTCACCTTCCCCAACTTCGCCGACGCCCTGTCGTTCAGCACCAGCGTGGGTGAGGCAGCCGAGGAGGAAGGGCACCACCCTCGCATCGTCACGGAGTGGGGCAGAGTGACGGTAACGTGGTGGACCCACAAGATACGGGGGCTTCACCGCAACGACTTCATCATGGCGGCCAAGACCGACCGGCTCTACGGCTAGTCGTCCAGCATCCGCCGCACACCGGCGAACACGTCCTCGAACATCTGGCGCGTAAGGGTGCCCGTGTTGGTGTTCTGACGGCTGGGGTGGTAGGACGACACGAGCGTCAACCCATCGGCCAGCACATACGTGGCCCCGTGTCCGAAGCGAGGCGTCGGCCTGGGCGTCTCGAGGCCAAGCTCGCGCCGCGCCGTCAGGTAGCCATCGAACGCGATCCTGCCCAGCGCGACAACCACACGCACCCCGTCCAGCAGCGACATCTCGCCCGCCAGGTACGCGCGGCACGTGGCCTTCTCCTCGGTCGTGGGCTTGTTGTCCGGCGGCGCACACCGCACCGACGCGGTGATGTAGGCGTCCGTCAGGGTCAGCCCGTCGTCGCGGCGCCGAGACGTTGGTGAGCTTGCGAACCCGAACTTGTGGAGCGTCTCAAAGAGCCAGTTGCCGCTGCTGTCGCCCGTGAACATGCGCCCAGTGCGGTTCCCGCCGTGCGCGGCAGGCGCAAGGCCGACGATCAAGAGGCGGGCCTGCGGGTCACCGAAGGAGGGCAGCGGGCGGCCCCAGTACGTCTCGTCGCGGTACATGGCGCGCTTTTCGCGGGCCGTGCGCTCCCGGTGCTCGACCAGCCGCGGGCAGAGGCGGCAGTTGACGACTCTGCGGTTGAGCTCCGACAGGGCTTGCGGGCCGGACACGACCCTAGCCCGAGCGGATCAGCAGGATGGGCCGGTAGGAGGCGCGGAGTACGCGGTCGGCCACGCTTCCCATTACCCACCTGCCGACGCCTCCACGGCCGTGCGTGGACATGACGATCAGGTTGCTCTCGCTGTCCTCCGCAAGGTCGATGATGTAGTTCGCTGCGTAGCCGGCCTTCACGGTGCACGAGACCTCGATCCCCTGCGACTCCAGGTGCGCCTGCTTTTCCTGCAGGTAGGTCGCGGCCTCTTTCTCCAGGTCCGTGAACGCCCCAGGGTTGTAGACGTAGGCCTCCACGCCTGGGTATGCGATGCCGGGCGTGGTGACCACGCGGATGAGCGAGAGCTTGGCCGACATCTGAGAGGCGATTCCCTCTGCGTAGGCGAGAGCCTCCTCCGCAAGCGATGAGCCGTCCAGCGGCACCACGAGCGTGTCGATGGGCGTGGCGCCCTGTTCAGACGCATCGACGCTACGGGGGCGCACGAGCAGCATGGGGATGGTTGTGGACTGGAGGAGCTTGTCGGCGTTGCTGCCGTACACCCACCGGCCTATGCCCGAGCGGCCGTGCGTGGACATGGCGATCAGCTCGATGCCGTTCTCTGCGGCGTACTCGGTGATCGCAGCGACGGGGTCGTTACCGGGAACGGCGCTCGTCTTCGCGCCTGCGGGAAAGCGCAGGGCCATCTCGGCCAGGTACTGCCTTGCGGAGTGGAGGGCATCCTCCAGGGTCTCAGTGCTCATCGACGCGCCGCGGCGGGCGTCCGGGTATCGCGGCATGGAACCCGGCGGCAGCATGAACTCGCCCGTGCCGGCCTCACCCATCGCGATGGCCTCGACCCACGAGCGGCGAATGCCGGGGTCCTCGACCACGCTCAGCAGGTGCACCTCCGAGCCGGTGGCCTGCGCAAGCTGCGCCGCCGCGGGCACGATGGCCTCCGAGAAGGTGGAACCGTCCAGCGTAACGAGTATCTTCATGGGTAGCTCCTGTCGGGTGTGGTGTGAGTTCCACCTTCATTATACCGCATTGCCGCGGGGCCCAGGCGTGAGTTTGCGTGTGGTATGATTTGGGGACTGGGTATTTTACGGAGTTACCGCCATGCATATAACTAAGCTAGAGTTCTCGAACCTGCCTCCGTTGACAGACTACGAAGATGAATTCGATCTCAATAGGCAAGTGAACTTGTTCATCGGCCCAAACGCAACCGGCAAGAGCACGGTATTGCGGGCGATCAAGAAACTGCACTCAATGGCATTGAGTGAGTCGCCAGACTCCGGATTTCCGTCCAAAGGCATCTCAAGCAGAGAGGGTTGGATTGAGTATACTGACGCAGTGAACTATGTGAACCCCGGTCAGGTTCTATCGTTCGGTATGCAGGCTAGCAATGATTGGCCGCGAGACGAGGCTGGGAACACCAACTGGGGAGGAGTGCCTTTCCTGTACGTACCCGCGACGCGGCTCAGTCTTGCAACCCAACGAGTCTTCGAGCCGAACGTTTTTGATCAACGCATCGAGGAATTGGAGGATGTCAGAACTGATGACCTATTGAACCGCCTGTTTGACACGGAAAGCGGCGTTTTTGACGGCAGGTATGTTGAGCCGGTGATAGAGCGACTTCAAAAGCAGATGGCTGGGGATATAGCTCAGCAGAACAGCTTCAGGTACACTTTGGAAGTAGCGCATAGCTGCGCCCAGAGCATTTGCTCTGAGGTGATAAGTGATGAATACCCGAGTTCGTACGTCGACCGGTATGAGACACTCAACAAGGGAAGATCTGTCCACCATGGGATGGGCATAGAAACTACGGATCAGTTCTATGACAGACCCAGGCCACTGTATGCCGGAGCCTTGAGTTCTGGAAGCCAGGGGACACTCCTCTGGGTTTACGCCCTAGCTCTTAGGATGTGGCTGCGCTACGAATCTGAGAGTATCATGTATAGCGTGACAGAAAGACCTGCTATTCTGCTAATAGACGAGATCGAAAACCACCTGCATCCCACCTGGCAGCGGCGCGTTATCCCTAAACTTCTGAGGAACTTCGTGGGGCTTCAGATATTCGCAACCACGCACTCGCCTTTCGTCGTCGCTGGCCTAGAGGTAGGGCAGGTGCACCGTCTCAGTCGCGATGAGCCGCACACCACCAACCCAGAGGACATCGTGGGATGGACAGCGGACGAGATTCTGCGCAACATGATGGACGTGGAGGAGCCCACGGACCAGCTCACCGTCGACAGGGCCAACCGGCTGCGGCAGCTCAGGGAAAAGGAGTCGTTGACCGCTGAGGAAGAGTCGGAGCTAGCCGAACTGCGCCGCCAGGTCAACGAAGACCTGCTGACCAAGGAAGGGCAGATCGGTGCTCAGCGGGAGCGCTATGCGGACCTGATGGAGCGCTTTCTGCTCTCCCGCCAGTCCGGGCCAACCCAGGACGGAGACTAGGCTGCGTGAAGTGGATTGACAGGGGACCGGAGCCTGCCGGGGTTGTCGGGTATGCAAGGCAGTTCACACAGGGTTGGATAGACTATTTCGAGAACAGTGTTGGAGCGAGGCCTGAGGACTATCATTGGCGGGAGTTTCGGCCTCAGTTGGGTGAGCGTACCGGCGACATCTGCTGGTACTGCGAGCGTCGGTGCGACACCACTTTCGACTCCCCTGAGCGCTCACCTACGGTAGACCACTTTCGGCCGCTTCGCAGGTTCCCGGCACTGGCCTACGCCTGGTCGAACTGGGTCTACAGCTGCCGGCGGTGCAACGACAACAAGGATGACGGATGGCCGGAGCAAGGCTATGTCGACCCCTGCGCTGACGCCGCCGAGGAACGCCCGGAGCGTCACTTCGACTACGACCTGCTAACTGGGGATATTGTGCCAAGAACCGGCCTAGTGGGAGTCGCCCGCCAAAATGCCTTGCGCACCATCGATGACCTTGGCCTAAACGCGGTTGACGTGCGATACTATCGGCATCGTCATACGAGGAGATTCGTCGAAGACTTGTCGGCACTGCCGATTGGCGACCGACAGGACTTCGCCGCCGTGTTCACCGAACAGACCGCTGAGTATGCCGGGGTGACCAGGATGGTTGTAGAGCAACTGACCGATCTCCTCAGGTAGAGCAAAGTTAGGAGGCGCCATGCAGGACAGACCGGGTCCCACCAACCTCAAGCACAGAAGCCGCGAGATCACCACGGGGCCGGCGCGCACGCCCGCACGCGCCATGCTCCGCGCCACCGGCCTCGATGACGCGGCGCTCCACAGCCCGTTCATCGGTGTCGCCAACCTCGCGAGCGACGTCACGCCGTGCAACGTGCACCTCAGCCGCCTGACCACTCGCGTCAAGCAGGGCGTGCGCGTGGCGCGCGGCACGCCGTTCGAGTTCGGCACCATCACCGTCAGCGACGGCATCTCGATGGGTACGGAGGGCATGAAGGCGTCGCTCGTCAGCCGAGAGGTCATCGCCGACTCCATCGAGCTAGTGTCGATGGCCGAGTGGTTCGACGGCCTGGTAGCGGTTGCAGGCTGCGACAAGAACATGCCCGGATGCCTAATGGCAATGGCGCGCCTGAACATCCCCTCCGTGTTCGTCTACGGGGGCACCATCATGCCCGGCCGCTTCCAGGGCCGCGACGTCAACATCCAGGACGTGTTCGAGGCCGTGGGCGCCCACTCACGCGGCGCCATGTCGGACGCCGAGCTCGACGAGCTGGAGCGCGTAGCCTGCCCCGGCGAGGGGTCGTGCGCCGGCTTCTTCACCGCAAACACCATGTCCTCTGCCATCGAGGCCCTGGGAATGGCGCTTCCGGGCGATGCGTCGATCCCGGCCGTGGACACGCGCAAGCCCGAGGAGTGCCAGCAGTCCGGCGAGGCCGTGCTGCGCATGCTGGAGATGGGCATCACACCCCGGGACATACTCACGCGCAAGGCATTCGAGAACGCCATCGCCGTCGTGTCGGCGATTGGGGGCTCCACGAACGCCGTCCTCCACCTGCTCGCCATCAGCCGCGAGGCGGAGGTTGAGCTGGACATCGACGACTTCGACTACATCAGCCGCCAGACGCCGTACATCGCGGACATGCGTCCCGGCGGCAAGTACGTCATGGCAGACCTCGACCAGGCGGGCGGTCTCTCGCAGGTGATGAAGCGGCTGCTGGACGCCGGCCTGATGCACGGCGACACCATGACCGTCACAGGCAAGACGCTGCGCGAGAACCTGGAAGGAGTGGAGGAGAACCACGAGCAGAAGGTGGTGTTCCCCGTGTCCTCGCCGCTGAGCGACACCGGCTCGCTGGTCATCCTGAAGGGAAACCTGGCGCCGGAGGGCGGCGTCATCAAGATTGCGGGACATGCAATGAGCTACCACAACGGGCCTGCCAGGGTGTTCGACCGTGAGCAGGACGCGTTCGAGGCGGTCCGGCGCAGCGAGATCAAGGCCGGCGACGTGGTGGTGATACGCTACGAAGGGCCCAAGGGCGGGCCAGGCATGCGCGAGATGCTGGCAGTGACGGCCGCCATCGTGGGCCAGGGTCTCGGCGACGACGTTGCGCTCATCACCGACGGACGCTTCTCCGGCGCCACACGCGGGCCTATGGTGGGCCACATCGCGCCCGAGGCGGCCGTGGGCGGGCCAATCGCGGCGCTGCGTGACGGCGACATGATCACGATGGACATCCCCAACCGAAAGCTGGAGGTGGCGCTCACCGACGAAGATCTGCAGGCAAGGCTGCGCGAGAGAGTCGCGCCGGTGTCCTCGCACACGACGGGCGCGCTGGCCAAGTACGCCAAGCTGGTGTCGTCGGCATCGGAGGGGGCCGTGACCGGGTAGGCGTCGATGCGCCACGTATTGACTGCGCGGGCGATGCGGGCTATCATTTCGCCCACAGGCAGGAAGCCTGCCAGGAGGTAAACTTCACATGCCACTGAGACTTGGACCCACGGAGCTGATAATCATCCTGGTCATCATCCTCATCATCTTTGGTGTGGGACGGCTGGGAGAGATAGGCGGCGCGATGGGTAAGGGCATCCGTGAGTTCCGCAGGGGACAGTCCGGCGAGCTGGAGCAGAAGCCGGAACCGGAGCCGGAGCCCGCACCCAAGCCGTCGACGAGCAGGCGGAGGCGCAGGCCGAAGGCTTCATAGGCGCCGCGCAGACGATTCGCACGTAAGGGCCGGAGGCTCCGAGAGGGCCCCCGGCCTTGGTGTTTGTTGAGGCATTGCTCGCTCACGCCCTTCGAGATTGCTCAGAGCCTGCCCTGCACTCGATGCGGGGGTGAGCGGACTGGCGATCTACCCGCTCATGGTGAGTTTGTCGAACCACTTGAGCGGGCGGCGTCCTCCCCTCGCAATGGTATAATGGACTGGTGGCCGCTAGCAGCCGCGGCCGCTAACATCTGCGTCTAAGGAGACCGAGTGAACACGCTCAAAACAGGGTTCCTGCTGATAGTCATGTCGTCGCTGCTGGTGATGGCGGGCTACTTCCTGGGAGGCCCAACTGGCATGACCATCGCCCTGGTCCTCTCGCTGGGCATGAACTTCATGGCCTACTGGCACAGCGACAAGCTCGCGCTCAAGATGGCGGGCGCGAGTGAGGTGACGGCGCAGGATGCTCCCGTTCTCCACTCCATCGTGGAGGAGCAGGCGATGCTGAGCGGGCTTCCCAAGCCACGCGTCTATCTGATCCAGAACGACTCGCCCAACGCGTTCGCCACGGGCAGAAGCCCGCAGAAGGCGGCCGTGGCGGCGACCACCGGCATCATGCGCATCCTCAACCGCGACGAGCTGGCCGCCGTCATGGCACACGAGATGGCGCACGTCGGCAACCGCGACACACTCATCATGACCGTCGCAGCCTCCGTCGCCGGCGCCATCACCTTTATGGCGATGATCGCACGCTTCTCAATGTTCTTCGGCGGCATGAGGCGCGGCGGTGGTGGCGGCAACGGAGCGTTCATCGGGCTGATAGGTATGCTGGTGGTCGCCATCCTCCTGCCGCTCGCGGCCATGCTCGTGCGGTCGGCCATATCGCGCGCACGGGAGTACCAGGCTGACGCGACGGGAGCGCACAACTGCCGCAATCCGTGGGCGCTTGCAAACGCGCTGGAGAAGCTGGAGGCAGGTTCGCACCGCCGGCCGATGAAGACGAA
Source organism: Chloroflexota bacterium (assembly GCA_028877205.1). Classification (GTDB taxonomy): domain Bacteria; phylum Chloroflexota; class Dehalococcoidia; order Lucifugimonadales; family UBA2985; genus JAPPHY01. Next base: position 28,944 of record JAPPHY010000007.1, on the reverse strand, counting down.
CGAGGCGGTCTCGCACCTGTTCATTGTTAATCCACTGAGCGGTTTCTCCGCCTCAATGTTCTCCACGCACCCTCCCATACGGGAGCGAGTTGCGCGGCTGCGCCAGATGCGAAGCTAGCAGCTGCACTTGACCCCCGCGGCCGCGAGCGCTTCCTCCCCGTGAGTGGCGTGGCCATCGCGCTTCCACCAATCGAGTCCGCCGATGAGTTCACGCACCTGGAAGCCTAGCGTTAGCAGCTTCAGGGCCGTCTTGGTGGACGCGTTGCACCCGATGCCGTCGCAGTAGCAGACGTAGAGTTTCGACCTGTCCAGAGACTCGGTGCTGTTGAAGCTGATGTCCCTATGCGGCAGGCTAATGGAGCCGGGGATGTGCTCTCTGGCGTGGGCATCGGCGGCACGGCCATCCACGACAACAACCGGCTCGCCCTTCTCCAGAGCCTCGCACAGGTCCGCGGAGTCCATCTCGTATTCGAGTTTGTGCTGGTAGTAGGCTAGCTGATCGATACTCAATTCTCCCACTCCTCATCGGGTGTACTCTTGGGACGCGCCTGTTCTTGTGTCTCTGTGATGAACGAAGGGCCGAGAGTGCTGCGCTCCCGGCCCTTCACACTCACATCACGTTGCGCTGCCTAGCGCGTGTCCAGCCCCTCCTCTTCCTCGCCGCGCCGCAGCGCCTCCTCGATCGCTACAATGAGCCTCCGCGCCGAGTCCGCCGACATCTCCACAGCCACCCTCTTGTCGAGGCCGAGCTCGTGGTTCACGAAGTCGATGTTCAGCGCGTGGTCAAGCTGCGCATTCTGCGGGTGGTCGAAGGAGACGTTGGCCTCCTTCAGCTCGAACCAGCCCTTGGGGCCCCTGCCGCTGCCGGTTACGGCAGCCTTCTCGACAATCATGGTGCACATATCGCACTCCTCCCTGCACCGGTTCTAGGACAGATGCTTGGCCAGGAACTCGAACGTCTTGTTCCACGAGTCCATAGCCTGCTCCTGCCGGTATGCCGGCCGGTCGTAGTACCAGAAGCCGTGTCCGGCGCCGTCGTAGCGGTGGAACTCGTACTCCTTGCCGTGCTTCTTGAGCTCCTCCTCGTGCTGGTCGACCTGCTCCGCCGTGGGGCTCTGGTCCTCATTGCCGAAGATGCCCAGAATGGGGCACGAAAGGTCGGCGGTGTACTCGATCGGGGACACCGGCTGCGCAGCGGTCAGGCGATCGGCTGCCTGAATGACGTTGCCGCCCCAGCAGTCGACGATGGCGTCGAAGCCCTGCACCCGGCATGCCGCCAGGTAGGAGTGCCGCCCTCCCGAGCAGTGGCCCATGACGGCCGCCTTGCCGTTGGAGCTGGGCAGGGCCTTGAGGTACTGCAACGCAGCTTCAAGGTCGGCCATAACGTGGTCGTCGGGCACGCCGCCCTCGCTCCTCACCTTGGCCGCCACGTCGGGCGGATCGCCGTCGCCAAATCGGCTGTAAAGGTTCGGGCTGATTGCAAGGTAGCCGTGGTCGGCGAACCGTCGCGCCGTCTCGCGGTAGAACTCGTCCCAACCGGGCATGTGGTGTGCCAGGACGACGCCCGGAAATGGCCCATTGCCCTCCGGCTTTGACACGTACGCCTGCACGTCGTCGCCGTTGTAGCCCTTGATGGTGACGACTTCGCTGGTCTGTCCAACAAAGCTATCCGTCTGCATGGAATTCCACATCGTTCCCTCCTCGTTCTTGGGATAGACCCCTACCCTTTCAGCAGAGCGGGCCGAAACTATGATACCACTAGTGAATCATCATGCAATCCCCAAAGCTGAACAGCCGGTAGCCGCGCTCGATGGCCTCTCGATATGCCGAAAGCACCAGCCTCCGCCCTGCGTCCGGCTCTCCGTTCGCCGAGGCGAACGCGCTCACCAGCATGAGCAGCGTCGAGCGCGGCAGGTGGAAGTTGGTGATCAGGCCGTCGACCAGCAGGAAGCGATGCCCCGGGAGGATGAACAGGTCGGCCCAGCCGGACACCGGCGACAGCGTGTCCACTCCGTCGTACTGCGAGAGGAGGGCTGCCTGCTCCAGCACGCGTACGCTGGTGGTGCCGACTGCAATCACGCGACGTCCCTCCGCGCGGGCCAGGCTCACCTCGCGCGCAGCATCCTCACTCACCTCGAACCACTCCGTGTGAAGCTTGTGCTTCTCCGGCTCCTCCGACTGCACCGGCCGGAAGGTGTCCAGCCCCACGTGAAGCGTCACATGCGCGAAGCGCACGCCGTCGCTCGCCAGCGACTCCAGCAGTTGAGGCGTGAAGTGAAGCCCGGCCGTAGGTGCGGCCGCGCTGCCCTCCGCCCTGGCGTACACGGTCTGGTAGCGCTCCGGGTCTGCGAGTGGCGTTGCAATATAGGGAGGCAGCGGCATCTCACCCGCGCGCCCGATTACGCTCTCGTCGGATAGCCTGATAATCCGCGCGCCGCCGTCCGCGTCCGCGAGCACCTCGCCCGCCACGCCGTCCACCTCGAATTGTGCACCCGGCCTGAGCCGGCGGCCGGGGCGCACCAGCGCACGCCATGTTCCCTCGCCTTCGCGGTGCAGCAGGAGAAGCTCGATGGCGCCGCCGGAGCCGAGCCTACGGCCGCGAAGCCGGGCCGGAATCACGCGGCTGTCGTTGAGCACCAGCAAGTCGCCCGGCTGCAGGTACCGGCCGATCTCGTAGAAGCGGCGGTGCTCGGTCTCGCCGGTACGGCGGTCCAGCGTCATGAGGCGGGAGTGGTCGCGAGGCTCCATCGGCGTCTGCGCGATGAGCTCACGCGGCAGGTGGTAGTCGAAGTCGCCGGTGCGCATGGCGTCAGCCCCGGAACAGCCGCACGATGGCGTTCAGGAGGATCGTCAAGCCCAGGCTGACGAGGAGCATAGTCGCGATGGGGAGGTATATCGTGAGTTCGCCCCTGCGCAGCACCAGGTCGCCCGGAAGTCGCGGTAGGAACGGCAGCTTGGGGGCAAGCACCAGCAGAATCCCCAGGAGGACGAGCACGCCTCCCGTCAGTACCAGCAGCCTTCCCAGTGAGTCCAGTCCGGTCATGCCATTCGCATCCCTTCGCTGCAATTGCGGCTCACTTGCCTATTGGTGATGAACTTGCCAAACCACCTGAAGGGGTCAACGTGCAGGCGTCCGTATCCCATTGTCATTTCGAACGGAGCGAAGCGTAGTCGAGAAATCCAGAGCGCTCGGATTTCACTTGCCTCGCACTTCGGAACTGCGCGGCGCCAAAGGCGAAACGCCATTACCCACTACCGCCTGAGATTCCTCGACTGCGCCTCACTCTCGTTCGGCTCCGCTCGGAATGACAGTGGTGGACGGCCCGTCCAACCGCACCAGCCCGCTCATCCTGAGTACGTCGAAGGGCATGAGCGGGCGAGGCGCCTAGACGCCCGCGCCCGCTATCGCTCGCTCCGCGGCCCTCAGCGTGTTCTTCAGCAGCATGGCGACCGTCATCGGGCCCACGCCGCCCGGCACCGGCGTAATCGCCGCCGCCTTCTCGGACACGCCGCGGTAGTCCACGTCCCCGACCAGCCGATATCCGCGCTGCCTCGTGGCGTCATCGACGCGGTTGATGCCCACGTCGATCACCACCGCTCCTTCGCTCACCATGTCCGCCGTCACGGCCTCCGCCCTGCCAATAGCCACCACCAGGATGTCGGCCGTGCGCGTGACCGCCGCCAGGTCCGCGGTGCCTGTGTGGCACATGGTCAAGGTGGCGTTGGCCCCAGTCTGCTTCTGCACCAGCAGCATCGCCACGGGCTTGCCCACGATGTCGCTGCGGCCGCACACCACCACGTGCTTCCCCTCCGGGCTGTGGCCGCTGCGCACCAGCATCTCCTGTATGCCCCATGGAGTGCACGGCACGAACAGCGGTTCTCCCTGCACCAGTCGGCCGACGTTCACGGGGTGGAGGCCGTCCACGTCCTTGTCCGGGTCCAGCGACAGGATGACGGAACGCTCGTCGACGTGGGACGGCAGAGGCAGCTGCACGAGGATGCCGTGGACGGCGGGATCGTCGTTGAGCCTCCGCACCGCGGCGATGATCTCGTTCTGGGAGGTGTCGCCCGGCAGGTTGAGGGTCTCGGCACGTATGCCGGCCTCGCGGCAGGCGCGCTCCTTGTTGCGCACGTAAACCGCCGACGCCGGATCGTCGCCCACCAGCACGACCGCAAGACCCGGCGCGACGCCGCTGCGCGCCTGGAGGTCCGCAGCGGCCTGCGTGGCCTCGGCGCGGATCTCCTGAGCGATGGCGTTCCCGTCGATGACGACCGCGGTCATGGGCCTCCTAGTGGTGTGGCGTTGGGGTTGCGGTCGAATCTTAGCACAGGCGCGCGGGCGCAACAACGGCGGCGGGGCTAAGGGGATGGATCGTCGAGGCTATGGAAGCAGGAAGCCGAGGTCTCGGAGTTCTACAAAGTGCAACGCCGTTGCGCCGTCCTCGGTCATCCGGCAGCGAACGCTCAAGGTCGACCCGTGCTCATGTTGCCTGGTTTCCGCCGTAAGCTGACTGCATGAATGGTCGATTGGCCGCGGGTATGATACCTCTCGGAACTGCTCTGCCACGGCGGTATCGTAGTCCTGCATGCGCCCAATGAGCTCATCCGCGTCGGCGGCCGCGGCATCCGGATCGGCGTAGTAGATCGATATGATCCACCACTCGCCTTCTGCGTCTCGTCCGTAGCCTGCGCCCATGTCCGACCACTCGTGGAGCGTGCCCCACTCGGCCGGTCTCTCGAACTGCGCAAAGCCGGCCGCAAGACCAGTCTCAGGGTCCATGACCACATCTCTGGTAAAGAGTCCGGCCGAGAGTGGGTCTTCCAGCGCGAGGGCTATGCTGGAAGACGCGGCGTCGTCCGCCAGCGATGGCGATTCGTTAGCCCAGGTCGCCAGCATGCTTGTGACATACTGGGTGGCTGGAGCGACAATGAGTGCAGTGTCGCTCACGTAGACGCGATTCATTGTGCCAGTGGCAATCCCGTCCGGCGCCATGAGGGAAGGCCATGCATGGTCATCCCCTTTCGAGAAGTAGGTCCGGCCGGAGACCTCAACCTCCTCGTACCCGAGATCCCGGAGCTTCTGCCGGATTGCACCATCGTCAAAGCCACCTTCCAGATACGCCGCTGAGTCGAGAGGGGGCGCGACCCCCAGAGACGACCCGCCGAATCCCACGGCCTGAGTCACTTCGAAGCCATTGAACCCGAACACATCTTCCCACTCCTGGTTGCCGAACACGTTGCCCATGAATCCTGGAGCCAGGACGAGGCCGTCGCTCGCGTCGAGGTACGCATCCCGGACACTTGCTGATTGGGCAAGGTCTTCCCGGCTGCGCGGAGGTTGAACGCCGGCCATCTCCAATGCCCGGCCCAGGTCGCCGTACCAGATCCCGATGTCCTTGAAGCCCGCGGGTATCAGGGACAGCTTCTCCAGGAGACCGCTGCTGGGTTCCGATGCGGCGGCAGGCGTGGGCGTGGGAGCCGGTGTTGCGGTGGCAGCAAGTGTTGCCGTAGGAGACAGTGTTGCGGTAAGAACCGGCGTTGACGGGGCAACAGGTGTCGCCGTAGGAGCAGATGTGACCGTCGGGGCGGACGTCGACGTGGGAACAGGTGTGGACGTCGGAAGTTGTGCGGGCGTAGGAGTCGGCGCTCCTTCACACGCAGCCAATAGCAACAGCGCCAGCGTACAGAAATAGGTTGCGCTTAGTTTCAAGTCAATCTCCTCATTGGCAGTAACAGCCCGTTGTGAACCAGCCGCGAATGGGTCTCGACATGTGCATTCTTGCTGTGTATTGAATTGTTGCCGCCGTCCGTGTTGTAGGCAGACGCAGGGCTGCAGGTGAGCCATCACGGCAACGGCATGTAGGCGCTGATAGTGAGGATAAGCTCTTCGTCGTACGTGTTGACTTCGTAGTCAATATCAATCTCGGTTGGGTAGCCATACTTGCCGCTATAGGTCACGGTAAGTCGGTCTGCCCCGTAGGTGATGGCGTCCTGAATCTCGTCAAACAAGCCGCCGATGGTGTCGTAATAGAGTGGGTCGACGAGTGGATCACTTGATTCAGCGTACACCACTGACTCGATGGCTCCGTTGCTGACAGTCACACTGATGGTCTGTCCGCTTTCCGGGCAAAGACAGAGGATCTTGTACTCATACATATAGTTGGTTGAGCCGGCCTGCTTCCACAAAGCACGATATTGGTCCAATTCGTCCTGCTCCCGAGCGAGCAATGGCATGTAAGCGCCAGCAGTAAGGATATACTCGTCGTCAATCGAGTTGATCTGGTAGTCAATGTCGATCTTCGTAGGATAGCCGTGCTCACTGTCATAGGTCACGCTAAGTTGTTCTGCCCCACCGGTGATGGCTTGCTGGATTACGTCGAACAAGCCGCCGATAGTGAGATAGCGTTGTGATCCGTCTAAGACTATCACTATCAGTGAATCGCCCCTATTGCCTCGCTCACCTGATTCGGCAAAGACAGCTGACTCAACGGCTTCGCTGTTGACGGTTGCCCTAACGGTCTGTCCTAAGTGGTCCGGGCATTCACAGAGAACGTTGTACTCATACGTGTAGTTTCTTGCGCTGGTCTGCACCCACAAAGTACGATGGCGGTTTAGTTCGTCCTGCGCATGAGCGAGCATAGCATCCGGTTCTGCAATAGCGTCCGGCTCTGCAGTAGTGCAAGCCAAGACAGAGGCAAAGAACATACCGACGAGGGCCGAAATCACGACTGCGTGGTAGAGGCGCACTCTTGCAAGCCTCCGTTGCTTCTTCGACTTTGGGGGCTGGGACTCAGTCATTGTAGCACGCCGCCGCGCACCCTTCCCCGCCGTGGACACACCCACAATGCCACGAATAGCATCCGTAGCGTGGCGACCTTACACTGCCCGCAATCCAGCGGAGCCGTCGGAGGTCGTAACAGTTGCTGACCGTGGGCATAGGCATAGTGGAGCTGAGTCGTGTGAATTTGAACAGTGGACATGCAAGCACACTACTGCATATCAGGGGGATTGACATGCAAGCGGGCGCTTGCATATAATGCTCTTGTGGACGTGTATCGCGCGATCGCCGACCCAACCAGGCGAGCCATCCTGGATGAACTCGTCGAACGTTCAGGTCAGACGCTCTTCGAGCTCTGCGCGCGCCTAACCATGAAGCACGGCATAAACTCTTCACGCCAGGCGGTCGCGCAACACCTGGACGTCCTGGAGGCCGCCGGGCTGATTCGCACGAGGCGAGCGGGGAGGTCGAAGCTCCACTGGTTCGAGGGCAGTCCACTGAAGGCCATCGCGGAGCGTTGGCCGTACCTAACAGATGAAGGGGGAACCGAGAAATGAGAATCAACCTGTCTGGAGTCTTCGTAAACGACCAACAGAAGGCGCTTCGCTTCTACACGGAAACGCTTGGCTTCCGGCTAAAGCACAACATTCCCTTGGGAGAGTTCGCCTGGATCACAGTTGTATCCGAGGAAGCTCCGGAGGGGACGGAGCTGCTGCTTGAGCCTGATGCCCATCCCGCGGTCCGTCCGTTCATCAGTGCGCTGGTGGAGGACGGTATCCCCAGCACATCCTTCGCCGTCGACAACGTAGAAGCCGAACACGAGCGTCTCGTGGCGAAAGGCGTGCGATTCGTACAGCCGCCAACCGACCTAGGGCCTGTCATCACGGCTGTGTTCGACGATACGTGCGGCAACCTGATCCAGATCGCACAGGAAAAAACTCAATCGTGACCATCTTGAGCGGTCGCTCCAGCCTCGTGGTTCGTGGCCGGTCGCCGATCTCAAGCTCAGCAAACGCCCGCTCCAGGAAGGTCCTGCTCCGCTTCGGGTGTGTTGCGGTGCCCTGCACGGTCCCTCCTCTTCCCCGTGACCACCCGTCAATGGGCCTACGATAGCACGACAAGCGTCCTCCGGTCGCTGGCTGAGGCTTGCGCGCACCTTGGGAACTGCGACCGCCGTGGACACGCTCACGACGCCACGAATATAATCCGTAGCGGGGCGGCCTTGCGCCGCCCGCAATCCAACCGGGCCGTCGGAGGTCGTAGCCGGTGCTGACCGTGGGCGTGGACATAGTGGAGCTGTGGCGCGTGAGGCAGGTGCTCGACCGGTACGGGCAGGCCTTCCTGGACCGCATCTACACGCCGGGCGAGCAGGCCTACTGCCGCGGCCGCATCCCGCAGCTCGCCGCGCGCTTCGCGGCCAAGGAGGCCGTGATGAAGGCGCTGGGCACCGGCACCCGCGGCGTCGGCTGGCGCGACGTCGAGGTGACGCGGCGAAGGGGCCGGCCGCCACAGATCGCGCTCCACAATCGCGGCCTCGCCCGCGCCGAGCGCATCGGCATGACGCAGGTGGCCATCAGCCTGTCCCACTCCCGCGACTACGCCGTAGCCTCCGTAGTGATGGACGTGAATGAAGATAGTAACCGCTGAGGAGATGCGCCTCCTGGAGGAGCGCTGCGAACGGGAGGGCGTCACTACAGACGAACTCATGGAGCAGGCCGGCCTTGCGATCGCGCACATGGCGCACGATCTCCTGGCCACGGCAGGCGTACCGCCGGGCGACGCAAGCGTACTGGTGCTGGTGGGCCCGGGCAACAACGGCGGCGACGGCCTGGTCGCCGCGCGCCACCTCTCCGAGTGGGGCCACCCGGTGACGGTGTACCTCCCTATCGAGCGGACCGACATTCGCGCCAGCCACGCCACCCTAAACTCAAGCGGTATCACGCGCCATACCGCGGACGACGACCCCGGCCTCTCGCTCTTGGCGGAGCAGCTGCAGGCCGCGCGGCTGGTGGTCGACGCAATCCTTGGCACCGGGCGCAGCCGCCCAATCGAAGGTGCGATTGCCGCCGTACTCGAACGCCTCGCAGGGGCGAAGTCAGACCGGCCCGAAATGCTGCTCCTGGCCGTGGACCTGCCCACCGGCCTCGACGCGGACACCGGCCTTGCGGACCAGCTGTGTCCGCAGGCGGACGTGACGCTGGCGCTTGGCCTGCCCAAGGTGGGCCACATGGCGTTTCCCGGAGCAGCCCACGTCGGCCGCCTGGAGGTGGCGGACATCGGCATACCGGCACACCTCGCGGAGGAGGCGTCGGCGCGTGAGGTCATCACGCCGGAGTGGGTGCGGAGCGCGCTGCCGCGCCGGTCTCCCGACGCTCACAAGGGCACGTTCGGCAGGGCACTGGTGGTGGCCGGCTCGGAGCGATATGGCGGAGCGGCGTACCTCGCGTGCATGGGCGCTGCCCGTGCCGGGGCTGGCCTCGTCACGCTGGCCGCGTCCGAGAGTGTGCTGCGGGTCGTCGCTCCCAAGCTCATCGAGGTCACCACCCTGCCGCTGCCTGCGGGAGACGGCGCGCTGTCGCCCGATGCGCCCGAGGTGCTGCTCGCGGAGGCGCGGAGTTGCCAGGCGCTGCTGATGGGCTGCGGCCTGGGCCGCTCGCGCGACGCCGACCGTCTGGTGCGGCAGACGCTCCGGACGCACCGCTATCCCGGTACGCCCCTCGTGCTGGACGCCGACGCACTGAACGTGCTGGCGGAGCTGCCTGAGTGGTGGGCCGGCCTGTACGGTGAGGCGGTGGTGACGCCGCATCCGGGCGAGATGTCCCGCCTCACGGGACTCGATACGGCGGAGGTCAACGCACACCGAATGGTCCTCGCGGAGCGGTATGCGGCGCAGTGGGGTGTGACCGTGGTGCTGAAGGGCGCGTACACCGTCGTCGCATCGCCGGAGGGTTCAGTTCGCGTCAGCCCGTTCGCCAACCCTGCGCTGGCCACGGCGGGCTCGGGCGACGTGCTCGCGGGCGTGATCGCGGGGCTGGTCGCGCAGGGCGCATCGCCGTTCGATGCGGCCGCGTGCGGCGTCTACCTGCACGGCGCTGCGGGCGAGCAGGCTCGGCAGGCGATGGGCGATGCGGGCGTGCTGGCCGGCGACCTGCTGCCACTGTTACCCCTCGCCATGCGTGCGATCAGAGAGGGTGGGGCGTCGCCGCGGCGGCGCGGTTGAAGCGTCTGAGCAACTTGCCTATAATCGACGCAGGGGAGGGGGCGCATGCTGCTGGCCATCGACATAGGCAACACCAACGTGACCATGGGCGTCTTTCGCGATGACGACCTCGTTGCCACATGGCGAATGGCCACGGACACGCACAGGCTGCCCGACGAGTACGCCCTCCTCATCCGCAGCCTGCTGCCCCTCAAGGGCGTTCAGCCGGATGAGATCGAGAGTATTGCGCTGTGCAGCGTGGTGCCCCCGCTGACGCAGGTGTTCGAGGAGCTGGGCGCCGTCTACTTCGACTGTACGCCGCTTGTGGTCGGCACCGGCACCAGGACCGGCGTGCGCATCCTGTACGAGAACCCGCGCGACGTGGGCGCCGACCGCGTGGCCGATGCCGCCGCTGCCTACGGGCTGTACGGCGGGCCGGTCATCGTCGTCGACTTTGGCACTGCAACCGTGTTCGACGCCATCTCACGCGACGGCGACTACCTTGGCGGCGCAATCGCATCCGGCATCAACCTCACTGCTGAGGCGCTCTACCAGCGAACGTCGCAGCTGCGGCGCGTCGAGCTTGTCGCGCCCAAGTCCGCCATCGGGCGCAACACCGCCACCGCCATCCAGTCCGGCATCCTGTTCGGGCACGTGGGCATGGTCGAGGCAATGGTCGACCGCTTCAAGCGGGAGATGGGAGGCGACACGCGCGTGGTTGCCACCGGCGGCATGGCGTCGCTGGTGCACAGGGAGACGGCCATCTTCGACGACGTCAACCTCGACCTGACTCTAATCGGCCTGCGCATCATCCACAAGCTGAACGCGGACGCGGCGAAGACGCCGGGAGGCACTGCCAATGAATAGCCCGCTCGTGGACGCCAGGGTGGTCCTGGGGGTCACCGGCAGCATCGCTTGCTACAAGGCCGCCGACCTCGCCAGCAAGCTAACGCAGGCGGGCGCGCTCGTCGACGTCATCCTGTCGCACGGCGCATCCAACTTCGTCACGCCTCTCACCTTCCGGAGCCTCACGCACCGGCCCGTGGTCACCGACCTGTTCGACGCGGACTCCGAGCAGGCCGTGAACCACGTTGCGATGGCGCACGATGCGGACGTGGTGCTGGTTGCGCCTGCCACCGCGCACGTGATAGCCAGGCTGGCCCACGGCTTCGCGGACGACGCGCTGACCACCACCGCGCTGGCCTCGGCGGCGCCCCTGGTCGTCGCGCCTGCGATGGACGGCTACATGTTCGACAACCCCGCGACGCAGGAGAACCTGGAAACGCTGCGACGACGAGGCGCGACCATCATCGGGCCGGAGTCGGGGCACCTGGCGTCCGGCCTGAGCGGCATGGGGCGCATGTCGGAGCCGGCGCACATCGTTGACTCGCTGAAGGCTGTGCTGGGCCGCCGGGGCGACATGGCCGGGCGCGCAATCGTGGTCAGCGCGGGCGGGACGCAGGAGCCGATCGACCCAGTGCGCGTGATCACCAACCGCTCGTCGGGCAAGATGGGCTACGCCATCGCGGAGGCGGCGCGTGACCGGGGCGCGAGCGTGACGCTCGTGACGGCGCCCACGTCGCTGCCGGACCCAGTGGGCGTGGAGTTGCGGCGCGTGGCAACCGTGGCCGAGATGCGCGAAGCAGTGCTCGAGGCTTGCACGGGCGCCGACGCCGTGATCATGGCGGCCGCCGTGAGCGACTACCGGCCGGCGGAGGTCGCATCGCAGAAGATCAAGAAGGGCGAGTCCGGCGAGGATGGCCTCGTGCTGCAGCTCGTCAAGAACGACGACTTCTTCCTGGAGGTGCCCGCGGGCGTGCTGCGGGTCGGCTTCGCCGCCGAGAGCGAGGACCTGGTGGCCAACGCCCGCGGCAAGCTGGAGTCGAAGGGGCTTGCGCTCATCGCCGCCAACGACATCACGCAGGAGGACAGCGGCTTCAACGTGGACACGAACCGGGTGGTGATCATCGGCCGGGACGGCACGGAGGATGCGCTGCCGCTGCTCACGAAGTACCAGGTGGGGCACCGGCTGCTGGACCGTGTGATGGAGGCGCTGGCGGCCGGGCGCGTTTCTTGACACGGGTATAGCGCGCCCTTATCTTGGACTGGGGCCTGTAGCTCAGTGGTAGAGCGGTCGGCTCATAACCGATTGGTCGCAGGTTCGATCCCTGCCGGGCCCATTTTGCTCTTAGCCCTCGGAGCCAAGAATCGCTACTAGGTCACACACCAGAATCTGAAACACTGAGACTCTGCGAGCACGTTGTAGGCCGTAACACCAAATGGAGAGGCTAGACCCAAAGATGGATGAACTGCGTGAGGCCCAAGCGAACTACATTCGAGCAAAGTTGCAGGCGTTTCTCGCCTGTAACCCCGAAGCCCAAGTCAGGAGCGGGGAACCGGATCCCTCAGTAATACGGCCGTGGGGTGAGGAAGCCATTGAGATTCCTCTGCATGGTGAAGACGAAGAGCTGTTCGAAGCTCTAAATGCAGTGCGCTTACCACCCAGGTTCACCGCCATATGGCATGAAGACACAGTTGAACTTGAAGTGATTTATACGGTGCTTGAGAAGGAAAGCAGCCTTCTGGAAAGGAGATTTGAGTTTCGGTATAGAGGGGGTAGCTATCTCTGTCAATTCGGCCCATCTAGCCCGAGACTACGGGCAATAGCGAGAAGTGTGAGACCAACAGGCACTCCCTCACGTTCGGACTATCGAAATCTCCTACCGTTCTATCGATTCGAGCACACGCTAGAAGTTCACCCAGATTCAGACTTTGTCTCGAACGGAATGCCAGCTTCGTTTTGGATAGGCGGGATCACATCCTACGACGATGAATTCATCCGGGATCTTGTCCGAAGCCTCAACTTTCACATGTCCTACTTTGACCGCTACACTCCTTCCATTCTTATTCACGAAGAGCCGGATGCGTCCCTAAGGGTCGATGACTTGCATCCGCCACGAACTGGCTACTTCCCGGACACTCTATCTGCATCGGATGTTGACCAACACCTCCTCATTTTATGGGAGAGTGCTCGACAGGGAGATCCATTTCTTAGGTTTATCCACTACTACCAAATACTGGAGTATGCCGGATTCTATCACGTCAAAGACAAAGTTCGCCGCGAAATAGAACGAGCAATCGCCGCTCCCGATGCAGTCTCGCGTCCAGACAGGGTGGCCCAACAGATTCTGGATGCCATGTCTACTGAAAGGAGGAACGACGAGGCAAAGATTAACGAGATGATTGAAGAGTGTGTCGATCCTCAGGAAATGTGGGACATTATGAACGGGTCTCTTGACGTCTTCTCACAGGAAATCGAACTAGATGGAGGTTTCGTTCTACCGGCACTTGTGAGTGATTCGACCAACTTTGGGGACTTTGCCCAGAACTGGAATAAACAGTTTTCTTCCGCATTGCATCGGGTGAGAAATGCGCTAGTTCACGCGCGCGAGTCGAGACAGTCGACAACAATCGCGCCTACGACCGCAAATTACACTCGATTGTCCCCGTGGCTTCTACCGTTATCTCAAACCGCGGCTAGAGTCATGCTGTACAGTAAGCTGTGAATCAGCGAGCTGACTCGCATTCTGGTGCCTCCCACAGTCTAGTGCCATTGGGTCACTTAGTCGCGCAGCCTGCCTGATTCATCCGAGCGAGAATCCCAATTGACACTGTTCCCGCGGCCGGAAAGGTCGGCGCGCCCATGTACAAGGTCGATCCAGACGTGGTAGAGGATCGCAGTCGGCTCGGCACCACGGTTTTGAATCGCACATTGCCAAGCTCGCCAACCTTGGCTTTCATCCCCCCCACCATTGACACGCGTACGTCGCCTACCGCATACTTGTCTCCGTACACAACTATCCGCACAAGGAGCAGGGCATGGCGCGCCTGGACGTTCGGCTGGATAAGGAGCGGCGGCGGCGATTGGAGGAGCTCGTCGAGGAGAGAGGCGTGCCCATTTCCGCGGTCGTGCGGTGCCTGATCGACGACGCCTATGAGGACGTCGTTCGCGTTCGCCGGCAGCAGGCGGCTGAGCGGCTGATAGGGCTGAACGTGGAGGACACGCCCGACCCGGACACCCTCTCCCGCGAGCTGGAGGCCGCCCATGAGCCCGGCGGTCTTCATTGACGCCAACGTTCCCATCTACGCCGCCGGCGGAGCTCACCCCTACAAGGAGCCGTGCTCCCGGATTCTTCGCATGGCGGCCGCGGAGCCTCAAGCGTTCGTGTCGGACTCCGAGGTCCTGCAGGAGCTAATGCACCGCTATCTGGCGTCGGGTCGCTGGGAGCAGGGCCGGATGGTCGTTCACGCCTTCGCCGAGGTCATGGATGGCCGAGTCGAGTCGGTGCTTGCGGAGGACGTTCTTTCGGCGGCGCGGCTGGCGGACCGCCATCCAGACGTGAGCGCTCGGGACCTGGTGCACGCAGCGGTGATGCAGCGCCTCGGGGCCGGCCGCATCATCTCGGCCGACACGGACTTCGATAGTCTGACTGGAATCGAGAGGCTCGATCCCGCCCGCGTTGAGGAGTGGGAGCGCTCCATCCTGAGCGACCCTTACCGTGCGTGATTCCGAGATAGATGGTATGATTATATGAATACGCAATTCATACGAGGACTATCATGAGAATCTCCGAGCGAGGCCAGATCACCATCCCGAAGCACCTGAGGGACCGCTTTGGCATGAAACGCGACGTTGAAGTCGAAATCACCCCAACAGACGGCGGGCTGCTGATACGAAAACGGGCTGCTGAGCTACATCCGGTGGACCGGGTCGCGGGCGTACTGGACGGTGGAGACTTCGACATCGACGAGTACGTGAAGGAGATGCGGGGACTGTGATAACCGCAGTCGATACCAACGTTCTCCTGGACTTGTTCAGGACGGACTCGCCATTCCACTCCCAGTCCCGCGAGTGGCTGCGGCGCGCTTACAACCAGGGGGCGGTTATCGTCTGCGATCTGGTGTACGCGGAACTGGTTCCGGCCTTCGCTTCTCGAGCATCGCTGGATGCAGCGCTCCGCGATATGGGCGCTGCACTGTCTCCGGTAGACTCGTCAATCGCCTACGAGGCGGGCCTGCGGTGGAAGCAGTACAGGTCGTCCGGAGGCACGAGGGAGCGCATCATCACCGACTTCCTCATCGGCGCTCACGCGGCGGCGATGGCCAACTCATTTCTCACGCGCGACCTCGGAGTGTATTCCGCCTACTTCCCGGAGCTGAAAGTCCCGGAAGTCTCGTGATGGCGCTTCGCCACCATGTTCACGACACTCAGCGTGAGGCGCAGGGCGGCTGAGCCAGGCGGTGGGAATCACGCATCTGGCCCAAAGGCGAATGCTGCGACCAACAACACATCCGTCCCCCGCCAGCAATCGCACACATTCGTGGATGAGAAAGGAACTCTCATGGAGCCACGCATCAGCATCATCACTCTGGGCGTTTCAGACCTGCCTCGAGCGGTTGAGTTCTACCGGGACGGGCTGGGCCTGCCGCTTCTCGACGAGAACACCGAGTCCATCGCGTTCTTCAAGAACCGGGGCACCTGGCTGTCCCTGTACCCCCGCGACGCCCTGGCCGCCGACGCCGGCATCGACACGGAGGGCAGTGGATTCTCCGGCGTCACGCTGGCGCACAACGTCCGCACCAGGGAGGAGGTGGACGCGCTGCTGAACGTTGCCGTGAACGCGGGCGCTACCCTGGTCAAGCCGGCGGAAGACGCCTTCTGGGGCGGCTACTCCGGCTACTTCGCCGACCCGGAGGGCTACCTCTGGGAGATCGCCTGGAACCCTCACTTCTGGATCGAGTAGGCGGACTTGCTGAGCACGCGCCTCAATCGCCGCGCAGCCTCGTCCCCCTTCGCCATAGCCATCGCAAGCTGTTCGCAGACCTGCGCGGTTGCAATTGACAACCTTGGCGTCAGGCAAATAAGCTAGCGGTGTACCCCATTCAGCCGAGCCTGCATGAAGGGAGCTGAGCAATGAAGGGCTACGTCGTATTGGACAAGGGGGCAGATCGATGATCGGAGGCCTCAAGCCAGCCTTCGCAACTGCAGTTCTCGCTCTGGCGGCGATCGTGCTGGCGGCATGCGCGTCGGAATCCACGCCGACGCCAACTCCAGCGCCCACCGACACGCCCCGGGCGGAGCCCACGCTCGCTGCGCAGCCAACCGATGAGCCTGCGTCGGACTCCGTCGAACCGGTAGACCTACCTGAGCACCTCCGCGAGAAGACCGCGCAGATGTGGGAGACCTACAACTCCTATGACCTCGAAGGACTCCGGGCCTTCTACGAGGAGAGCTACTGGGAGGAGGAAGAGGAAATACTCAGGAGGAACATGCAGCCCTTCAAGGCCGCCGGCATAACCTTCGAGACGGAGGAGACGTCTCCGCCCACGGAGATCGAGCCGGGCAAGTGGGAGATCAGGCAGACGGCGCGCTTCCCGGGAGGGTCGGTGAAGATGGTGTTCATCTACGAAGAGTTCGACGGCGAGTGGCTGTTCACCTACGCGAAGAACCAGTAGGGGCATCATGGGCGTGACGGTTTGACTTTCGCGAGAGGGTGCGCACCGTGACAGCCCTGCTCCATGACAGGCTGATGGATGTGTACCACCGCCTGCTGGCGCGGTATGGCCCGCAGGACTGGTGGCCGGGCGACTCGCCATTCGAGGTCATCGTCGGCGCAATACTCACGCAGTCCGCCGGTTGGACCGGCGTGGAGCGCGCCATCGACAACCTCAAGGCCGCCGGAGTGCTCTCTCCGGCCGGTCTCCGCGCCGTCCCAATCGAGGAGCTGGCCGTGCTCATCCGCCCGTCGGTCTACTTCAACGCCAAGTCGCGCAAGCTCAAGGCGTTCGTGGAGCACCTGGGTGAGTGCTACGACGACGACCTCGACGCGATGTTCCAGCAGGACGTCGACAGGTTGCGGCGGGAGCTGCTGTCCATTCACGGCATCGGCGAGGAGACGGCCGATGACATCGTGCTGTACGCCGCCGGCAAGCCCATGTTCGTCATCGACGCCTACACGCGGCGCATCATGGGCCGGCTGGGCATCACGCCGCCAACCGAGCGGTACGATGCGTACCAGTCGATGTTCATGGACAGCCTGCCGCGCGACACGGCCCTGTTCAACGAGTACCACGCGCTGCTCGACCGGCACGCCGTGGAGGCCTGCCGCAAGCGGTCGCCGCTGTGCGAGTCGTGCTGCCTGCTGGCCGTCTGCGAGACGGGGGCCGCGGCCAACGTCAGCTAACTCCCTTCGACAATCACAGAGCTTGCCCCGAACTTGATGCGGGGGTAAGTGGGCAACTACGCATCGAGCGGCCGCACCGCTCGTGGTGAGCATGTCGAACCAATTGAGCGGTGTGCCTACCCGGCCCGCTCACGCCCTTCGACAGGCTCAGGGTGAGCGGAGAGGTTTCGGCGTCGCTTCATGAGTCGCCCCTCGCCTTGGCACTGCCCGCGCTATGCGCTATAGTGAGGCCGTACTCGACAGGCGGCACGGAGGAGTATCGCAGGTGGACTTCCTGGGCATAGGATCGCTGGAGCTTCTGGCCATAATGCTCGTGGCATTTCTGGTCCTTGGCCCCATGCGAATGACCGAGATGGCGCGCTCCCTGGGCAAATTCATCCAGGAGGTCAGGCGCACGACCGGCGAGATCCCGGCAATGCTCGAGCTGGAGGAAGAAGAGGCAGCGAAGCGAAGCTCCGAGGCGGAGCGAGCCGGCACGACACCCCAGACCGGCGGTACGTCCACCGAGAGGCGGCGCGATGTCGACTAGGGCGCTGACGCTGAGCGAGCACCTTGCGGAGCTGCGGAAGCGGCTCACGGTGTCCGCGGCGGCGGTCATCGTGGGCACCGTGGCGGCGTTCGTGTTCCACCCCCTCATCTTCGAGCTGCTCATGGGGCCGGCGCAGGGCTTCGACTCGCTGCGGGACAACAAGCTCGTCTTCACGCAGGCCACGGAGATGATCGGCATCACCATGAAGGTGTCGCTGATGGGCGGACTGGCGCTGGCGTCGCCGGTTGTGCTGTACCAGGCCGTGATGTTCGTGGCGCCTGGCCTGACGCCAAAGGAGAAGCGCTACCTGTTCGCGCTGCTCCCGGGCGTCATCCTGTCGTTTGCGGCGGGCGCGGCGTTCGGATACCTCGTGCTGCTGCCGCCGGCCATCAACTTCCTGCTCACATTCGGCTCGGACATAGCCACGCCGATGATACGGGTGGGCAACTACATCAACCTCGTGGTCACGCTGCTGTTCTGGCTGGGCGTGTCGTTCCAGGCGCCGCTGGTGATGTTCTTCCTGAGCAAGATACGCGTTGTGACGCCGAGGGCATTGGCGAAGAAGCGCCGGTTCGCCATCGTCGGCGCGTTCATACTGGGCGCTCTGATCACGCCGACGTTCGATCCGATCAACCAGAGCCTGGTGGCGGTGCCCATACTGGTGCTGTACGAGCTGGGCATCTGGCTGGCACGGCTGGCGCGTCTGGGCGAGCGGAAGGAGCTGGTGGAGGCGGTCTCCTCGGAGCCGAGCGGGTAGTAGAGCGCGGCGGACCTGCTACCTCCCTTAGCGCAAACCTGCTCATGGACGGGGTTGTGGACGGCATGCGCTGACCGTGCAGCGCCATACCCGGCGCAGCAGCCAAACCGGTTGGGTACAACATCTTGACCAGTCTCACTGTAGGAGGAGCAGACCATGACATCCGGAAATGGAAGCGACCAGGCGACACTGGAACACTCCCTGAAGTACAACCCGCCGATAGACACAAGAGCAGGGGAGCGCAACCTGAAGGAAGCGAGGCAGATCTTCGAGGCCCTGGGCGTGACCTTCCTTCTCAACTCCGGCACGTGCCTCGGCGCCGTCCGGGGCAAGGCCATCATCGCTTGGGATGACGACGTGGATTTGATTTCGGTGATGGGAATCAACGGCCTGACGCAGGAGACCAGGGTGGCGGCGGCCAGGGCCTTCACGGAGAGCGGGTACTTTGTGGGCGAGAACAGGGTGTGGAACTACCTGTCGATGTCGATGATGAAGGACTACGTCAGAGTGGACTGGAGCTGCGTGACCGTTGAGGAGAACCAGGTCCACACCTTCCCCGGGATTAGCCTGCCCGCTTACCTGTTCACCAACCCTAAGGAGGTCGACTTCCTGGGCGAGAGATTCCTGGTGCCGAATCCTCCTGAGGAGTACCTGCGCCTGAAGTACGGCGACGCTTGGATGATACCCAAGCGGCCCGGCGAGTTCGAGCATGACGTGGTAGCAGGAGTTTCTGATGCCGGGCTCGGCGACCGCCCTTGCAGGATCCGGATACTGGACCACCTGGGCAATCCGGTGCCGGAAGCCGAGGTCAGAGTTGTGGGCATCGGCACCTTCAGGAGTGACGGTCGCGGAAGCGCGGAGATGCTCCTGGCGGGCCCCGGCTGGCACTCCCTGGTCATCAGGTTCGCCGATCACGAGCGGGTGCTCTACATGGAGGAGCTGGATCCGGACAGGAGCTATGTCTACACTGCCGACATGGGGGCGTCAGGTGACATCGGATCAATGGGAAATGTCCTGACGGTCGAGTGATTCCCCTGTCGGATGGCGCAACGGGCGACGTACAGGACGCTCGTGGCCTGCCCACCGCGGTTGTGCCGCCTCGCCATCGATGCTATGCTGTCTCGGTTTTGCTCTGCGGCCTTTGACCGTGGATGCAGAGTCGCCTATAGTGGACTTGCGGAGGATTCGCGGATGCACCTGCTCATAGACGGATTCGGCGGCGACCTGGAGATGATGAAGGACGAGGCGG
Organism: Chloroflexota bacterium; assembly: GCA_028877205.1. Classification (GTDB taxonomy): domain Bacteria; phylum Chloroflexota; class Dehalococcoidia; order Lucifugimonadales; family UBA2985; genus JAPPHY01. Next base: position 9,188 of record JAPPHY010000007.1, on the reverse strand, counting down.
CCGTCTGCCGGTTCCTGGACAACCTCCCGGACAGCATCGGGATGAACAAGATCATCTCGCCCGTGGTCACAACCTACAACGGCCCCGTACCCGAGGACTGGGGGGTGTCCGGGTTCGTGATGATCGCGGAGAGCCACATCAGCATACACACCTTCCCGGAGCGCGCCTACGTCAACATCGACGTGTTCAGCTGCAAGGACTTCGACTACCGGGAAGCGCTGGACCGCATCATGGAGACCTTCTCGCTGGAGCAGGTGAAGCACTGGGTCATCGGGCGAGGCCTGGACTTCACACGACCGACCAACGGCGCACCCGTCACACGCGGCCGCGCAAGGGGCGTGCTCACCGGAGCGCGATGACGCTCCCCGGCGGCCCCTCGCCATCCTATCCGTCGATGCCGTGGGGCTTCGTTGGCGTGGGCCCGGACGAGTCGCCGCTGGAAGACAGCCGCATAGTCGTGCTGCCGGTGCCCTACGACTCCACGACGTCGTTCCGCGGCGGCGCACGCGACGGCCCCCGCGCCATCATCGAGGCGTCGTGCCACCTGGAGGACTACGACCCTGAGCTGGAGCGCGAGGTCTACCGCGCCGGCATCCACACCCTGCCTGAGATGGAGGCGCACGCGGGCGGTCCGGAGGCAATGACGGAGCGCATCGCCTCGGCGGTGCGACTGCTTGCGGGCGACGGGCGGCTGCTGGCGGTCCTCGGCGGCGAGCACTCGATCTCCGTGGGTGTCGTGAAGGCCCTCCGCGAGGCCCATGACGACCTGTCGGTGCTCTATCTCGACGCACACGCAGACCTCCGCGACGAGTACATGGGCAGCGCGTACAGCCACGCCTGCGCGGCACGCCGCATCTGGGAGATGTGCCCGCTGGTGGAGGTAGGAGTGCGGAGCATGAGCCTGGAGGAGGCAGAGTTCATCCGCGGCGCCGGCCGCGATCGGCTGAGCGTGATCCAGCACGGCGAGGGCGGTCGCGCGGCGTCGTGGGACGCGGCGGCGGTGCTCGACGGGCTGTCCGAGCACGTGTACGTGAGCATTGACCTGGACGTGTTCGACCCTGCGCTGATGGCGGCGGTGGGCACGCCCGAGCCGGGCGGTCCCGGCTGGGAGGCGGTGCTGGGCTTGCTGCGGAGCGTGTGCCGGGAGCGCACGGTGGTCGGCTTCGACGTGGTGGAGCTGTGCCCGTCGGCCGGGCCGCCTTCGTGCGCCTACGTGGCCGCCAAGCTGGCGTACAAGGTGATGGGCTACGCGACGGAGCGGGACGCCGCCGTGTGAGGGGGCCGCGGCCCCGGAGGTGGAGGTTCATTGAGGGGCTCAGTCGAGTTGTGCAGGCTGATGGGCATACCCCTTCGCCTGCATTTCAGCTGGTTCCTCGTGCTGCTGCTCTTCGCCTACTCGCTCGCAACCTTCCTGGGCGCACTTCGCCCGTGGTGGCCGGCGACGGAGCGATGGGGCGTGGCACTTGCCGCCAGTGTACTGCTCTTCGCATCGGTGGTGGCCCATGAGATGTGCCACAGCCTGGTGGCGCTGCGATACGGCATCCCGGTGAGGTCAATCACGCTGTTCATGTTCGGCGGGGCCGCGCACATCGCGCGGGAGGCGCCGAGGCCGGGCATGGAGCTGCTGATCGCGCTGGCCGGGCCGGTGTGCAGTGTGCTGCTGGGCCTGCTGTTCCTGGGCGCCGGCTTCCTGGTCGAGCGTTTCAGCGTTCACGTCGCCGTGATGATGAGCTGGCTGTTCCTGATGAACATGGCGCTGGGCATCTTCAACCTGATTCCGGGCTTCCCACTCGACGGCGGCCGCGTGCTCCGCGCGGCCATCTGGGCGGTGTCGGGCAACTACGCTACGGCGACACGAGTGGCGACGATGGGAGGCTATGCGACGGCGCTGCTCCTGATGGGGCTTGGCGCGTTCGTCTTCATCGTGAGTCGCAGCGCGCTGCAGGGCATGTGGCTGGCGCTGGTGGGATGGTTCCTGTTCCAGGCGGCTTTCATGAGTTACCGCCAGCACCGACAGCGAGCGCGGCTGGAGGGCGTGACGGCGCTTGAGCTGATGAGGACGCGTGTGCCGGAGGTGTCGCCGGATGCGAGCCTGCGTGAGCTGATCAATTCGGGCGCGCTGATGAATCGCCGCGGGCTGTTGGTGGTCGAGGACGGGCGCGCCGTCGGGCTGATCGCGGCGGCGTCCGTAGGCAAAGTGTCGCGCAGGGCGCGGGCTGCGGCACGTGATGCTGCCGCTGGAGCGCGTTGCGGCGGTTGCGCCGGACGACACGGGCGATCGGGTGCTGGAGGCGCTGGAGGAGGGCGAGACGGGCGTGCTAGCGGTGCTGGACTCGGGCGAGCTTTTGGGCGTGATCACGCCGGAGGACGTGATGAGGCGGTAGGGGGCGGGGTACTTTATGTGTCTGGTACAATGTTTGCGAATGCCCGCATTGAGGAAATTGGTGAGCACGAGCAGGACCAAATGGCTCTGAGAGTCTACTGAGAGTCTACCAGGAAGAATTGCTACAGCGCGTGTTGGGCAAGTTGTCGGACACACCAGGAGCAAGGGTGATGCTCCAACTGCCAACAGGCGGTGGCAAGACGCGGATCGCCGGGCAGTTGCTGTCGCAATTCCTGAGCGGGGGCCGCAAGGCGGTCTGGCTCACTCACAGGCGGGAGTTGGCAGCCCAGACAGAGGGAATGTTGAAAGAGGACCATGTAACCGCGACCAAGGACATGAATTGGACACCGGGAACAATGGCACCAGCCCTACCCAACAGCGTTGTCATTCTGATGGCGCAGACAGTGTCTCGCCGTACCGCGCGCTCCGATGTTTGGGGGAAGTATGACAAGAGCGACCTGATGATCATCGACGAAGCGCATCATGCCACAGCCGAAGGTTGGACACGTGCAATACGGCAGTGGCCCGGCGCTGTCCTGGGCATGACTGCAACTCCCTGGCGACTCTCAAGGAGGGAGGGATTCGACCACCTTTTTGCAGAACTGGTTTGCGGGCCGCAGGTGGTAGAACTTCAGTCGGGCGGTTGGTTGTGCGGCGTCCGAGTGATGTCGCCTCCAGAGGGCGACCTGGTCTTGGGAGGGTCGGTCGATGCAACAGGTGACTTTTCGGAGCCTGGCATCGAGGAGGCCAACCGAGACCGCGACATCTGGACAGGCGGTGCGCTGCGCTTCTGGCAACGACATGGCGAGGACAGGCAAACCGTTGTCTACGCCGTATCCGTAAGGCACGCCAAAAACCTCGCGGACGTGTTCAACAATGCAGGCATACCGGCGGGAGCGCTCGTGGCCGATACGCCGGAGTACGAACGCGCCGGGACCATCAGTAGATTCCAATCCGGCAGCCTGAGGGCGCTGATCAACGTTGCGGTCGCGACGGAGGGGTTTGACCTGCCGGACGCCGCCTGTGTCCTCTTAACCCGTCCCACAATGAGCCTTGCGTTGTACCTGCAGATGGTGGGTAGGGGGCTGCGCCCCAAGCCAAAATCCGGCGATTGCATTGTCCTGGACCTGGCTGGCAACAGCCTAATGCACGGACTGCCCGATAGTGATAGAGAGTGGTCGCTGAAAGCGCGTGGAGAGCAGCAGACCGGGGATGCGCCTCTAACACGATGTGAGCGTTGCGAGGCGCTCTCAGCCGCCGGGTCCCACAATTGCGATCACTGCGGCGAACCGTTTGGTGAGGACTGCAGCCGGTGCGGCGCGTGGAGGGCATGGAAGAGGTGGACGCTTCGATCTATGTGTGTTGAGGAGCACGACGAGGTCTGTGACCTGTGCCACTACGACGCTCACCTGCTGGCTAATCTGCCGGTCACCAAAGAGCTGGAGGAGCTTTCGAAGATGACGGACGATGATGAGCTTTCACCGTACCGGGACCCGTATCTGAAGACCTTGCTGGAAGAGGAGAGGCGGCGCTTGGGAGGTACTACAGAAGCGCGCAAGGCAGAACTTCGCTCTCGTACCGAAGACCGCGAGTCTGCGTTGGCCGATGACGATACGCTGGATAATATGTTCGAGTACCACCTTGCCACGCTGCCGACTGAGGAACGCCCGCGGACCAGGCCGCAAGAACGGCGGCTCTTCAATGAATGGGAAAACGGCCTCAAGCGGGAGCTCGAAGAGTGGAATCAGGAGCTCGGCAGACTGGAGGTACAGTCGGTGGATGGCCAGCTTATTCTCGGAAATGTTCGTGATAGGCTGCTGCGCTTGTTGGAGGCTGAGGCGAGAGAGGCTGGGTTGTTAGCAAGGGTGTCCAATCAGGAGGAGGATCAGGAACGGAGACCAGGGGAGAGTGCCGATGGGACTTCGGGCAATTGGTTGCAGCTCGCCGAGCTAGCTCGACTGGGCAGGGAAGGGGCAACTAACAACTCAAGGCCTCATCTCCTGAAACTTCCAGATGGGAGTACAGAGCAAGTGAAGAATTGGATCCAACTCATAGCCCAGATCGCTGAGTGGTTCGTTCGAGAAGGAAAACTCTCACGCTCCAAGTGCCCGGTTAGGGTTGGAGGAATGCGGAAGAGGTATCTAATTCACGTTGAGTCCAAACATGGCGACGGTTCTGACATGATCTACAGGACTCTCTCAAATGGTCTATTCCTCGAAGCTCAACTTCCCTCTAGACGCATCGCTTGGCTTTGCGAGTTGCTGGCTACGGAACTTGGAGGGGACCCCTCTCAGTTCAGCGTACAGCTTTCGGGCTAGACTTGAGATCTAAACGTATTGACTCTCCCGGCTCCGGGCTCGCGTAAGACCCCTCCCCGCCCTTTATCACTCGCCCGCGCAATGCTACAATGGGGGGCACGACCCCGTTGGGGAGCGCGATCGCTTCCCGGAGCAGGGCGCAGGAGCAGAGCGCGATGATATACATGGACCACGCCGCCACCACGCCGGTTCGCCCGGAGGTCATGGAGGCCATGCTGCCGTTCTTCACCGAGAGGTTCGGCAACGCCTCCAGCCTTTACACCCTGGCGCAGCAGTCGCGCATGGCGCTCGACGAAGCTAGGGAGTCGGTGGCGCGAGTGCTCGGCAGCAGGCCCAGCGAGGTGGTCTTCACCAGCGGCGGCAGCGAGTCCGACAACGCGGCCATAAAGGGCGCCGCCTCTGCTCTAGTGCGCACCGGCAACCACGTCATAACCACCTCCATCGAGCACCATGCCGTCCTGCACACCTGCACCCACCTAGAGGACTCCGGCTTCGAGGTCACCTACCTGCCCGTCGACGGCGACGGCATGGTCGATCCCGATGAGCTGGTGGACGCCATCACCGAGAAGACCGTGCTCGTGAGCGTCATGCTCGCCAACAACGAGATCGGCACCATCGAGCCGGTCGAAGAGATGGCGCGCAGGGTCAAGGACATCGCCCGCGAGAGTCGTCGCACCATCGTCTTTCACACGGACGCCGTGCAGGCAGCGGGTTTCCTGGACATCAACGTGAAGACCCTTGGCGTGGACATGCTGAGCCTCTCGGCGCACAAGTTCCACGGCCCCAAGGGCGTCGGCGTGCTGTACGTGCGCCGGGGCACACCCTTCTCGCCTCAGCAGCTGGGCGGCGCGCAAGAACGACAGCGGCGAGCAGGCACCGAGAACACGCCGGGCATAGTGGGGACGGCGGTCGCCCTGTCCATTGCCGACCGCGAGAGAGAGGAAGCGAGCGCCCACTGCATTCGCCTCCGCGACCGGCTGATAGAGGGCATCAGGGAGCGCATCCCGGACGTCCGCCTCAACGGTCACCCCACGCAACGCCTGCCCAACAACGTGAACTTCTCGTTCGAGGGTGTCGAGGGCGAGCCGGTGCTGCTGGGGCTGGACTTCGCCGGCGTGGCCGCCTCCAGCGGAAGCGCCTGCACGTCCGGGTCGCTGGAGCCGTCGCACGTGCTGCTTGCGCTCGGACTGCCCGCCGACCTGGCCCACGGGAGCCTTCGCCTCACGCTGGGCCGCGACAATACCGAAGAGGAAGTGGAGCACGTGCTCAGGGTCCTGCCGGACCTGGTGGGCCGGCTCAGGGCAATGCCAAGCCTGTCCCACGCTACCAGATGAGCCGCTTCCGCACAATGACGCCGAGCCTGCCCACGCGATGCCTCGCGCTTGCGCTCGTCCTCATGTTGGGCGCGGCCTCGGGGTGCATAGTTTCGCCGGACAGGGAGTACGGGGGCCACGGCGAGGTGCTCTCGATAGGCGCCCACAAGCCGCGAATCCTGGACAAGGTGGTCTACACCGGGTCTGACGGCGTCAACTACGAGATCACGCCGCAGGAGGAAGGCGCCAAGATCGCCGCTGTGAGGGCAAGGGCCGTTAACTTGGAGTCCACGCAGGTGACGCTGTCCATCGACGCCGCGGCCGTTACGCTGAACGGCAAGGAGGGCGAAGCGTTCGCGCCGTTCGAGCCGAGCAGCAGGCACGTGGAGACGAACGAGGAGCCGCCCGAGGAGAACCCATACGGCGCTCACATGTGGGGCCGCTTCCAGCTGCGTAAGGGGTTCGAGCTGGCGGGGTGGTTCTTCTTCGAGGTACCGGACGGCTTGGAGTATTCCGACTTTGCGTGGGAGGACGTGGAGTTCATTCGCGTGCCGTACCCGAGGTAGCAGTCCTCTGCGCAGGAGCCGCGCCTCCGCCATGCGGGCTTACCTTCAGTGTTTCTCAACGCAACGCGGTGGCGAATCCAGGATTTCACGTTTGGGCCCTCGCAGCACTGTGAGCCAACGCGGCGGAGTCTTGTTTCCGCAGAGCCTTCCGAAAGCGACAGCGTCTGCAAGGTTTCTTGACACTTGCGGAGTAGACTGGCCGGCGAGGGGCTTTAGACTTTTCCGGGGAGGTGCGAAATGAGGCTCGGATCTCTATTGCTGCCGGCGCTGGCCATCGCGGCGCTTCTGATCGCGGCAATCGCCTGCGATACGGGCGAGAGCTCTCTGAGCGCAAGCGAGCTGGCCGCCCTGACACAGTACAACCAGGGTATCCGGGTGACGGGCACGGGCACTGTCTCAGTTGCGCCGGACGTGGCCACGCTGCGCATGGGAGTGGAGACGACCGCAGAGACCGCGGACGAGGCCGGACGCGAAGCGGCTACCGCCATGAACGCCATCATGGACGTGCTGCGAACCAGGGGTATCCCCGACAGCGACGTACAGACCACCCAGTTCAGCATCGTGCCGGAGTACCGCGACTCGGACCCATACTACATGGAGGGCGAGTCACCCGCCGGGGCATTCATGGGAGCGCTTGAGTCAACGAGCCGCGAGGACTCCGGCGAGAAGGATCTCGAGGACAGCGAAGCCCTCGGAGATCTAATGGGAATCCTTATGGCAGTGGGAATGATGGCGGGCGAGGAGGGCGGTCAGTCTCCCGAAATACTGGCGGATGGCCATCCCGACAGCCTTGCACCGATTGGCTACCGCGTGACCAACAACGTAGTCGTGAAGGTGCGCGACCTGGCTGCCGTGGGTGCTGTCATCGATGAGATTGTGCAGGCCGGCGGTGACGCCGCCCGCGTGGACGGTGTGTGGTTCAGCGCCGAGGACACCACGGAGGCACGTAGTCAGGCCAGGGAGATGGCGATGAAGGACGCGGTGGCCCGCGCTGACGAGCTGGCCGCCCACGCCGGCGCCACGAGAGGCAAGCTCATGAACGTCTCCGAGGACTCCCGCGGCGGCAACTACTACGATGAGTATGCGGTCCTGGAAGCACGCGGCACGCCGATAAGCGCGGGAGAGCTGGAGATCAAGGTCAGTGTGCATGCGACATTCGCCATTGAGTAGAGAGGCATTCACGACTGGCTCACCAGTCGTATTCCCCTGCAGAGGCGCACCGCGTACACCGCCGTCGCCGCGTCCACCACCGTCATTGCGGCGGAAGCCGCAATCCAGGCGCGGATGCGAGAGGCGTGGACTCAGTTCACTAGATGGCGAGCGCGGGCAGTCGTAGGACTTGAACGGAAACTCGCGTATTTTCGATGCTTTAATTGGAATGGATAGGATAGGGGAGGGTCGCCAATGCCAAGAGCCGACCAAGCCCATGACCACAATGCTCCTGGTCCCTGGTACGTGGACACCCGTTGCATCAGGTGTGACGTTGCCCGGCACTGGGCGCCAGGCCTCATCGAGATGGATGAAGCCGGCCGTTCCTTCGTCGACCGCCAGCCTGTTGGAGAGGAACAGGAAGCCGAGCTGTGGCGCGCTGCCGGAGCCTGCCCCACCAAGTCGATAGGCAATCGACAACATCCCAGGGAACCTGAGGGTGTGTTCCCCTATCGGATGACCGATGGAGTGCTGGCTTTGGGCAACAACGCCCTCTCGTCCTTCGGTGGCCACTCCTATCTGGCGCTGCGACCGGAAGGGAACCTGATGATCGATTCTCCCCGGTTCAGCAGGCCGCTGGCCGCCGGCATCGACCGGCTGGGAGGTGTAGCCCACGTGCTGCTGAGCCACCGCGACGACGTGGCCGACGCGGACCGGTGGGCGGAGCGGTACGGTGCCAGGGTCTGGATAGGCGAAGACGACTCCGACGCTGCGCCCTATGCAATAGACCTGCTGAGCGGTTCCAGCGTGACCCGCATATCGCCTGGCGTCAACGCAATCCCCTCGCCGGGACACACGGAGGGCCATGTCCTGTATCACCTGGACGACCGGTGCCTCTTCACCGGCGACACGCTCCTCTGGAACCACCGGAGGGGTGAGTTCGACGTCACCCCGGTGCAGACTTTCTACTCATGGGCGGCTCTGGCCGACGTGATGGACCGGATCGCCACGCTGTCGGTGGAGTGGGTGTTCCCGGGTCACGGAATGTGGCGGCACACCGATTCTGAGGAGTGGAAGGGTCAGATGTCGGCTTTGGGACCTGCGATGCGTAGGGTCGGGCGGAACGCTTGGGCACAGCGGCCCGATACGCCGTTTGAGTGGTACTGAAACCTCAAACCCTGCAGTGACCCCCACTCAAACCTGCCTACCCCGCGCCGATGCTCACGGGCTGTGTCATCGGGAAGGCGTGGAGGGTCCATGGCAGGACGAGGCATGAGCAAGGCAACTTCGAGACAGGTCTCGCAAGCTTGACAGGACGGAAGCGTAGGTTATAATAAGGGTTCCCTTGGTATGGAGCCGAGGCGCACCTTAACAACTGAATAGTGGAAGGAAGGTTCTTTCAAGCGAGTTTGATCCTGGCTCAGGACGAACGCTGGCGGCGCGCCTAATGCATGCAAGT
>JAPPHY010000015.1 GCA_028877205.1 Chloroflexota bacterium | reverse complement strand
CACGAATGAAACGGTTGCACGGATGAATACCCCTTCCGAGGGATAACGCTCGTCTCTCCCATAGCCCACGCTGGTTGGAGAAAGCCAGTTGCAGTTCGGGCAGTCCTTTGATTCCCAACTCGAACGCCGGGCAATCGACGCGACGAGAGTGGCAACCTTGAAAGAAGCCGAGAACCAAACAGAATCAGAGAACAGTGGCCGGGCCATCTCCGAGTTCGGCGCGGCAACCATCGACTTCAACCCCGGCCCCGACGCGGAGGGCCGCCTCCGCCGTAACCGGCGACGGTGACAGCGCGACTGGCGATAGTGCGCAGGCGGCCACAACTGCGGCCCACCCGTGCCTGTTCCCGCGCTTCTCACTGTCAGGCCAGAGATGACTGACGAGGCTAGGTGGCACACGTGGCAGGGCGGAACGTCTGGGACGTGAGCCAGCCAAAGGGACGCGCGAAGGGGACGAAGTGGGTTTGGGACGAGCAACCTGGCCCGGGAGTTGGTACTGACAGGGAGAAACAGCCAGACGTGCAGCGGCCAGCCTGCTCATGGACACAGGCAGCCGGGCGCGTGTCGGAACTGCGGTGCGACCGACTGCGTCAGCCATCACGCAGACATGCTGAACCGGTCGATGCGACAAGCGCCAACTTCGACCAGTTTGCCGGGGACGAGGCGCGGAAGGCGCACCCGTTCCCTTGGCCCGACGGAGAGGCGATCAACCCCAGCCGTCAGACCGGTGTCCAGCGGGTGAAGGACCAACGTCAAACTCCAACCCTCTGGACGGGACCGAGAACGGAGGCCCTTGCGTCAACTCCGTCGGTTCGGCCCGCACTGGTTGCGAAGGACCAACGTCAAACTCCGCATTGCCAGCATTCCCTCTTGGGCGAAGCCCGTGCAACAGGGATCACGCACCCGGGTTTCTATGGTCGGAAACCCTGGAGAAAGCCAAACAGTGAAGTCATCATAGCCGATCTGTGAGGCCGAAAAGACCCCCTGCGTGCCCCCACCCCGGAAATTGCCCAAAGCGACCTGCACAACGTAACGCCGGACGACCACGACTGCGTCCACAACCTCAGCGTGAGCGCCCGCCACCGGACGATGAGCGTCCAAGCCTCGCCGAATACCTCCTCGTTGTCATTTGGCGGGCTCAATGGTCACTAGGTCGAGATACTTGCGCCGGGTCAAGGACTCCGACGGAGGATTTTTCTCCCGTCCTGACGCTCCGCTCCGTCTCCCCCTCCATCAGCGCCTTGCTGGGAAGGAACGGCGTGGGCGTGAGCGCCCCCGGTCATCTTCGCCCACATGAAGTCGTCCTGCCCCAGGGACTCCACCTCATTCTCTAGCACCCCCAACCGTTCCTCCAAGGCGTCGTTGGGCTCCCGCTGGCGGACCGCCGTAGAACCCACGCCCTACCGCAAAGCCCGCTCCAGGGCCTCCCGCATACGCCGCGACAGCCTTCCCGTCCTTGTGCTCTCGGCCACCGTGCGCTGGTCGATCTCCAGCGCCCGCGCAGCGCCCCTGTACCCGTGCTCCCGCACCAGCTCTTGCAGCAACGTCATGAGCCGCATGTGGTACATGTTCTCCACGTCTTTGCTGTCCTCAATGCCGTGTCCGGTGGTCTTCATGGCAATGTCCTCCTCCTCAAGAAATTCGTCTCAGCTGTGAATTCCGCCAAGTCCGTGTTTTCTGCGATGTCGCACCCCGCGTAACGCACCCCCACCTCAAGCGACTCTTTTTGGCCGGTTTTGTCATCGGGGCGTCGATTTTGCCCGCGTCATGCACCCCCACCTCAAGCATCTTTTTGTCATTGGAGACCGGACTCCGCCCTTTCATCAGATTGCTCACCGCTCACGTCCGGTAGAGGGGGTTTTGCCCCTGGTTCAGCTACGAAATCACGACTTTGACCAGTCAGTCACCAAACTCCTTTTCCTGTACACCCCTGCCACTGCAAGAAACGGCCCGCCAAAAGGAGACCTCGGAAGGTGCCACCACGCGTGAGGTCTTTTTTCGCGTCTGAACCGTTCACACTCTCTGGTGAACGCTGCGATCAAGTGCGTCGCAGCAGACCACGACGAGGTGAGCGAGGTGGCGCTGAGTTCGACAGAGCGACCAACAACCCCGGTGACGCCGTGGCCTCCACGGCCTCATCCCGGTAGCCGGGTCTGGCCCCATTGCGTCTCGCCATCGCTACGGGGGATGAATGAAACCGGTTGCACGGATGAATACCCCCTCTGAGGGATAACGCTCGCCATTCCGGTCGCCCACACTGACGTAACGACCGGGCCGTAGTCCGGTAGGTCAACCCTGAGCACCTATCCGACCGCAAGCAAAGCGACAAGAGCAACGATAGTGAAAGAAGCCACCCGCAGGACAGAGCAGAAGACGCGAAGCGAAGCCTCGGCGGAACTGCGCGTGGTGGCGATTAACTGCAACCCCGCTCCCGACGCCCAGGACCGCCTCCGCAGGCTCTTCACCATACTGGCCAAGTTGACCCGGGACGAAGAGGCTTCCCCTGCGGACCCATCGCCTCAGTACGACCTAGATAGGTCGTGCTGAGGCGTCCTGAAGAAAGCTGCGTCGTCCTTGACAAGGGGTGGCATTAGTGCCATCATATGAGTATCGTGGACAGGACACTGGACGACATGCGGCGAAACCCCCGGAACGTCCGGTTCGACGACCTCAGAAAGGTCTGCGACCACTACTTCGGAGAGCCTAGGCAGAGGGGCAGCCATCTCTTCTACCGAATGCCCTGGCAGGGCAGGCCCCTGGTGAACATCCAGCCCGTCCGGGGCATGGCCAAGGCTTACCAGGTCCCGTCAGGCGCTCAGGGCAATCGACAGATTGGAGGAAATGCATGGCTGAATTGATCGACCGCTACACCTACCGAGTCTTCTGGTCCGACGAGGACGAGGAGTACGTCGGCCTGTGCGCCGAGTTCGGCCTGCTGAGCCACCTGGACGATACCCCGGAAAAGGCCCTGATCGGGATTCGAGAGCTGGTGTCCCACGCCGTCCAACTGAACCTGGAGGATGGCATCGAAGTCCCGGAGCCGATATCCACACGCCGCTACAGCGGGACGATCACCCTGCGCATTCCCCCGGAGACCCACCGCGCCCTGGCGATGGACGCAGCCGAGGCGGGCGTCAGCATGAACCGGTTGGCCACCGAACGACTGACGCTGCGACGTTAGCTTAAGCCAAGTCCTATACACAGAGGAGACAACCATGCCAAGAATCAAGATGCAGTGCCGCAAGGCGAAGGAAGGCAGGGCGGCCATCTACGCCCGCGTCTCGGACCAGAGCCAGGACGCCGAGGACAAGACCTCCATCTCCGAGCAAATCAGTGACATGGAGGCCCACTGCGAAAGGCGCGGCCTGACCATCGTCGCCCGCTATCAGGAGGTGGGACAGGGCTGGTCGAAGAAGCGCCCGGAGTTCCAGAGGATGCTCGCCGACGCCAGGCGGGGGCGCTTCGACACCATCGTCTGCTGGAAGTCCGACCGGCTCAGCCGGGGCATGTACC
>JAPPHY010000006.1 GCA_028877205.1 Chloroflexota bacterium | reverse complement strand
CTCGGCGTTGAGGGTCTGGGTGATGTCCAGGATGCCCCTGCCCGACTCGGCCATGGAGAAGATGCGCTGCACCACGGGAGCGGTGGCGGGATCGGGTTCCAGGGTGGGGCGCTTCTTGGCCCCGTCCTGTACCATGCGCTTCTGGTAGCCGTAGGGCACCCTGCTGGCAACCCAGAAGCCGCGGGAGGCGGCCTCCCGCATTCCCCGTCGAACCTCCTCGGCCAAATTCTCCGAGTAAAACTCGTCCACGGACTCGATGATGGCCTCCATGAGCCTGCCGGTGGCGGAGTCGTCGGCGTGCTCGGTGATGGAGACGACGCGGACGCCCTTCCTTCTCAGCATGGACTTGAAGGCGACGGCGTGCTCCCGCTTGCGGGTAAATCTACTAAATTTCCAGACCAAAATCTCCGTGAACGGTGCCTCGGGCTTGCTGGCCTCGTCCAGCATCTTGCGGAACTCCGGCCTGTCGGCGATGCGTCCGCTCTCGGCCTCGTCGATGTATTCTCTCGCCACAACGTAGCCGTTCTTGTCGGCGTGGTCGCGCAATGCCCGCAGCTGGGCGGCCACGGACAGGTCCACGTCCTGTCGGTCGCTGGATACCCTGGCGTACAGGGCCACGGGGGTGTGGGTTGTTTCGTTACTCATGCCTGTCCTCCTCTAGGTAAATTCCACAGATGAATTTGGTGATGTGGCAGACGCCGTGCTATGCAGATAATCTTCGGAATATTCTAGAGACCGAGCGATTCATTTCCCGTTCTAGCACCGCATAAGGCCGAGTTGTCGGTGGAATGCCCAACACTGAACTCAGAAGCTGCTCCATAGGCCAGCGAAGGAACCCTATCCCTTCTTTCTCTTCAACGACGGCATGAGGGAAGCGGTCTCTAATCGAGGGGCACAAGCGATACCGGGCCGATGGATTTTCATACAGGCACACTTCGGCGTAAGGGATCGTGTGCGGCAACAAGCCGTGAAACAACAGGATGGCACTGATGGTACTGTTCTCCTGCGTACCCCATATGCTTCGTCTTCGCTCATACCCCTGCGGGGGTGTAATTCGACTTATCCCAGTTTCGGATGCTTGCTCCCACCCAAATAACGCCATGGATATGTCGATTCGATCACTCGGGAAGTCCGCCAAGTCATTCATTGCCAGCAGGAGCGGCTTCGAAACATCCTTGTGTTGCCTGGCCTTGGCTCTTGCAGCTCTGACGAGAGGCGAAGCAGAATCGACACCCCCGCCGCGTCCAAAGCGTGTCAACAGCCGAGCGGGAATTCCCCTCTTCGCTAATGGGCGTGGGGTAGCGTGAATCTCGACCCTCCATTCTTTCGACGGAGCTTCTGCATCAACTGGCGGCGTCCCGCTTGGAAACGAGAACCTTTCCGACTGGGGTGCGACATCTTCGGCGCTTAGCCCCTCCATCCAGCTCTTGATGGGATCAAGTTTTCGCCTCGCAAGATTCTGGTATAGCTCTCCAGATGCCGTCGCCCAAAACGAGTAGATATGGGGGACATGACAGATTCTATCCAGCTTCCTGCATACATCGTCTTCGGTAGGTCTTGGCCTTGAGAACTGATCGGGCGTTAGAACAGTAGCTTCAATGTAGAAACTCTCACCGTCAGGAGCCCTCGCGAGATAGTCGGACTTTCTGCTGCCGATCCCAGGCTGTTCTTCCGGTTGGTATCCCAATTCATCGAACAGTCTACCGACGAACTCCTGAAAGAAGTCGCTGGGGTCTTGATTCTCCTGATTGTGCATGGTCATACCATCTCAGGCGCGGTGATCTCGACTCTTAGGCTGCGCCCTACCGCCTTGAGCGCCTTGTGCACTTGGCTCATGTGGGAGCGGTGGTCCGGGTTGGTCAGCTTGCGCACAGCACCTTCGCTGACTCCCAGCCTGTCGGCAAGCTCCACCTTAGTGATGCGTTGCGCCTTCATAGCCGTGTACAGGGCCAGTTTTGCGGCAACAACGGTCGGCACCGGCACTGATACTTGACCGTCAGCCATCTCGCTGGGAGCGGGGATGTCCCACTTCTCATGGACGTATCCGGCCAGCGCAGTAGACAAGGCGTCCTCCGCCATCGCCAGGGCCTCGGAACGGTCGCTTCCGCCGGTGATGGCCTCCGGTACGTCGGGAAAGGTGGCTACAAGCCCCCCATCTTCATCGGGGGTCAGTTGACATGGGTATGCGTAAATCATGGCTCAAAACTCCCTCCGGTCGATGTTCAATTGACGCAGCATCGCAGCCAGCATGCCCTTCTTCAACTCGCCCTGCTGCACCGTGGTGAATCGGGAGCCGACATAGACCCTCCCGTGACTGCCTTTGCCGTGAGTCGGGTCGAAGCGAAAGGCTTGTTCTGTCCTGCGGGCATACTCCCTGGCGCGCCTGATGAATTCACGGCTACTCATGGAGTGATTATCGCACCTTATCGTACGATTGACAATCGGAGAAGGGCTGGGATGCATCCCCTACCTCAGGACAAACCACCACACCAGAACACCGACGACCACCAGCAGCACGACCACGGCCAGGCCAAGCCTGACTGTCCAGCGTCTTGTCCTCCCGTGCTCAGCCATCTCCTTCCCGTACGCCCTTTCAAGCTCCCTGTGCGTCTGTATTGTGGCATCTTCGGACTTCCTGGCCTCATCCCGCTCCCGCTCCAACGCCTGCGCCCGCCGGTCCAGCGCCAGCAGCCTCCGCTGAAGCTTGTCCTCCCGGCCAAGGGCGCGGCGCAGCAGCTCCTCGTCGCTCACCCGCTCCGGCCCCTCCATCCGTACGTAGACCCGGCGGCCCTCCCTGCGCACCTCAATCTCTCCCTTCCGTATCATCCGGTCCAGGGTCGAGATGGAGACCTCCATCACCCGCGCCGCCTCCGCCTTCGCCACCCAGCGCACCCGCTCAGCCATCGGTTTCTTCATCGCCCTGCGTCCCGCGTCTCCGCCACCGGTCGAACAGGCGCAGCCCACGGCCCTCGGCATCGTCTTTGGGTGTCTGCGCCGCCTCCAGAGCCTCCACGCGCTCCGTCAGGTCCTCCACCAGCTTCCTCAGATCGTCCACCCCTCGGATCACACGCCGCATCCTCGCCTCCAGCCTGTCCAGGGGCGTCGCCAGTTCCCCGTCGGGATCGTCCAGGCCGGCCATGAACCGTTGCACGGCCAGGGCCATCTTCCCCGTCAGCCGCTCTTTGCTCAGCGCCAACGCCACCGTCTTCCGATTCACCCCAAGTAGGGCCGCCGTCCTGCGCTGTCCCTCCCGCTGCACGAGGTACTCCACGACCCACTTCTGGTCGGGTCGCCCGTCTACGGCCTTCGATTTCATCTTCGACTTCCCAGAGGTCATCTTCGTCCTCTACCGAGATGGGCCGTTTCTGCAATTTTCGGTGGAACCAGCCCTTGACAGCGACCGGTCACCATTTTCGGCCAAACCCCGGAAATGTTGCATAAATCCAAACCTGCGTGGCCCGAAATGTCCGATCCTGCCCACCACCCCATTTCGCGTCATGCACCCCCACCTCAATTCCTGCAATATCCGGTGGGCCAGCATGGGCCGCAGACGCCGCCGAAGCGACGGTTTTGCTCCTGATAGACGCTTCAGACCCGCATCCGTACCTACATCCCCCATGATCGACTGACCGGTCAGGGTGGTAAAAGTGCAATTCCGACGTCTCAGGAGTGCGACCTAACTTTAGCACAGCTTCTCCCGCAATTGCATTTTTGGCCGTTGACCGGTCGAGGACGTTGCAGCCCGTTTCGTAGCTGAATCAGGGGAATATGACCGGTCTCGGCTATTTCGAGGCCCCGCCGGAGGTACAACTTGTACCGTTTTGCGCCCCCCAGACGGCAGGGAGGGCAGATAGCGTTGTATCGAGGGTGTCTCAGAAGTCGGAGAGACTGGCAAATCGGACCCTGCTCGGTGTA
>JAPPHY010000001.1 GCA_028877205.1 Chloroflexota bacterium | reverse complement strand
GCCCCCTATGCCGCGAGGTCACCTTGCGAAACTCAAGTGTGAGGTCGCTCCGGCCGGGAAGCCTGTCTACTCTGAAGTCCAGGGTGGTCTCGTGTTCTTTCGTCGAGCTGCGCAACAAGCAATTGGGTGGACCGGGATTCACGGCCTCAATTGTCACGGGATACTCGGGCAGCGGCGCTGGACGTGGTGGAGGGACTTTGGTTGGAGGCGGAGGAGGATTGTTGAAGGGGTTGTAGTACACGAGCACTCTCCCGCGATTGATGTCTCCGACGTAAAGGTTATCGTTGTCGTCGAAGGTTGCCGTGTAGGGCATCGAGCCGAAGTCGTACAGAAAGGTGTTGGGAAGCTCATCCGGCCCGAGCGGATCGTCGTAGACGCCGACGAATCTGGGACTCAAATAAGCATTGTATCCGACCACCATCCTATTCGTGCTGTCAAAGGCGGGCTCCCACGTGGCCGCCGCCCAAAATCCCGCCCAAAGTCCCCTCTCGTGTTGCCGCATAATTGCCCCAGGTTCCCATGGGTCAGCCCACAGGTTGGTGGCACCTACAGCCGCTCGTTCGAAAACCTTTGTCGCAGGCGGCGCAAAGATTGATTTGGTAATGGTTACAGGCGTTGATTCCGCAGAAAAGACCAAGAGGCGAAGGTTGCCGTCAATTTCAAGTGCGTGGTCGGACACAAAGAGATTTCCGAAACGGTCGATGGTCAACGCGCCAGGATAACAGAGTTCGTCCAAGGCAGCGCCTGTGGGCCGTCTCTGATTGCAATCGGTACCTGCGGCGTCCTCCTGCCCCAATATGATGTCCACCACAGGATCTCTGAGCGGGTCGCGAATGCGGAGAACGCGATGATTGTCCGTGTCGCTGATCCAGAGGTGACCACCCGTTTCCACTGGCGCAATGCCGAAGACGCGTCCCCCGAGAGCGACCCGCTCCGTGGTCCCCAGTACCGGGAAGGAGGCCGACTCCTTCCAAATGGTATGAAGAGGCACAGAGTGTTCAGTCAGGGGGAGTTGATAGACTTCAAGGTAGTGTACGCCCTCGAATCCCAGCACCCAAAGCCTGCCGGCGGAATCAACCTTAATTCGGCCGCAGCAGTAGGTCCACTCCAGCACGGCGGATCTGTCTCCAATCACACCGTCCGCAGGCTTGCCGTTGGACAGCGAATCCAACCCGTTCCAGAACATCAACCTTCTAATGTCGGATACAATCAGCTGGTCCTGCCAAGTTGCTATACCCCTCGCAGAATGAATCCCTTTACTGTCTCTGAAGTTGTCCTCGAATGGAGGAAAAAACAGTCGCTTATCCGGTTCACTGTGCAACTGGCTTGCGGCCTGCGCGTTCAAAGTAGGATAACGGAACACATCGGCTGTGGCATGAAATACCGGAACCAGGACATTTCCATGTCCATCCAACCCGACGCTTCCACCAATCGGACATAAACGCTGACCTCCTACAACTCCGCGCATGGGCGGACCACAATTGCCGTCAGGCTGATGGGCGCTCTTACCCAAGACTTTCAATACGGATGTTCCCGTGGGATCCCACAGCTCCACCATAAAGTTGCCTGCGTCCACGACCCATATCCCCCGGTCGGAGGGATCTACTTCAAGGGAAGTTGGATGACGAAGCTGAGAGCCAAATTCGCCGTCAGCTCTCATGCTCGACGCAAAAGGCGGTTTGAAGACCAGAACTCTACTATTTGCCGCGTCGGCAACGTAGAGCCAACCCTTTGAGTCGAACCTGACCGCTGAGGGAGCGTGAAGTCCATTCAGTGAGCTCCCAGGCCCAGCAGTAAGAAAGCTGGATTGCCCCAACACCAAGTCTGCGGTACTGTCGATCACGCCCGTATCCGGATGCACTGGGAAGCGCAATACACGGTTGTTGCCTACGTCCGCGACCCACAGATTGCCGTCGGAATCGATCTCTACTCCGGCCCCGTAGAAGTTTGAAACGAACCGAACTGAGTCCGACTGGAAACAGAAGGATTCCGCAGTGGGGCTCTGAATTGTTCCCTGATTGCACACCCTGCCCGAAAAATCGGAATGTCCCCATACCTGATCTGCGACCGTATCGCCCTCGAATGGACTGTTGTACTTCAGTACTCTGTGGTTGAAGAAGTCGGGGACGTAGAGGTTGCCGTCACCGTCCACTGCCATCGACACTAACGAATACCCCTCCCACGGGCTGAGAGCATGGTCAGGGATGCCGCACAAAGTCTCTGCTGTCGGTCCGGCCCTTACCGGAAATCTCTGTAGGCCACTGTCTCCATTGCAGGCTGCATGATCGTACCCCGACGGCTGTCCGATCACGATGTCTGCGGAGCAGGGGCCGGTATCCTCATAGCACTTCCCAAGGTCAATCCCCAGAATGCGGCTGTTTCCTGAATCCCAGACATAAGCCCTGCCTGGATCAACCGAGCGATCAACCAACACCCCGGTTGGATTATTAACCTTGAACGGCACTACGCTCTTGGGAGCTGTCTGCGTAAAATCAGGCTTGCCGATGATCACGTCCGCCCACAGATCTCCTGCTACACCTCTGACTGGCGATATGGGAGGAAACGGACCAGGAGTAGGAGTCAGTGAGAGTGTCTGGGGCTGCGGCCCTTGAGCCTCCACAACCTGACGCATGTCGCCATTCCAGTAGAGTGCCCAGACTGCAAAAGCGGCCAGAATCGCGCAAAGCAAGGCCGCGGACGCCCTAACTCGGAGTTTGGTGAGGGTGAATTTCATGTGCCACTCAGAACCGCGCCTAGGGGTTGTGCCGGCCGTCCTGTCTTGCTGGCAAGCAAGTTGAGTCTGCCAACTATTGTATCAGCCAAATGTCAGTTTCCCAAGTGACTGAACCCGTGCTGAGGCTACTTGGGCAAAAGCCCCCGAGGGAAATCTACCAAAGCGCAGTCGAAGAGTATGAATTGTCAGTAAGAGGTGAGTATGAGCCCGCGCATATGGTTCGACATGCTCACCCCCGCATCGGGGTGCGGGGCAAGCTATGAGCAGGCCGCGGCCGCACCCCGCGCTTCGCCTCTGTGCTAACTGGACTGCCTGTGCTACGATAGTTTCAACATGGATACCTCACGAATTCGCAACTTCTGCATCATCGCTCACATAGACCACGGCAAGTCCACGCTCGCCGATCGCCTGCTTGAGATCACGGGCACCGTGAGCCCGCGCGACATGACCGAGCAGTTCATGGACCAGATGGACCTGGAGCGTGAACGAGGTATCACCATCAAGGGCAAGGCCGTGCGAATGACATACCGCGGCCGCGACGGCGACTATCAGCTCAACCTCATCGACACGCCGGGCCACGTAGACTTCGGCTACGAGGTCTCTCGCGCGCTCGCCGCATGCGAGGGCGCCATCCTCGTCGTCGACGCCACTCAGGGCATCCAGGCGCAGACCCTCGCCAACGTGTACCTCGCCCTGGAGCACGACATCGAGATAATCCCGGTCGTGAACAAGATCGACCTGCCGGTGGCGCAGCCCCGCCGCGTGGCAACCGAGATGCAACAGGCCTTCGGCTTCACGGATGACGAGATTCTGCACGTATCTGCAAAGGACGGCGCGGGCGTCGACCGGCTCCTGGACACCATCGTTGAGCGCGTTCCACCGCCCTCGGGCCTCCCATCTCCCCTGCGAGCCCTGGTGTTCGACTCAGCTTACGATCCTTACAAGGGCGTGGTGGCCTACGTCCGACTCTTCGACGGCGCGATCGCCAAGGGCAACGAGCTGCTCATGATGTCCACCGGCTCTCGCGGCGACATCCTGGAGGTGGGCAGCTTCACTCCACGTCTCACGCAGGCGGAGCAGCTCAGCGCCGGGCAGGTCGGCTACGTGGCAACCGGCCTCAAGAACGTGCGCGAGTGCCGCGTCGGGGACACCATTACGCTTGCACAGCGGCCCGCGTCGCAGCCGCTGCCTGGCTATCAGCCACTCAAGCCGATGGTGTTCGCCGGCCTCTATCCGGCCGACGGCGACGAGTACCTGGCCCTGCGCACCTCGCTCGAGAAGCTCCAGCTTAACGACGCCGCCCTGAGCTACGAGCCCGAGAACAGCGCCGCGCTCGGGTTCGGCTTCCGCTGCGGCTTCCTTGGCCTTCTGCACATGGAGATCGTGCAGGAGCGGCTGGAGCGGGAGTACGGCCTCAACCTGCTCGTCACCGCCCCCAGCGTGGCCTACCAGGTGCTCCTCGACGACGGCGAAGAGGTCACCGTCGACAGCCCCGCCAAGCTGCCTCCCGTGCTACGGCTCGCCGAAATGCGGGAGCCGATCCTGGACATGAGCATAGTAACGCCGGCGCGTTACATCGGTGCGATCATGGACCTGGTAACGACCAGGCGGGGTGAGTTCCGACGCATGGAGTACCTCCAGGCCGGGGCGACTTCGGGCGACGGCGACCAGTCGATGGACGCACGCGTGCTGCTGGAGTACCGCGCACCGCTGTCCGAGGTGCTAATGGACTTCTACGACCAGCTCAAGTCGCGCACGCAGGGTTTTGCGTCCATGGACTACTCCTTCCAGGGCTATCAGCCCGCGCCTCTGGTCAAGCTGGACCTGCTGGTCAACAACCAGCCGGTCGACGCGCTCTCGCTGATAGTGCACCGGGACAAGGCGCAGCAGCAGGGTCGGGCGCTGGTCGAGAAGCTGCGGACGTTGATCCCGCGCCAGCTGTTCGAGGTGCCGATCCAGGCCGCCATCGGTAGCCGGGTTATCGCACGAGAGACGGTGCGAGCGCTGCGCAAGAACGTGCTAGCCAAGTGCTACGGCGGCGACGTGACGCGCAAACGGAAGCTGCTGGAGAAGCAGGCGGAGGGCAAGAGGCGGATGAAGAGGGTGGGCAACGTGGAGATCCCGCAGGAGGCGTTCCTGGCCCTGCTCAAGCTGGACCGCTGAGAGAGAACCCTACAGCCCCGACACCAGCTCCACGTCGTAGCCCGCAAGCACCGCGTCCTCGCGGCACCCCTCGATGAAGTTGACCACCCGTGACAGCATCTCGTTGGCGTGGGCCGCGTCGTTGCTCACGCACGTGACGCCAAGCGTCGCCGCCTGACGGCTGTCGTTCCGGTCCACCTCCGCGATCGCCACGTTGAACCGGTTCTGCACGCGCTCCACTATCGAGCGTACCGCCCTCCGCTTGTCCTTGAGCGACCGGCTTCCGGGCAACTCCAACTCTATTCGACAAACGCCAACGTTCATGCTCGAACGGCTCCCAATTGATGCGCCGCGAATGAAGTATACCATCTGCTCCGCGGGCGGCGCGGGCGCTCCGCCGCATCGTGTAGAATGCACTGAGACCGCCCGGCGCAAGGAGGCCCCATGCCCACCCTCTACGTAGTTGCCACGCCCATCGGCAACCTGGAGGACATCACCCTGAGGGCGCTCCGCATCCTGCGAGAGGTCGACCTGATAGCCTCCGAGGACACGCGCACGACCCGCCGGCTCCTCTCACGATACGACATCCACACGCCGCTCACGAGCTACAACGAGCACAACAGCGACCGCAAGCTGCCCACCATCCTGGCCGCGCTGGCCGACGGCGACGTAGCCCTGGTTTCCGACGCGGGCACGCCAGGCATCAGCGACCCTGGGCTCCACCTCGTGAGGGCCGCCGCCGATGAGGGCGTGGAGGTGGTCTCGATACCCGGGCCCTCGGCGGTGGTGACGGCGTTGGCAGTGTCCGGCATGCAGGCAGACCGCTTCCTATTCCTGGGCTTCCTGCCCCGCAGGCGCGCAGACCGCCGCAGGCTGCTCGTGAGCATGTCCCGGCTCCCTTACACGTTCGTGACATTCGAGACACCGCATCGGCTGCGCGACTCGCTCGCGGACATGCTCGACACGCTCGGTGACCGCAGCATCACCGCGCTGCGCGAGGCCACCAAGCTGCACGAGGAGACCTTCCGCGGCGCCATCTCAGACTGCCTGGCCCACTTCCAGGAGCCGCGAGGGGAATTCACGCTGGTCGTAGAGGGTGGTCGGCCTAATGCCACACCGCCACCGACGGCGGACGGCGAGGCCATGCTGCGTGCCATGCTTCGCGACGGTGTGCCGGCCCGCGAGGCACGCGAGCGCGCGGCCGCCGAGAGCGGGCTGCCGCGCCGGGAGGTATACAGGCTATGGCTGAGCGTGCGGCGGGAGGCGTGAGTCTTCTCCGCTCATTTGGTTCGACAAGCTCACCATGAGCGGAGGCGAGCACGGAATGTCCCGGCCCTGCGCCCGCTTGCTATATGCGAATCTCACTTTGTGCTACAATGCACAAACACCACGCAGGACTGTCTACAGCCCATGCCCGAACGCATATTCATAGGGGTCGCCTGGCCCTACGCAAACGGCCCGCTGCACATGGGCCACATCGCCGGCTGTTACCTCGCCGCGGACATCTTCGCTCGCTACCACCGGCTCAAGGGCAACGACGTCCTGATGGTATCCGGCAGCGACCAACACGGCACGCCAATCACACTCCGAGCGGAGCAGGATGGCGTATCGCCTCAGGAGGTCGTCGACCGGTACCACTCGGAGTTCCTGCAGAGTTGGGACCGGCTGGGCATCAGCTTCGACCTGTTCACCACAACTGGGACCGATAACCATCGAGAGGTGGTTCAGGATATCTTCCTCTCTCTCCAGGACAAGGGCTACATCTACACGGACACCACGCCGCTCCCCTACTGCCACACCTGCCGGCGCTTTCTGCCGGACCGCTACGTGAAGGGCACGTGCCCCCACTGCTCGAACCCCGACGGGCGCGGCGACCAGTGCGACCAGTGCGGCAAGCCGCTCAACCCCGAGGATCTGATCGACATCCGGTGCCGCATATCCGGCGACGCGCCGGAAATCCGCGACTCCGAGCACTTCTTCCTGAAGCTGAGCTCATTCCAGGAGCAGCTTCTATCGTGGGTGAAGGAGCAGCGCCACTGGCGCCCCAACGTGCTCAACTTCACGCAGCGCTACCTTGAGGACGGCCTCAAGGACCGCGCCATCTCGCGTGACCTGGAGTGGGGCGTGCCCCTGCCTGTGCCGGGATACGACGGCAAGCGAATCTACGTGTGGTTCGAGGCCGTGATAGGCTACCTGTCCGCATCGAAGGAGTGGGCCGCTCTCCACGGGCAGCCGGACGCGTGGGAGCCGTTCTGGGGCGGTGACACGCGTGGGTACTACTTCATCGGCAAGGACAACATTCCGTTCCACACCATTATCTGGCCCGCCATGCTTGCGGGCTACGGCGGGCTGGACCTCCCCTACGACGTGCCGGCCAACGAGTTCCTCAATCTGGAGGGCCGCCAGCTCTCTACCAGTCGCAACTGGGCCGTGTGGGTCCCCGACTACCTGGAGAGATTCGAACCCGACCCCTTGCGCTACTACATTTCTGCCACCATGCCGGAAACCAGTGACTCCGACTTCTCCTGGCGCGACTTTGTGCGGCGCAACAATGACGAACTGGTGGCCACGTTCGGCAACCTGGTGCACCGTGTCCTCACGCTCACACACCGCAGCTTCCAGGGACGCGTCCCGCAGCCGGGCGAGCTGGAGGACGCGTCGCGGGAGATGCTCTCCAAGGCCCAGCAGGCCTTCAGCGCCGTCGATGACAGCCTGCACGCCTGCCACTTCCGGGCCGCGTTGGGGCATGCCATGTCGCTTGCGCAGGAGGCCAACCGCTACATCGACCAGCGCGAACCCTGGCGCACCGCCCGGAATGACCCGGCGGCCACGGCCAACACGCTCTGGGTCCTGCTCTCCGTGATCAACTGCCTGAAGACTCTGCTCAACCCCTTCCTGCCGTTCAGCTCGGAGAAGCTCCACGCACTCCTGGGCTTCCCAGGCGACGCCACAGGTAAGGGCTGGAGCTGGGACCATTCGCTGGAGTCCATGCCTCCCGGCCAGGAGTTGCCCGCGCCCGCGCCGCTATTCAGCAAGCTTGACGATGACGTTGCCACTGCAGAGCTCGCACGCTTGGGGCAAGAGTCGGCCTGAAAGGACACGCCGTTGAACGTAACCGACCTGTACGGCCCCATCCAATCGGAGCTTCTCGACGTTGAGAAGCGGTTGGAGAGCGTCTGGAAGCGGGGATCCAGCGATGGCGCCGAGCTGCTGAACAGCATCCTCGGTCACGTGCTGGATGCGCCAGGGAAGCGGACCCGCCCTGCCATCACGATACTGGCCTCGAGGTTCCACCCACACGACCACGACCTGCCTCAGATCATGGCCACGGCCGTCGAGCTGCTGCACATCGCCACGCTTGTGCACGACGACACGGTGGACAACTCGCCGGTGCGCCGCGGCAAGGCGACGGTCAGCAGCCGGTGGGGCAGAAACGTGGCGGTGCTGGTCGGCGACTACGTGTTCGCCACGTCAGCCACCTTTGTGTGCGACACCAAGAACGTCCGCGTCATTCGCCGCTTCTCGGAGACCATCATGGAGCTCTCCAAGGGCGAGCTCTCCGAGATATTCCTCGCATTCAATCCTGCGTTCAGCCGCGACCTCTACTGGGAACGCATATACGAGAAGACGGCCTCGCTCTTCTCCACCGCAGCCGAGTCCGGCGCCGTCCTGAGCGGCGCGCCCGAGGAACTGGTCCAGTGCCTGAAGTCCTACGGCCACAACCTCGGCATGGCCTTCCAGATTGTGGACGACATTCTGGACTTCGAAGGAACCCAGGAGGAAATCGGCAAGCCAGTCGGCAACGATCTCTTGCAGGGCACCGTCACGCTGCCCACGCTCCTGCTTTTGGAGCGGTACCCGGACGACAATCCGGTTGTGAAGCTGTTCCAAGACGGAGCGGATGACGGCAACCTTCAGCGAGCGGTGGATATGGTGCAGAACTCGGGCATCATACCGGAGGCCACGTCGATTGCGGCAGACTTCTCCCGGTGCGCGATCGAGGCGCTGGATCCGCTGCCTGACAACACTTACAAGCGCTCACTGGTGGAGCTTGCGCGCTTCGTCATGGAGCGGCGGCGGTAGGGTGCGGACGACCATAAACGCGGAAATGGACAGAGCCGATGACCAGCCGCAACTCACCAACACTTGAAATCGTCACCACACCAACCGAGCACTGGCTACGGGACAGCCTAAGGGCCTGTCAATCTAGACTATTGGTGGCCAGCCCGTACGTCAACAATGCATTTGCCCAAGTCATAGGCGAAGTTTCTTCCTCCGTCAAGATCACACTGGTAACCAAGACCGACCTTCGAGATTTTGCGATCGGCTCATCGAAACTTGAGACCCTATGTGACCTTGCGAACAATGGCGTACGCATCCTGAGTCTTTCAGGACTTCACGCTAAAGTCTACGTCCTTGACCGACACCGGGCACTCGTCACATCCGCCAACGCCACCTGGTCTGGGATGCATAGCAATTGGGAGTGTGGAGTTGCCGTCAGTCAAAGGACCGCCGTGAGGCGGGTTGCCAGGCTTGTTCTCTCTGGATTTGGCGCGGACAGCCCGCCAAAGGAATTCAGCGCACACACCTTGACGCAACTGCGGCCGCACGTCGATGCCCTGCGCTCCACCATGCCGTCCATCCCTACTGTCAAGGTACCGGACACTCCCGAGGCCCTACAGGACACTCCCTTCCAGCTCAATGGCGACCGAAAGTTTGTTGACAGTTTCTCTGGCTGGACTGGCCTTACCCTGGAGTACGTACTGAGCATGTCTAGTGATTCCTTCACTCTGGGCGAGGTATATGCGGGCTTCACACCAATAGCGCAGCGCCGTTATCCAGGGAACAATCACGTTCCTGACAAAATCCGGCAACAGCTTCAGCGCCTCCGACAACTTGGCTTGGTAGAGTTCTTGGGCAATGGAGAATACCGGAGAACGGTGAAGCCTTAGTCGAGTAGATTAGGATCTAGTTGAGCGAGAAACCCGGTCTGCTCCAGGAAACTGGCTTGGCACCATACGGTACCCTATCCAGAGAACCACTTACTCCACTGACGGCTCGCATTTCAATGTAAACGGCCCTCTCTCCACCTTGCGGCAGTATTCGTGACAGATAGATTCGTTCCTCCTCAGCACCTGCGCAAAGCTCCCACGTCTCTACTTCTGCCACTTCGTCCAAGCTCTCCCAATTCACCACCGCTTCTTGAATGAGGTCGAGTTCGTCCATAGCGCTTCACCTCTTGCTCAACGTGCACGTCTGTCACGTTGGCGATTTCTGCACCTGCTAATGAGCCTCCCACACCACCCAGCCGCCAGCAATCGTCATCAGAACCCTCGCGTCCAGTATCTCCTCCGGGTCAATCGCTCTCAGGTCCCGGTCCACCAGCGCCAAGTCAGCACGCTTCCCTCTCGTAGTGCATCCGGTCACGTGCTCTTGCATGCCGGCACATGCACTGTCAAGCGAGTACATGCGCAACACAGTGAGCACATCTATCGCCTCGCATGGCAGTAGCTGGGCGCGTCCGACCCGGCGCCAATCTTTAGATCCCCCGCAATCGATGGCTCTGACGCCCCTGTGATCCATCAGTTCAGCCGGAGGGTCTCCCAAGCCGGCGCTGCAGACCTATCGCCTGGCTGCGGCGGACTGCTCGTCGGCGTGGTAGGAGCTTCGCACCAGAGGCCCCGATGCCACGTGGCGGAACCCCAGCCGTTCACCCTCCACGCGCAGCTCGTCGAACTCCTGCGGCGTGTAGAATCTCTCCAGCGTGTGGTGCCTGGGTGAGGGCCTCAGATACTGCCCGATGGTCAGCAGGTCGCACTCCACCTCGCGGAGGTCCCTCATGGTCTGCACAATCTCGTCCCACTCCTCGCCCAGGCCAACCATCATGCCGGACTTGGTCACGGCGCCCGGAGCAATCTCCTTGGCCCTGGCCAGCAACTCCAGCGACTGGCGATAGTCTCCTCGTGGTCGCACGGAGTGGAACACGCGCTCGACCGTCTCGATGTTGTGGTTCAACACGTCCGGGGCCGCATCCATCACCGTTCGCAGTGCCTCCTCCGAGCCCTCGAAGTCGGGGATGAGCACCTCCACTTCACACCCATCCAACCTGCGCCGAATCTGTCGAATGCACTCGGCGAAGATGAAGGCGCCACCGTCCGCGAGGTCGTCACGGTTGACAGACGTGATCACGCAGTACCGCAGCGCAAGCCTCTGAACGACACGTGCGAGCCTAGCCGGCTCCTGCAGGTCGAGTCCGAGCGGCCTGCCGGTGGTCACAGCGCAGTAGTGACAGCGGCGCGTGCAGATGTCACCGAGGATCATGAAGGTTGCGCTGCGCCGCTCCCAGCACTCGCCGATGTTGGGGCAGCGGGCCTCCTCGCACACCGTATGAAGGCTGCTGTCGCGGAGCAGGCCCTCAAGCTCGCGGTAGTTGTCGCCTCCGGGCATGGGCACCTTGAACCACGGCGGCAGCCGCCTGCGAGGGGCCGGTTCGAGGGTGATTGGCATGGTCATGCAGATACATCATAGCAGATTGAAACGCAGCGTGTCCTGCGATGCGGTCGGAGGGACTACGGGGGATGGGCCGATCCCATTCGCTAGACCAGGCGGCGCGTGCTAAGCGCTCCGTGCCGCAAGGCGCATTCAGGTTGACCGAGCAGGCTCGTGAAGCTATAATGGCTCAATCCTACATTCAGGGGGATCGAGTTGGCAAACGAGTCCGGTAAGAGGTATTCCTGCAAGTCGTGCGGCGCTGAGTTCATAGTCACAACCGCCGGCGAAGGCACGATGACCTGCTGCGGCGAACCCATCCCGCAGAAGTAGGCAACTCAACTCAAATCGCTCCCACTACCGGCCCACCGTGAGGCCGGCGCAGGAGGTTACACCATGGCAAACGAGCTCGGCAAGCGGTATCAGTGCGAGACCTGCGGCACCGTGGCGCTGTGCACCAAGGCCGGAGATGGGCCGGTGATGTGCTGCGACAAGGAAATGGCGTTGCAGGATGCACGCAGGCTCCCCTCGTCTGACTAGCACGGGGCGCCTCCACCCCCGTTTCCACTGGGACTCTTCCCTCGCTCTCGGGCACGGCCCCGGAGTGGGACTCGCATTCCCCGGGGCTTTCGGCCTCCACAGGAGACTCCCTTGAGCAAGCTTATCGATCGCCTGGAGAAGGTGGGTACCGTCGCGCCAGCTCCCATGGGTTTCGCCGCCGGCCGCGCCGCCGAGCGCGCCCCTGCACTCCTGATGCTGGCCCTCTCTGGCGCCAAGGACGCAGCGTCGACCGGCCTGCAGGCGGACGGTTGCATCATCTCGGCAGCCAAGGCCACAAAGCCGCAGCTGAAGGCCGCGAAGCAGGCGATGGGCGACCAACTTTGGGGCCTCTGGCCAGGCACTGCCAACGGCGTATCTCTGGACCAGATCAAGGAGCAGGGCGGCGATTTCGTGGTGTTCTCCAGCGTGGACACGCCCGCAGAGCTTCTCGCCGACGAAGAACTCGGGCGGCTCATCGTCATACCAATCGAGTTTCCTGAGGAACTGGGACACTCCCTGGAGGACTTCCCAGTGGACGCCGTGGTGGTTGCCGGCCTGGAGGATGCGTCTCCCCTGTCCGTCAAGGCGCTCATGCAGGTCAGGGCTGTCAGGGACCTCGTCGCCAAGCCGTTGCTGCTCCTGCGTGCCAAGCCTCTGAATCGCGGCGAGCTGGTAGTGCTGCAGGACGTGGGCATCCAGGGACTGGTCGTGGACTGCGCCAAGGTCGCTGAGGAGGACGCCTCGCGCATGGCCGAGGACATCAAGGGCCTTCCACCTCGCCGGCAGAAGCGCGACCATGCAGGAGCACTGCTGCCACGCGTCTCCTCGGGCTCACCCGCCGCGCATCAGCACGATGATGACGACGAGGAGGAAGACTTCGACTGATCCCGCCTCCCCTTGACTGTTCCCCAAGCGACGGTGACTCGAAGGGCGCTGAGCAATGGCTGATACGCTGAAGGTCGAGACAGCGGCCCTGACGGGCACCAGGCGGCGGGGGCTGTTCTACGGCTGGTACATTGTTGCGGCCGCGGCGGCGATCAACGTTTACGGCGCAGGCGTCTGGTTCTACGGCTTCCCCATCTTCTTCAAGGTCCTGCTTGACGAGTTCGGCTGGAGTGCGGCCGCGGGCGCAGCCGTAATCTCTCTCTCCCGGCTGGAGGGCGGCCTGGAGGGCCCCATCATCGGCTGGGCCATCGACAAGTTTGGGCCGCGCAGGATGGCCATCATCGGCGCAGTCATAGCCGGTACCGGCTTCTTCCTGATGAGCGCGGTCGCTCCCGTGAGCATCGGTCCGATTCATCTCAGCGCATTCGTGGTTTTCGTGCTCCTCTACGCCGGCTGGATGTCAATCGGATACAATACCGGCTTCGGCCACGCCAGCCAGGCCGCCGTCAACGCGTGGTTCAACCGCAAGCGATCGAGGGCCTTCGCCGTTTTCTCGCTGGGCGCAGGAGGCAGCGGCCTGACGGTGTTTGCGCTGGGCTGGATTGTCAACGACTTCGGCTGGCGAACTGCTTCCATGATGGCGGGAGTCGGCATCTTCGTCATTGTGATTCCGCTCTCCATGCTCCTGCGGCACAAGCCGGAGCAGTACGGCTACCTGCCAGACGGCGACGAGCCCGGTCGCCCGGACGACGCGCCGCCGTCTGCCTCGAACGCCACTGCAACCGGCAGGCGGGCGCTCGCCTCGGCGAGGGCGTGGGCCTCGGACTACGACTTCAGCGTGCGCCAGGCACTCATCTCGCTTGCATTCTGGATGCTGGTTCTGGGCACGACAGCGAGGGCGGTGGCCATGACGTCCGTGGTAATCCACCAGGTGAACTACCTCACCAACGTCCGGGCCATTCCGCTCGTTCAGGCGAGCGCGGCACTGGGCGCAATGGTCACCATCAGCCTCGTGGGACGGCTGGGCTTTGGAGTGCTGGGCGACTACGTGGAGAAGCGCTACGTGCTGATCGGATGCGCCATGCTGCAGGCGCTCGGCATCTACATTCTCGCCAACGCCACCAACGTGTTCATGGTGTGGCTGTTCGTGGTGGTCTACGGCATAGCTTACGGGGGTGCAATACCCGTGTTCATGGCCATCGTCGGCGAGTACTTCGGCCGGAGAAACTTCGCAGCAATCCGCGGCTGGATGCAGCTGTGCCACATACCCGCGACCGTGGTCGGGCCGATCTACGCCGGCTGGATCTACGACACGACCGACAGCTATCAGATCGCCTTCATGAGCTTCATCGTGGCCCTGATCCTGGGAACGATGTTCCTCTTCATAGCACGCAAGCCCGAGCCTCCCGTACGCCCCGGCTGACGCCCGCTCATGGCTCGACTTTGGAGTTGACCAGCCGGTACACGGGCGCTTAGCCTCCTGATAGAACCGACATGGAAACGCCCAACGCGCTAGGACATCTGGACCGGATTCGCGAGGCGCTCGCGCGCTCCCCGTCAGGCCTAATCACCGACGTTGACGGGACAATCGCTCCCATAACCGGCACGCCGGATGAGACGGTAGTGTCGCCGCACTGCCGCGCCTCCCTGTCGATGCTCGTGCCGAGGCTGGCGCTCGTGGCGGTTCTCACGGGTCGGGCCGCCTCCACGGCCCGGGACATGGTCGACCTCGACGGCGTGGTGTACCGCGGCAACCACGGCCTGGAGACGTGGCGCAACGGCAGGCTGGAGGTGCGAGAGGAGGCAAGGCAGCACGTCGGGGCCATTCACGCCGTCGCCGATAGGCTGCGCCTTGCGCTGGAAGTACCCGGACTTCTGCCCGGGCTGTTGGTTGAAGACAAGGGCGTGTCCGCCAGCTTTCACTACCGGCTCAGTACGGACCCTGAGCGAGCCAGGGCTGCGATTCTGGAGGCGCTGGCTAGCTCGCACGAGGGCGCCGGCATGGTTGTCACGGAAGGAAAGCTGGTCGTGGAGCTTCGCCCGCCCGTCAGGGTGGACAAGGGCACGTCGCTGAGGGAGCTGGTGGAGGAGCACGGCCTGCGTGGAGTGGTCTGCCTAGGCGACGACACCACGGACGTGGACGCCTTCGTTGCGCTCCACGCGCTCATCGCGGAGGGGACGTGTGACGGCTTCGCCATCGGTGTCCAGGGCGACAGTACGCCGGATGCCGTGCTGCGCGAGGCGGACATGCTGCTGCGAGGCGTCGGCGAGGTGGAGGTTCTTCTGGAGCGGCTGGCAATGGCCGGCTGAGCAGGGTTGCTCTAGAGCTGGGACTCGCTTGGCTGGCCGGCCAGCGCCCTCATGTCGTCCATCTGGCACTGCATCCAGTTGATGACGTCCTCCTCCTCCACCTTCTGCACCAGTAGGTTGGCACGCCTTTCACGCTCCTCCACGGATGCAGTTATGGCCTGGTAGAGCGCTTGCGCCGTTCCCTCCACGTCCGCGGGAGCAACGGCGAGCGCACCCTCGTGGAGCTGGGTGTAGGCGCCGGCGGTCTCCGACAGCACCACTATGCCGCCACGGGTGTTGACCACCGGACCTTCCTTGGCCACCAGGTTCATGCCGTCTATTATGGAGTTGACCAGCAGAACGTCGTACAGCTTCATGGCCGCCATTGCCTGCGTGTAGTTGTTCTCGTAGAACACTGTTATGGGCTGCCAGTTCTCGTTGCCGTATGTCTCGTTTATCTCGGCGACCAGGCCGTCAACCTCCTGGAGATACCGCTGGTACTGGCGAATGTGCGTCCGCGAGGGCACGAGAAACGCGAGGAACTTCACCCGGCCATGCAGGTCCGGATGGCGCTCCAGCAACAACCGGTACGCCCTGAATCCCCTGACGATGTTCTTGCTTGGCTCTACCCGGTCAACCCTTACGATGGTTTTCTCACCGAGCATCTGGCTTATCTTGCGCTCGTACTCCAAGGCGCGGGGTGAGCTGGCAATGTCTCGAAGTTCGCCCACGTCTATGGAGATGGGGTAGCAGCGGGCGGCGGTCTCCCTGCCGTCCAGACTGATGGTGCACTTCGTGTGGTCTACCACGGCCCTGTCCACGAACATCTCGCAGCTCTGGAGAAAGCTGCGAACGTCCCGCGGCGTCTGAAACCCCACTATGTCGCTGGCGCACAGGCTTTCGCAGATCGCGCTGCGCATGAAGGCGGGCAGCATCTGCCAGTAGCTGGGGTCAGGCCAGGGAATGTGCAGGAAGTGCTGTATCAGCGCGTCCGGGAGCGCCTCCCTGACCATGCCGGGCGCGAGGTACAGGTGGTAGTCGTGGAGCATGACGTACGGCGGCAGCGAGCTGTGCTGAGCCTCATCAACCACGGCGTCTGCAAAGGAGCGGTTGACGGGGATGTAGCCCATCTCCCACGCGTCGTAGACGGAGTTGTCCACGTTGGGCGTGTAGGGAGAACTCCACATGTAGTGCTGCAGGAACCAGAGAAGCGGGTTGCAGAAGATGTTGTAGAACTTGTGGTAGACGCGGCGCGGCGTGACCACGTATCGCAGGTAGAGGCTCTGGCCGGGTATCGGCGACTTTATCCGGCCGCCTTCGGCCTGCTGCGCCACGCGGCGGTCGCCCTCGCCCATGGCACTCGCGACCCAGGTCAGGTCAACGTAGTTGGTGAGCGTGCTGAGAGCCGTAACCACCCCGCCGCTGCCCCGGCGCGCCTGCAACCCGCCCTCAGGCGTGACGTGGTACTCTACCGGTCCTCTGTTGCTGACCAGTATGAGCCGCCGGTCCCGCAGCATCTCGGCGCACTGCTCGATGAACCTGGCGCTTCTTCTCTCTCCAGAGCTAGGCCCTCTCATGGCTCCACAGACTTGGGGAAGACCTCTGGTCCGGCTTGAACCACGTCAACCCCAATCCGGAAGCAGGACACGATACCCGGGCATTACAGGCTATAGATCGTCCGCCATGGAGAAGGCGATTCGCGGCTGGGAACAGAAGACCACTCCCTCTGCAACAGGCTGGTCGCAATTTAGCATAGTGCCTGTGGGTTGTCAACTTGAAGGGAGTCCCGGCTGCACGCCCTTAATCCAAAGACAGCCCGGTTTACGTATATGTATACAAAAGGGCCAAAGGGTTCGGATGCCGGGAGGCCTTGGGAGGCCTCACCCACTTGGGACGGAGGACGAAATGATCGATAGCGCAGTCCCTGGCATGACCCACGACGCGGATAGGTGGGACAACGCCGAGACACTTCAATTCGACGGCCTCAGCATCTGCGGACGCACCAGGATGGTGACCAAGGACGGCGCAAAGCAGCGCCTCACCAACACCGAGTTCGACCTGCTCTTCTTCCTTGCTTCAAACCCCGGCCAGGTCTTCACCCGTGAGGAGCTGATGAACAGGGTCTGGGACTACAGCACACCGATGGATTGCAGCACGGTCACCGTACACGTGCGCCGGCTGAGGGAGAAGGTGGAGGGGTCTCCGGACAAGCCACGGTTCATCAAGACCGTGTGGGGCACAGGCTACAAGTTCGAAGGGTAGGAAACGTTACCCCTCCGCCGGTCTCCATCGCAGGTCTGGCCTGCGGGCGGCCCTCGCCTCGTCAAGGCGGGAGTTGGGCGTGTAGTGGGGCGCATCCTTCAGCACCTGCGGCTCCTCCTCCGCCTGTCGCGCGATCTCCTTCATCACCTCTATGAAGTTGTCCAGCGTTTCCCTGCTCTCCGTTTCCGTCGGCTCCACCATCAGCGCTTCCTCCACGATCAGCGGGAAGTACATGGTGGGCGGATGGATGCCGTAGTCGATGAGCCGCTTGGCCACGTCCAGCGCGCTCACGCCCCTAGCCTTCTGCGTCCTGGCTGAGAACACGACCTCGTGCATGCAAGGCCTGTCGTACGGCAGGTGGTAGTGGTCGCGGAGGGCGCTGAGCACGTAGTTTGCGCCGATTACGGCGCTTTCGCTGATCTCCCTGAGACCCGGCGCGCCCAGGCCGCGTATGTAGGTGTACGCCCTCACCAGCATCCCGAAGTTCCCGTGGAATGCACCAGCCTTGCCGATGCTCATCTCCGGCGTGGCCAGCCGGAACGACTCGCCCCCGTCCGGCTCGGCGACGCTCTCGACTATGGGCGCGGTCAGGAAGGGCGCGAGCTTCGCGTTGCAGCAGACGGGTCCCGAACCGGGGCCTCCCCCGCCGTGCGGGGTGCTGAACGTCTTGTGCAGATTGATGTGCAGCACGTCGAAGCCCAGGTGCCCCAGCTTGGCGTGTCCCAGCAGCGCGTTCATGTTGGCGCCGTCACCGTAGACCAGACCGCCCGCCTCATGGACTGCGCGGCAGATCTCGGTGATGTTGACGTCGAAAAGGCCGAGCGTGTTGGGCAGCGTGAGCATGAGCCCGGCCGTCTCCGAGTTGCACGCGTTCCTCAGCGCCTCAAGGTCCATGTTGCCCTGCGAGTCCGATGGTATGCTCATCACGCGGTATCCGCACATAGCCGCGGAGGCCGGGTTGGTGCCGTGCGCGCTGTCCGGTACGAGCACAGTGCGACGCCCGGTGTCGTTTCGGGACAGGTGGTAGGCGCGGATCATGAGCATTCCTGCCAGCTCGCCCTGAGCGCCCGCCATTGTCGCCAGGCCCGCGGCGTCCATTCCGGATATCTCGGCCAGGAATCCCTGGAGCGAGTGGGCTAGCTTCAGCGCGCCCTGTACCGTCGATTCAGGTTGCAACGGATGGATGCGAGCGAATCCCGGAAGCTGCGCCGCCTCGTCGTTGATCTTGGGGTTGTACTTCATGGTGCAGCTGCCGAGCGGATAGTAGTTGGTATCCACCGAGAAGTTCATCTGGCTCAGGGTGGTGAAGTACCGGACCACCTCTCCCTGGCTGACCTCAGGCAGCGGCAAGTCATCCCTGAGCATAGCGGCGTCCGGCAACGGTTGCTCCGGCACGTCCAGCGGAGGCAGCGACACGCCCACGCGGCCGGATACGCTACGGTCCATGAGAAGGCGTCGGTCGAGCACGGGGAAGCTCATCGGGCGATCTCCTCAAGCGCGGTGGCCAGTGCCTCGATCTCCTCGCGTGTGTTCATCTCCGTCACGCACAGCAGCATCCCGTTGCGAACGCGGTCGCTCACGTCCAGGCCGCCAATGATGCCCCTGTCCAGAAGCCGGCGATTCAACTCTGCGGGATCGATCGGGCAGCTCACGACGAACTCCTGAAAGAACGTGCCGTCCAGTGGAAGCTCGTAGCCCGCAATGCGCCCGATGAGCGATGCGGCGTAGTGGGCCTTGTGGTAGGTGAGCTCTGCAATGCGTCGCAGGCCGGCCCTGCCCATGCACGCCAGGTATGTCACGACTGCCGTGCCCACCAGCGCCTCGCTGGTGCAGATGTTGGACGTGGCTCGCTCTCGCCGGATGTGCTGCTCGCGCGTCTGGAGCGTGAGAACGTAGCCCACCCTGTCCTGCGTGTCCACCGTCCGGCCAGCAATGCGGCCTGGCATCTGGCGCAAGTACTCGGTCTTGCACGTAAAGAGGCCGACGTACGGGCCGCCGAAGCTCAGCGATACCCCCAGCGCCTGCCCCTCCGCGACCGCGATGTCCGCGCCCAGCTCTCCTGGCGGACGGAACATGCCGAGCGACACGGGGTCCACCGACGCCACCAGCAACGCGCCGCTCTCGTGCGCCTGCCTGGCCAGCGACTCCACGTCCTCGATGCAGCCGAAGAAGTTGGGGCTATGCACCACCAGGCACGCCGCGTCTTCGGGCAGCGACGCGCCCTGTGCGAGCGGCGCCATCGCCAGCCCCTGCGGCTCGGTGTAGGTACGCATCACCGATAGGTACGCGGGCGACACGGTGTCCAGGTAGACGATTCGCTCCCTGCCGGTGACCCGGCATGCCATCAGCGCCGCCTCCGCAAGCGCGGATGCGCCGTCGTACATGCCGGAGTTGGCGACCTCCATGCCCAGCAGCTGGCAGACCATCGACTGAAACTCGAATATGGCCTGCAGCGTGCCCTGGCTGACCTCCGGCTGATATGGCGTGTACGCCGTCGAAAGCTCTCCCCTGCTGATCACGTGGTTCACCACCGAGGGGACGAAATGGTCGTAAGCGCCACCGCCGAGGAAGCAGGGAACCCTGCCGGGAACCAGGTTAAGCTCGGACAGGGCCTGAAGCTCGCGTCGCAGCTCCAGCTCTGAGAGGGGCGCCGGCAGGTCTAGGGTCGGCCGCCCAAAACCCTCGGGTATGTCCGCGAAAAGCTCCTCGACCGACTCAACGCCGACCGCCCGCAGCATGACGCGGCGGTCGTCCTCCGTGTTGGGCACGTATGGAGAGAAAGGGCTGCCCTGACTCATACGGCGCTATTCCAGGCTCTCCAGCATGGACTCGTAGTCTGCAGCCGACATCAGTTCGTCCATTTCTGACGGCTGCGACGGCCTGAGCCGCACGAGCCAGCCGCTCCCGTGCGGGTCTTCGTTCACCATTTCGGGGCTGTCCACAACCACATCGTTTACAGCGACCACCTCGCCTGAGACCGGCGAGAAGATGTCGGATACCGACTTCACGGACTCGACCTCTCCGAACTTCTGGTTGCGGTCGAGCTGAGTCCCAACGGGCGGCAGCTCCAGGAACACAATGTCGCCCAGGTGCTCCTGTGCGTAGTCGGTTATGCCCACCAGCACGGTGCCGTCACCCTCGTCCCGGGCCCACTCGTGCTCCCGCGAGTATCGCCTGTCCTCGGGATGCATGTCATCTCCTCCTGGAGTAGAAGGGTATTGAAGCCACCTCCGCCTCCACGCGCCTGCCGCGGATGTCTATCTTCAACCGGGTTCCGGGCTCCGGCGCGCCCATGGCAACGTATCCCAATCCAATACCCATGTCAAGGGTTGGCGAGTGCGTGCCGCTGGTCACGCTTCCCACGACAGTCTCGCCGTCCAGAATGTCGTTGCCGTGGCGCGGAATGCCTCGCTCCAGCAGGTGAAAACCGACCAGCACTCTGCTCAGGCCGGCGCCCTGCATCTGCTGCATCGCCGCAAGGCCGATGAATTCGCCCGTATCCCAGGACACGAACCTGTCCAACCCGGCCTCCAGTGGCGTCACCGTAGCATCCATGTCCGAGCCGTGAAGCAGCAAGCCGGCCTCAAGCCTCAGCACGTCGCGAGCGCCCAGCCCGCACGGCGTCGCTCCCGCGTCCGCGAGTCGGTTCCACACGTCGGGGGCGGCTTCGGCCGGCAGCACCATCTCGAAGCCGTCCTCGCCGGTGTACCCGGTCCGGCCGACCACGGCCTGTACGCCGAACACCGGCGCCTCAACTGAGCGGAAGGCTGGAAAGTTCGACAGGTCCACAGCGCAGTTCGGCTGCAGGATGGCCTCGGCGTTCGGCCCCTGCAGGGCGATCAGCGCGGTCTCCCTTGTGACGACGTTAAACTCAACGTCCTGGCCCCACTCCTCCCGCCAGCGTACCAGCCAGCCCAGGACCTCGGAGGCGTTGGCCGCGTTGGGGACAAGCAGGAACTGCTCAACTCCCCGCCTGTAGACGATCGTATCGTCGATGATGCCGCCGGCCTGGTTGCAGATGAGGGTATATCGGGCGCGCTGGTTCCGCATGCCGGCCACCTCCCTGGTCAAGACTCGACTGAGGAAGGCGGCAGCGTCCGCACCCGTAATCTCGAATCGACCCATGTGCGAAACGTCGAAGATTCCGGCGCTGGATCGGACGGCGCGCGCCTCGGCGAGTATGCCCTCGTACTGGATGGGCATCTCCCACCCGGCGAACTCGACCATCCGCGCGCCGGCGGCGACGTGTCGCTCGAACAGGGGCGTGCGCCTGAGCGGAGGCGTGAGCGATGCGCTTTGCTGTGTCATGTGCAAGCGTGAGCGATGGAATTCGTTAACCCGTCACTTCCATCTTAAGACGCACGGGCCGCAAGGTCAATGGCTGGGGGGTACACTGTTTCATCCGCGAGCAACCGACTTGCTGACCAGAGCTACGTCTCAGCGGGCAGGCGGTAGCCGTCACGGGGATAGACCCAGCGCCTTCCATCAGTACGAATGGGTGTGGGCATATCCTTGAAGCTGCCTCAACGCCGTCCGGATGTCCTCCAGGTCATTCTCTAAGCTCAGAAGGCGGAAACCGAAGAATCCGTGGAGCTCCACTTCCTGCTGCAATGTGGCTAGATCGTTCTTCACGGTGGTGATGCGACTGCTGAGAGTGCCCTCAGTGAATAGTCCATGAAGAGAACTTGAGCAAAGGGCGGTTCCTCCAGATTCGCACTCCACTTCCCTTCACAATGTGTCTAGGTCACGCGAAAGGGAATCTACCCTACTGAGAGCCGCCCTGTCTCTGCCGGATAACTCGGCTGTTCCCGGTTCACCCTGCCTTCCCTGAATCCCCTGAGGCCCTTGTGTACCCTGCGGCCCTTGGGGTCCACGTAGCTCTTCCCTAAGGTCTATCACTACCTCTTGGATCAGCTGACTTAGCGCTTCTTCGGACGGTGGAGGGCCTTGCTCCCCGGGAGGACCTTGCTTTACTTCAGCAATCGCGGCCATTACTTCTTCTCTAACCATATCCCTTAATTCCTCGTCCGTGGCCTGCTGCGAGCAAGCAGACGCGGCCAACAACGCCAGCCCAACAATCCCCAGTCGAATGAGCCTCATTGTCCCCTCCTGAACCACAGTGGTGCCAGTCCCAAGTATAGACCGTCAGAAATGTAGAGGTCGTGACTTTTCTGTCAGACGTGGAGATACAAAGGCAGAAAGTTGAACCATCTAGAGGAAGAGTCTGGTGACCGACCGGGCGACATTAAAACTACGGATCAGCAATAAGTCGCCCCAACCAAGCGACCAGCCCGTCCACCTGAGGCACACTAGCATTGAGGAACCCGTATCCGATTGAGGTTCCGTACGGCCTACCCGGCTGTTTCTGCCACGCGAGCCAGGTGTGCATCAAGGCCTTGAGCTTATCAGCTTCTCGGAATGGCGGAGCGGCAAGCGAGTCTAGGCAGGCTTGCGCATGGCTAAGCAATTCATCACCATCGGGAATCATGACGCGCAGTAAATTCTCCAGCGCCCCCGGAGACTGATTGTTTGGCATAATCCAGACACCGGCACGCGGCAGAATCGAATCCTGTGGAGGCTCAATGACGGTACCGGCAGGGTCAGTTACGGCTGGCAACTCATCGTATCCGGCAACCCGCAACCTATCGCGCACAGACTGCCAACGAGAAGCCAAGTCTGTGTCTGCGTCCACAATGACTCCGTAAGCATCACTTGGATCCCCGAACCGGAGCTGATTTGGAAGACTTCTGATCAGTTGTGGGTAGCCACCGCAATCACGGATTTCGTCGGGCTGTAGAATCCCTCGTCTCTCGCAGATGTTTCTCAATACGTGCTGGTCGTCGGGGCCCTCCACAAGCAGTATCCCTCGGCGGACCACGTTACCGCACCTCTATCCCGCCACGGGTCACGATCTCCAAGTCATCCTCGTTTGCCAAGGTAGCATGCGTAATGTCATTAGCGCGAACTAGGCGCAGAAGCATACCCTCTTCCGGGGATTCGGCAGCCGCTTGTTGGAAGCCCTTAACTGTGTCCGAGCTGTGAGTGGTGGCGAAGACCTGCACGTCCAAACTGCCCGCAAGCTCGAAGATCATCCGCCAGACATCCGGCTGCGCGGTGTAGTGCAAACCGTTCTCAAACTCGTCGATCAGGAGGATGCCACCCTTCGCGTTGACCAGCGAAAGCGCAATCGAAAACAGCCGATTGACGCCGTCCCCGAGCGAACGCAGAGGCACAGGCCGCAGCATCCCCTTGAGTCGCGTCATGGCCCTCCTCGACGCGCGATATCCGTCGTCGCCTACCATGGTTACAGCAGATATCCCCGGTTCGATAATGCGCAGGGCCTCCACGACTTGGTTCTCGTCTTCCGTCAGAGCGACTGCGTCCCACAGCCGCGCGAGTGCATCAGTTCGCTCTGCGCTGTATGGACTTACAAACACACACGCAGTTCTAGGTGCGGTCAACAGCCTTGCCGGAGACAGACTACCGCTTGCTCGAGAGGGACGGAGCCTCTCGAGCCTAATTGGCGGCTTTGCTCCCTCCTCGGTCTCTACAATTAAGGCCACCAAGTGTTCGGATTCGGGGTCGTAATCCTCCTTCAGTTCGATCAACCTGCGAGCGCCATCTTCTTCTACTTCTTCAACGAACCGCCCCATTCGAATCCCTAGCTCCGAGGACCGCGCGTAGATGTTGGTCGATATTGCAATCGGTACGGGTTCCTCCCAAAGTAGGGGGAATCCATGAAAGAGTGCAGAAACTGGACTTGTGCCGTTGAGATCCGCAGTCGGCTCCCTTCGCTCTGTATTGCTAGGTAATTCTTCACGAAACGCGAGTATGTCGCCTATCGTTTGTGGCGAGCCGTTCTGAGCGTGTAGACGGAGAGCCTCAAGCACTGATGACTTCCCTGTATTGTTCTTGCCCGTGATCAGGTTCACGCGGCCAAGGCGTGGTATGTGCAACTCCTTGATTCCGCGGAAGCTCGCGATCTTCAGATCGGGGTAGTGCAGACCGCGGTCGCCTTCGCTCTCCGTCTCCGGCGTTTGTGTCCTTGTCTCGACGTCCATAGCCATCTCCACTTGGGCTTGGTGGCGAATCTCTCCAGCGGTTAGCCGCTTCGGAGGGTACTCAACAATAGTATACAAGCGGCAGCCGCTACAGTACAACGCCGCCACGCCCAGCAGCCGCGCCATGACCAGCAACCCAACGCCAACCGCCCTCGAAGAGCTGTAGGCTTTCGCCCTGCGCGAGCTTTGCCGCAGCTAACCACGCTCCAGCATGACCAACTCGAGGAGTACCCTGCGCTGTTTCTCGGTAAGAGCCTCCAGCCCTCCGATGATCTCCCGCACATCATCCTGGCTTGTCCAGCTAATCGAGTGGCGGTCGAACCCGCAATTTCGAATTTCCTTGGGGCGGCAGTGATGATCGTACAGGGCATCCAGTGCCGTCAGGACTGCCTGGAGATTCTCTTCGCTCAGCTCTATACCCACTTCCGGGCCAAGCTCTGCCCCGTAAACGTGCGCGCGGTAGATGTGCCATCTTGAATGGCGGTACAGAAACCATTTAGTCCAGTCCCAAGGCTCAATGACTTCCAGCGTGTTTATGAAATCTACGACCAACTGCCTGTCGGCTTCCCTCAAGTACGTCCTTAGCGGCTCAGGCAGTCTGGTCCTCGGGTGCCCGGGATCCGCAATCGATTCCCGCGTGAAGTGGGTGATTTCGTGGGAGACGTAGGGGTGGGCCAGGATCTGGTCTTCCTCGGCGAGCCGCGAGTACCAGAAAATCTGCTGGTCCCAAGAGGTGTCTTCCCCGGGCTCCATGAACCCCTGGAAGTACTTCTGTATCGTCGGGGGGAAGAGGGACAGTTTCTGCGGAGCCTGTAGAGGGATATTGGTCTCCATGGTGTGATAGAATCCCCACCATAGTCTTCCGTACTCTTCACGCTCCAGGATGTCCCAAATATCTTCGCCTTCCGGGGCTGCCCGTTCGAGCATGCCTACCATCATATTGTAGTACAGGCGCCAAGACTCGGACACAAAGGGAAAGGGCTCGCTGAAGTCGGAGTGATACCACTTCCGGACGTCGATGGGGAATTGTGCCACGTCTCGCCTGAAGGTGTATAGGTTCATTTTGTCGCACGGCTCGGGAAACCCGTCCCAGAAGTGCCAGAATACATGCATTGTCTCGTGCATGATAGTACCGGGGTAACTGTGTCCGATAGTGGGACTACCCCAGCGAGCTCCTGCATATCCGGGCTCGCTCGGGATCCGCTCAATGCGAATGTCATTGTTCATCCACTCCTCGGCGGCTTCCGTTAGGCCGTATAGGCGTACCACGTCACGAACCCTATCTCTGGCCCACTGGCTCTCGTTGGCTGGGTCAATTCTGGTACGAGCAACGGGGTGATGGTCAAAGGGGGAGCCCTCGATCAGCCTTGCCGGCTCCGTCTCAATTCCGTCCAGATTACGCGCAGTTACTGAGACGATAAAGGACTGCCTGGGTTCAAGGCCGTCCAGCTTCCGGCACCTGCTGGTGCTCCAGCCGGAGTCCGCCACGTCTGCCACAGGAACGGACTGACCGTATTGGGTTAGAATCACGCGGTACTCCGTGTAGTCCGGGTTGAGCTCGTCGATTATGGGCTGCTGAAATCCCGTCCAATGGGTAGCCATCTGCATGACAATCCTGGGGGGGTACGCCAAGGTAGCTACTGACTTCTCGCCCGCGACAGTTGCGTCACTCGGGCGGCTGGCGACGAGCCTGTATGCATATCGGGTGTTGGGGCTAAGCTCCGTGTCCTGCATCGACCCGTCTGCCGCCGATAGCGTGGACAGCAGCTCTCCGTCCCGGTACAGTGAGAGCTCCGCGGCATCCTGAATGCCCAGAGACCAACTGATGTCCATCGCCGTGGGCGACACGGGAGAGACGTGAAGCTCCACAGGAATGGGCGTAGGTGTAGGCGTGGGCGTAGGAGCCGGCGTAGGTGTTGGAGTGCTGGTAGGCACAATTGTTGGCGTTGGTGCGGGAGAATCGGTAGGCGCAATGGTGGAGGTCGGAGTGGGAGGTAACGAGGGCCTTGGAGTGCGAGTCGCAGTTGGCAATGGCTCAGGGGTGTTCGTGGGATGCGGAGTCGGTACGGGTACGGCCGTTGGCATGGCCGTGGGCGTGGGTGTAGGCGGCGGGCTCGTGGGTGTGGGCGTGAGGGTGGGAGTTGGAACCGGGGTAGGCGTCACCGTGGCCTTCGGCGTGGGCGGGGATGACAGCTCACATGCCACCACAGTAATGAGGGCCAACGCGAGCAGTGACACTAATGATCGTGGACTCATAAACGCACTGCTCCCTCATGTACCTGGGTCAAGCAGATCACTTTGCTAATTCAAGCACTTTCCCACGCTTAGAGCAATATCCTTCGGTGCATTGCTCAGAGTCATTGATGCGATCTCACCACTCTCTACCGCTTTCGTAGACCGATTGCTTGCGCGGCTATGCCCTCCAACACGAACCCTTCTCTGGATTCCGGCGTTCACTGGTGAGAAAGAGGCAGTGCGCCCAATGCACCAATCACTTCACCGCCAGCATCTCGTATGCCAAGGCGAGCATGATCTTGGTGCTCGTGACCAGGGTGCGGATGCTGACGGACTCGTTGGTGGCATGGATGTTGCTCTCCAGCGGGTTGTCCTCGGGGTCGGAGCCATCGAAGCCGTATGTGACCACGCCTAGGGGCCTCGTGAAGCGGGAGTCAGTGACGCCCACGCACAGGCCGGGCACCCACTCAATCGACCGGCCGTCGAGGACGTACTCGGTGACGTTCTGGATATGCGTCATGAACTCCGTGTCGGCTGAAGAGGCGTTGGAAATGGCCGTGTAGTCCAGGTCGAAGCTGACGCCCGGAATGCCGTCGAGGAGACGGGTCAGCTCGCCGCGAACGTACTCATCGTCCTGGTGCGGGAGGATGCGGGAGTCGCAGGTGATGTTGACCGTCTCTGGCACACTGTTGGATTTGATGCCGCCCTGGATCACGGTGGCAGCGAGCGTCATGCGTGACAGGGCCCGAAGGGTCGTAGCCATCGCGGGGTCTCGGGTCTCCAGATCATCGACGATCGAGTCGATGTTCTCGGGCGAGGGCACCTCCTCGATTGCGAACTTCGAGAGGTGGCGGAAGATTTCGGCGGACGTGTCGCGCTCCGGCTCGTAGCTCTCGATCCGTTCAAGCACCTGCGCCGCCCTGTACAGCGCGTTGGTGCCCCTCCAGGGAACGGAGGCGTGGGCGCTTTCGC
The DNA here is from genome assembly GCA_028877205.1 of Chloroflexota bacterium. GTDB lineage: Bacteria > Chloroflexota > Dehalococcoidia > Lucifugimonadales > UBA2985 > JAPPHY01. The sequence continues at coordinate 13,125 of JAPPHY010000001.1, read as the reverse complement.
CCTTGACCTCGATCTCGATCTGAACGCGGCCCTTCTCACCCAGGTTGATGATGTACGCCAGGTTGCCCGCGGCGTCGGCGGGCTGACCGCCGCCTTCGTTGACGGCGTAGGGGGCCGCGATCTTCTCCGGATGGTGCTCAGCGAGCCAGCCGACGCCGTACCAGCCGCCGCTCTCCTCGTCCGCGGAGAACGAGAGCAGCAGATTGTCCTTCAGCTCCACTGAGTTGCGTAGTAGGATGCGGCTCGCCATGAGCTGGGCGGTGAGAAGCGCCTTGCAGTCGGAGGCTCCGCGGCCGTAGATCCTGCCATTGGCGATGGTGGCGCTGAAGGGCGGATAGGTCCACTTGGACTCATCCTCGACCGGGACAACGTCGAGATGGGCCATGAACATGAGGCCCGGCGCGCCGGAGCGTCCCTTCAGGCTAGCGATGATGTTCCCCCTGCCAGGCGCGGACTCCAGGGTCTCGCTGTCCACGCCTTCCGCGGCCAGCCAGTCGCGGATGTATTCGCAGACGGCGGTCTCGTTGCCCGTGGGCATGAAGCCGGTGTTGACGGACGGGATGCGGACGAGGTCCTGGTTGAGCTTGACGATGTCGTCGCGCGCGGCATCGACCTGGGCTAGCAGTTCATCGAGAGTCGGCATCGGCAGGGCCTCCAAGTGCGGATGTGGCTCGGATTTCGCGTGCGCTGTCGATTATGGGGGATTGGCCTTGGGCAAGGCAAGTCCGGTGGAGCGACTACCACGACCTGACGTCTCGACGCTTGGCCAACAAGGGCCGGCTACTTCAGCGGCCGCGCGTCAAGAGGGGTCTCAACTCCTGCTGCTCCCCTGTTGCTTGGACCAGAGTAAGGCATGAGCAATTGCTGCCAAGCTGGTTGCGTCTCCTCTTCCCCGGGGGTCTATCCAGACTGCGTTGGCTCCCGATTCGATCGCCCAGCGGCAGCACTCCTTATCGCTCTCGATCACAAGGGCGTCTTTCGGCTGAACCCCGGAATGGGCAAAGATCCCTTCATAGTACTCGGTACCAAACTTGACATGGTCAATCAGGTCTGGACCATACAACTCCAGGAATGTCTCAGCCAGACCCATTCTTGCAGTGATGGCTCGCAGTTCCCAGGATGCCGTTCCTGAAGCAGTGAAGAGCCTGTATCCGCTGTCGTGCAGGGAATCCACCGCACTTGCCGCGCCCTCAATCGAGCAGTCTTCTCGTTTGCCCACATAGACAGCGAGTTCGCTGTACAGGGTTATGGCATCTTCTTCCGGCGGTACCGCCACGCCAAGGTACGAGCACATTTCACTTATCCAACCGATGGCGTAGGTTCTGTAGAATGCCTGGTGGCTGGCGAACGTGTGAAATCTCTGTAGCATGTGCTGCCAGATTACCGGAAAGACTGCCTGGTTGGCGCTTGCCCACTGCTCGGCCGTACCACCCATCCGGGAAGGCATGAACTCCCCGATCAATCGACGCCACTCCGGCGCTCGGAGATTGTTGTCGTTCATTACCCCGCCGTCATCAATGAACAACGCAAGGGGCCTCTCACTCAGGCTGTCGATCATGTCCTATCACGCCAAGTTCCCGGAATCCGATTCACACGACATTCTGTAGTTGCTGCGAACCTGCGGCGACCTTCCAGGGCATCAGGCCGGCTAGTATAGCGACCGCGCGTCGAGGGGCGTCTCCACCACCTGTCCGCCCGATAGCTCGACTCGGTACGCCGTTGCTGCTGCTCTCGCGCTGACCACCTCGGACAGCTCGGTGCCCTCGAAGTGGATCGCAGCGTCATCGTCGATCGCATATCCCGCAGGGAACCCCTCTGAAATCAGGCCGTGGTAGAGTGGCCGGCGCTGCGCCTCGCCGTCGTAGTGGGGACAGTGGGAGCCCGAGAGAAACCCCAACCCATCGTGCAGAGGCTTGAGCTCGTTCAGGTCGAATGAGTCGGTGGTCCCGCACTCGAACCAGCAGAGGGAACCCGCGCTCCCTCCGCACAGCACTACGCCAGCTTCCCAAGCGTCACGCAACGCCACGTCGACTCCGTGGACGCGCCAGACCGCCAGCAGGTTTGCCGTATTGCCGCCGGGTACGAAGACGACGTCCTGGCTGAGCAGGTATTCTCGAATGTCACGCACCGTTCGACCGAACAGCGCCAGATGAGAGGGCTCGCACGCGGAGGATGGGAAGTTGGTGTAGAAACGCACAAGACCGGCCGGAGCGTCTCCCGTGGCGGTTGGAATGCAGCATACCTTGGGGCGGTCCTTTCCGGCCAGAGACAGAACGTAGCTGTAGAGCGGGTGCATTCCTGTACTGACAGGCCTGGCTCCTCCGAAGGCGACAATGTGCTTCCCTTGCATGATCTCTCCCTTTCGCAGGCCGGCCTACCGGTTTGTGGGACGCCAACTGAGAATACCACGCATCTGCGAGCATAACCAATAACCGATGGACAGTGCCGCTTAATCTACTAGGCTCCAATCGCTAGTCGCTTCCAAAAGTCTCAACTTGCGGGCAACCGACAGCGAGGCCGAGTTGTCCCAAGAGGTGCTGTATAGCGGTATCAGTCCTAACGAGCGTATGACGTCCGCCCATGCAGCGGTGACTCGTGGGCCAAAGCCGCGCCCGCGAAACGCAGCGGCAGTCTCCAGGCCAGCCTCCGCAGCTACCGGAGTTCGCCTGGCGCTAAAGCAGACGCTCACCGCATGTCCATCCTGAATAATTGCCATGATTGGAAGTCGATGTGGAATTTCTGCCGCGGTCCAACCAGAGAAGTTGCGCTGCAGAAGGCTCAATTCATCAATAGGAACGACATCCTCATGTTGGCTCTCAGTCTCAGGGGGGAACAAGAAGGTCGGTCCCCAGTCAACCCGACCTCCCAGAAGCGACAGATACTTCACTGCGTGGATTGGTGCATCCCTGAGGTCTTTGGCCGGCGGCTCATCTTGCGCGAGGCGACCAATTGCTGCTGCAAGCTCGTCAGGGACGTCGCTGCGAAACGCCCAGACGCAATCCGAACTACTTCGTTGTAGCACAAACCGCGGCCCGGTGCGTGGTATCGGTTCTCTGGTGCTCAGGATTCGACCCGAGTCGCTAAGGACGTATGAGGTTTCCAGCAGGAGTTTTGGCGTGACCATTATGCTTGAACTTGGTTCCCGCGCGAGTTGTCAAACGTCTGGATTGGCCCTACCCAGCTGTGATCATTCAGGATTGCCTCTGAATACTCCCCGCCCGTGTATTCCCCGATGACACTTCTCCAGAAACTCTGACCTGCCAGATTCTTGTCGTGCTCCCGTACCTCCCATTGCCCCGGGAACCCCTCAAAGGTGTAGAAGGCGGCGCGCCTGCCGACTCCCTGCCTCCGGTACTTGCGCATGACGAAGAACTCCGCTATTGACCTTCCAGCCCGTTGATCCAGGAGCACTGTGTGGGAGTTAACAAGTACGAATCCGGCCAGACTACCGCCGCTGTGAATCAGGAACGGAAACCTGTCTGGCTCGCGCCAATACTCATCGAAGTACCGGTACGCGAATACCCCGTCTACATTGGCGTCGTCACCTGTGAACTCAGATGTGTCGTGAAGATACAGCTGCATGAGACGATAGAGAACCGGTTTCTGTTCGATTGACGCCTCAGCGACCAGGATGTCCATCAAGGGTTCCTCCTGTCTCACTTCTCCCACCGCCTTCAGACTATCGTTTCCATTTAAGGTTTCACAGACGGCAACGGCTGCGGGTCCAGACTCGTGTCCGTATATGACCACGCCAGCACATGGCTGTCCTTCAGCGAGAACAGGTCTGCGCCCACCGGCAGCGGCTCCCACTGCTCCGCGGAGCCGTTCCACTGGAATATGAGCCAGTAGTTGTCGCCCTCGTTGGGCACGCCAACAATGGACTCCACGAAGTGGGCGAAGAAGGACGCGTAGTAGGTCGACTCCAGATTGCCCTCGGTCGCCTGCTCCGTGAGCTCGTATGCGTTGGTGCCCTTCAGAACCTCGAAGTCGCGGAACCAGCGCGCGTCGTCCTCGCTGACGTGAATCAGCAGGCTGACCTGGATGGTCGGCAGTGGCGTCGCCGTCGGCGTTGCCTGACCGACCTCTACGTCGACCGATCCGCACCCAGCTATGACAGCGGACACCAGGACTATCGCGGACAGAAGGCAGGTTGAAAGCCATCGCAGTTTCATCGAGCTATGCCTCCTCACCCAGAGCCATCTTGATCCTCTCGGCGCCCTTTATCACGGCGGTCCCGAACAGGCCGAAGAAAACGACGTTGCTGCCCACGTGGTAGGCCCCGAAGAGCAATGCACCCGGGTTGAAGAGCGCGGTCAGGATCCATCGCTTGTACTCCAACCCGCCGGTCATCTGCGCCCAGACGATGCCCGTGTAGACGTTGGTCACGGCGTCGTAGGCAAGTGTGGTGACCAGTGCCGCGGCGGCCAGCAGCAGGCTCCATCGCCCCGGCAGAACGGACAGCCGCCCAGGTGAGACGATCAAACGTAGCCCAGCGCCCGCGAGCGCGTACACGCATTCGGACGCCATCAAGGTGGCCAGCAGCAGCGGGCCAGCTGCGCCCCAAGGGTTGAACGTACCATAGACCAGCCACGCGCCCGCGGCTACCAGCGTGCCACGCCGGAGGCCCAGTGTAAACCCCGCCGCGAACACCAGCAGGTCGAACAGCTTGACGTTGGGCTGGGAAGCCAGGGCGTAGTTGGACGCCAGAATGGCCAGAATGAAGCCTGCGGGCAGGACAAGCTCCCGCCCCAGCGCCCCGACGGGCACGCCTGCCCACTGCCCTCTTTCCCGATAAGATACCCCTGCCGCGTAACTCATGTGCTGCCTCCTCTTCAGTTTGACTTCAAAAGTCGCGCGCGGTCTGGCGAGGAGGAGCAGGTTTGATGGCAACAAAAAACCTGCCCAAGGCGGGCAGGTATGTCAAAGCATCATCCTATGCCTGCGCCTTTCCTCGAAGGCCGAGCGACACTGGCGGGGGTAGTGGACCTGGCTCGCCGGACTCCCGTGTTCTCCGGCATACAGTTGCGGGACAGCGCCGGCCTCTCACCGGCTTCCTCTGTTAGGCCCTTGCGGGCGCCCACGCCAAACTCTTGAGTTGTTAATGCTGTGCGAAACGAAGTCGCCTCGGCTCAGCGCTGCGATTATATCACAGCGCGCGCATGATGCAAGAGGGCGCGCGGGGCCAGCATCACTGAGCAGGGGCGTCCACGGGCAGGTCGGTGGTCACGATAGCGAATACACCCTCGACATCTCGAACCGGGACGGAGCGCGTGATCATCCAGATCTCGCCGCCGCCCTCGTCGAAGTAGGGCTCAGTCCATACGCCCGCGTCCGCGGCCAGCGGGGCCGTCACCCACGCCTGCGCCTCGATGTTGTAGGACGGCACGGCGAGGTCAAGGGTGGCATAGCCGGAATCAGTACGGTGGACGTAGGGGCTGGCGGTGATTGTGCCATCGCGATCCAGCAGCGCGGCGGCGCTGCCGTAGAACGCCGGATGGTCATCCAGGTAGGCCTGAAGGCGATCCATATACGCGGCCCCGTCGGCCGGACGCTCCGCCGCCAGCTCCGCTGCCAGGGCATCGAGGGAGGCAACCACCTCATCCCGCAGAACGTCAGTATCCTCAGCCTCCGGGGTGGATGTGCTGTCGTCGCAAGCCAGCGTGGTCACGATTGCAAGCGTCAGTATGAGTATGAGAATCGGAGCGCGCACTGTGATACCTAAGAGTTGGCCGGGGCTCACGACTCCTGAGAGTCCTGAAGTACGGAGCGAACCGAGAAAGTTTACAGGATTATAGGCAAGCGCCCTGTAGTCGGTCAATCCGAGATGCCCGTGAGTCTTGCCTCTTTGGTGAGTCGCTTCACCACGCAGCCATATCCGCACACCGCAGCCAGTCTTCCGCTGGCCTGTGCTCCCCGCTCGCCTTGACCGGCCGCCGCTCCCGTACCTATAATGTCAACCGCCCGAACACGCCCATCAGCCGCGCCATGACCAGCAACCCAACGCCAACCGATCTCGAAGAGCTTCAGGCCTCCGCACTGCGCGAGCTGGAGCAGGCCGCCTCGTCCGAGGCGATCGAGCAGTGGCGCGTCGCGTACCTCGGCCGCCGCGGCAGGCTCACACAGGTGCTGCGCGGCCTCTCATCACTGGCCCCGGACGAGCGCCGCACTGCCGGCGCCGCCGCCAACCGCGTGAAGGCCGTGCTGGAAGAGCGACTGGCCGGTGCCGAAGAGAACGTCAGGCTCGGGCGGCTGCAGGCCATCGCAGAGGAAGGCCGCATCGACGTCACGCTCCCCGGCAGGCACGTGCCAGTCGGCCGCCTCCATCCCACCACCCAGATGGTGCGCGAGATCTGCGACGCATTCGCCTCGATGGGCTTCCAGGTCGTCGAAGGGCCAGAGGTCGAGTGGGACTACTACAACTTCGAGATGCTCAACATCCCCAAGGACCACCCCGCGCGGGATATGTGGGACACCCTCTGGATAGACCACGTGGACGCCCAGGGCGAGCGACCGATGCTCCTCCGCACGCACACCTCGCCGATGCAGGTACGCACCATGCAAAACGCCGAGCCGCCCGTGCGAGTGGTTGTGCCCGGCAAGTGCTACCGCTACGAGGCCACCGACGCCACCCACGAGTGGCACTTCTACCAGGTGGAGGGACTGGCCGTTGACGAGGGAATCACCTTCGCCGACATGAAGGGCACACTCTACGAGTTCGCCCGCCTTATATTCGGCAGCGAGCGCAAGGTACGCTTCCGCGTGGACTTCTTTCCGTTCGTGGAGCCGGGAGCGGAGATGGCCATCGACTGCTTCGTGTGCAAGGGCGGCGGCTGTAACGTGTGCAAGGGCACTGGCTGGATCGAGATTCTAGGCGCTGGCATGGTCAACCCCACCGTGTTGGAGGGCGTCGGCTACGACTCCTCGCGCTATACCGGCTTCGCGTTCGGAATGGGCGTGGAGCGCATCGCCATGCTCAAGTACGGCATCGACGACATACGCCTCTTCTACGGCAACGACCTGCGCTTCCTGCAGCAGTTCTAGGAACGACGATGGGCATAACATACGTTGACGCAGTGGTGCAGCTTCTGCTTCCGAGCCTGCGCCCGCGCCATGACATCAACATGCGACAATACTGGATACAACACTTCAACTTGGGCATCGAGTAACGCACAATGAAAGTACCCCTGACCTGGCTCAGAGAGTTCGTTGATGTTGACCTGCCGCCGGAGGAGCTGGCGCACCGGCTCACCATGTCCGGCACGGAAGTCGGCAGCATAGACGTGATCGGGGGCACGTGGGACAACGTGTTCGTGGCGCAGGTCGACTCCATCGACCCGCACCCCAACGCCGACCGCCTCAAGCTGGCCACCGTCACCCTCCACGGCGAGCAGGTCACAGTTGTGTGCGGCGCGCCCAACATTGCGGCCGGGCAACTGGTGGCATTCGCACGCGTGGGCGCTTGCCTCGTCGATCCTCGCACCGGCGACATCGAGACGCTACGCGCCGCCACCATCCGCGGCGTTGAGTCGGCAGGCATGGTCTGCTCCGAGCGCGAGCTTGCCCTCGGCGACGACCACGCAGGCATACTCGTGCTGCCGGAAGACGCACCTATCGGCGCTACGCTGAGTGAGTACCTCGGCGACGTGGTCTTCGACCTGGAGGTTACACCCAACCGGCCCGACTGCATGTCCATCCTGGGGATCGCCCGCGAGGTCGCTGCCCTCACCGGCGCAACACTCAGAGAGCCGGACCTCTCGTACGCGGAGGAGGGCGAGCCAGTCGAGGGCGCAGTCAGTGTGGAGATTGTCGACGCGTCGTTGTGCCCCCGCTACACCGCAAGCGTGATACGAGGCGTTCAGGTCGGGCCGTCCCCTCGCTGGATGCAGGACAGGCTGCTCAGAGCTGGCCAACGCCCCATCAACAACGTAGTCGACGTGACCAACTACGTGATGCTCGAAATGGGCCAGCCGCTCCACGCGTTCGACTTCGATACCGTCGCGGAGTCCAGGATCGTCGTGCGGCCCGCCGGCGAGCAGGAGCCGTTCGTCACGCTTGACGAGGCTCAGCACGTCCTGCGCCCGCCCATGCTGGTCATAGCCGATGGCGCTCGCTCCGTGGCGCTTGCAGGCGTCATGGGCGGCCTCAACACCGAGATGACAGACGCCACGACCAGCGTGCTTCTGGAGTCCGCAAACTTCAACCCTGTCAACACCCGGCGCACCTCGCAGGCGCTCAGGCTGCGCAGCGAGTCCTCCTCACGCTTCGAGAAGGGCTTGCAGCCGGAGCTCGCAGAGGCCGCACTGCGTCGAGCCACACGTCTCATTCTGGAAGTCGCAGGCGGTACCGGGTGCCAAGGCATCGCCGACGCCTACCCACAGCCCGCGCCCAGGCCAACACTGCGCTTCACCCTCGCACGCGTCCGCAAGGTACTCGGCGTGGACATCGACGCCCCGCACGTGTACGGCATCCTCACGTCACTGGGATTTGGTGTGACGGTCGGCAGCGACGGCGCGATGCACGTGGAAGTCCCCTACTGGCGCAGCGACATCGCGCAGGAGGACGACCTGGTGGAAGAGGTGGCACGAATTACCGGCTACGACGAGCTGCCCACCACAATGATCTCGACGCCTGTGCCACATCGCAGCCCGCAGCCGGAACGCGAGGCGCGGGAGCGCGTCCGGGACCTCATGGTGGAGTGCGGAATGCAGGAGACCATCTCCTACTCCCTCACAAGCGCGGCATCGCTGGAGACGTCGAAGCCCGCGGACGCTCCGAGTCCGCTGCGCGTCGCCAACCCGATGAGCAGTGAGCTCGAGTACCTGCGCACCACCCTTCGCAGCGGCGTCCTGTCGACGCTTGCTGCCAACCGGCAGCAGGCGCGGGACGGCGTCCGGCTGTTCGAGATGGGCCGGGTGTACCTGCCGCGCGAGGCGGACCTGCCACTGGAGCGCGAAACGCTGGTGGGTGTGCTGGCCGGGCCTCGCAGCCCGGAGAGCTGGCAGAGCGTCAACGAGCGCATGGACTTCTTCGACGCCAAGGGAGTGGTGGAGATGCTGATGAGCCGCCTCCGGCTGCCGTGCGCCTTCCAGCCGGCCGAGGACGCGCTGTTCATGCCCGGCCGGTGCTCGGCGGTGCTTACCGGTGACGCCGTGGTGGGCGTCATAGGCGAGGTGCATCCGCGTACGCTGGAGCAGTTCGATGCGGCAGATGAAGCCGTTGCGCTGTTCGAGCTTGACGTGGACGCCATCACCTCCGCGGTGTCCACGGAGCCGGTCCGCTACCGGCCCATCGCACGCTATCCCGGTGCCCTGCGCGACCTGGCCGTTGTGCTGGACGCGGGCGTGCCCGCAGCCCAGGTGCAGGCCATCATCGAGCGGGAGACACTGGTGTCGCACGCAACCCTGTTCGACGTGTATGAGGGCGCGGGCGTGGCAACGGGCAAGCGATCACTGGCTTATCGTGTGCTGTTCCAGGCGGCCGACCGCACGCTCGTCGGCGACGAGGTCAGTCGAGCGATGGAGGGCATCGTGGCCGCGCTGGAGCGCGAGGTTGGCGCCTCACTGCGCGGCTGACCGGTCGGCGCCACTTCAATTCCGCCTGCCAAGCTGGTACACTATACTTGCCGCGGCCGGTTAGCCGGCCGGTGTCGCTTCACACGTGGCAACGTAGCTCAGCGGCAGAGCGGGCGCTTCATAAGCGCTAGGTCGCAGGTTCGAATCCCGCCGTTGCCACCAAACCCCTATTGAGAATTGACATGGTCACGCAACTGACTTATCGACAACAGAGCAGGACGTTTCTGGAGCAGACGAACCGCGAGCTCCAGGCCGGCGATCTGCGACAGGCATCCGAGAAGGGCTGGGGAGCGGCGGCGCAGATCGTCAAGGCTGCGGCGGAGGCGCGTGGCTGGGAGCACGACCATCACAGGCTGCTCTTCGAAGTAGTCTCCAGGCTGAGTCGGGATGTCAGCGACGACGAGATTAGCAGCCTGTTCTGGGCTGCCAATGCCCTGCACACCAACTTCTATGAAGGCGGAATGGATGAGGTCACGGTGCGTGCCGCGTTACAGCACGTAGAGCGGCTGGTGGAGAAGGTGGAAGCGCTGCTGCCACAGACGTAGAGCGCGGGAGTAACCCATGCTGCTTGAGGACAAGGTCGCGCTGATCACCGGCGGAGGACGCGGAATCGGACGGGCCATCGCACTGGCCTTCGCGGCGGAGGGCGCGCACATCGCCGTAACCGGCCGCAACGCGGAGCGCCTCGCGAGCGTCGCCGAGGAGATACGCGCCGGCGGCGGGCAGGCGCAGGCCTACGCACTCGACGTGACCCGCGACGAGGACGCGCCGCGTGTCGTCGAGCAGGTCCTGGCCGAATGGGGCCGCATCGACCTGCTCGTCAACAACGCCGGCGTCATCGAGTACGAGGTACCCGTCTGGGCCACCGATGTCGAGCAGTGGGACTACGTAATGAACACCAACTTGCGGGGCATGTTCCTCACCACACGCGCCGTTCTCCCGCACATGATGCAGAGGCAGCAGGGCGTCATCATCAACATCGGCTCCTCATCCGGCCGCCTGCCGGAGGGCGATTTCGGCGCATACGTCACCTCCAAGTTCGGCGTCGTCGGGTACACCGCATCGCTCGCACACTCCCTGCGCGAGCACGGGATTCGCGTCAACGGCATCAACCCGGACTGGGTCGACACAGACATGGCGCGGGCATCCGACCCGAACGGCGATCCAAGCTGGATCACGCCGGAGCAGATCGCCGACGCCGCCCTCTATCTGGCGGCTCGCGCACCCTATCTCATGACGGGGCAGTTCATAGACCTGTTCGGCGGTTAACGCGCCGCCGCAGTCGGAAAGGGGCGGGTTCCATGACCCAGCAGCCGGACATCTCGCCAGCCTTCTACAGGCGTCACGCCAGGAGCTACGCCGAGAAGGCACAGACCTCTACCCTGACCACCTTCTTCAACCCGTCCCACCCGCGCCTGCTCCACAACGGCGTTCTTGCTGAAAGAATGCGCGAGCTGGTACCGGCTGGCGGACAGGGTCTGGATGCCGGGTGCGGCGCCGGCGCGCACGACGTGTTCTCGTACTGGCAGCACGGCTACGACGTCTACGGAGTCGATGCTGTGGAGGAGAACATCCTCGAGGCACGCAGGTTCCATCCGGACATCGCCTCGCGGGTGTCCGTCGCCGACCTCAGCGTCCCGCTCGACTGGCCGGACGCGTCCCTGGACTTCGCGCTTTGCAACGCCGTCATCCAGCACATCGCTCCCGAGGACGCCCTTGGCGTGACACTGCCGGAGCTTGCGAGGGTACTCAGGCCCGGCGGCGTGCTGCAGCTCATGTTCAAGTCCGGCGAGGGCGTGGCCACGGTCCACGACAGCGAATACGACGCTCCCAGGTCCTTCCAGCTGTATCCCGTGGACGAGATAGTCGAACTGCTGATTGGTCTCGGCCTCCACATGGTGCCGGCTGAAGGCGACAAGCTGGGCGGCGCCATGCTCTTCACCGACTACAAGCCCATGGAGCACTGCGTGCTGTTCGCGCGCAAGGCCGAGGCATGACCGGGCTGAGCGTTCCACGCGACCTGCACGACGTTTCGCCGGCGTGGCTCACGGACGCGTTGCGGGCCGGCGGCGCACTCGGCGACGCCTCCGTGACCGCCTTCATCTGCGAGCCCATCAACGAGGGCAAGGGGTTCATCAGCCAGGTGGCCCGCCTGCGCCTGGACTACGACGACGATTCGATCGACTCTCCCCGCAGCGTTCTCCTCAAGCTGCCGTCGACCGCTCCCGACCTGCAGATGCTCGCGGACCGGCTCGGTCACGGACGCCGTGAGGTGCACTTCTACAAGGAGGTCGCAGGCAGCGGCCTCTTGAACGCGCCTCTCAGCTACCACTGCGACGTCGACGATTCCACCGGATGCACCGTTCTGCTGCTCGAATGGCTGATCGACGCGCGCCAGGGCGATAGCGTGGCGGGCTGCACGAGGGAGGAAGCGTATCGCTCCATCGTCCGGATGGCGCGCTTCCACGCCCACTGGTGGAACAGCCCGCTACTGGACTCGCTGGGCTGGATGCCTCGCAAGGACGACGAAGCCGACACCTACCGGGAGCTGTATGCGGAGGCATGGAGCTTGTTCCTAGCGTTGGCCGGGGACTTCATGCCCGACGGCATCAGGCGGATTGGCGACCGGCTGGCGGAGGACCTGCCTCGCATAAAGGCAATGCTGTCACGCCCGCCCCGCACCGTCATTCATGGCGACTTTCGGCTGGACAACTGCTTCTTCCGCGAGGAGGACGGCTCCATCGAGCCCATCGTCTTCGACTGGGAGTTCTGCGCTCGCGGCCGCGGCGCCTACGACGTGGCCACCTTCCTGAGCGAGGCGCTTACGCCTGAGCAACGGCGCGCGGAGGAGATGGACCTGCTGCAAGCGTACCACGATGCCCTGCTGGGCGGCGGCGCAACCGGCTACTCTTTCGAGGAGTGCCTGCGCGACTACCGCCTCTCGATGCTGGAGGTGCTGGTCTTCTGGATCGTGACAGGCGGCTTCTGCGACTTCGGCGGGGAACGCGCGACGGAGTATCTGCGCGGATCGCTGGCGAAGTTCGACGCCGCCATATCCGACCTTGCCAGCGTGGAACTGCTGGACGTCGTGTAGGATGGCTTGCCCGCGCGGACTCCGTAACGCTATACTGACACTCCCGCGGCTGAGAGCTGGGACTTGGAAACGGGAACACGCGGGTCGGCCGGCGCGACCGGTCGCCTACCGACGGGCGATTAGCTCAGCTGGTTAGAGCGCTTGCTTTACACGCAAGAAGTCAGAGGTTCGAGTCCTCTATCGCCCACCAGACTTGACGGTAGACAGAACCGGGGCGTGGAGAGCCACCTCCTCGGCGTCCCTTCCCCCTATGGGAGCATCCTCCGGCATAGGTATGGTGTAGCGCAGCAAAGCGTTGCCGGGCATCACCACGATCTCCTTCACGAAGGACTCGATGAAGGCCCTGCGCTCGGTCAGTTCGCTCTTGTTGAGGAACATGCTCATGTCCTGGGCATAGGCCGTGATGGTCTCCACGTCGTCCAGCACCTCCCTGCGCTGCGAGAGCATCGCCCTGGCCTC
>JAPPHY010000020.1 GCA_028877205.1 Chloroflexota bacterium | reverse complement strand
TGTCGGATATCTGCTCGGAGATGGAGGTCTTGTCCTCGGTGTCCTGGCTCTTGTCGGATACGCGGGCGTAGATGGCCGCCCGCTTCGTTCCTGTCTGCCTATCGGTGATTCTCGTCGCCATGTCTGCCTCCACTAGTGTTCCCTGAAATGAAGAAGACCCGCCTCCTGTCGGGAGCGGGTCTGCGAGTAGTACAATCATCTCGCATCACCTGTTACCTCAGGTGGCGCCACGGCCCGGGGTGTTTGCAGCATCGCCGGGCCAACTTCTTTCTGACCGCATTTTACCGCGCCGGACTAGAGGGAGTCAAAGTGCGCGTCTGCTCCCTGCGGCGCGCTCATTCACTCCTCCTGGCCGTTCCCTGAGAGTGCGCCGCGCACCTCCATCGCCTGTCTCGTGCGGTCGATCTCCGTCGCCAGCAGCTCCTCGTCGGGCAGGCTGATGCGGTACTCCCCGGCCATCACGTTGTTCGGCAGGCCGTCGAGGGCGTACCGCGCCAAAGACTCATCCTTCTCGGAGCACAGGATGAGGCCCACGGGCGGGTTCTCGCCCTCGCGGACCCAGTGCTCCCGCGCGTAGTTCAGGTAGAGGTGCATCTGCCCGGCGTCGGCGTGGCTGAACGCACCGATCTTCAGGTCGATGACCACGAGGCACCGCAGTCCCCGGTGATAGAACAGCAGGTCAACCCTGTACCACCTGTTGCCGATGCGCAGCCGCCTCTGCCTGCCCATGAAGCAGAAGTCGTCTCCCATTTCCATGAGGAAGGTCTCCAGATGGCGGATGAGCGCGTCTTCAAGATCGCTCTCGGAGTACTCGTCCTTGAGGCCGAGGAACTCCAGGACGAAGGGGTCCTTGATCTGCTCCTGGGGCAGCACGGCGTCTTCGGCATTGGGCTTCCGTCCCGACGTGAGCATGGCAGCCTTGTTCTTGGACAGGGCGGTGCGCTCGTAGAACTGGGAGGCGATCTGTCGGTCTAGCTGACGGACCGACCACCCTCCCCTCAGCGCCTCCGTCTCGTAGAACTCGCGGGCCTGCTCGTCCCTGACCGACAGCAGCCGCACATAGGCCGACCAGGGCAACGGGAAGGCTGACAGCAGGTCTTCGAAGCCTACGCCGTCCGATGCGGTCATGAATTCTCCCGACGCCGTCGAGAGAATCCTCTGTCGATGGGATGAAGCCGATTTTCCCGACACTGTCGGGAGAATCCGGTCAGACGGGAACGAGAGGTAGAAGAGACGCATCTTGTAGATGCCCTGGAGGGAGAAGCCCCGACCGAACCTTCCGGTCAGGTCCTCAGCCAGTCTCTCGATGAGCGCCGCCCCGTACTCGGCCCGCTCCTCTCCCGACTGCTCGAACTCGACGATGCGACGTCCTATCAGCCAGTACGCGGTGGTCATGGCGGCGTTCACCGACCGAGCGGCAGAGTCTCTGGCCGCGTCGATGATTCTCGACACGTCTCCGAAGACAGCCTCGTACGGGGCGTCGTGACTGAGGGTTGAACGCCTCAGTGATGGCTGATTGCGGTTGGGGGACATCTCGGATGGCATCAGGCTTCCTCCTCCAAGTGGTTGTCCACTTGGACGTCCGGGAGCGCGTCCTTCTCGAACTCCGCTTGCCCGTCGCCGGCCGAGGGCCTGAGCAGCAGGGTGAAGAGACGGAGCAGCCGGTCCTCGGCGTCGGGTGCGGGCCTGGAGATGACCCTCACCTCCCCGAACTCCGAGAAGTCCTCTTCGGGCATCCGTCGCACTTTCGGTCTCCTCTTGTCGTTCATCGTTCTCTTCGCCGGGCTCTCGTGAGCCCGCACCGGGCTGTCAATGTCGGCGGATCGCAGCCCTCGCCAGAGAGTGTGAACAACTCGAACGCCGAAAAAGACCTCACGCGTGGTGGCGCCACGGAAGGTCGCCAACGAACAAGCCTCTTCGCGCAGTATTGGGGGTGTACAGGAAATGGAGTTTGGTGACGAAGTGGCCTGAGTCGTGATTTCGTAGCTGAATCAGGGGCAAATCGCCCTCTACAGGAGGTGGTCGGCGAGCAATCTGTTGAAAGGGTGGAGTTCGGTCGGCAATGACAAAAGCAGGCTTGAGGTGGGGGTGCATGACGCGGCCCAAATCGGCGGCCCGATGACAAAAGCGGCCAAAAGATGCGCTTGAGGTGGGGGTGCGTTACACCGGGCGAGACATCGCAAGAAACGCGGACCTGGTGGAAGTCAAAGCTGAAACGAGTTTGCGGGGAAGCAGGAAACTGCCATAGAGACGACCCAACACGGCATCTAGGACAGCAAAGACCTGGAGCACATGTACCCCATGAGGCCCGGTCAGCTGGCACCACGCGGCGCTTTACGACACGCAGAGAGCGCGGGGCAGAAGCGAGGTTGCGTCCAGGGTGTGGCGGGTGCTCACGCAGAGGTGGTTGTGGCGGTAGTTGTGGAGCAATACGTTGCCCAAGGTCGCGCTGGAGCAATATCCGGGGTGGGGGCACGCATGGGGTCTTCTTGGTCTCGCAGATCGGTGATAATGACCTCACTGTTTGGCTTTCTCCAAGGTTTCCGACCACAGAAACCTGGGTGCGTGATCCCTGTTGCACGGGCTTCGCCCAAGAGGGAATGCTGGCGATGCGGAGTTTGACGTTGGTCCTCCGCAACCAGCGCGGGCCGGATCGACGGAGTTGACGCAGGGGCCTCCGTCCTCGGTCCAGTCCAGCGGGTTGGAGTTTGACGTTGGTCCTCCACTCGAAGGACATCTGCCTGACGTTCGGCGTTGATCGCTCCCTCCGTTGGGCACCGGTCTGACGGCTGGGGTTGATCGCCTCGCAGTCTGACCAGGGGGACGACGTGTTAGCGCATCGTCCCCGGCAAACTGGCCAAAGTGCGCCTGTCGCTTTGGCCAGTTCAGCACGTCTGCGGGATGGCTGGAACGCAGCCGCACCGCAGCTTCCGCACGCAGTTGATGGGGTGCGGTCCTGGCTGAGGGTTGACCGCCTCGCCGGAGACAGATGACGTTCGGATGCCAATGCTAAGTTGGAATTGACCCACCCCGATAGCGGGCGCATTGGGCTTCTGCCTCCAGGTGGTTGTCCACGAGTCGGTGATCCGAGGGCGGGTCCTTCTGGGACTTCCGCCTGCCTCTCCTCGTCCGTGGGCCTGAGCGGCAGGATGAAGAGGCGGCGCAGCCGGCCCTCGGCGTCGGGGGCAAGCCTGGAGATGACCCTGACCACGCCGCATTCGGAGAATCCCTCCTCGGATATCCGTTGTCCGCTCTGTCTGCTCCTGTCGTTCATCACTCTCTTCACCGGGCTCGCGTGAGCCCCAAAAGGGCTATCAATGTCGGTCTGAATGCCATTGAGTCTGGGGAGCCGAGGGGCGAAAAAACACGGTCCGTGAGGGGGGCGCTCGCGGGATGCTCCCTCACGAGGTCTCCATCCCAAAAGGCCGGATGTGATGTACTACCCGTGTACAAGGAAATGCGCCGGTTGCATAAATGCAAGTCGGTGGTGAGTTCGTAGCTGAATCAGGTTGGAATGGAGGGGTGTGGGGCCGTTGTTGCGAGCACTTCGAGATAAGGGCGGGTTCACCCGATTTGGGCGGAAGTTGCAGAAATGCAAGTCGGAAAAGCGGAACAGCGGAGCGCATCGCTGCTAAATCGGAGCGAGCGATTTGGGGAACGAGGCCTAAACCGGGCCGTGATGGCCTCTACAGGACGCCCCTATCGGACATGAACATGAGGAGGTTTGACGCATGAACGAGGCAGAGTTGAACGGCACGCGGGTTGAGGAGACCCAGGATGGCGGGAACCAGGACGCCGACGTGTTGGACGATGAAACCCTGACGAGCGAAGTCGGGGACGGTGACGACGCGGACAAGGAGCGGATGCGGCGGCACAGGTTGAGGGGGTTCCTGCGGGAGCTGGTGCGGGAGGAGGGCCGGATGGAGGCTGCGGAACTGCTGGGCGTTGCCTACCGCACGCTGGTCAAGGCCGAGGAGACCGGCGAGATCACGGGACGCATGGGCGACGCCATCGAACGGCTGTCGAGCGCGGGCGACAGCCCGGAGGTGAAGCGGCTCAGGGAGTCGGTCGGAATGGTCGAGGAACGCGTGGCCGCGTTGGAATCCGGCATGGGGGCGCTGGGGAAGGAGCTCCGGGACGGACTGGACAAGTTGCGCATTGCGGCGGCCGGCAAGTCCGATGCCGAGGGCGGCGGCGAGGAAGGGACCCAAGCGGAGGACGCGGGTGAGAAGAAGGCGGGCCGGTCGGAGACCGGGGCCGCACCTCCGGTGGCGGGCCTGCGCCCCAAAAAGCCCTTAAGGGAGCGGCGCAAGGAGCCCGAGGTGGTCACGGTGAAGCCTGCCGACGACGACCGGGAGGTCTACGGCAAAGCCTGGCCGCTCATCGAGGAGTGGCGCAGCCTGCGGACAGGTCACCCCAGTGAGGGAAAGAGCCTGTCGTGGCTCACGACGCATGAGCGGCTGCTCGTGCTGGAACTGGCGATGCTGGAGGAGCACGGGCTGACCCTGCCGCCGGAGAAGCAGGCGCTCAGGGGGTTCGGGCGCAGTGGCCAGACCACCTGGCGGTGGACGGCGCTGGCGGACACGAGGAGGTCCCTGGCAAGGTGGGAGCTGCTGCGCTGGGTGCGCCGGGTCCTCACCGTGGGGCTGTGGTGGAAGTAGGCCCCGGAGCCGGCTCCGGGGCCGGTTTCCGGCGGCTGCTAAAGCGCGGCTAAACGGGCGCAAACTCGGAGCGAGTGATTCACGTTGGGCTGGCCCGAAACCCCTTTCGAAGCCTTCCATTTGCCCGTCCGACCGGGCGATAATTTACGCAGTTTCTGGCTTTTTCCAGCGTTTCGTGCCGAGAAACCTGGAGGGTTCCCGTCTCTGAATCCGGGACCGGTTGCATAGGATCGAGCCTTCGCTCTCCGAACAACCGCCCAGGGGTCTGACCGGAAGGATTGAGCCTCGCTCTCCCGATGGTCGCCCCGGAGGGACAAGCGCCTTCCCGATGCGTGAGCCGGTCGAGGGGTCGAGCCGTTGCTCCCCCGATGCCGTCTCGGAAGTCGGGACACCACCGTAGCGAGTACGGAGATCCCGGGTCGGAGTGCGTGCACCCCGGCCAGTTCCTCATGCCTGCGGCGCAACCGTCACGCGGTTGGGTCGCAGCTTCAACGCACGCCGTCCTGCGATGACTCTGTAGGGCTGCGTCGCTCTCACCGCGCCGGTCTCGGATTGAAATCTGCGGGCCGGACGCATTTCCTCTCACAGCAGCTCCCCGGTCCGCATCCCCGTGATATGACCCTGGACGAGCTGCGTTTTTCTCACCCCACTTCGTCCCCGCGTCCGGCATCCGACCGTGGGCGAAGTGCGTCTTGCGTCAAACGAACCCATCACACACACAACCCGCGCCCCGGATGCCGCGCGGGTCAGCAACATCAATATCAAGGAGGTGCACATGCACGTTGAGTAGTTAGTAGGCGAGACCAAGGGCGCCGGAGTCGGCATTGACGGCTTCACGCCCCGGCCTCTCGCACACAAGGCCCCCATAACAGTTGGCGAGCAAAGGGCCGCTTCTTCCTCCGCGCGAGGAAGGGTGGCCCTTCTCTTTGCCAGCAACCAACCCACGGAGACGGTCCCGGCTGCCGGGACATCAATTCGAGCGGGACTGTCTCCGCCCCACGGGGTGGCGGCCGTCCCGCTTCTTCATTGAAAGGAGAAGCGACATGACGACGGCAACCACACCAACGACCAATCGGCAGAACACGACGGAGACAACGACGGATGCGGCAACGCCCGTTGAGGCCATGGGCAAGCCTGAGAGCGAACTCAGGGCGGTGGCCAGGAAGAAGGGCCTCACCATGAGGGAGCTTGCGGCCCTGATGGGCGTGAGCGCCAGCCACCTCTCCCAGGTCGGCACGGGCAAGAAGCCCTGGACCCCCAACCTGCGGGAGAAGGCGATGGCTGTGCTGGGCGAGGTCCCAGGACAGGGCTTCGTCTACCGACAGCGCGGCGAGGTCAATTCGGAGAGCAGCTACATCCGGGAGCAGGCACGGACGATGGGCTACACCATGCGGGAACTCTCCGACCGGTCGGGGGTGAGCTACTCCTACCTCACCCAGGTGGCCCGTGGCCGCCGCAACATGGGCGTCAAGGTGCAGGCCAGCATCGAATCGGCTCTTGGGGTGGCGGCCAGGGTCGCTCCGGCCAAGCTCGCCAACCGTCAGGGCGAGGTGGTCGAAGGGACGGACAGCAGCTTCATCCGGGAGACCGCCCGCGCCCTCGGCATCACCATGCGGGAGCTGGCCGAGAAGGTGGGCGTGTCCGCCGGGTACCTGTCCCAGGTGTCACGCGGGCACAGGAGCATGGGCGTGAAGCTTCAGGCTCGGGTCGAGGCTGTGCTTGGAGGGCGTGCGAAGGTCGCTTCCGCCCAGTGCCCCGACATCGACCGCCAGTTCATCTGGGAGCAGATGGACGCGCTAAACGTCAGCCAGAACGAGGTCGCGAGGCGGGCGGGCATCAGCTCCGGTCACCTCTCCCAGATCATGAACGGCCAGCGCAGCCCGTCCGCCGTGGTCATCAGAAAGCTGCACGGGGCGCTGTTCCGGCGCAGCCAAGACCCGCAGCGGGTGATGCCCGTTGCCATGAAGGTCCTGGGCTGGAAGAAGGGTGAGCGCAGCGGGATGGTGGTGCACGGCGCCCGTGGCCGGGACGGCACTGCCAGGGGCGGCGCGGTGCGCGTCGGCGGCCGGGTGCCCTGGGGCGCGAAGGTGGAGTACGCCTTCCGCGCCGGGTACGACGGCAGGGGCAAGGTGTCGGTGGACCACGTGGTGGCGCCGAGCTGCTCCGCCCTGTTGATGCGGCCGGAGCCTACGACCGCTTAAGCGCAAAGAGAGGGAGGCCATCGGAAGTTGATGGTCTCCCTCTCTACCGGGCACATATATGTCGCTTTTTGGCGTTGCCGAAATGTCTACGCTCGTATCAGACGTGTACTGAGAGACAATTGGCGCCAGTTGGCTGCGGCAATAAGCAGTCTCCCGAAAAGCGGCATCACCTGCCGGTTCAACATCCGCTCGTCTCTAGCTTCGGTAGCCCCTTGTACTCTCCTTAGACCAGCGCCAGGATAGCCTCAATCTGTCCCACATCTATCTGAGAGGGTACAGCGATATTCTTCTGCGGCCCTGAGGCGGGCTGAACGGCGGGCGAGGCTTGGCTCACAGTCGGAGTCCCGCTCATTTGTCCGTGCAGCCATCACAGGGGCAGCGACTTTCCGCTCTCCCGAAGATGCTGGCGACGCCGCTGCGCGTCCGGCATCACCGAAGCAATGAGTGTCCAGAACTCCGGTGAGTGGTCCCGGTGGGTCAGGTGCGCCAATTCGTGGACGACGACGTATTCCATCAGCGCCGGTTTCACCATCATGGCGCGCCAGTTGAAGCGCAGCGTCCCGTCGGGCGCGCAACTTCCCCAACGCTGACGCTGGTCGCGCACCAGCACACGAATCCTATCTCCATGTCCAAGCCGCGGCGTCCACCGTTCGACGACCTCTTCAAGTCTCTCTTGGGCGCGCGAGCGGTACCAGCGCACTACTGCTCGGCGGATCGACTCGTAGCGTTCATCGCCGCTCAATCCTTGCGGGGCGGCGACCCGGAACCTCCAGTGATCGAAGCGGACTTCCGCCTTGCGCACGTCTGCGTCCTCCACAACCATGCGGACGTTGCGGCCCAGATAGGGCAGCGTCTCCCCGCTCACGAAGCGCTTGGGGGCGGTTTCCAGCATCCGGTCCGAGGCGTGACTCAGTATCCAGCCAGCCCGCTTCCGCACAATGGCGCGCAACTCGTTGACGGGCGTGGTCGTCGGCGCGACGACCTGCACCCCGCCGCCATCCACCGTGATCTGGACGGTCTTCCTGCGCCGACTGCTGCGTCGCACCTTGTAGTCGATGCTGGTATCCCCGAAGCGTACACGGCCCCCCTCGGTCACTGCCCGCTCCGGCGGCTGGCAAGCTCGACTATCCGGCTGGCCAACTCCTCCAGCTGGTCTTCCGCGTAGTCGCCCTTGGGTCTGAGTTCGCGCTTGATGTCCCGGCGCATCAGCCGCCTGACATCCTCGTTCACATGCCAATCCACGACCCTGCTGCGCTGGGCGACGACCGACTCGATCCTCAGGGCAACGTTCCTGGCCTCCTCATCTATCTGAACGTGGTAAACGCCCTGCTCCTCTGCGATGTGCCGGGGAGGAACCTCTCCATTCTCCGGGCGTCTTTCCAGCAGCGCGTAGATGGCGAAGGAGGTGGGTGAGAGACCGAACTCCGCTGCGATGTCGGCCTCGCTTCGCATTCGTCCCCGCACCTCCGCGTAGCGCCGGCACGCCTCGGCAGCGTCTATCACCCTGTTGCGCAGATCGTCGATGATGCGGGCCAGCTGTTCGGACAAGCGCTCGTAGAATGCGGGATTGTCTCCCAGACTCTCGTGGATCTGGGAGCGGATGGCGTGCTCCATGATGGACGCCCGCGCTTCGTCGTGGGGCAGGGCGGCGATCTTCTGGTCGAAGTCCTGGTCAAGTATGGACACCGGTCGCATCATCTCCCGCACCTGGGCGCTGATGCGCTCGTCCACCAGCTTCTTCACCTTGGCCCCAATCTCCGTCCAGTCGATGTCGGCGTCCTCGCGAAGGAATTGGGCGCGCACGTAGGCGCGTATCTCCGTGAGCCGCGCCAGCCGGTCCGTGTAGTCCAGCGCGCGCGGGTCTGGCAGGAAGCGGTCCATAAGGCGGGAGAACCGGCTATAGTCGGCGTTGAACCGCTCGAAAAGGTCGGCCTTGAAGTTGCCCTCGGTGCTGGCGTCGGGCGCGAAGACGCTGACGCACGCCCAGGTGTCGTTCAGGTTCCGGCCCTTGAAGTGCGACTCGGCCTGGACGGCCGCCGCCTCGACAACCGACGCCGGGTCCTCGTCCAGCTCCTGCATCGTGTCATGCACATCCGACCAGTCGAATGTTGAAAGAACGTCTTCGAGGTCCCGCGATACGCCGTGGTAGTCCACGACCAAGCCGTGGGTCTTCTCGGTTTCCGCCCCGTCCTTTCTATGCGAGAACCGGCGGTTGACCCTCGCAACGGCCTGAAGCAGGGCATGCTCCCGCAGCGCTCTATCCAGGTAGAGCACCTGCTCCACGGGCGCGTCGAACCCGGTCAGCAGCATGTCCACCACGACCAGCACCTCCGGCTCGCCCTCCGGATCGACGAAGGCGCTTTCGACCTGCCCCTGGTCGAGTTCGCGTGCCGCCTTGAACTCCGGGCCGTCGTTGGGGGCTGTGGTGATGATGGGATAGGCGCTAAGGCCGAAGTCCCTCAGCCGGCTGGCATAGCGGAGGGCCGCGACCCGGCTGGGCGCAACCACCTGGGCCTTGAACCCGTTGGGGCGAACCTTCGCCTTGAAATGCTCGGCGATGTCCAGGGCGATCATCTCGATGCGTCGCTCCGCCTCAGCCACCGTCTCTTTGTTGGCGTAGCGTCGGCGAATCTGCGCTTGGACAGCGGGCGGCTCGTCGCCGAACATGGCATCGTATAGCTTGTCCAGGGTCTCCGGCCCCTCGATGGCAAGCTCAGGCAGGCGCGCTTCGTAGAAAATGGGCACCGTCGCGCCGTCGGCCACCGATTGGGGGATGGTGTAGGTGTCGATAAGCGAGCCAAAGCGCCCTATGGTGTTGCGCTTGAAGCCCTTCTCTATGGGCGTTCCGGTGAACCCGATGAGCGCCGCGTTGGGCAGCGCCTTGGAGAGCCGTCCCCCGAGGATGCCGTACTGCGTGCGGTGCGCCTCGTCCACCATGACGATGACGTTCTCCGAGGCGTTGAGCACGTCAAGCTCGCCCTCCGGCGTCGTCAGCGCCTCCTCGAACTTCTGGATGGTCGTCATGATCGTGCGCCCTGCGCCCGTGGTGAGCAGGCGGCGCAGGTCTCGGCTGGTGGCCGCCCGCTCCGGCGCGGGGAAGCCGCAACGCTCGAAGGTGCCGGTGATCTGCCGGTCCAGTTGCGTACGGTCCGTCACCACGACAATTGTGGGATTGCCCAGACGGGGCTCCCGGCGCAGCTTCGTTGCCAGCCACAGCATGGTCAGCGACTTGCCCGAACCTTGCGTGTGCCAGACTACGCCGCCCCGTTCCTCCGGCTTCAGGCCGGTGAGCAATCGCTCCAAGCCAGCGCGAACCGTGCGGTACTGCTGGTAGCGTGGCAGCTTCTTAACCACACGTCCCCGCTCCGGCTCATAGACCACATAGTCGCGGAGGATGTCCAGCAGGGTTGCGGGAGGCAGCAGGCCGGCGATGAGCTGCGCCTGCCCCTGGGGTTCGACCCCGTACCTCTGTCTCACGTCGTCCTCGGAGTGGCTCCCAAGCCACTTCCACTCGAAGTAGGCGTTCTCCGGCGCGCCGATGGAGGCGTACGCGGCAGCCGCCCCGCAGTGTGCGACACACAGCAGGTTGTAGTGGAAGAGCTCAGGAGCGCCGCTCCCGCGCCACTCCGGTCCTGCCTCCTGGTAACGTCGCAACTGACGCACCGCATTGGTCTTCCATACGTCCATCAGGGAAGGCGACTTGGCCTCCATCACCACCAGGGGGATGCCGTTGACGAACAGCACGATGTCGGGAATGACCATGCGCTCGTCGTCCTCTGCGCCGCCTCTCTCGTTGGCCCGGCGGACGCGGAACTGCGTGGTGACGACGTACTCGTTGAGTCCGCCTTCAGGATGGTCGAAGTCGAAGAAGCGGACGGTGCGCGAGTCCCTTCCCTGCGGCCCGTCAACGGTCAAGGGTCTGCCATAGGTCAGGTACTCGTGTACCGCCTGGTTGCGGCCCATGCCGGTGGCGTCGATGTGCTCCAGGTCGAAGATGACCCGGTCGGACTGGGCCTCGGTCATCCACTCGTTGAGGCGCAGCAGCGCCGACCGCAACCGTCCCTTCAGGAGCACCTCCCGCTCGCCGCCTCGCTCTGCCGCCAGCTCCTCGCGCGGCACGTAGGCCCAGCCCAGCCTCTCCAGCAAACGTCCGGCTGGGGCTTCGGCGTGGTTGAATTCGTTGAGCTTGGAAGGCGTGGTCATGACAGTTTACGAAAAGATAGAGATCGGTATGACCTGGATGGCAGGTCCGTTGATTTCAGTTTCTAGAGAGCCTTCGAATCCGAGCCCTTCGACAGCAGTCATTGCTGTGCCGAGCTGGTTGACTACTGTCCCAAATCTACCAAGTGCTGTCTTCCTCATCAGGCTAATGGTTCCTTCACTGTCGTTGGCGATCACCCGGCTCACTTTGCCGAAGACGTGGAAGGTTCCGTCTATGACGTCATTCATGGTGGGATCAATAAAGTAGTCCTGTTCAGTGGTCAGAACAAAACGAACAGAGCCGACTTCTGCAATCAGGTCTTGGGACCCCTTAGCGGTCACCAAGGTTAGCAGTGCCTTGACCTGCTTTAGCATTTCGGAGTTCGCGCTCCTGCCTTGTTTGCGCTGACGGCCGCTGCTCTTTGTCTCCACCTGTTCTCCGAATACTTCCATGAGTGGCACTATCTCAGTGAATGCGGACAGAAACTCAACAAATGGATTTCTTCGCAAGGCGGCCCTGAACTCCACAAAATCGCCAGGCTGAATCGCATCAAGTTCGCCCGAACTTGATACCTCTTTGACTAATCCACGCTCATACAGGTCCCTTCGAGCGCTCGCAAACAAAGATGCCGGGGTGTGGATAATCTCTGATGTAGTGCTGTCAGTGTGTAACTGTTCTGCTTGTCGAGACCCACGCCCGCCGAACTGTACGCGCAGAAGAGCAAAGATATTGCTGATGCCAAGCTGAGCGCCTCCTGACACTTCTGTGGTTGTTCCACCGGACGACGTAGTTTGTACGGTCTCCAGGCGTGAGAAGCCACCTTTCAGTGCTGCAAGCACATCAAAAGTCAAACGTTGGTTCAAGTAGAGAGCTACCGGCAAGTCAATGGCAGCAAACTGGTTTTCGTCTTTGTCGGGCATAGAATTGCTCCTAAGGTAACCGAACCTGTCCCGTCAGCAGCGCGTCGGCCGCTGATGTCTTCGACGCCGCTAGCAGTTCACATTGCCGTTTTCCAGCCTCGATGGACTTGTCCAATGCACGGAGCGTCTCAGCGATTGTGCGCTGTTCATGCAAAGGAGGACGAGGGATCGGCATCGAAGCATATTCAGCTGCATTAATGTTGGGCTGAGCACCGGCTCTGAACATGGAGGCAACCCATTTCCAGTATGCCAGACTGTGGGTCCACAATGAGAGGAACCGAGGATCAGCTTGTTCACGATGGGATTGGAATCGAATAAGATAACCGGCGAAGACGCAAGGGCCATCCTCAGCTTGGTACATGTATGTCTTGCCGACTGTCGCACCGCTGCGCGCGAACAGCAGATCGCCAGGCAGAAGTTCGAAACCCGTGACCTCACGTGGGGCCGCTGAACGAGCGTCGTCTGGTCGCAAATGGCCATCATCCGTCAAGTCTGTTATACGCACGTAACGCGGCAAGGAAGGGTCATGGTCGCGTGCCGCTGCTGCGGCTCCATACTGTGGAGGGCTGCACACATCCCCCAGCCGCACCACCGCCCAGTCCGTCGGTATAGTCCCGATACCCGGCGCTTCCTTCCACTCCGTGTGCCATCCGGGGACGCCGCGAGTGAGGAGGTCGTGGAGCAGGGAGTCGCGCAGCCGCTCGGTGGCTGCGATGACCGCATCGGTTCTCTCGATTGCTTCATCGATGCCGTCCAGCACGGCGGCGATGGCCCGCTGTTCGGGTAGTGGGGGGAGCAGGATGGGAAGGGCCTCAACATCGCCTCTGGTTATGCCTTGGATGGTTGTGCCACGGGACATCTTCTGCAAAGAGTGCGCCGTCTTCATCAATGCTCTGCAAAGGTAGTCCGAGCGGACTCTACCGTTGGCAACCAGTCGAGTGATGTCTTGGCTTGCTCCCATGACATCAGTGGCTATGCCAGCGAGCCCTACCCTCGTTCTTGTAGCCAAGAGCAAATCTCCTGGTTTACAAACAACAGTAGTGCCCGACCTGAGACCCTTGGGAGTGAGGAAAGAACGGGCGTGGTCCCGAGACACTCGGAAGTCGGTCAAGTCCGCACCCGTGACAAATGGCACATGGCCTCCCCAATAGGCAGGCTCATTCTTGCGAGGAGTCCCACCCTGGCTCAGCGTTACCAGGTCCCCCAACCGCACCATGCGCCAGCCGTCTGGTACAGCCCCATTGTCGCCTGAGCGCCCCATCGGTCTCTTCAGTTACCTTCGTTCGTGGGCGGGCGTATCTCGTGGATGGTCACCGGAAGTCCTGCCCGCTTCGCTTCCAGCCAGCGTTTGAAGGAATTCTGGCTTTCTCCCGAAGGCCAGCCTCCCAGCAGCATCTCGACGCTGATGTCCTCATCCAGGGCGGGCCAGTGGATGCCCTCGCCAGCGCCGATCAGCCGCCAGTTCTGACGTTCCTCCGGCGTGGCATGAATGAGCCTCGGATACCAGGACAGCGGCACCGACACGGTTCGCCCGTCGGAGAGCTCTGCGGTCAAGGTGTCGTCGGTCACCTCAACCGTCATGGCCTCCGGAACACTCACCTTAAGCGTTGAAACGTTCATTCCAAGCCTCCAGAAACGAAGTCTGATTCTCCTCGACTATCCTCTCAATGCGGCGTATCTCATGCCGCCTCAATCCACCTGTCTGTTGAAGCCTGACCGGCTCCAGCCAAAACTTGGCGATGCGGTCATCGCGTTCTACGTGAATGTGGGGAGGCTCTCCCCGGTCGCTCGCGTAGAAGAAGAACCGATATGGCCCCGCCCTCAGTATGACCGGCATGGCCCAGTTAGCCTCCTACCTGGCATAGCCTATCTCCGCCAGCAATTCGTCCATCCTGGCCACCGCCTCATCCCGCCGCCGCTCCGCCTCTCGCAGCTTTGCCAGTGCCTCCTCTATCGGCATGACCTCCACCGGCTCCGTGGTATCCACGTAGCGGCTGATGTTCAGGTTGAAGTCGTTCCCCTGTATCTCCTCAATCTCCGCGACATGGGCGAACCGCTCCGCGTCCTCGAAGTCTCTGTACGCCTCGACGATCCTGCCTATGTGCTCCGGGTCGATGAAGTTCTGGGCCTTGCCGGGACGGAAGTAGCCCTCCTGGGCCGCGTCCACGAACAGCACCTTCCCCCGCCTCTCTACAGGCTTGGCCTTGTTCAGCACGCAGATGGCGACGGGGATGCTGGCCCCGAAGAAGAGATTGGGGGCCAGGCCGATCACCGCCTCGAACAGGTCGGCCTCAACGATGCCCCGCCGTATCTTTCCCTCCGCTCCGCCACGGAACAGGATTCCGTGGGGCATGACCACGCCCACCATGCCCTGGGAGTTGGTCACTCCCAGCATGTGCAGCAGGAAGGCGAGGTCGCCCCTGGTCCTGGGCGGAGTTGCTCCGTAGCGGTCGAAGCGGTGGTGCGGATCGGTGGGAGCGAAGTCATGCCCCCAGTTCTTGAGGCTGAAGGGAGGATTGGCGATGACCCGGTCGTAGGACAGTAGCCGTCCTGACTGGTCCACAAGACCCGGCTCCGCTATCACGTCACCAGCCTCCAATCGACCGGCGCGTAGGCCGTGGAGGAGCAGATTCAGCTTGCCTATGGCCAGCGTCCCCAGGTTCCGCTCCTGGCCGTGGAGCGCGAGATTCCGATAGTCTCCGCCCTGTTCCCGCACGTACTGCGCCGCGTAGATGAGCATACCTCCAGAGCCCGCCGTAGGGTCGCAGATGCGCATTCCCTCCCGGGGCCGAAGCAGCTCGATGATGAGCCGCACCACCGAGCGGGGCGTGTAGAACTCGCCGCCCTTCTTGCCGGCGTCGTCGGCGAACCTGTTGATGAGGTACTCGTAGGCGTCGCCCAGCACGTCTCCCCCGCCTGCCGTGTCTCTGCGCAGGTTCTCGTAGCTCAGGTCCAGGTCGCCGAAGTGGTTCAGCAGGCTGCGGATGATGCGCTCCCGGTTGGCCGGGCTGCCCAGCTTCGACTCGTCGTTCCAGTTGTTTGGAGCCAGCACACCGTCCAGCCTGGGATTGGCCTCTTCAATGGCATGGCTGGCCACGTTGAGCGCCTCGCCCAGGCTCATGGTAGCTCCTGTGAGGGCGGACCAGCGGGCGGAATCCGGGACGAAGAACTCATGCTCGTCCTGGTCAGTGAGCGCAACCTCACGGGCAACGCCCGACTCCACCGCGCTCTCAACCTCCTCGTCAAAGCGGTCGGAGAGTCGCTTGAGGAAGAGGATGGAGAAGATGTAGTTCTTATAGTCGGCGGCGTCGATCTGCCCGCGCAGAATGTCGGCGGCCTGCCACAGCTTGGACTCAAGCTCCTGTTTAGTGAGCGGCAACTGGAATCCCTCCTATTGATGGAGATGCGGCCCTGCGGCCTATGTCATGGACTACGGAGTCCCTAAGCGTCTCGCGGCGCAGGCGGGCGGCCTCGACCGCCGCAACGTATGCATCCTCGGACGCCTCCACGAGCCGGGCCACCGCGTCGAGCTCTCGACCTGACGGCAAGGGAATCTCGACCTCCCCCAGACTCCGCGCGGATAGGGTCGTCACCGTGGCGCTGACCACCAGCCGTCTGGCGAGTTGCGCTCGGCCCTGGGAGGAAGTGAGGAAGTACCAGAGCCAGTGTCCCAAGCCGGATTCGGGTCTCTTGGGCCGCACCACCAGCAAGGTTACACCCGCAACCGTACGCGACACGCCGGGTGGCACAAGCGCGGTCTGAAGCGACCCTGCGCGGGCCGTCACCAGCATGTCGAAGGGTCTCAGCAGGTGGCGCTCGGTGCGCAGGGTGCGCACGACTCCCACTTCCCGAAGACCGTGTGATTCCAGCCAACCGTCGTCACGCAGGTCGCCGCTCTCGACGATGCGGAGCATCCAGTCGCCGCGTTGCGATCCGGCCCCGCGTCCAGCTTGGGCGAGGCCCTGGTGTACATGGGCGAGGTCTGCAACACATGCCATGCGAGTAACATAGCAGTGTATGGCTATTCAGTCAATGCTTGACATTGTTACAGGGTCAGTAAGCTGCCGAACATAGGAACATGGCCTAGCCTCGCCTCCAAAGCTTACCTCGTCGGGCCGGAGAGGTCTGTAAGGCTACCCTACCTTCTATCGATCCTCGGCTGCTTCCAAATCGGCTGTCCATGAGAACCGTATTTTTTTGTGTCCGCTTTCGTGTCGATTGGCAGACGAAGAAGGATTACAGCACTTACGTCATGCGGCAGGCCTCCCGCCGCTCGTGGCGCATCGGGCAGACACGACCGGTCAAGGTGGTGTTCATGTCCTACCGGAACACGCTGCAGGCCGACGCCCTGAAGCTGGTGGCGAAGAAGCTGCAAAGCTCGCTGGCGGTGGAAGGGGAGCTGCCCGAAGAAGGGCTGGCCGCCTACGGGGACGATGGCGACGACGTGATGATGGCCCTGGCCCGCAAGATCGTCAGCGGCCACGAGGAGGCCGCCGACGACGCGGCGATGGAGGCGGCGTTCGCCCAAGCCAGGGACGCCGAGGCACAGGCCGAGGAGTACCTGGTGGACGACGGCTGGAAGGCCGTCGAGGTCGAGCCGGAAGCTGTCGAGGTCAACGGTAACAGCCACCACGCCAACGGCCACGACGACCTGTTCGGCATCGGGCCGGAGGTCGAGCCGACCCCGGTCAACAGCAACGGGGCCAACGGCCATCACGACGACGAGCCCACGGAGCCTCAGCAGTCGCTGTTCTCCTGGGCCGAGTTTCTCGCGGAGGAGCCGGTCAAGCCGAAGCGCAGCAACGGCAAGCCCAAGCCCGCAAGCCTCTCGATGTTCGAGTGGGCGCTGGAGCAGGAACGGGAGAAGGAGACGGTCGGCACCGGACGCTAGACCGCCGAAGTCACGGGGAGGCCGTCGCAGACGAAGCGGCGGCCTCCCCGCACGTCAAGGCACCCGTCAGCAACACCGAAAGGAGAAAGACCCAATGGCACGCATCTTCGTATACGACGACCGCGAGTTCCCGGACCCCGACCCCGAGATGACCGTCGACCAGGTGAAGGCGACCCTCGCCGACTTCTACGGCGAGATCGCCAACGCCTCGGTCAAGGAGACGACCAGGGGCGAGGACACCATCTACGAGTTCCAGCGCAGGGTGGGCACCAGGGGGCTTCCACCCGGTAAGGAGGGCATCCCATGGACACCCCGACCTTCGCGGGTCTGCTGGCGGTCGTGCCGCCGGTAAACCTGCGCATCATCGAGCTCACGGCGGAGCTCACACGGCCCGACGGCTCCCTCGATCTGGATGCCGCGGCCGCACGCCAGGCGGAGATCGAGGCGGCCTGCACCCAGGCGCAGGACTACGCCTCGACCACCGGACGACTGCTGGAGGCCATGCGATGGAAGCTGCGGCCCCGGCGCTGATCAGCGGGCTCGCCAAACTGCTCCTGCGGCGTCCGCCGTCGCTGCGGGAGATGGTCACCATCGTCGGATACGCCGACGACTACGCATGGTTCACGGGCCTTGTGCGCCGCATCTTCCCCCAAGAGGCGGAGGAGGCGCTCTCGGCCCTGGACGTGCGCACGAGGGTGGAGCGGTTCGCCCGGCTCTTCGCCGAGCGGCACTTCCCCCTATACGCCCCCTACTTCGAGTTCTTCATGGAGGATGGGGACGAGCCGTCCTGGACGTGGCTCAGAAGGGGCATCCCCTTCGACCTGATGGGCTTCGGTTACGAGGGCGTCCACGAGCTGTGGAACGGCTACCGGGACGGCCTCTCGGCCCTGCTCCTGCTGGTCAAGCCCCCGGACTCCTTCTACGGGGAGTCCGAGGAGATACGGACGGCCTGGCTGGAGTCGGCCTCCGAGCACATCCCCAAGGAGACCCTGGAGAGGATTCCCAAGGGCGGCATACCGGTCGAGACCCTCACCGAGGTGGTGAAGGAGACCCGGTTCGCGGGGGCGGCGAAGGCCGCCTCCTGGGTCTTCGCCGAGACCGGCAACTTCTTCCTCGACGCCTGTTACGAGGACGGCTCCTACGACGGCTTCGCCGACCCGTGGGACGACGACCTCATCAGGGAGGGGACGGAGGAATGGCGGAAGGCCAGGGAACTCATGGACTCGGTCTGCAACCTGGCCGAGTGGCTGGAGGAGGACCTTCCGGCCCGCTTCGCCGAGATGCTAGACGCCGTCCTGCCTCTCGTGCCTGAACAACAACAAGGAAAAGAGGACGACGACCATGACGACTGACGCCGAAAGGACCGAGTGGTCCCTGCCGGGACCGGCTGACATCCCCAGCGACAGGCTGAACCTCCAGCTGGAGGTGTACCACGAGACGCTCCTGCTGCGGGGCTTCGAGGGCGACTCCACATGGGTGAGGACCGTCTCATCGGACGAGATCGCCAACGTGTTCATCCAGCACCTGGGCTTCTCCTCGGGGCTGCTGCCCCAGGAGACCCTGTGGTGGGGCCAGGGCGAGACCGGGCAGGTGGCGGCCCTCTGGAGGCCGCCGCAGGTCTGGCCGGTTGCCCTACAACGGGAGGCGTTCAAGCCACCCGCACGGCTCCGGCTCCCCATGCCAGGGCTAGTCTTCATCTGCTCACCGGCCCGCGCCCCCTGGGTCTACGCCGCGAAGGATCGGCCAGCGGACCCTGAGCAGATGCTCTACAAGATGCCCGCCTTCAACGTCTTCCGGGACGGGCGGGTCTGCCCCGGAAGCCACAAGTTCCCGGAGGAGGTCGGACTCATACCGGAGTCCTTCTTCCAGTCATTCTTCTCGGGCACCGGGGACTCGAAAGACCGCTCGAAGAAGCACCCCGACAACCTGCACGCGCTATGGGAGGAGATAGATGGAAAGACTGACTACCCGGTTAAGGACCTTGTTCCCCAGTGCACGGTGGCCCAGGCGATGGCGGCCTCGGAGGGGAGGCGACTTGCCTACCGCTAAGGCTGGTCAGGGGCCGGTCGGCTACCTCGTCAATCACCGAGACGGGCTGGCCGGAGTCCAGGGGATCGGCTACGACTACGTTCTCGGGGCGGACGGACTCTACGTCCAGTCCGAGAGCGCCCAACTGACGGCGCGGGTGCTCGCCGCTCCCTGTGAGGTACGGGGGTTGGCCTCCGTCACCGAGAAGGTGGAGCTTGCCAAAGGCCCCATCCCGGCCCGGCTCTTCGAGGTCGGGCTGCGCTGGTTCCACGACGACCCGCACACCGAGCGGTTCTTCGCCGTTCGGTGGGACGGGCGAGCCTACCGGCTGGTGGTCCCCGAGCAGGAGGGGACGGCGACACGCCTCAAGTACACACCGCCCCCAGGGGTGGTGGCCGAGTTCCACTCCCACGGAAGCTCCCGCGCCTTCTTCTCGAAGACCGACGACGGCGACGAGCAGGGCTTCCGCATCTACGGCGTCGTGGGACGCCTCGACGACCCGGAACCCGAGCTGAGGCTCCGGGTCGGCGTCTACGGCCACTTCGCCCCGGCGGACTGGCCGCAGGTCTTCGACGGTCCGCACCCCGGCCTACGGCTGATGGGCAAGGAGCCTGACTCGACCGATGAAATCGCAAAGGAGGTGATCGAATGCCTTACCGCCTTGATAACGCGTTCTTGCTGGACAACCCCTGGATAACGGTGGTGGGCTGCGGCGGGACGGGCGGCTTCGTCGCCGAGGGCCTCTGCCGTCTCTTCCAGGGGCGGGAAGCCAGGATCGTCCTGGTCGACCACGACCGGGTGGAGCCCCACAACCTGCTGCGCCAGAACTTCTTCGCCGGGGACGTGGGGCAGTTCAAGAGCAAGGCCCTGGCCGACCGGCTGGCGAAAGCTTACCGGCGACCGGTGGGCTACTCCGTCTACCCCTTCCGCGAGTATGACGAACGCCCAAACGGGCCCGTCTACCCCGGCCTCATCGACTACGGCGAGAGCCTGATCATCGGCTGCGCCGACAACGCCGCCGCACGGCGGGCCATGGCGGAGTGTCTGCCGGGAGACCCGCGACGGTGGCTCATCGACGCTGGCAACGACACGAACTGGGGACAGGTGCTCGTGGGGAACGTCTCCGGCCGGGTGGACTGGGAGGAGCCCGCCTTCGAGGGTGAGACCTGCTACCTGGCCCCGGCGCCCACGCTCCAGCGGCCCGACCTGCTGAGGGCAGTCTCCACGAGGCCGCCGGACGTGGACTGCGCGGCGGCCCTCGACCTCACCGACCAGGACCCCACCATCAACCAGATGATGGCGTCCCTGGTGCTACAGGTGGTCCGCCGAATGGTGGCGGGCACCTGCCCCTTCATGGCCCTCTACCTTGACATGGACCTGGGCACGGTCACGCCCACCTACGTCACCCCGGAGGCGGTGGAGCGGACGGTGGGGACCTACGTCGAGTGATCGGCGCACGCAATCGAAGTCTTGGAGCGAACAAGAGAGGAGAAACAATGTCTGACAAGAACGTAACCACCACGACCTGGCAGGACCCGAACAGCGGGCTCCGCAGGCACAATCTGATGACGAAGGAGGTCGGTGAGACCATCCCCGCCCTCTACGCCAACGAGAACGTCGAGGACTACGACAGCGTCCTCGCGCCGGCCAAACTGTTCTCCCCGTACAGCAACTGGACCTGGTACATCACCGAGTGGGACGCGGAGACCGGCCTCTGCTTCGGCCTCGTCCACGGGTTCGAGGAGGAGCTTGGCTACTTTGACCTAACCGAGCTGGCGGAGGTCACCGTGTTCGGGGGCGTGCCCGGCGTGGAGCGCGACCTCTACTGGGAGCCGACGACCCTCGGCGAGATCAAGAGGCAGTCGCGGACGGCGGCCTAGCGGCCGGCCCACAGGCCAGCGGAGAAGCCATATATATAAGGAAAGGAGAAGACCATGCCGGACGAGAACGGAACGGAAGCAACCCGCCCGGACGCCGTGAGCGTCGAGGAGAGCATCTTCGGCGACGCGGCGGACAAGGCGGACGACGCGCCCGCCGAGGCCGTCGAGCAGGTCGCCAGTGGCGACGCGGAACAGGACGCTGAGGTCGCTGCCGACAACGGGGACAAGTCCGACGCCGAGGCCGAAACGGAAGCAGCCGACGAGCTGAAGGTCGTCGTCTCCATCAAGGGAGGCAGGGCCGTCATCGGGGTGCAGCAGCCCTCGTCGGACCCGCACATCGAGACCTTCGAGGACCATGACCTGCCCGCGCTGGCGCAGGAGGTCGTGGGGGTCACCGAGAGGGCGAGGGCCAGGTGGGAGGAGGCTCCCAAGCATCCCGCCTACGAGCGGCCCGCTCCCCCACCCAAGCGGCGCAACCGGCGTCAGCAGGGGGCGGCCCAGGACGCAAATGCGGAGACTCAGGAGGCCGAGACGCAGCAGCAGACGCTGAGGCTGTTCTAGGCCGGGCCGCCAGAGCGCAACACACGGGGGGAGGATGCCGCTAGGCGGCGTCCTTCCCCCATCGCCCATGTATGCGGCTTTTTTTGCGTTTCAGGGGATGGCTTCTCCCAGGCGGCCGCAGTGTCGGCCTTACCCCGTCGCCTCTCCAGCACCTGATGGTGAGAGGATGGGTCTCGATGCGGCGCGCAATCTCCGCCAAGGGAGCCCCGACGCTTCTCTGAACCTGTTGAGACGCTGCGGGAAATCGCCGGGCAGGATGACATGCGCGCTGGGGTCTGGACCGAATGAATCGGTCAGGGTCGCCAATTGGATCCGGCTGGCGGTGGCTGCATCGCACTGCCCAGTGCGGTAAGCTGCCAGTACCGTTTCAATGTCGTCGAAGGTCAGGGTGCACCCCTGGGTCTCGTATGGAGGAATTAATCCATGCCAGCCAGTCCTAGTTCTCTACGGCCATCACGTATATCTCAAAGTCCCCGTCTCGCTCGGAGGAGAACGCGAGTCTGCTTCCGTCGGGCGACCATGCGGGGTTCTCTTCCCACTCGAACTCGTCGTTGAGTTCGGTGACGCCGGAGCCGTCAGGGTTCATTGTGTATATCTCACTAAACCCACTGCGGAAGGAGGTGAACGCGATCCTGCTTCCGTCGGGCGACCATGCGGGAGCCCCGTCACGGTCGGAGTTGTCGGTGAGCTGAGTGACGCCGGAGCCGTCGCGGCCCATCACGTATATCGCGGAATCCCCGTCACGGTCTGAGGCGAACGCGACCCTGCTTCCGTCGGGAGACCATGAGGGACTCCCTTCCCATGCGGAGCTGTCAGTGAGCTGAGTGACGCCGGAACCGTCGGCGTTCATCACGTATATCTCAAAGTCCCCGTCCCGGTCTGAGGCGAACGCGACCATGCTTCCGTCGGGAGACCATGCGAGGTCCGCGTCCCACGCGGAGTTGTCGGTGAGTTTGGTGACGCCGGAACCGTCGGCGTTCATCACGTATATCTCAAAGTCCCCGTCACGGTCTGAGGCGAATGCGATCCTGATGCCGTTGGGAGACCATGCGGGACCCCCGTCACGGTCGGAGTTGTCGGTGAGTTGAATGACGCCGGAACCGTCGGCGTTCATCACGTATACCTCAAGATCGCCGTCGCGGTTGGAGGAGAACGCGAGTCTGCTTCCGTCGGGAGACCATGCGGAAGCCCATTCCGTTGAGGAGTTGTCGGTGAGTTTGGTTAGTTTCGGCGTCGGCGCGGCAGCCTGTGTACCTGTGTCGTCGCAGAAGAGCAGACCGAGCTCGCCGAGTTCACTAAAGGGCACGTCTCGCAATTCACTGGGTATGCACCCGCTCAACTGATTGAGCGAGAGTTCCAGATACCACAGGTTGTCGAGTTTACCCAGGTCCGGAGGAAACTCGCCGCTCAACTTGTTGTCGTCCAATAGCAGCCCGATGACGCGGCCATCGTCAGTAAGCACACCGTGCCATGCATCTAACGGCGCGTCGCTCAGCCAGTTAGCGTTGTTCCTCCAGTTTGGACCATCGGTGGCGTTGTAGAGCGCCTCAAGCACAGCCCTGTCTCCATCGGACACGGGGACGGGTGTAGCGACCGGAGGCGGGCGGGTGGCGGTGGCCGAGGGGTCCGGCATGCCGGTGGCAGTGGGCGCTTGCACAGCCGTCGCTGTGGGCTGCGGACTCGGAGCCGGGCCTTCCTTGGAGCAGGCCAGGACCGCGACCAGCGATGTAAGGACCACCAAGCAGAGCAGTTTGGACACAACTAGTCCCAATCGCCGGAGAGATTTCATGATGTGGTTTCCCTTCGTAACCTAGAATGTATGCGGCCCTTTTGAGTTTTAGGGCATTCCGCGGTCGATCGGCGCACCGCGCACAATTGACCAGAGCCGGTCGGCGAAGAAGGAGGCTCCGAACAGCACCGCTCCGACCACCAGAACGGTCGCAGCTCCCGGAATGAACCCGGCGGTAAACTGCCGGGCGAATGACTCCACAAGATCGCCTGCCAGACCGATGAGGGCCGTGGGAGTACCCGACGAAAAATCGGTCACCGCGTCGCCTACCCGGCCGGGAATTACGGAATTCAGCACGAAGCCCACCACGAGGCACACCCCGCCTCCAATCAGCAGGGTCAGCCCCGGCCACCGGAGCATACCTTTTGGATTCGGGATGTATACTGCCGCCAGCAACAAGCTGCCCACGATTATCACCAGGAGAGCGACCATCCGCCCTGTTCCGCTGGCTGTGCTCACAGTATCGCGAAGGAACTCGGCCTGTTCGTCGATGTCCTCGCGAGTAAGGTCGTCGGAACCTTCGGCCAGCTTCGCCAACAGGTCCAACCGGTCGCTCAACTGCAAGTCCTGGCGTATCTCCTCCAATGAGTCGTCGATCACTGGACTGACCAGAGGAGCGGCCGCTTTCTCCAGGAATGCTCTTGTGTCCCCTTCTATGAAAGACTCCCGCAGGTCATCTTTTTGATCTTCAATTATCCTAGCAGTCTGAGAGTCTAGCTGAGGACTATTTGCCACCTGGTCAATCCATTTATCAAACTCCTGTCTACGGCAGTCCTGGTCCAGAGTCTCTAGCGAAGGCACGGATTCCGGCAATTGACCGGCGGACAAGCCGGAAAACTCGTTGGCCAAATCGCCGGCCAGACTCTGCAAGCTGTCCTCTGTGCACTCTGTAGTTGCAGTGGGAGGCTCTTCGACTTCGAGTTCAGTGATGACCTGCTCTGCCTTGTCTAGAACCACCGCTTCAACGCGGTCCAAAGGCTCTTTCAGTTCCAGGTAAAGATTCAGTCTCTCCAGGTCATGGGACAGGAATCCGGTAAACCTATCTATGTTCGCTTCCACCTGTTCTTGAAGGTAGGCAGGAGGTATCACGTCCCTGAGCACCTCGATGGCCTCTTGCGTCTCCAGGCCCACTCCTCCGAGCAGGTCCAGGGTCTGATCCTGAACCGCCGCGTCTACGAGCACTTCGTCGTAAATGCGGTTGTAGGCGTCCGTCTCCGTGAACGAGGCACGGTAGAGTTCCGGGTCATCAAGGCGTTGGACAATGTTGACAACCACGAGGAGGTACAGGAGTCCAGCAAACACCAACAGTCCCAGGGTCAGCCCGCAAAGCGCCCGTAGTATGGTCATCGCATCTCGCCTTTCTACACGCCGATATGCGCTCTCTTCATGGATAACCCAATAGACGTGGGGATCGGTGCCCTGAGTGGCAGGCTCCCTCAGGGATTTGCCGCTTCTTGAAGCAGCCTGATCGCATCACGGTTTCTTCTGTCCGTCGCTACGTCCAGAGGGGTCTGGCCATCGATGTTCCTGGCGCTGATGTCAGCTCTGGCGTCAAGCAGCGCCTGGACCATCGCCTGGCTTGCGGAGCGATTTTCCGCAACCACGTGTAAAGGCGTCTCGCTCCGTTTGTTCTTCGCGTGGATGTCGGCCCCTGCTTCCAGCAGCGCCTGTATTAGCGCCAGGTGTTCGTAGCGACCCTGTGCAGCCACGTGCAGAGGCGTGTCGCCCCGCGCGTCCCTAGCGTGGATGTCAGCCCCGGCGTCCAGCAGCGTCTGGATCACAGCCGGTTTAAAGTTGTTTTGCGCCGCGTAATGCAAAGGCGTCTCGCCCCTCCTGTCCGTGGCGTGGATGTCGGCCCCGGCGTCCAGCAGCGCCTGGACCACCGCAGGGCCTCCGTGGTGACTCTTTGCAGCCCTGTGCAGAGGGGTCTCGCCCCTCCTGTCCGTGGCGTGGATGTCTGCCCCGGCGTCAATCAGGGCTTGGACCACCGCCGGACTCCTGCTGTACTCCGCCGCGTTATACAGAGGCGTGTCGCCCCACGAGTCCCTGGCGTGGATGTCGGCCCCTGCGTCCAGCAGCGTCTGGATCACAGCGGGATTCGTGCTGGTCGTCGCTGCGTAGTGCAGAGGCGTCTTACCTTCTCGGCCCTTGGCGTGGATGTCGGTCCCTGCGTCCAGCAGCGCCTGGATCACCGCCGGGTCTTGATCCTGTCTCACGGCATCTAGCAGCTCCTGATTGAAGGCGGCAATTTCGTTAGCTTTCTGGTATACACGCGCAAGGCGGAGAGGGTCCGCACCGGCTTCGTAGTTCGCGCCCGCATCCAGGAGTGTCTGTACGATTTCAACTTTGCCGCCCTCAACCGCGTAGTCAAGCAGACTGCCGGACTCCGTGCTTTCAGCGAAGATCGGCCCTCCGCTACTACGGAACGTGGCGTTGACATCCGCGCCCGCGTCCACCAGGATGCGCACTATCTCGGGTACGCCTCCTTCAATTGCCCAGTAGAGAGGGGTAGCGAGTGTACTCGTCGAGTTGAGAAACACGCCGTCGCTGTAGATGTATTTCCTGTTGACAGGGGCGCCGCCGTCCACGAAGGTCTGAACAGCGTCGATGTTGCCAAACAGAATCGCGTGGTGGAGAGTGGGAGGCTCCGGAAGGCGTGCGCGTGTTGCCGTGGGTTCGGGCGAAGGCGGAACGGTTGGGGTCGGATATGACGTGCTGGGCAGCGCGGGGCGTATGGAAGCGGCTGTGTTCGTTCCCTCTTTCGATGTTGGCGTCGGCGTGGGTTGGGCAACTTCGCTACATGCCGGTGCGGCGACCGTTGTCATGGCCCCCAGCAGTGCCGCTATCGCTATCACCTTTATCGACATCACTTGAACGCTCCTCCGCTGAGGTCAGGATGCTCCCGGCGGCGTGGCTTGGCCGTACTCATCCGACCCCCAGCATTCCACCGAGCCGTCGGGCCGCACACCGCATGTGTGGGAGTCCCCGGCGCTCACCGAGGCAAATGAGCCGCTGGGCGACGCGATCTTGCCCGTGGCGCCGGTGTCTGCGCCCCAGCAGCCGACCGAGCCGCCGGCCAGCACCGCGCAGGCATGCGTCGTGCCGGCGCTTATCGAAGCGAAGGAACCGCCGAGGGGCGTGAACTGCACCGGGTTGTCGAATCCCCAGCAATCGACTGTTCCGTCGGTCCTCACACCGCAGGAATGGACGCCACCGGCGCTCACTGAGACGAACTCGCCGTCCGGCGGTGTGGCTTGTCCCAAGCTGTCGTCGCCCCAACAAGCGAGCGTTCCGTCCGTCCTTAGCCCGCAGGTGTGACCCGTTCCGGCGCTTACGGAGACGAACTCGCCGTCCAGCGGCGTAGACTGCCCTTCTTCGTCATAGCCCCAGCACTCGACGGAGCCGTCTGTCCTCTCTCCGCAGGTGTGGTAGCCCCCGGCGCTGACTGAAGCGAACAGGTCGTCTGGCGGGCTGGATTGGCCTTCCCCGTCAACGCCCCAGCAGTCGACCGTTCCGTCGGTCCTCACGCCGCAAGTGTGGGCCGTTCCGGCGCTGAGCGAGATGAACTCACCGTCCGGTGGCGTGGACTGTCCAACGCCGTCGTGCCCCCAGCATTCCACCCGGCCGTCGGTCCTCACTCCACAAGTATGGCCCCCTCCGGCGCTGACGGAGGCGAAGTCGGCGGCCACGGCTCCTGCAACGCCGTCACCGTCCTCCGGCGCAGGTTCGCTGCTTTCTTCATCAACGGAGGATGCGCCAATGTCTTCCTCGTCGACGCATCCCGCCTCAACCATGCGTGCAACGTAGTCAGGGTCCATGCCCTCGATGATCTCGAAGATCCTGGGGAGGTGCTGAAACGCCACCGGGCCCATTATCCGGAGGGCATAGTCCTCGGCTTCCTCGTCTGATGCGTCCCCTCCGGGTCCGGAAGTGTCGTCTATCACCTCCACCAGAGCGTTCAGATAGGTCACGATGGCTTGGTGCCAGTCGGCAAACTCTTCCGGCGGACGAACGGATTCAAACTGGTCGATGACATCCTCGAATCGTAGCCCGATCTCCTCCAAGTCAAAGGGGTCTTCGAGTGGTTCCTCGAATGCCCTCTCTGCCAGCCCACAGATTTCCAGGTACTCGCCGGGAGACATTCGGGAACTGTCCTGCGCTTGGGCAACGGGCGTCACGGCGGGTGCTTCGTCGGCGGGTTCCCCTGCGGCAGGCGCCCTGTCAACGGGCGTGGCCGTGGGCGTCTCGTCAGCGGATTCCTCTTCGGCAGCTTCGCTGTCGCTCGACGACGTCCCGGTCTCCGGGGAGCCGGAGCCGACCTGGGTCCCTCCACTGGCGGGCGCAGCATTCTCAGACGGTGCATCGCTCCCACAGGCGACAAGCGCGGCCACGATGACCGCCAGCGCCAGCGGCGTCGGCAGATTGAGCCTTCTTGCCTTGTCCATGTGCTGTTCCTTGCTCCACCTACAGATGTGGATGGGGGGGCCAGAGGAGACTCTCCAACTATGTCTCGGAAGTTGCTCGGTTCACTATCCTCATCATGACACCATGTCAGACTTCACCCATATATCTGAGCGAGATCATACAGAT
This sequence comes from Chloroflexota bacterium, assembly GCA_028877205.1. GTDB lineage: Bacteria > Chloroflexota > Dehalococcoidia > Lucifugimonadales > UBA2985 > JAPPHY01. The sequence goes on along the minus strand of JAPPHY010000020.1, from coordinate 13,114 downwards.
TCCACTCTCCGAGCGGCGTGGCCTTTCCGCTGTGGTCATCGCCCCAGCATTCGACCGAGCCGTCGGTCCTCACGCCGCAGGTGTGTACATCCCCGGCGCTGACGGAAGCGAATGCGCCACCGGGGGGAGTGGCCTGTCCGACGACTTCCCCACCATAAAGATCGTTCGAGCCCCAGCACTCCACAGTTCCGCCGGTTCTCACCCCGCAGGTGTGGTTCCCACCGGCGCTCACTGAGACGAACTCGCCGTTCAGGGGCGGAGTGGCTTCTCCATAATCGTTCCAGCCCGCGCACGCGACCGAGCCGTCGGCTTTCAGGCCGCAGGTGTGGGCAGAACCGGCGCTGAGCGAGGTGAGCACACCCCTGGGCGTTCTGTAATCGGGGTTCACTCCCCAGCACTCGACCGAGCCGTCGGTTCTCAGTCCGCAAGAGTAGTTAGTCCCGGAGCCAACGGAGACGAATTCGCCGTCGGGCGGCGTGGCCTGTCCGGCGACCTCCCCCGTCCCAGTTTCGTTGGAGCCCCAGCATGCGACCGAGCCGTCGGTTTTCACCCCGCAGGCGTGGTTGTGCCCGGCACTCACGGAGACGAATGCGCCGTCGGGCGGCGTGGCTTGCCCCTCGTCGTTCATGCCCCAGCATGCGACCGAGCCGTCGGTCTTCACCCCGCAGACGTGGTAACTCCCGGCGCTGACGGAGACGTACGCACCGCCGGGAGGCTTGGTCTGTCCAAAGGTAGTGTCGCCCCAGCACTCGACCGCGCCGTCGGTCTTCACCCCGCAGACGTGGTAACTCCCGGCGCTGACGGAGACGTACGCACCGCCGGGAGGCTTGGTCTGTCCAAAGGTAGTGTCGCCCCAGCACTCGACCGCGCCGTCGGTCTTCACCCCGCAGGTGTGGATCTCACCAGCGCTGACGGACGAGAATTCGGTTGCCTCTCCCAGCCGCAGCTGCTCCATTTCCGCTTCATCGAAGATCCACCTGAGCGTTGCCTCCTCGACGCAGCCGGCCTTGAACAAGCCTGTAATGGTGTCCCGGCTCATGTCTCTGAAGACTCTGTACTCCTCTTCGGCATACCGTATGGTTATCGGAAGCACGGTGCTTTCACCGTATTCGTTCAGTTCATCCTCAGAGGCATCCTCTCCCGGTCCATCCTCAGACACCCTTTTCAAGTCTCTTAGAAAGGTCAACCGGACTTCCATCCAGTCGGCAAGCACTTCCGGCACTTCAACGGACTCACTCTGCTTGATGAGATCCTCCAGGACCGCCGCGGTCTCCGCAAAGCTCAGCTCCTCTGTAGCCAAAGTTGCGTTGGCCTGGGCGTCCATCAGCCCACAAACTGCCCGGTACTCCTCCGCACTCGTGCGTGAACTGCCCTGTGCCCCGGCGCTGGCGGAATTGAACCCGTCAGGTGTCATGGCGTCTTGAGAAACGGCAGCCTGCGCATCGAGAGAGATGGATAACCATCCTGCGAACCTATCCCTTCCAGGGTCATCCGTCAGCCGCGTCACGCCGGAACCGTCCGCGTTCATCCCGTATACTTCCCAGTTGCCGTCTCGGTCTGAATCGAACGCAATGTGGCGTCCGTCCGGCGACCATCCTCCGAAGTAGTCCTTCCCCGGGTCATCCGTCAATCGCGTGATGCCGGAGCCGTCCGCGTTCATCACGTATACTTCCCAGTTCCCGTCTCGGTCTGAATCGAACGCAATGCGGCGTCCGTCCGGCGACCATCCTCCGAAGTAGTCCTTCCCCGGGTCATCCGTCAGCCGCGTTACGCCGGAGCCGTCCGCGTTCATCACGTATACTTCGAAGTTCCCGCTCCGGTCTGAATCGAACGCAATACGCTGTCCGTCCGGGGACCATCCTCCAAACGAGTCCTCCCCGAGGTCATCTGTCAGCCGGGTGACGCCGGAGCCGTCCGCGTTCATCACGTATAATTCCCAGTTCCCGTCCCGGTCCGAATCGAACCCAATGCGCCGTCCGTCCGGCGACCATCCCCCGAACCAGTCCTCCCCTGGGTCATCGGTCAGCAGTGTCTCGTCGGAACCGTCCTCATTCACCACTGACACGTCGACTTTCCCGTCCTGTTCTGAAGTGAACGCGATGCGCCGTCCATCCGGCGACCGTCCTTTGAACCAGTGGTACCCCGGGTAATCTGTCCACCGCCTCGCGCCGGAACCGTCCGCATCCATTACGTACACTCTGTACTTCCCGTCCCGGTCTGAACGGAACGCGATGGTCCCTTCTTCCGCCGCAGCCGACGTCTCGGTGGTGGATGAACGTTGCCCATCGGCGGCGGTCTCCCCTTCAGCGGGTTTGTCGCCGCTCGGCGTCGCCCCGGTTTCCGAGGAGTCGGAGCCGACCTGGGTCTCTCCGCCGGTGGGCGTCGTATCATCCCCACAGGCGACAAGCGCCACCACAATGACCGCCAGCGCCAGCAGGGCCAGCAGATTGGATCTTCGCAATCTCATCATCCCTATCGGCACTTTGCACTTCCGGGGCACGGTCCGGCTTGGCCCGTTCAAGGGCATCACTTTGCTCATGGCGGCGTGGCCTGGCCATGGAGGTCGCTGCCCCAGCATTCGACGAAGCCATCGCTCCTAACCCCACAGTTGTGGTAATCACCGGCGCTGACGGAGGTGAACTCTCCGGACGGCGACGTGGCCTGTCCAATCTCTTGCCCTCCAAGCCCTTCGTTGGAGCCCCAGCACTCGATAGAGCCGTTCTGCCTCAGCCCGCAAGTGTGGAACAGCCCGGCGCTGACCGAGGTGAACTCCCCGGACGGAGGCGTGGCCCTGCCATCACCGTCGTGGCCCCAACACTGGACGGCGCCGTTGCTTCTCAGACCGCAGGCGTGGTCCCAACCGGCGCTGACCGAGACAAACTCCCCGGAGGGCGGCGTGGTCTTACCCCTTGCGTCACTCCCCCAACAGGCCAGGAGACCGTCTCGGCCTACCCCACAGGTGTGTTCGTCCCCGGCGCTGACCGAGACGAATTCGCCGGACGGGGGCCGGGCCTGACCAACGTCAGCTCCATCGAAGTCCTCATTGGAACCCCAGCAGGCCAGGGAGCCGTCGGTCTTTATCCCGCAGGTGTGAAGGGCTCCGGCGCTTACAGAGGAGAACTCTCCTCCCGGCGGCGTGGCCTGGCCCACCTCGTTGCCATCGAAGTCCTCATTGGAACCCCAGCAGGCCAGGGAGCCGTCGGTCCTTATGCCGCAGGTGTGAAGCCCTCCGGCGCTGACCGAGTTGAACTCTCCTTCCGGCGGCATGGCCTGACCAATAACATCGCCATATCTGTCCTCGTTGAGGCCCCAGCAGGCCAGGGAGCCGTCGGTCTTTACCCCGCAGGTGTGGAATAGTCCTGCGCTGACCGAAGTGAACTGCCCTATACTGACCAAAGTGACGGCCGCTGTGACGGTGCCCTCTCCAGATGGCTGAGGCTCCGCCGTCGCCTGTGCCACTGCCGGTTCCACCACTGCCGGTTCCGCCGGCGCCGGCACAGTCTCTTCCCTTGGCGTGCCAGCACTCTTACCCGTGGCCCCGGCATTCAAAAGGATCGTTTCAATCTCGGAGTTTTCACGGTCCCTGGCCAGAGACAGCATTGACCTGCCGTGAAAATCCGTCGTGTCAACGTAGGCTCCGGCTGCAACAAGTATCCTGACGGCCTCCGGCGATCCCCGCTGGACCGCTTCGGAGAGAACAGGGGAGTAGCCATCGGAGACTCCAGCATTCACATTCGCTCCTGCGGCCACGAGAATCCGCATGATCTCAAGGTAGCCGTTTTCGACCGCCAGGTAGAGAAGCGGATAGTCCCGAGAGTCCGTTGCGTTCACGTCCGCGCCCGCATCCACAAGAATGCGCACGGTCTCAGGATCACCCCGGCGGATCGCCCTGTAGAAGTGCCAGTCGTTGACGTCGGCGCCTGCGTCCACGAGAATCCGCACCATTTCGGGATTGCCCCGATGTAGTGCATAGCGGAGAGTGAAGTCACTACCTGTTCCGATGAAGTCAGGATCGGGTTTAGGGCAGTCTATGTCGGCATTTACGTCCGCCCCGGCGGCAACGAGCCGCCTGACACTCTCAAGGTCGCCCCGATTCATGGCGCTGCATAGCGTGTCGGGGTCGGTTATCGAAAAAGGCGCCGGCGGTGTGGCTTGGCCAACAACGTCTCCGTCTCTCCCGATGTTGGACCCCCAGCAGGCGACGGAGCCGTCAGTCCTTACGCCACAGGAGTGCGCACCCCCGGCGCTGACGGATGTGAACTCTCCGTCCAGCGGCGGCGCCTGGCCGATGACGTTCCCCTGTCCATCGTCGTTCAGGCCCCAGCAGGCGACGGACCCATCCGTCCGCACTCCGCAGGTATGGGCCGCTCCGGCGCTCACGGAAGTGAATTTCCCGTCCGGAGGCGTCGCCTGGCCGAAGACCTTTCCTAACTCCTCGTCCAAGCTCCAGCAGGCTACGGTCCCGTCCGTCTGCACACCGCAGGTGTGCAGGTCCCCGGCGCTGACGGAGGTGAACTCACCATCCGGAGGCGGCGTGGGATTCTCAACGAAATTTCCTTTGCTATCCACGCCGGCACCCCAGCAGGCGACAGTCCCGTCCGTCCTTACTCCGCATGTGTGCAGCCCTCCGGCGCTGACGGTAGTGAACTCCCCGTCCGGCGGCGCAGGGTATTCGACGAAGTTTCCTTCGCTGTCTACGCCGGCGCCCCAGCAGATGACCGTGCCGTCCCTCACCAGTCCGCACGTGTGCCAGCCCCCGGCGCTGACAGAGACGAGGTCGTCTCTTGACGGAGCATCCTTGAAGGCCCCCCAGCAGGCGACCGTCCCGTCCTTCCGTACCCCGCAGGTGTGTCCCTTGCCCGCGCTGACGGAGATGAACAGCCCGGCTTGGGGTACGGATTGGAACGTAGAATCTCTGTTGCCAAAGACTGTGAGGGGACTCTCGTCGGAGCCCCAGCAGTCAATCGTGCCGTCCTTCCTTATTCCGCATGTGTGGAACTCCCCAGCGCTGACGGAGATGAATCCGTCGGCAGTTGCTCCGGTGGACGACTGCTGCGCATCGGGGGAGGTTCCCCTTTCAGCGCCACTCGGCGTCGTACCGGTCTCAGAGGAATCGGAGCCGACCTGGGCCTCTCCATCGGTGGGTGCATCTTCCGCGGGCGTTGCGTCGCCACCACAGGCGACGAGCGTCACGACGATGACCGCCAGCGCCAGCAGGGCCAGCAGATTGAGTCTTCCCAGCTTGTCCATTTGCTACACCTCGCTACTGCTCCAAGTGCGGGCCTCGCGGACCCCACGGGGTCTCCGCTCGCACTCTCCATCCCGGAGCTTGGTTATACGGAATCCGTCTATGTGCAACCGGCATCGTCCAATTGCTGACGGACGTCGTCGGGCATACGGTTGAGCGACTCTTCCACAGTCGCATCCGTTTCCTCAAAGGACTCAAGAACACCTGCCAATGCGAAAAGGTCTATCTCATCGTCCTTGGGGAAATCGTCCAGGCTGGCCTTGAAGTCTTCCATGGAGGCCAAGAGCGTTCGGTGCCATTCCGCGACCTCGGTCGGGGGGACCAGAGGAGACATCCTGTCTATCACCGCGGAAATGGTGGCAGCAAACTCGCCGTAGGTATCCGGTTCCGCTTGGGACGTATCGTCGAGCGACTCACAGTCCAATCGCTCAAGGTACTCGTCCAGGGACAATTCCTTCCAACCGCCACAGGCCGCCGAAAGAGCGGCCAGAATTGCAACTAACGCGGCCAGCGTCACTAGCATTGGCAGTTTGAATCTTCCCGACATGTCCACCTCTTAACTGCTTTGTCTTTTTGATTGCGGCAACTCTCGTCCTCCCTCGCCCCGCCGACCCTGTATGATGCCTTATGACCGGAGCCCCGCTCAGTTTGTCGGCAGCGGCATCCGAATCCACAGGGGCAGGTGGTCACTGACCTTGTGCTCGAACCTTGGCACCAGGTCCGCCCGTTCGTCGGACGACAGCTCCCGGTATGGACGACCCAATAGCGCCTCGCTGAACAGGTCTCCGAACTCGAACACGCCGTAGTCCGGCCCCAAGGGATTGGCGCCCATCGTGGCGTTCTCGGTATAGGACGGGAGACGCGGGTCGCGACTGAACAGGCCGATCTGGTCGAAGGTCTCCGTCAGCCGCGCATTCGTGCGGAAGATGTCGTCCCGGCCCGGATGCACGTCCAGGAACGGGAAGTTGACGTTGGCGCCTTCCAACTCGCTATTGAACGACTTGATGCGGTCCTCGATCCGCTTCCTGTCGCGGGCGGGGTCGTCGTAGTCCAGGTTCAGGTCGCCGAAGAGGATGAAGTTTGGATAGTAGGCCCGGCTGTTCGTCTTCAGACGGCTCATGAGCCAGTCGGCCAGCGCGTTGAACTCCTGCCGCCGGTCGGAGATGTAGTTCCCGAAATACAGGTGGGCGTTGACCGCCATTATCTCGTAGGGCCGAGTGCCGGGGTGACCGGCGACGCGAAAGGCCACGCAGAAGGGCTGGCGTATGAAGCTCAGGAACACAGGCAGATTGAGCCTGGGCTTCCTCCTGCGCCTTCCCGCCTCGTAGTCCGCCAACCCTTTGGCGTAGGGCGTCATGACCTTGGTAAACGTGTCATAGTCGCTGGCGATGGAGTCGATGACCTTGGAGCGGTCGTAGGTGACGTCGCTGGCCACCTCCATCCGCTCCACCGTGTTCCAGCGATAGATGAAACCCATCCGCTCTCCCACCCCTGGCTCGCCGGGGAACACGCCGGTCTGGTCGGAGACCACCATGCTGAACTCCGGCCCCAGCAGGGACATCAGCCGCCGCAGGCCGGAGAGATCGTCCATGATCTCCTGGACGGCGAGCAGGTCGAAGCTACGGCAGACGTCCGCCAGAAACTCCCACGTAGCCAGGTTCCGGCTTCTGGCCGACCCCAGCTTGCGGATGTTGAAGGAGCCCATTAGAACCGAGCCGTACTCCCTCTGCGGGAGACCGTACCGCTCCGGGTCATCCTCAAGTCGATTGTTGATCAGTTTCCACTCTGCCGAAGTGAACTGCTTTGGCATATCGCCCCCTTTCCAGGTCTTGGTGTCTGAAGATTCAAGAACCAGTCTGCCGGTGGCGCTTCTCCTACGGGACTGTGATGGTCAGGGTGTAAGTGCCAGTCCTGTTTGCGGAACCCCATCCGGCAGACACTACCACGTAGAAGTCGCCGGACTCCGGGGCCGCCCAGACTACGAGCGAGGCAGGGGAATCACCGAAGTCGTCGTTGTACTCCAGGTTCCAGCCATCGGCGTTCAGCAACTCCACCACGGAGTCGTCCAGGGTTCCGAGGGTCACGTCTATCCGGTAGACCGTGCCCGCCTGCGCCTCGAACGCGAAGAAGTCCCTGTCGCCATCGTAGTCCAGACTCCCCTGCACGGCGCTTCCGACAGACACAGCCGTTGCGCCGCCAACGTTGTTGCCGTGGTCATCGACTATGGCAGAAAGGGAGACGCTCAGGGTGTAGCTGCCGGTGCTGGAACCCCAGTCGGCAGACACTAACACGTAGTAGTCGCCAGACTCAGGGGCTTCCCAGATGATGCGCGACGCCCGGAAGTCTCCGAAGTCGTCATTGTACGCCAGCTCCCAGTCATTGGAGTCCCGCAGATCCACCTGAGAGTCCTCCAGCGTACCCAGTGCAACGTCTATCTGGTAGAGTTGACCGGCTTGGGCGGTGAAGCGGAAGTAGTCCCTGTCCCCCTCGTAATCGATGACGCCTCCTGTGGTCGCTCCCACTGCTACGGCTGTCGCGCCATCGGTATTGTTGCCGTGGTCGTCCATGATGTCGAGTATGGTGACGCTCAGTGTGTAGGAGCCGGTGCCCCAGCCACCCACTCCAACGTAGTAGTCCCCCGACTCCGTGGCTTCCCAGACGATGCGCGACGCCCGGGAGTTCCCAAAGTCGTCGTTGTACGCCAGATCCCAGCCATCGGAGTCCAGTAGATCCAGATCGGAGTCGTCCAGCGTACCCAGTGCGACGTCTATCTGGTAAAGCTGGCCGGCCTGGGCGGTGAAGCGGAAGAAGTCCCGATCGCCCTGGTAATCGATGGCGCCTCCGACGGCCGCTCCCACCGCTACGGCTGTCGCGCTATCGCCATCGTTGCCGTGGTCGTCTGTGGAAGTGTCCGGCTGTCCGCCCACGTCTGGCATGGAAGGGTCCTCGACACAGGCATAGAGGCCGAAGAACAGAAGGATAAACTCCTCAGCCTCTGGACTATTGTCTTCGGCTGCGAACAACGCGGCGAGGTCGACATCCTGCAGCAGTTCCTGCATGCAGGTGATTGACGCCTCCCCCACCTTGGCCCCTGCAGCCTCTGCATCAGCGACAATGGCCGCTATCAGCAGGTCGCCGGCGGTCTCTTCATCGAGACACGAGAATAACTGTACGACTTGCTCCTCGGTTAACGTTGAGTCTTCCTCCAGGAAGGATTCGGCTAAGAGGGCATCAAGCGTGTCGGAATCAATGGAGTCGCGAATGCAGCTCTGCTCCCGTGCGGTGAAAGTGTCGAACACCGGCTGCCACGTGGTTTCTGTTCCTATGTCGAGATCAAGAATGCCTCCGCCTTGGGTCTGGCCCGATGTGTCCGTGGTGGGAGCAGGCGTAGCCGTGGACAGGGTTTCCGGCATAGGCGTTGGCGCAGCGGTGGCAGTCACTGTCGGTGTCGTCGTTGGCGCCGCTGTTGGCGCGGTCGTGGGTGTCGCTGTCGCCGCGGTTGTCGGCGTTGCCTCCGGGGTTGCTGTCGGCGCGGTTGTGGGCGTAGCCTCTGGCGTAGCCGAAGGCGCGGTGGTGGGCGTCGCGGCCGGCAAAGGCGTTGCTGTAGGTGCCGTGTCACCTGAACAGCCGGTTAGCATGGCAATGAGCATCGTCAGCGCAGTTATTGCTATGAGTTTTGACATACTTGCTCCCCGTGCGAAAAAATCCCGAGACATTGGCCTATACCCCACGACAACGTAACGTTCGATAGTAGCGAGTCTGGGGTTCCCTCCTTAGTCTTGATGCCGACGGCTCGCCGTCAGGAGCCGACCCCTTTGAGATTGGGATATTCGCTGGTTGTGCCGAAGTCCCATACGTAGCTGTCCCAAGTGGCGTAGATGCCCGTGTTGGACGTGGGCGACTGCAACTCGCTTGTGGTCTTGCCCTCGCCTCCAGCGCTGGTGGTCTGGCCGGATGTCCCGGTGTCCCAGTAGCTGGCGGTGACTGTGCCTCCGCTGTCATCGCCAACCAGTCCGCCCATGAATTGCCCGGACAGAGAGTTCGCTGCATAGCTTGCGGTAATGGAGCCTCCCTGGTTGCTTCCGACCAACCCGCCGCCATACCCGGCGCCCCCGGTGACGGAGCCCATGGCGTAGCTAGCGCTGATGGAAGCGCTGCTGTGGTTGGTCCCGACCAGCCCGCCGACATTCACGTTGCCGGACACGGAAACCGCGGCATAGCTCGCGTTTATGGAGGCCTCGTTTGAACTGAAACCAGCCAGTCCGCCGACCCCAGTGCTGCCGGTGACGGTGCCTGTTACATAGCTTCCGCTGATGAGGGAGTCGTGGGAGCTGCCGCCTCTTATGCTCCCAACCAGTCCTCCGACGTTGGAGGCGCCTCCTTTCACGACGACGCCCTCGAGCCCAAGGTTGCGTATCTCTCCGCCCCAGACACTGCCGAAGAGTCCAATGTTTCTTCCGGAGCGGTCTATGTACAGGCCCGAAATCACGTGGGAGTTCCCTTCGAACGTGGCGTGGAATGTGGCGTCTTGGTGTCCACTCCTGGCGCCATCTACAATCGGGTCCCATCCCGAGCCGCCGTTCCAGTAGGTGTCGCCGGAATTAGCATCGCCGCTGCCGTTGGTGTCGAAGTCGAGGTTGGCGGTCAGTTCGTAGCCGGTGCAGCCTGTGGACGGGCAGCCCATGCCCGCAGGCGCATTGGGGAATGCCGAGTAGTAGTCCGATGCGTTGGCCGAAGTAGGCGTGCCGTTGCCGTCCAGGTCCCAGCGGATGGCGTTCAATTGCGCCAACCTGCCCACTTCTATCAGGCCGTCGTCATCGGTGTCGTAGTCGGTGGGCGGCGCCCCTGCCGGATGCGACCGGCGCTGCTCGGCAACGCCGATTGCCAAGCCCTTGAGCGCCGGGTACTGGCTGGATGTGCCGAAGTCCCATACGTTGATGTCCCATGTGGCGTAGATGCCGGTGTTGGACGTGGGCGACTGCAGCTCGCTGGTGGTCTTGCCCTCGCCGCCGGCGCTGGTGGACTGGCCGGATGTCTGGGTGTCCCAGTAGCTTGCAGAAACATTCCCTCGGTCGTTATCACCAACCAGCCCGCCGATTAACAAACCCGTACCTGACACGGGACCAGTGGCATAGGTCGCGGTAATGGAGCCGCCCTGGTTATTCCCGACAATCCCACCCACTTGACTGCGCCCGGTGACTGAGCCCGTAGCGTAGCTCGCGCTGATGGAGCCTGTACTGCTGTGGTTGGTCCCGACCAGCCCGCCGACATTCAAGGTGCCGGACACGGAGACCGCGGCATAGCTCGCGGTGATGGTGGCCTGGTTGAAACCAACCAGGCCACCGACCGAGTCCACGCCGGACCCGGACACAGCACCTGTCACATAGCTTGCGCTGATGACGGAAGAGGGGCTGCTGTATGCAATCCCAACCAGCCCCCCGGTGAAGCCGCCGCCGCTCACGGCCACACCTTCGAGCCCGAGATTGCGTATCTCCCCGCCCCAGACTATCCCGAAGAGACCAACGTTTCCACCGGAGCGGTTGATGTACAGGCCCGAGATCACGTGGGAGTTCCCCTCGAACGTGGCGTGGAATGTGGCGTCCTGGTACCCGCTCCTAGCGCTGTCTGTGATTGGCTCCCATCCCGCGCCATCGTTCCAGTAGGAATCACCAGCGTCGGCCCTGCCGTTTCCGTTGGTGTCAAAGTCGAGGTTGGCGGTCAACTCGTAGCCGATGCAGCCTGTGGATGGGCAGTTCATGCCCGCAGCCGCGTTGGGATACGCCGAGGAGTAGTCTGACGCGTTGACTGAAGCGGGCGTGCCGTCGCCGTCCAGGTCCCAGCGGATGGCGTTCAACTGCGCCAAACTGCCCACTTCTATCAGGCCGTCGTCATCCGCGTCGTAGTCGGTGGAGCCCGTGGAGGGATCCGCACAGTTCGGACCGAAGGGCACAGCGACTTCAATCACCATATTGCTGTTGCTTATGCCTTGCAGCCACGTCTGGAATCCTGCATCCGTTGGCGCGCAAAGACCTGCGTTATCGCTGAATGCGAAATCAGGAAGCTGAGTCAGGTTTGTGAAACTCTGAGGGAGGCTTCCTGTCAGTTGGTTGCTGTTGAGCGCCAGCCAGGTCAGTATTGTTAGGTCGCCCAGTTCGGTTGGTACTGGGCCGGTCAAGGCGTTGCTCTCCAGACCCAGGTAATTCAGGATGGACAGGCTGCCCAGTTCGGCCGGAATGGCGCCAGTCAACTGGTTGTCGCCGAGCCACAGGGTTTCCAGGTTAGACAGATTACCCAGTTCAGCGGGGATTGCACCCGTGAGGTTGTTGCGACCGAGCGACAAACTCGTCAGACTGGACAGGGAGCCCAATTCCGAGGGGATTGTGCCGGCCAGGCTGTTCCTGGAGAGGCTTAGTTCAGTAACTCGCCCATCCGCATCCGTAGTGACGCCGTGCCAATCTCCTAGCGGCTCGTCGCTCAGCCAGTTGGTGTTGTCCGTCCAGTTGGCGCCGTCGGTGGCATTGTAGAGGGCGACAAGGATTTCGCGATCGGTGAGATCTGCAGCAGGCGACCACGCGGGGTCATAATCCACAACGGAGTTGTTGGTGAGGCGTGTAACGCCGGAGCCGTCGGCGTTCATCACGTATATCTCCCGGTTCCCGTCGCGGCTGGAGTCGAACGCGATGCGATTGCCGTCGGGCGACCAATCGGGATTGAAATCGCCTGCGGAGTTGTTGGTGAGGCGTGTGACGCTGGAGCCGTCGGCGTTCATCACGTATATCTCATAGTTCCCGTCGCGGAGGGAGTAGAACGCGATGCGCCTGCCGTCGGGCGACCACGCGGGGTAAACAGCGGCAGCGGAGTTGCTGGTGAGTCGCGACTGGCCCGAGCCGTCGGCGTTCATCACGTATATCTCATAGTTCCCGTCACGGAGGGAGGTGAACGCGATGCGCCTGCCGTCGGGCGACCACGCGGGGGTGACATCATCAGCGGAGTTGTTGGTGAGGCGTGTGACGCCGGAGCCGTCGGCGTTCATCACGTATATCTCATAGTTCCCGTCGCGGAGGGAGTAGAACGCGATGCGCCTGCCGTCGGGCGACCACGCGGGGGAGCCATCTTCAGCGGAGTTGTTGGTGAGGCGTGTGACGCCGGAGCCGTCGGCGTTCATCACGTATATCTCCCGGTTTCCGTCGCGGTGGGAGGAAAAAGCGATGCGGTCGGCGCTGGCCGCCGTTGGCGTTCCGGTTGCGGTCGCAGACCAGGGCCCGTCTCCCCCTGCGTTTACTGCCCGCACCTGGATGTCGTACTGTGTGCCACCGGTGAGACCGGTCAGGGTGTACTGGAGCGTCCCGCCGCCCGTGGTCCACACGTCATCCACCACGGTCCAGTTGGAGTCGACCGCCTCGTCGGCTGAGGTCTCTATATGGCGCAGATCGTACGCGGTGATCGCCGAACCGCCGTCGCTGGAAGGAGCCGTCCAGGATACGGCGAGTGATCCCGTTCCGGGAGTGACCGCGCCTATGGTTGGAGCTCCGAGCGCCGACGCCGAGCAGTTGGAGCCGTTGTCTCTACTCGGAATGCCTTGTAGCCAGTTCTGGAATGTGGTATCTGTTGGCACGCAAAGCCCAGCGTTGTCAGCAATGCGGAATTGTTCAAGGGCCGTCAGGTTTGTGAAGCTCTGAGGGAGCGGACCTGTCAACTGGTTGTTCCCGAGCCACAGGATCTCCAGGTTGGAGAGGCTGCCGAGTTCCTCCGGTATCGACCCGCTCAACTGGTTATTGTAGAGGTACAGCCATTCCAGATTGGAGAGGCTACCGAGTTCCTCCGGTATCGACCCGCTCAACTGGTTATTGTAGAGGTACAGCCATT